>JBBDXN010000022.1:8050-47082 GCA_040902305.1 Candidatus Rokuibacteriota bacterium | reverse complement strand
TCTGCGGCCGCGGCGCGCAGGAGAAGACCATCGCCGAGCTCAAGGGCGAGTTCGCTCTGGACGTCATCCCCACCCGCCACTACGGCGCCAACAGTGCCTGGCAGCAACTCAGCGTCCCCGCCCACAACCTCGTTCGGAGCTTCCAACTCGACACCCTGGCGGTGCCCAAACCCCGCTCGCGCAAACGCACCTATGCGTACCTGATCCGCAGCATGCGCACCGTTCCGCAACCTGGCTGAAACCGCCATAGCCGGCCTCGCCCTACGCCGCTCGGCAACCGGCGGTGCCCGAGGCGAACATTAGCGCCGCCGCGCCCCGTGGTCAAGAGCGACGGCGGCGAGCGATGGCGTACTATCGGGCGGCCGGAACAGGCATGATGGCAAAACCGATCGCGATCCCCAAGGCAAGGATCACAGCGGCCAAAATAACCGCAACGGAGATGTTCCCTTTCCTAATCTCCTCCCACTCATCGATAGGAGTCAGCCAGGCAAAAACCCGCAATAGAATCCCCAGGCCACAGGCCATCGATACGGCACCAACAACTCCCCATCCTATTGCGATCAAGTAATCTACCCACACACGCGCCATCCGTTTTCCTCCTCATACCGAGCTGCATGTCAGCAACTTGCCCGTGCCGCCCCGATCAATGCAGAAATCCCTCCCGGTGATTGAGTGTGGGACGAGTCTCCTTCCGCATCGAAGGGTCCGCTATCGCTGACCGCGGCGATTGAACCCCTGGATACTCCGCGAGCCGCCCTCGACGCTACGTCAGGACGAAGGAGCTCGTCAATGGGCAGGTCGTATGCGGTCATGCAAGGAGCCGCCCACGGCATCACTTCTCCTGCTTCCCCCGAGCGGCAGCCGGGGCAAAGGCCCCAGGGTCGTCAACTCCTTCGACGGGTACCTGCAGGAGCGTGGACAACGCGCGGATCTTCGTCCGCAACCTTTGACTACGCGCCGGGGAGTTCCGCGGCGGCCAGCCGAAGTCTATACTGGCGTGGTTACTACATCTCCGGAATAGAGGCCCTCAACAAGGAGTGGAAGACGAAGTACGCGCTGGAAAGTTGCCAGTAGTCGCACCCCTCCTACTGCCGCCCTTTCCCCCCGGGGACCCGGGGAGCGGGCAGGTAGGACCCTGGACAAGTGGCGGAGCTGTTGTTGGAGGGGAAGCAGCCTTCGGCAAGCAGACACCCTGGTCGCTGACGGGGGGCCCGCCCTTATTGCAACCAAGGGGCCGCTCAGGCCGCCCTCACAATTCCGCGCACTTGCACGGTATAAATACGCGTTTGCGGCGTCCCGGAGCTGGGCACCGCGGAAGGAGGAGCGTTTTTAGTAGGGCAGGAATCCCGATCGAGAGGGTTCAGTGGCGATGTGTCCAACGATGTGACTACGACCCACCCGAAAGCCCCCCATTGGGCCCACCGCAAGCCATGAGGCGAGGAGAAAACCCGCTCGGAAATACGCGACTTTCTGCAAGAACGCTGGTGGCGACGGCGGGACTCATAAGCCCCGTGTCGGAGGTTCGAGTCCTCCCGCCGCCACCATCTACGGCTTGCGGTTCAGCCGGCGCTCCCGCTTCTCCCACTGCCGCTCCGTCCAGCGCTGGCGTCGCCGCTCCGACACCGTATAGACGAGGCCGGCGAGGCCGGTGAAGAGCAGGGCCGCGATGCCGACGAGGACCAGAGTCATGGGTGCCGAGTCCATGGCCTGAGGGTCATGGCCTCATCGTACTGTGCCGGTAAGTTATCGCCAAATAAGCGGGCCGGGCGGTTGAAGTCGGTCCGGCCCTCCGCTAGACTGATTGCCCGTGACCCAGACCCCTTTCCGACCGCTCGCGCGATCGTCGGTCCCCGTGCAGCTGCCGCGTGCGCCCGCGGCGGGGGTCATCGAGCAAGCCAAGGGAGAGACGACATGAGCGACTACATCCTGGTGGAGCAGGACGGGCCCATCGCGACCGTCGTGTTCAACCGACCCAAGATGCGCAACGCCATCAGTCTCGCCATGTGGTCGGAGATCGCGATGGTGACCGAGCGCCTGTCCAAGGACGACGCGGTGCGCGCCATCGTCTACCGCGGCGCGGGTACCGACGCCTTCGCCTCCGGCGCGGACATCTCGGAGTTCCAGGAGAATCGCAAGGACACCGCGACCGCGCTCAACTACAACAAGCAGACCGAGGCCGCCTACTCCTCGATCCGGGTGTGCCCGAAGCCGACCGTCGCGATGGTCTTCGGCTACTGCATGGGCGGCGCGATGGCGCTCGCGATGGCCGCGGACTTTCGCTTCGCCGCGGCCGGCTCCAAGTTCGGCATCCCGGCCGCGCGGCTCAGCATCATCTACGGGCTCGATCCGGTGCACCAGCTCGTGGACCTGGTGGGGCCGGCCTATGCCAAGGACATCCTCTACTCGGCCCGCACCGTGGAGGCGGAGGAGGCCCTCCGCATCGGCTTCATCCAGCGCCTGATCCCCGGCGCCGAGCTCGAGGCGTACACCTACGACTACCTGAAGAAGGTCGCGGCCAACGCGCCGCTGTCGGTGCGGGGGACCAAGGCGCAGGTCCAGGCCATCTTCGAGGGCATCACCGACGCCCACCGCGAGAACCTCCGATCCCTGGGCATCGCGACGTTCGACAGCGAGGACTACCGGGAAGGCACGCGGGCCTTCCTCGAGAAGCGGGCGCCCCGGTTCCAGGGGCGGTAGCGTCTGCGAGTCACCGTCCTCTCGTCGACCCCTCTCAATCCGCTGGAGGGGAGCGGGACCTTCGTCGGCATCGCGGGGCTGGCGCAAGGGCTGGCTCAGCTCGGGCACAAGGTCACCGTGCGTCCGCTCGGCCGCCGCACCGGCTTTCACACCCTCGACCGCTGGCTCTACAACGCCGGGGTCGCGCTGCGGCCGCCGCGCGACGCGGACCTGGTGCTGGGTGTGGACCTCGACGGCTTCCTGTGGGCGCGTCGGCGCGCGCTGCCGTTCGTGGCCAGTCTCAAGGGCATCATCGCCGACGAGCTCAAGAACGAGCGGGGGTGGGTTCGGGCGCTCCTCTCGGTGCAGGCGCGATGGGAGCGGCGCAACGTGGAGCGCGCCGATCTCGTCACGGTCACGAGCCGCTACTCCGCGGAGGTGGCGCGGCGCGAGTACGGGGTGCCGCCCGAGCGGCTCGCGGTGGTGCCGGAGCCGATCGACCTCGAGGTCTGGGACGACCAGTTCTGGCGGGCCGCCCGCCGGTCCCGCACCCGTCCGGTGGTGCTCAGCGTGGCCCGCATGTACCCGCGCAAGCGTCTCTCGGATCTGCTGCGCGCCGCCGCCGGCCTGCGCGCGCGGGTGCCCGACGTCCAGGTGCGCATCGTCGGGCGCGGACCGGAGTGGGATGCCCTCTCGCGGCTTCACGCGGAGCTCGGCCTGGGCGACGCGGTGGCGCTCCTCGGCGATCTCACCCGGGAGCGGCTGGCCGAAGAGTACGTGAACGCCTCGGTGTTCTGTCTGCCCTCGGTCCAGGAGGGGTTCGGCATCGTGTTCCTGGAGGCGATGGCCGCCGAGCTGCCGGTGGTCGCCTGCCGCATCGCCGCCGTTCCCGAGGTGGTGCTCGACGGCACCACCGGGCTCCTGGTGGAGCCGCGCGATCCCGGCGCGCTCGCGCAGACGCTCGAGCGGCTGATCCGCGAGACCGAGCTGGCCAAGCGCCTGGGGCGGGAGGGTCGCCGCCGGGCCCTCGGCTTCTCGCCGCGCCACGTCGCCGAGCGCTTCCTGAGCGCGGTACACTCCACGCAGGAGCGGCTGGGACAGCAGACGCGAGGAGGCTGAGCCCGATGGTGTACGCCACCCGGAAGTTCACGTTCGCGGCGGGGCACCGCTACTGGCGGCCCGAGTGGAGCGCGGAGGAGAACGCGCGCGTGTTCGGCTCGCTCACGGTCGCCCACGGCCACAACTACGCGCTCGAGGTGACGATCCGGGGTGACATCGACCCGCGGACCGGCATGGTCATGGATCTGGGTGAGCTGAAGCGCGTGGTGGGGGAGGCGGTGGTGTCCCGCTTCGACCACGCGGATCTCAACCAGGATCCGCTCTTCCCGCCCGGCACCATCCCGACCACCGAGAACCTCGTTCGGGTGATCTGGGACCTGCTCGGACCGAAGCTCGGGACCGAGCGCCTCCACCGGTTGCGGCTCTGGGAAGACCCGACCTTCCACGTGGAGTACTTCGGGGGATGAGCCGCTTCGCGGTCACCCGGTCGTATCATTTCAGCGCCGCCCACCAGCTCGCCAACGCCGCGCTCTCGGACGAGGAGAACGCCCGGATCTACGGCCAGTGTTTCCGCCAGCACGGGCACAACTACGTGCTGGAGGTGACGGTGGCGGGCGCGCTGGATGAGGCCACCGGGATGTCGGTGGACCTGGGGACGGTGGACGCGGCCGTGAAGGCGGCGGTGCTGGACCGGGTGGACCACTACGACCTCTCCGCTACCGTGCCCGCGCTCGCGGGCGTCATCACGACCGGCGAGAACCTGGCCCGCGCCTTCTACCAGTGGATCGAGGCGGCGCTGCCGCCGGGCCGTCTCGAGCGGGTCACGCTGGTCGAGACGGCCAACAACGTGTTCGAATATTCCGGCGAGACCACGCCGGCGAGGTGACGCGCCATGGCCGGTGACGCAAACGCGATGGAACGGCTCATCCACGACCTGCTCAAGGAGATCGGCGAGGATCCGACCCGCGAGGGCCTGGAGAGGACGCCGGCCCGCGTGGCCAAGGCGTGGGACTATTTCACCTCCGGCTACAAGCAGGACGTGCGCGAGGTCCTGAACGAGGCGCTCTTCACCGAGGAATACGACGAGATGGTGGTGGTGAAAGACATCGACCTGTACTCGGTTTGTGAGCACCACCTCCTCCCGTTCTTTGGCAAGTGCCACATCGCCTACATGCCGTCGCGCAAGATCGTCGGGCTCTCCAAGCTGCCCCGCCTGGTCGAGATGTTCGCCCGGCGGCTGCAGGTGCAGGAGCGGCTCACGACCCAGATCGCGCACACGCTCGACGAGGTGCTCCAGCCCCGTGGGGTGGCGGTGGTGATCGAGGCGCTCCACATGTGCATGCTGATGCGCGGGGTGGAGAAGCAGAACTCCAAGGCGGTCACCTCCGCCATGCTGGGCGCGTTCCGGGAGAACGCGGGGACGCGCGCGGAGTTCATGGAGCTAATCCGGGCGCGCGGCGGGCTCTCGATTTGAAGCTCGCCGGCCAGGTCGCGGTCGTCACCGGGGCCGGGCGCGGCATCGGCCGCGCCGCCGCCTTGGCCCTGGCCCGCGAGGGCGCCGCGGTGGCGCTGGCCGCGCGCTCCGGCGCCGAGCTCGAGACCGTCGCGCGCGAGATCCGCCAGGCGGGCGGGCGGGCCGTGACCGTCCCGACCGACGTCAGGCAGGAAGCCGCGGTGGAGGCCCTGGCCCGACATGCGCTCGCCGAGTGGCAGCGGGTGGACGTGCTGGTGAACGCGGCCGGGGTCGCGACGTTTGCCCCGGTGACGGACGCCAAGCTCGACGACTGGGACCAGATGCTGGCGGTGAACCTGCGGGGCGCTGTGCTGTGCTGCCGGGCCGTCCTGCCCGCCATGACCGCCCAGCGCCGGGGGACCATCATCAACGTGGGCTCCGTCGTGACGAGCCGGACGCTGACCGGCTCCTCCGCCTACACCGCCTCCAAGTACGGACTGCTGGGGTTCTCCCGGGTCCTCGCCGAGGAGATGCGAGCCCATGGGGTCCGGGTCGGCGTGCTCTCGGCCGGCGCCACCGATACGCCGCTCTGGGACGCCACGCCGGGGGCGCCCGCCCGCGAGCGCATGCTGCGGGCCGACCAGGTGGCGGAGGCGGCCCTGCTCATGGCCACCCTTGACCCCAACGCCACGCTGGAGGAGCTGACCCTGCTGCCCGCGGGCGGCATCCTCTGACCCGGCGGGGCTGCCCCCGGCGGGCTCCTCACCCATCTGCTATAATGAGCACGCAATCTGACCCCGGACGCGGGGAACCCCAAGGAGGCATGAATGCTCACGTTGACTGAGACGGCGGCCAAGAAGATCTCGGACCTGCGGCTCGAGGAGGGCAAGCCCGAGTGGGGTCTGCGGATCCGTATCGTCGGTGGCGGCTGCTCGGGCATGTCCTACGAGCTCGGCTGGGACGACACGCCGGTCGAGGGCGACAACGTGGTTGAGTCGAACGGGGTCAAGGTGTTCGTGGACTCCCACAGCGCCGCGTATCTGCAGGGCAGCGAGATCGACTACGTCGACAACAACATGCTGGGCGCCGGGTTCGCCATCAAGAACCCGAACGTGAAGTCGTCCTGCGGGTGCGGCTCGTCTCACCAGTTCTAACCGACTGGTCGAGGCGCAGGCTCGCTCGATGAAGGTGCAGGTCCGGCTGTTCGCCCGCTACCGCGAGGAGGCGGGCCGCGACCATCTGGACCTGGAGCTGGCCGACGGCGGCACCGTCGAGCGCGCCTGGGAAGCGGTCACCCGCCAGTATCCTGTTCTCGTCCCGTACCGCCCGTTCACCCTGTTTGCCCTCCGCAACGACTACGTCGGCGCCGATCATCCGCTCGGGGACGGCGACGAGCTATGCCTGTTTCCTCCGGTGAGCGGCGGAGCGGGCGAGCCCGGGCCGGATTGGATCGAGGTCACCCCCGCGCCCCTGTCCGAGCGCGCGGTGGCCCGGGCGGTGGAGCACCCGGGGGCGGGCGCGCTCGCGCTGTTCTCCGGCGTGGTGCGCGACCAGACGGGCGGCCGCCGCGTGAAGTTCCTCGAGTACGAGGCCCACGGGCCGATGGCGCTGGCCAAGATGCGCGAGATCGGCGCGGCCATCCGGAGCCGCTGGCCCGCGGTCAGCCGTATCGCCCTCGTGCACCGCATCGGCCGCCTGGAGGTCGGCGAGTCGAGCGTGATGATCGCGGTGTCGTCGCCGCATCGCGCGCTCGCCTTCGAGGCCTGCCGCTTCGCCATCGACACCCTGAAGGAAACGGTGCCGATCTGGAAGAAGGAGCATTTTGAGGACGGCGAGGTCTGGGTAGGGCTTCAATCTGATCACCGCCACTAGTCTCGTCGACCGCGTCCGGGACACCATTCGCCGTCACGGAATGCTCCGTGGCGGCGAAGCTGTCTTGGCGGCCGTGTCGGGTGGGCCCGACTCCGTCGCCCTCCTCGACATCCTCTGCGTGCTCCGCGAGCCGCTCGATCTCACGCTGTCGGTCGCCCACGTCCATCACGGTCTGCGGCCCGAGGCCGATGCGGAAGCCGACGCGGTCCGCCGGCTCTGCGCGAGCCTGGGCGTGGCCTGCCACCTCGAGCGGGTATCGGTGAGACGGCAGCCGCCCTGGGACGGGCTCGAGGCCGAGAGCCGTCGGGCGCGCCACGCCGCGCTCGAGCGCGTGGCCCGGGCGGTCGGGGCCGCGCGCATCGCCACCGGCCATACCGCGGACGACCAGGCCGAGACGGTGCTGATGCGCCTGCTGCAGGGCGCCGGCCCGCGCGGGCTCGGGGGCATCGCGCCGGCGCGCGGTCTCCTGATCCGCCCGCTGATCGAGACGCGGCGCAGCGCGATCGAGGCGTATCTGCTGCGGCGCGGGCTCGGCTGGGCGGAGGATCCGAGCAACCGCGACCGGCGCTTTCTCCGCAACCGCATCCGCCACGACCTGCTGCCCTTCATGGCGGAGCTGACCGGAGCCACGATGGTGGAAGCGCTCGGCCGCTCGGCCGCCGCGGCCCGCGCGGTGGTCGCCGACCTCGAGGACCGGGCGCGCGCCGACCTCGCGCGCCTGGCCACGCGGGACGGCGCGGGGGTCACGCTCGACATCGGCGCGCTGGCCGAGCGGCCGCTCGAGCTGGCCGCCGAAATGCTGCGCCAGGCCGCCGCCCTGCTGGGCGAGACCCGCCCGCTGCGGGGGCCGACGCAGCGAGCGCTGCGGCGGTTGCTCGCGGAGGCTCCGCGCCGTCGCGCGACGCGTCTCGGCGGCCTGGCCGTTGAGCGCAGCGGTCGGCGACTGCGCGTCGGGCCGGTGGCGCTGGCCGCGGTCACGCCGCGCCCGTGGCCGGTACCCGGCGTGCTCGACCTGCCCGAGATCGGCGGGCGGCTCACCGCCCGCGTCCTCACGCGCACCGGCGGGTACGTGGTGCCGCGCGAACCCGCCCGCGCCGTCTTCGACGCCGATGCGCTGCCGTCCACGCTGGCGGTGCGCCCGCGCCGTCGTGGCGACGTCTTCTCGCCGTTCGGCGCCCCCGCGCCGCGACGGCTCAAGTCGTTCCTGATCGACGCGGGCGTCCCGCGTTGGGAGCGCCCGCGCACCGCGGTCATCGAAGCCGGTCCCGAGATCATCTGGGTGGCGGGCATCCGCCGGGGCTCCATCGCCCCGGTGACCGCCGCCACCACGCGCATCCTCGAGCTGATGCTCGAGCCCTTCCCGTCCCCGGGCCGGTGATCGCATCCTGACGCAGTAAGGGTACGAATCTGCTTGACAGCGGTGCCGGCGCTCCCTAACCTGCCGCTCACTTTCACGCGGACCGAGAGGAGGACGAGTGAGAAGGCAGGAGTGCCTCCGGAAGGATACGGACGGGGCGGGTGATGCCCCGGCGGCCTATCGGCCCCGCCCGGTCGTGCTCGCCATCGACGACGAGCCGGGCGTCCGGGAGTCGCTGCAGCTCATCCTGCAGGACGAGTTCGAGGTGCTGGAGGCACCCGACGGGGCCGCCGCCCTCGCGATCCTCACGGGGCGGCGGGTGGACGTGGCGCTGCTCGACGTGCGGATGCCGGGCGAGCCCGGCTCCAAGATCCTCCCGAAGATCCTCGCGATCGACGAGTCGATCCCGGTCATCCTGATCACCGCCGATCCCCACCTGCGCATGGCGGTGGATGCCATGAAGGCGGGGGCCTACGACTACCTGGCCAAGCCGTTCGACGTGGACGAGATCCTGAGCCTCGTGCGGGAGGCCGCCCAGCAGCGCGGCATGGAGCGGGAGCTGCGCTACCTGCGCGCCGAGTTCGATCGCGCCCACGGCTTCGATCAGCTCGTGGGACGGCACCCGAGGATGGTACGGCTCTACGAGGTGATCGCCCAGGTGGCGCAGACCCACGCCACCGTGCTGATCACCGGCGAGAGCGGGACCGGCAAGGAGCTGGTGGCCCGTGCCATCCACAACCAGAGCCCGCGGCGCGCCCAGCCGTTCGTGGCCGTGAATCTGGCCGCCATTCCCGACAGCCTGCTCGAGTCCGAGCTGTTCGGGCACGAGAAAGGCGCCTTCACGGGCGCATACTCGCGCAAGCTCGGCAAGTTCGAGCTGGCCCACGGCGGCACGCTCTTCCTGGACGAGGTCGGCAGCCTGCGGGTGGATCTGCAGGCCAAGCTGCTCCGCGCGCTCCAGCAGCGCGAGATCGAGCGTCTCGGGGGCACCCGCACCATCCAGGTGGACGTACGTATCATCGCCGCCACCAATGCCGATCTCCGGCAGGCCATCCGGGCCCGCGCCTTCCGGGAGGACCTCTACTATCGTCTCCACGTGGTGCCGGTCGGCGTGCCTCCGCTGCGGGAGCGGAAGAGCGACCTGCCTGATCTGGCCGCCCACTTCGTCCGGAAGTACTCGCAGGAGTTCAAGAAGGACGTCCGCGGGCTCTCGCGGGGCGCGCTGCTGGCCCTGGATGGCTACGACTGGCCGGGCAATGTCCGCGAGCTCGAGAACATCGTCGAGCGCAGCGTGGCGCTCGCCACCCGCCCGGTGATCGGGCTCGAGGATCTACCGCTCGATCTGGCCCTGAACGAGGTCGCGTCGAGCCGCGGGGAGGGCGAGGCCGCCCCGCTTACCCTCAAGGCCGCGCGCGACCGCTTCGAGCAGGCCTACGTGCTGCGGGCGCTGGAGCGCGAGGACTGGAATCAGAGCCGCGCCGCGCGCGGGCTCGGCGTGCACCGCAATACGCTGATCGCGCGCCTGGCCGGGTGGGGGTTCCGCCGCGGGGCGCCCGGCCTCAGCGTGCGGCCGGTGGCCGAGGGCGGCGATCGGGCCTTGTCGTAAGCGAGAGGTGCTGGTGCGGACGCTCCGTCCTCACGCGCGAGATCCGGTTGATCGACCCGGCCTCTTTTTACCGACTTCCTACTCCCGTCAAGGATTGCACCTTCGCAAGAACACGTAAGCAAACGGTTGAAGTGTTCGGCACAGGGTTTGCCGTTGCACGGCGCGTGAGTCCTGACCGTGCCGACGATGAGTTGCGGCAAAGCGTCCGCGAGAGACTAGCGGACGGCCGGTTGTTCTTGGCTGGCGGGGGCTCGACGGTGCGCCGGGGCACCGGACGGCCCTGTAGCGTCTGCGGCCAAGCCATCACGAAGGAGAGCATCGAGCGGGAGGTTCAGGGCGGTACAGAGATCTACGTGTTGGCGCATGAGGATTGCTTCAGGATCTGGCGGGAGGAATCGAGGCGTGCCCAGCCACCCGCACATACCTAATTTAGGCGTAAGAACTCGCCGGTTGCCGAACCGAAGGAGGGCACGCTGGCACCGTGCGCGGTGGCTACCCAATGGCCAGCGTCCTGAGATCCGCATCATCATCTCGTCCCGAGTCCGGCCGGAGGGCCTGGTGCCAGGGGCCCGCGTGATCGTCAAGGCGAGACTGCGAGGAACCGAATGGGTCGCCGAGAACATTCAGGTTGACAGCTAGAGCCCCAAGGGGCGGTCACGAGCGGGCTGTGATGATCAGGCGAGCGGCTCATCAGCGGCCGGGCATGCCAGCCGGGAAAATTATGGGGGTGCGCGGTAAAAGTCTCCGGTCCGACTGGCCCGCGGCCTGCTCCGTATCGGGTGTTTCGGGCTCATTTGATGCGTTCGCCCCTGGCCCATCTCTTGCTATCTGGGGCAAGGGAGGACACCCCATGCTCCAGCTCCTGGACCTTGCGAAAGAGAACGCGGCGCTGAAAGCCGAGCTAGCACGAATCCGTCACCACGCGGAGGCGCTTCAACGTCTCGTGGCTGGCCGTGATGGCGTTGCTCAGCGTCCCGGCGTGAGTGCGCCTCCGCGGCCCCGGCAGATGGCGACAGAAGAAGGTTAGAACCTGAAGGGACAGCCTCAAGACGGCGGCCTCTCCCCTTCGGGCAAAGGCCGGGCGCCGCGCCGCGCCCCCGGGTGAGTGAGGGCAGTTTCCCTCCGTCCTGTCGGGCGCTCTTGATGATGGCCAGAATCGCTCGGCCCTCTACAATCGGCAGCGATGGTCGGCGAAATCACCGGGTTTCTGCACATTGTCCGGATTGAAGCCCGCATCGATCCCGTTACTGCCGAGTACCGCCTCGCGTTCGCGCCAGTGGGTGGTCGGCTTCGACCTCGTCATGTCACGGTCCAGGGACTCGACCGGCTCACGGCATTTCTCCGGCAGGCGCACGTCCCGACTCCGGACATCGAGCGCGCGTGGCGAACGCTCGCCACGCGGCGGGTCCACTCGATCCCGCGGGTGGGGCTCGCGCCAGCCGAGATCGACGCGCTCGGGCTCTAGGCAGGATCGCGTGTCGCGTCAGCTGAGAACACGTGCAGATTCTTCAGGTGCGCCCGGTACGCGAACGAGGCGCCGCCTCGCCACACCTCGGTAGTTGCCTTCCGCGCCCCTCACCTCGCCGCCCGCAAACCCGCACGACGCCACACGGACGCCCATTGGAACGCCGCTTGCTGTGTTGGGTGTCATGGACATCGTGCACCTGGCCTTCATGTGTGGGCCCCTGCTCGGGGCTGCGGCCGGCTATCTCGTTGGCGGGGTGACTGGTGCGACGTCAGGCTTCGTGGTCCCGATCGGACCGCTTGTCATGGCGTGGCTCTTCGGGGGGCGGTGACGATGCGCTACGACCGCTACGGCAGGAGCGACCGCCCCAGCCCTCGGACTCAGCGCCCCCGAGCGTGTGGGGCGGGCGCGCGGCCGATCAGCGAGGAGGCCACTGAGGCGCGCGGCCGCGAGGGTCAATCTTGCGAGCCGTTGAGACATTGGCGCTGTTGCTGGCGGCGACCGTCCTCTTCATGTGGGTGATCTTCGCGCACCCCACCCCGGACGAGCGGGCCCGCCTGCATGATGCGATGGGGGCCAGCACGGGCATTGCGTGGCGATAACCCGGACCGGGAGCGCCGCATCGCTCGTCTGACCCGAGCGCCGCGATGATCGCGACCGCCGACCCGCTCGCGCTCGTGCTGCTCGGAGCCGTCCTTGTGCTGGTCGGCCTTATCTTGGGGTGGGTCGTGCGGGCCGTGCGCGAGCGGCGCCCGCGGAATTCCCGTTGACTCGGGCCTGCCACCCCGCGGCCTTCGTGTACCGCGCTAGGTCAACGTGAACTGCTGGCCGCCTGCACTATCGCCCGGTCCTCAACGCGAGTGGCGTGCTCTCCACCCGTGGGAGCGAGCTGCGGACCGAGCGTGCTCACTGACTCCGGCGCCCCCTCGGACGAGGACTCCCGCTCCCAGCCGCAGAAGCAGGTGACGAGCCAGGGACGCTTGCCCGCACACGTCAACGGATCAGGGGCCTCCACCGCCGGCACAGCCGCCAGCAACAAACCCACGTCCCGCCCGGTGGCACTCCCGCGCGCGCTCGGCGTCTCTGTCCGCCCATGCCCGGCGAATGGCGTCCTGCTCGGCGGACGACACGGAACAGCCCTGTAGGGCCCAGACCACGAGCATTCCGCCAAGGATCGCTGACAGGATCTCCCTCCACTGCTTGGACTCCCGGCGCTATCCGGTGTTGACCCAGCTATTCGAGCACCTGGTCCGCTCGCTGCAGAAGCGACGGCGGGATCGTCAGGCCGAGGGCCTTGGCGGTCTTGAGGTTGATGAGCAACTCGAGCGTGGCCGGCTGCTGAAAGGGAAGGTCGCCAGGATTGGCGCCCTTGAAGATCCGGTCAATGTATCCGGCCGCCCGGCGAGCCCTATCCGCCTGGTCTGCTGAATAGGCGATGAGACCGCCAGCCTCCACGAAAGGTCGATACGGGTAGATCGCTGGGAGTCGCACCTGCTCGAGCAGCTCGATGATGAGCGGCACCCGCCCCAAGAACTCGGCTTGGTCGCCCACCAGTACAGCGTGCGCGCGCTCTTTCACGATCGCGGCGACGGCGCGCCGGTACTCCTGCTCTTGGAACGAGTCGCCGACGATGGCGCTGAACACCGTAGCGCCGGAGCGCTGCGCCGCCTCGCGCACGACGTGTCCCCATACCCCCTCCCAAGCTGCCCGCGAGGTCAGGAACGCGAAGAGAGACGCGTCGGGGACGACCGACTTCAAGAGTTCCCACTCTCTTGGGCGCTGGCAGGGAGCGCGAGGAGACCGCCAGTGAAAGTTCCGAGGAACATTCCCCAGTCCATGTCGGGGGCCCTCCGTTGGCCGCATCTTCTGGGGGGGACGGGGCTGAGCGGCCAGAGGGCCAGACTCTACACCAGCGCCCCGCCAGTGGACTACGAGTTCTTCGGCTCCCATCCCCGCTCACCCTCCCCGTAGTGCGGCACCCTTACCTGAGCCAGGAGCGCGTCCGCCCCTCGACGTAGGGTGACGTTTCGTCCTTCCCGACGAGGCCCCCGTATCCGCGCTCACGCCGGGGGAGTATACGCGGCGACCGGATGGCCCGGGCCGCGACGAGGATTGGCTGCTGTTGCAGTCGGAAGCGCCCCGGCGTTAGTCTACTCGGCCATGAGCAGGGTGGGGCGATGGGACGGGTGGGGCGGTTGGGAGGAGCCATGCCCCGACTGACCGTCGTAGCTGAGTTCAAAGTGCCGCAGTACATCACGGCCGATGAGGCCGTCAATCTGATCCGTGTAGAGGGTGGCTCAGAAAGTTCGCGAGCGTATCGGATCTTGTCCACGGGAGGTCATTGAGCGCCGAAAGTTCTTCCGCGACAGGTTGGAGTGGTGTGGCCACCGCGTCGAGGGTCCGGTGCCGGCCACGGATGGTCGCTGGCGGCTGATCGTGGTCGAGGGCGAAACGACATGATGAACTACGTCCGACACTCGAGACTTCGTCGCCTGCTCGCAGCCCTAGGGCTCCTCGCGGCGTCGAATTGCCCGGCCGGGGCCGCCGAGATCGAGATTCTGTCGAAGGCTGACGCGGTGAGACTCTTTGGCCTTACGAAGGACCAGTGGCTTCAAGAAGTGGGGAGGGCGGTGGCTAGCGGCGTAGCACAACGGACTCCCGGAGACCAACGGTTCACCGGAATGGCCACGACGACGGCCGAGGGAGACATAGTCACGATCCGCCTTGACTATTCCAAGGGCGACGAAAGGCCAAGCTTCATACAGGTAATCCTTGGGTACCGGTCGCATCGGGCTAGACTGTTCAACGATCGAGACTTTCCTGACCTCCTTGCCGCGGCCCAGCGCCAGATGGCGCCGGAGTTCGACGTCATAGGCAACGCAGAGCGGCTAGAAGGCGGACTCGGAGTCTTCCTTACGATTCTTGAATGGCGGCGCTGACGGAGGAAGGAAGGCCCTGATCGTCGTCGGCCCCGCGTTGAGATAGACTCGACCTCGGACAATCGTCGATGGGGCGCCCACGCGTGCTGGCCGTAGGCCTCGATGGCCTGGAAGTGACCCTTGCCGAGCGGCTCATGGCCGCGGGCGAGATGCCGGCCCTGGCCGAGCTGCGTCGGCGCGCCGCGTGCTACCGGCTCGACCACGGCCCTGCGCAGCGCACGGGGCTGGCGTGGGAGCACGTGGCCTCCGGGCTGTCGCCGGAGGCGGGACGTCGCTGGGCCGCGGTGGAGTTCGATCCGTCCAGCTACCGCGCGTGGCAGGAGGGCGCCCGGTTCACTCCATGGTGGGAGGGTCTCGACCGCCGGGTCCTCGTGTTCGACACGCCCTATGTGGATCTGCGTCGGGCGCCGAACACCCGCGGCATCGTGGGGTGGGGGGCGCACGATCCCGGGACCATCACCGCCGGGAGCCCGGACGGGCTCCGGGAGGAGTTCGAGGGTCGATTCGGCCGCTATCCCGCATCTCACTGGACGTACGGACAGCCGTTTCCCTCCCCGGCCCACACGCAGGCGATGGGTGACGGCCTCTGCCGAGCCCTCGACGTCCGCTCTCGTGCGGCGTGCTGGCTCGCGACGGACCGACTGCCGAGCTGGGATCTCTTCATTGCGGTCGCGGGTGAGATCCACGGCGCGGTCGAAGGGCTGTGGCACGGGGTGGACTCGAGCCACCCGCTTCACGGGCATCCCTCGGCCGCGGCGGCGGCTCGGGCGCTCGTGGACGTGCACCGGGCCCTCGATCGTCTGCTCGGTGATCTCATGGCGGCCGAGCGGAACGCGGCCCTCGTCGCGTTCAATATGGGCGGCATGGGTTCGAACTACTCCGATGTCCCGTCCATGGTCCTCCTTCCTGAGCTGCTCTATCGTCACGCCTTCGGTCGGTCGTTGCTCACGTTGCGGCCGGAGTGGGTCGCCGCGCCGGGCTCCGTGCCGATCCTGGCGGAGGGGGAGCTCTGGACGCGGTCCAACGAGGCGTGGGTGCCGCCCATTGCCTCGCCGCTTCTTCCGCTTGGGCGGCGCTTGCCGAGGCCCGTCAGGGGCGTTCTCAAAGGGGTTCGAGCCGCAGTGGCGGACTGGCGCTCCCGCGGTGGCCCGACCGCTCGCCTGGAGCTGCACTGGCAGCCGGCCCTGCGATACCGGCGTCACTGGCCCCGGATGCCGGCCTTCGCGCTGCCCTCGTTCTACGACGGGCGCATTCGCATCAATCTCCGGGGTCGTGAGCGGCACGGTATGGTCGAGCCGTCGCGATACGAGGCGACATGCCGGGAGATCGAGACCATCCTTCGCGAGTGTCGCAACCCGCGCACCGGCGAGCCGGTGGTGGATTCCATCGAGCGCGGGTGGACCCGCGACCCACTGGCTTTGACGGGCTCCGAGGCCGACCTGCTCGTCGTCTGGCACGGTGTGGTGGCCGCCCTCGAGCATCCACGCCTGGGGCTGATCGGGCCGGTGCCGCTGCGGCGGACCGGCGGCCACACCGGGCGATATGGGATGGCGTATGTGCGGGCGCCGGGTCTCGAGCCGGGCGACCGCGGCGTGCGATCGGCATTCGATGTCGTCCCCACCATCGTGAGCCTGCTGGGAGATCAGCCGCCCGCTCACATGAGTGGCAAGAGCCTCCTGTGAGCCTCCGAGTGTCCCCGCTCCCGAGCACACGAGCAGATGACCAGCCAGTGCCTGGCGGTTACTCGATCACCTGATCCGCCCGCAGCAGGAGGGCCGGTGGGATCGTCAGGCCGAGGGCCTTGGCGGTCTTGAGGTTGATGACCAACTCGAACCTGGTAGGCTGCTCGACCGGGAGGTCTCCGGGCCGGGCGCCCCGAAGTATCTTGTCGACGTGCACCGCCGAGCGGCGAATGATGTCGTCGATGTTCGGGCCGTAGGTGAGCAGCGCACCACCTGCCGCCCAAGCCCCCCAGCCGGTCGCCACCGGGAGGCGATGCGTCGTGGCGAACTCCAGAATGCGCTGTCGCTCCCGCGTCATGAGGCGCGACGAGACTACGATCAGCGCGCCGATGCGATCCTGAAGCGCGGTCCGAAACGCGGCCTCGAAGTCGTCAGGCCTCCGGACTTCGAGCGACACGATGTCCACGCCCAGCTTCGGCGCCGCGGTCTGAGTCTCTCTGAAGTCGGGATCGGTATGGTCCGGGTTCCAGAGGATCCCGACGCGGGTGGTCTTTGGCGCGACCTGGCGAAGCATCTCGAGCCGCTTCGCGGCGAGGTCTGAGAGGAGAAAGGTCAGCCCGGTCACGTTTCCTCCCGGCCGGGCGAGGCTCGCAACAAGACCCGCCTGAACAGGATCATTGCTGACCACCACGACGATCGGGACGGTGCTGGTGGCGCTCTTTGCGAACGGGGCGACGTCACCGCCCAAGGCGTAAATGAGATCCGGCTTGAGCTGGACGAGTTCGGCGGCGTACTGTGACAGTCGCTCTATCCGGCCTTCCCCATACCGATACTCGATCGTGAGGTTCCCGCCCTCCATCCAGCCAAGCCGGCGGAGCGCGTCGCGCAAGACCGGCAGGTTTGGGTCCGACGCCGGCGTGCTGAAGATGAGAACCCCCATCCGGACATTCCTCGCGGGTTGCGCCCCGCCGGCGAGTGGCGCGGCGAGAAGGCCGCCCGCAGCCAGCGCGAAGAAGGTCCGCCGCTCCATCATCAGGTCAGGCCGTGCGCCACCAGTCGTGTCGGTGGTCCCCACACGAGAGTCTGTCTCGTCTCATGCTTGTCGGCATCACAGAAGCCTCCGAAACGTCGCTGGCAGTCCCCCCGTTCATGCAGGATTCGGACAAAGACCGCCAGATCTGAGATGTGCCCGGGCGGGATCTTGGCCGCGGTCGCCAGATGCTCTAGGCAGTAGGTCTGGGCGATCCCGGCCGGGCTGCTCCAGAAAACCGCTCGGACACGAGCCTGGGCGCGGGAGAGCATGGCGAGCCTATCGTAGTCGACCCGCCCCACGTGGGCCAGTGGTCCCAGGCCAGGCCCATCCCCTGCCTTCGATGCCAGAAACGCATTGAGGCGCGTCGAGTCCCCTCGGCGCTCGTCCGCGCTCCCTAGGTACAGTCCGGCTCCCCGTGTGTCGTGTGGGAGCGCCCACCGAGATGTTCCTCTTGAGTAGCGGGCGGCTCCTCGATCGTGATGGTGGTGTGGTCGGGGTCCGGCCCGGTCAGATACCGGGCGTGTAGTCTTGCGATCGCAATTGCGGTCCAGGCCGAGGACGCTTCCCGAGTCCAGCCGCACGAGCACGTGATACGCCAGCGCAACCGGGGCTCAGTCACATGCACGCCCGGCTCATATCTTCTTCGTCCCTGAGATTTGCTCGCCCTTGAGCAAGCACATCACATCGGCGGTGCCCCGCGAAGGTGAGCCCTGTGACTAGAAGCTTCATGATGTTCCTCCTCCGTGGCGCGCCCCCAGCCGCGACATTGGCCCGCCATCCTCACTTCAGAGAGACCGAAACGATGGTATCAGCCTGCTACAGGATAGCCGTTGCCCCCGGCGGCAGAGCCTGGAGATTGCAGGCATTCGGACCAGCACGCCGTAGACGCACGCGGGATGCCGGTCTCGCCCCCGCCTGCTCGAGTTGGATCAGCGTCGCGGCGCGTGATACGTTCGCCGCGATGCGGATGCTCCTCCAAGCCATCGGTCGGCTCGCGCTCGCGCTGCTCCTCGCCCTGGGCGGGGACGCCATCGGGGTGGGCGCTCAGACCACGCCGCTCACCCTCGTGTTCACCCCCTCCCGCGACCCGACTGCGCTCAAGGACGCGGGGGACGCCTTTGCCAAGACCCTGACCGAGCTCTCGGGCGTGCCGGTCCGGGCCCTCGTGGCCTCGGACTACGCGGGGGTGATCGAGGCGCTCCGGAGCCGGCGGGTGGACCTGGCCTTCGTGCACCCGGTAGGCTACGTGCTCGCGAACCGGGAGGCGGGCTGCCGGATCCTGGTGCGCGACGTCTGGCAGGGCAAGACCGCGTACACCGCCCGCTTCTACGTGAGGAAGGACCGCGGTATCCAGCGCGTCGAGGATCTGCGCGGCAAGACGGTGGCCTTCGTGGACCCCGCCTCGTCCTCGGGCTACATCTACCCGATGGTGTTGCTGATCAAGCAGGGCCTGGTGCGCGACCGCGATCCCAAGAGCTTCTTCAAGGAGGCCCTGTTCAGCGGGACCCACGAGGCGGCGCTGCAATCGGTGCTCCGCGGTCGAGTGGACGCGGCCGCCTCCTTCGACAAGGCACCCGAGCTGCACCTGAAGGATCCCGCGCTGATCGCGCAGCTCGGCTTCGTGGGGGAGACCGCGGAGATCCCGGAGGCGGGGATCTGCGTGCGGCCCGGCGTGCCCGAGGAGGCGGCGGCGAAGCTCAAGCGCGCGCTGCTCTCGATCAAGGCCCCGCGGCACGCCGCGCTACTCAAGCAGATCTACGACATCGACGGCTTCGTCGAAGCGGACGACCGGGATTACCAGCCGGTCCGCGATGCGATGCAGATCATGAACCTGGGCCCGAAGTAGAGGGGCTCAGCCCGCCGTTCGCCGGAACGCGTAGAAGGTCGCCCACAGCCGCAGCAGATCGGCGAGCCCGGCGCGGAGGTCGGCCTCGACGTGACCCACCGCGCCCACGATGGCGGTGCGCACCGGGCGGCCCGCCGCCCGCGTCGCCGCGTCGAGCCGCAGGCTCTCCGTGAAGGGCACCGCGGGATCCTCGCGGCCGTGGATCAGGAAGAGCGGCGCCCGGAGCCCGGCGACCCTCAGGCCGGGAGACAGCGCCCCGAGCAGCTCCCGCGTCTTCTCCGGCAGGGCCCGCACCAGCTCGTCCACCACGGCGGGATCGCGATTGTCCACGAGCCTCCGGCCCGCCTCGTCCAGCAGCTCGGGGTTGGCGCGCGCGAACTGGGCGATGGCCGGCTCCAGCACCGTCGCGGCCCGTCCCGTCACGTCACCGAAGGCGTAGGCCCCGGTGAGCGTGTAGCGCAGCAGCTCCACCGCGGAGGCGTACCCGCCGAGCGCAAGCACGGCCGAGAGACGAGGGGCCACCGACTCATCCGAGGCCGCGAGCAGCGCAGGGCCCGCGCCCAGACTCACGCCGAGCACCGCCACGCGCCGGTAGCCGGCGGTCTCGAGCGCCTCGACGCTCGCGCCGACCGCCGCCGCGTCCTCGGGGCGTAGCCGGAGCATGGTGAGGCCCTCGACCGTCGGCACCGCCACCGTGAAGCCCACCCGCGCGAGGAGCGCCGCGGCCTCGCGCAGTCGCGCGTCGCCCTTGCCCTCGGGGGCGAGGCCGTGAACCAGGACGAGCCCGGGCTCCCGTCGGAGGGCGAGCGGGGCGAAGAGATCCAGAGGCACCGGGCGCGCTCCCGCGCTTGCGGGCAGGGAACGTACGAGGGGCTCACGGGTAAGCGCCGAGAGCGGTTGCCACCGTCCCCGCCCGAGAAACTCGGCCAGGAACGCCGTGGTCAGGATCAGCGTCCATGCGCCGGCGAGGAGCGGCAGGGAGAGGAGCACCGCGAGGGCGAGCCGGGCGGCGGCGTCCAACGGCTACGCGTCCTCTCGGGTGACCGGCCCCACGCGCCCATGATGGGAACGCGCGCGAGTCGGCGCAACCCCCATCGGGCATTCCTCCGCCGGCAGTTCAGGCAGGATTCCCACCCGGCCCGCGACCAGCTGTCCATCGCCCAATGATTCCGAGCGCTTATCGCGTGGCATTGGGGATGCTCCCTTCTCGAGCGGAGGAGGACAGGATATGAGCGCGACTACGGGCCGGGTTCTCTCAGGTATCGTGGTGGCCGTCTGTCTCCTGGGCCTGGGCGGGCTGGAAATGGTGACCGAGCGGGTCCATCCGATCGGGGTCGGGATGCAGACGTCGCCCGCGCATCTCGCGGACTCGGAAATATGGGAGGAGCCGGGTCCGAGCCCCTCGCAGTTGACCGCCTCGGTTCAGGCGGAGCGGCAGACCGTCTTGAACGTCGATCCGGCCGCCCGGCAATTCGTCTCGCTGACGGGCACGGGCCAGGTGCTCCTGTCAGAGGTGAGCAAGGCGGCTGTGGTGGTGACCGAGGGCGAGCAGTCGAGCGGCCTGGGGCTCCTGAGACCGGGCGACGTCATCAGGGTCGAGGCGACGCATGGACAGGTTCAGCGGATCATCGTGCTGCGGAACGGCCGGGTGGAGGAGGAGCGGGCGGATCAGTAACCGAAGTTGACGCCTACTTGGGGCCGGCGACTACTTGGGATTGACGCACTTGATGAGGCGCCAGCCGTTGAAGAGATTGACCTTGGTGGTGATCTCGGGGATGAGGCCCACCTGATGCAGCAGGGGCTCGAGGGGGAGGTTCGACTTCCACCCGAGCCTCGTGCACACCGGGGCGACAAGATCTTCCAGCCGTCCGACCGCGGGCCGCTCGCTCCGGAAATGGTTCAGCAGGACGATATTGCCCCCCGGCTTCACCACCCGCTTCATCTCGCGCAGCACGCCGACCGGGTCGGGCACCGCGCTGATGGTGTAGGTGGCGACCGCCGAGTCGAACTCCCCCTGGCCGAAGTCCATGGTGGTGGCGTCCATGGTCTTGAGGGTGACATTGCCCAGCCCCAGCTCGACCACCTTGTCCTGGGCCTTCTCCAGCATCTCCTCGGAGAGGTCGATCCCGGTGAGGCGGCAGTGGGTCGGATAGAGGGGGAGATTCAGGCCCGTGCCGATGCCCACCTCGAGGACGTTGTCGCCGCGCTTGATGTCGAGGAGGCGGATGGCGGCTTCGCGGCCCGGATGGAAGATCCAGTCGAAGACGAAGTCATACGCGGGGGCGTACAGCTTGTAGGCCCGCTTGACCTGCCTCTTCTCCAGCGCTGCGTCCAATCCGGCACCCCTCCAAAGTCGTCGCCGATTGCCCAGCCTTCGCCCTTTTAGCATAGGGTGACGCAACTTGCCAAGTGCTTTCTGACCTATTGATCTACAAGGACAAAAATGACCGACACCCGCCGTCAGGGGCGGGGGGAGGGCCTAGAGATCGGCCTCGCGGCAGAGCCGCCCGAGTACCCGATCGGCGGCGAAGTACTCTTCGGCAATCTTACGCGCCGCGCGGCAGTGCTGCACGTAGTCGTGATTGACCGCGTCGAGCGCCGCCGCGGCCTCCTCGACGGTGCTGAAGGCGAGCAGCCCGACGCCGGCGGGCACGTACTTGCCGAAGCCGGTGTCCTGGGTGATGACCGGCTTGCCGGCGGCCAGGTAGCAGACGCTGCGATCGCTGAACCAGCCGCTGCGCGTCCGCACCACCAGGTCCTTGGAGACCGTGAACTCCCCGCGTGAGCGCTCGATGTGGCGCTGGTAGGCGGTGACGTCGCGTGAGGCTTCGAAGGCGTTGGTGATCAGCCAGCCGTTCCGGGCGAGCAGGTCCCGCGTCGCGTCGTCCTCGACCTCGAGGGCCAGCTCCAGCGGCTGGCGGGTCCGGCTCGGCAGGTCGGCCACCTGCAGAAAGTTCATGTGCTTGGACCAGTAGTAGGTCTCACCCCGGAAGCGGATGTCCTTGCCCACGTTCTTCCAGGTGGCCACCGTGGTGAAGCGCTCCGCGGCGGGATTCACACGGGCCTCCCACAGGTCGGGGATCACCGGCGGCCGGGTGGTGCGCCAGGCGAACTTCTCGAGCGGGATGGGAGAGTCGGGCTGGCCCAGATTCTCGCCGTAGGTGAAGAGATGCGTGTGCTGCTCGAGCGCCTCGATGGCGCGGCGATCGCCCTCCGC
This sequence comes from Candidatus Rokuibacteriota bacterium, assembly GCA_040902305.1. Taxonomy (GTDB): domain Bacteria; phylum Methylomirabilota; class Methylomirabilia; order Rokubacteriales; family CSP1-6; genus CAMLFJ01. Next base: position 24,877 of record JBBDXN010000022.1, on the reverse strand, counting down.
GACCCGGACCTGCTCGAAGACCGGATCGGTCTCGACGTAGACCCGCACCGGGCACCGGAGGTGCTCCTCCTTGAGCTGCGTGGCTCCGCACACGTTCAGGAGGCCATCCGCCTCCCGGTAGATCTGCCGGAGCCGCTCCCGGGAGAGGCCGTGACAGGTGCCGGTCACGCCGTCCACGTAGGCCCAGCGGTCGGCGAGGCCGAAGCGCGCCATCACGTCCGCCAGGAAGCCGACGCTGTAGCTCGAGTCCTCCACCACGCTCTTGATCCGCGGGTCATACGGATGGGCACCCGAGTCCTCGACGTAGTACACGTCGTGACCGAGGCGGGCCAAGCCCAGCACGTAGTGCACCGCCTGCCAGCCGATCCCCCCCAGGGGATACCGCCCGGCCAGGTGCAGGACCACCAAGCGCTTACGCGACGGCAAGCGGGTCCTTGCCGCTCACTTCACCTGGGCATCGCGCACGTCGAGCGGCGGGGCATAGTGCAGCCGCGCGCGCCGCGCCACGCCCTGAAGCGCCTCGTAGAGTGTGCGCCCGAGGCCGAACGCCTCGCGGAGCAGGCCCGCGCCCGTCCCCAGGCCGGCGGCCACGCCCGCGGCGGACACCGTGGGCAGCCCGAGCTGCAAGCCCAGGCCCGTCGCCACCACCGCGCCCACGAGCACGCCGCGGGCCAGGCGTGAGGTCCGAAGCGCGCACTTCACCCGGAGCACGCGCCGCTCGCCGCCGTGGTTCTCGGTGCAGACCGTGATCCGGCCGCGCGACCAGACCCCGCCGTGCGCCTCGAGGTCCCAGTCGCTCCAGCCCTGGTCCACCAGCACGAAGTACTTCCGCCGCGCCAGCACGTCCACGAGGCCGTGCAGGATCGTCTCCTTCTCGAGCCCGTCCTCGGTCCAGAACGCAGCCGAGAACGCGCGCGGCCGCCACGACCAGGGCATGGCCTGCATCGGGCGCTCGGAATCCGAGGGCTGGGCCGCGGTGAGCCCTCGGACCCACCAGCGATAGCGCTCGAGCGAGCGCAGGAGCGGACCGAAGTAGGTCAGGACCGCGATGAGCAGACGCCCGCGCAGACCGCCCGCGAGCGCGTCCACCCGTGCCCGCATGGCCACCCAGAGACAGCAGGCCCACGAGAGCGCCACCGGCGCCGCGCCGAGCCACGCCCAGCCCCCGCGCATGGCCCCGTAGGCCAGGAGCAGCGCGCCGACCAGGTTCCACTCCAGCGTGAAGGGCAGGTAGGACAACACGGTGGAAGGGGGCTGATAGAGCGTCTGGAAGAGCCCCCGGCCGAAGACGCCGCCGTAGATGATCGGCCGTCGCAGGGAGAAGAGCGCGGAGATGCCGCCGTAGATCCGTCCGCGCCAGCGCGAGTAGCCGAGCGCGTTGAAGCGCTGCGGGTGCCGGAAGTACAGCAGCGCCTCCGCCTTGCCGTAACCCTTCTGCTGACCGATGTAGGCCTTCATGGTATTGCGCCGGAAGTGCCAGACCATCGCGGCGGGGCTGAACCCGATGCGGTAACCCAGGTCCTGGAGCCGCCAGCACACGTCCACGTCGTCGCCCGCCGAGCGGTAGATGGGATCGAAGCCGCCGATCTCGTCCAGGACTTCACGCCGGAACGCCATGTTGCAGCCCGGGATGTGCTCGGCCTCCACGTCGTCGAGCAGCACGTGGAGCGGCCCGCCCGGCGAGGCGGCCACGCACGCGGCGATGACCGAGTCTTCCGGCGGCGGCAGGTTGGGCCCGCCCACCGCGGGCAGCCCGGTCTGGAGAAACGTCGCCACGAGGTAGTGCAGCCAGTCCGGATCCACCACGCAGTCGGAGTCGGTGAAGGCGACGATCTCGCCCAGCGACGCCGCGATGCCCACGTTCCGCGCGGCGCTGAGCCCCTTGTTCTCCTGATGGATGACGTGGATGCCCTCGAAGCTGTCCGCGATCGTCCCCGTTCGGTCCTTGGAGCCATCGTCGACGACCACGACCTCGAAGGCGGGATAGCGCAGGTTCTGGAGCGAGGTGAGACAGGCCTCCATGGTGGGCTCGGCGTTGTAGGCGCAGATCACCACCGAGACCTTGGGATACTCGGCCAGCGCGGGCAGGCCCGGCGTCGCGTACCAGCGCTGCACCGCCTGGAAGGCCGGCTTCTTGCGGCGCGCGCGGTCCACCAGACCGAAAGCCCAGTTGGCGATATCGCAGCCACCGGTGTGCCACTCGTCGGTGAACGAGAAGACCACCGTGCCCGCCGCGCCCATCTCGAGCGCGGCGCGCACCTGCCAGGACAGGGTGGAGGCCTGGACGACCTCGCCCTCGCGGATCGAGTCGATCCCGAACTCGGTGAGGACCAGCGGTCGGTCGCCCGCGAGGGTGTGCAGCCGCGAGAGATAACGGCGGAACTCGGGCTCCGAGTGCAGGTAGACGTTGAAGGCGAGGAAGTCGGTGAAGTCGGTCTCGAGATACTCGGTGGAGGGGAAGTTGGCGTAGCCGACCAGCGCGGCCGGGTCGATCTGCTTGATGAGGCCGACCAGCTCGCGCAGGAACCCGCTCACGCGCTGGGGGCCATACCATCGCACGATGTCCGCCGGAATCTCGTTGCCGACCAGGAAGGCGCCCACCGCCGGGTGATCCCGGCAGGCCTCCACCACGTCGGTCACGGCGCGCCGGACGGTATCGGTGATCTCTTCGGAGTCGAGGAAGCAGATATGCTCCGCCCAGGGGACGCCCACGAGCACCCAGAGGTTATGCTGGGCGGCCATGTCGAGGAGCCACCGGGGCGGCGGGGTGAAGAGCCGGAGGCAGTTGGCCCCCAGCTCGACGATCAGCGCCAGGTCCCGCTCGACGACCTCCGGAGCGGGATATCTATAGCCGGCCGCGTCCGGAGCAAAAGGGCCGTAGGTGACCCCCCGGAGCGGAACCTTGTCATCGCCAGCGAAGAAGAACTTTCCGCGGACTTCCAGCCGGCCGCGGGATCCGGCCGGCTGCGCGCGCCGGATCGCGCGCGACGTCGTATCGAGCCTCACGGTCCCAATCCTCCTTGGACACCCTCGAGGGGTGCCCGAGTTGTGTTCGCGTCGGGACGCTCGGTGATTGCGCCCGTAGCGAAAATGCCGAGAGGCTGGGGGGCGATCCGTGCCGAGCGTCGGGAATGGAGGTGCCCAAGACTGCCGGCATTCTCCACTGATACGCTGAGGCAACCCCCATGCCAGAGCGCGTCATGATAGCGCAGCGCCCGGGTGGTGGGAACTCGTGGTTTTTCAGCTAGTCCGGCGAAAGGAAGTTCTTGCGCGGTCCTCGGAGAGTAGGGCCGGGGCTCGTTTTTACACGATTCTTTGGTAAAAGTTACGCGGGCCGGACTGCTTAGAGCAGGAAGCGGATCAGGAGGGTCGCCAGGCCGAGGAATGAGAAGAAGCCGAAGACATCGGTGAAGGTGGTGATGATGACGCTCGAGGCGATGGCGGGGTCTATCCGGAAGCTCTTGAGCAGGAGCGGGATGACGACGCCAACCACCCCCGCCATCAGCATGTTCAGCGTCAGGGCGACCGCGATGATGGCGGCCAGCAGCGCCTGGCCCTTCCAGAGATAGGCGAATCCGGCCATGACCACAGCGGTGACCAGCCCGGTGGTGAGGGCGAGCATGGTCTCCTTGCGTAGCACCCGCCCGAGGTGGACTGCGGTCATGTCGCCCAGCGCCAACCCGCGCACCACCACCGTGGCAGTCTGGGTCGTCCCGATCCCGCCCATCGAGGCCACGATCGGCATGAAGATGGCCAGGAGGGCCAGCTCCCGGATGGAGTCCTCGAAGAGGCCGATGACCGAGGCGGCCAGGATGGCGGTCGCCAGGTTGATGAGGCGCCAGATCAGCCGCTTGGGGAAGACGGTCCTGGCCGAGTCGAGTACGGTCTCGTCGCCGGACACGCCGCCCAGGCGCTGGATATCCTCGGTCGCTTCCTCGCGGATGACGTCGATGACGTCGTCGACCGTGATGACCCCCAGGAGGCGGTGATCGGCGCTCACCACCGGGAGGGCCACCAGGTCGTACTTGGCCACCAGGCGTGCCACCTCCTCCTGGTCCATGTCGGGCGTCACGCTGACCGGCTCTTCCTGACGCAGGAATCGGACGGGAGTGGCCGGGTCGGCCGTGACCAGGCGGCGCCAGGGCAGGCTACCGACCAGGTGGTCGTGGTCGTCCACCACGTAAAGGGTGGGGGCGGTCTCGGCGACCGGCGACTTCCTCACCTGCTCGACGGCCTGGGCCACCGTGAGGTGCTCGTGGACCGCGAGGAAGTCCTGCGACATGAGGCGGCCCGCCGTCTTCTCGCCGTGCTCCAGGATCTCCTGGATCTCTTCGGACTTCTCCTCCTTCATGAGATCCAGCACCTTCTCGACCTGCTCCGCGGGCAGCTCCTCGAGCACCTGGGCCGCGTCGTCCGGCCGCATGCGGTCGAGGATGCTCGAGAGCTCGCCCTCGTCGAGGGCGCGCGCCAGCTCGTGCAGCGGCTGATCGTCCAGCTCGGCCAGCACCGCGCCGGCCGCCTCGCGCCCGAGGAGCCGGAAGAGCGTCACCTGATTGGGGAGCGTCAGGTCGCGCAGGGCCGCCGCGACATCCGCAGCGTGGGCGTCCTCGAGAACGTGGCTCAGGCGCTCGCGGCGTCCCGACTCCAGGAGGTCCCGGATGATGTCGGTGAGCCGGGCGGCCTCGGCCATGGTCGGCTCTCAGGCGGGTAGCGACGGGCCCTGGGGCGCGTGGGGCGCGGCCGGGGGCGGTGCCTGGGCGGCGATGAGCTGCGAGACCTGGGCCTCGAGCTGGCGGATCCGGTACTGGAGCTTCAGGACCTTCACCACACCGCTCAGGGCCGCGAAGACGATGCCGACGAGCAGCGAGAGGAGGATGACGAGGGCGAGCGGCATGCCGGTCACGCTCCAGAACAGGAACCGGATCTCGACCGGCGGGTCGAGGTTCTGAAACGCGAAGATCGTGGCCACGCTTCCCAGCAGCGCCATCAGCAAGTAGACGACGATCATGACGGGCTGCCCTCCGGAGGTTTGCTGTTGCCGCCCAGGGCTCGCAGGAAGCGCTCGATGATGCGCTCCTGGCAGGCCCCGCTCCCGGGCGCCTCCCCCGCGCCCCGGCCGAGCTGGCGGAGCGGGAACACCGCCTTGGCCATGGTCCGGTGCCCGCCCGCCGTGCCCAGCTCGCCGAAGGCGGCGTGGGTCACGTCGCCCGCGCTCCTCACGTAGCCGACGTTGCGGACGGAAACGTGCACCTCGTCGCCTACCACCCCGGATACCACCGACCACTGGACGCCCTCGGCCTGCAGCCCGAAGTCGGCGAACTGGGGGATCAGATCCACGGTGGCGACGCGGCCCAGGTGGGAGAAGAACACGCCCTGCTGCACACGGCGCTTCGCCAAGCCCTGGGCGAGGAGGTCCAGGGCCTCCGGGGACAGCTCCGGCCGCTCGATGCGCCGGAGCGCGTTGTGGTTGGCGAGCAGATAGAGATACGAGAAGGCTTCGAGGTCGGCTCTGGTTCCGCCGCGCTCGAGACCCAAGGTGTCGGACTTGATGCCGTAGAGCAAGGCGGTGGCCAGCCGCTGGGTGATCTTGACGTCCGCCGCGCGCAGGTACTCGACCATGATGGTGGAGGTGGCCCCGTACGACGGCCGCACGTCCTTGATGCGCGCCCGGATCGGCTGCTCCACCGGATGATGATCGATCACCAGGTCGACCTCGCCGAATCGCTCCTCTTCCTCCAGGAACGAGGGCTGCACGTCCACCATGGCCACCCGGTCGAACTGATCGAGCGCCTCCGCGTCGATCGCCTCCACCTCGATCTCGAGGATCTTGCACATCGCGACGTTCTCGGGCCGCGTGATGGTGCCGAAGGTGCAGATGGGGGCGGAGGCCCGCGTGCGGCCGAGCAGCGTCTTGAGCGCGAGGGCCGAGGCGATGGCGTCGGGATCGGGATCGTCCTGCATCAGGATCAGCACGCGCTCCGCGTCGTAGAAGTGGGCGCGGAGCCGGTCGGCGCGGGCGCGCTGCGCCGCGCGCTCGACGGCGGGCTGGACGATACGCTCGCCGAAGGCCGAGAGCGGCACCACCGTCGCGTTGGACACCGGCCGGTCGTCGTCGCGCAGCACCAGGAGCGGGGCGTCGGGCGCCGCCTCCTTGACCGCCGCGGTGACCCGCGCGAGTTGACCGGCGGGAGCCGCCACCACCACCGGGCCGCGCCCGCCCTTGAGAGCCTCGTGGAGGAAGGTCGCGTCCGTCACCTTGCCGGCGACCGCCCGGTCGCCCCGCCGGGCAAGCCGCGCGCGCAGGCTCGCCCGCGACACCAGGTACAGCGGCCGCTCGCCCGGGAAGGCGGCGGCCGTGACCACGTGTTCGAGTAGATCATCCGGACAGATCAGCACCGGTCGCATGTCGGCTTGGCTCGGGGCGTTCGGGCCCCAGCCCCCCTATTGTCGGCCCCCCAAGGGGGGGTGCCAAGCGAAAATCCGGTCAGCGAGGCCGGCCCCGGTAAGCGGCCCGCCCCGCCGTGACGCCCGCCTTGACACCCCGGGTGAGCAGGCTCACCTCCCGGGTGACCTTCTTCTGGGACTCGCCGAGCGTCCGGCCCAGGCGATCGAGCGACTCCTTGACGCTGCGGCGCGCCTGCGCGATCTGCCGCGTCGCCTCCTTGCGGGAGCGCGCGCTCAGCAGCGTGCGGCTGAGCCGGTTCACGGACTGCTTGAGCCCGGCCCGGGCGCGAGCCACGTGTCCCGCCATCGCCTTCTCGATCCCGGCCAGGCGCACCCGCGTGAGGCCGCCCCGAGCCGCGGTGCTCCGCACGCGCGCGAGGTCCGCCTCGACCTGGGCCAGCCGCGACTCGAGCTGCTTGATCTTCGCGATCGGGCGGGCCGCCGGCTTTCTGCGTCGCTCGGTCATGGGGGTCTCCTCCATAGGCGAGCAGTATACGGGCTTGGCCTCGGTGGGGCGACAATGCGAAACTTGGGCGTGATCGCGGAATCCATCTTCTTCCGGGACCTCGCCTACGTGTTCTTTGCCGCGGTGGCGGGCGGGGCGCTCGCCCGGATCGCCGGCCAGCCGCTCATCCTGGGCTACGTGCTGGGCGGCATCCTGATCAGTCCGCTCACCCCCGGGCCCGCGGTCTCCAATCTCTACACCTTCGAGCTGTTCGCCGAGATCGGCGTGATGCTGCTGATGTTCTCGATCGGCATCGAGTTCTCGCTGCGGGATCTCCTGCGCGTGAAGTGGGTGGCGCTCCTGGGCGGCCCGCTCGGCATCGTCCTCTCGATGGGGCTCGGCGTGGGCGTCGCCGCCCTGCTGGGCTGGCCCCTCCTGGAGGGCGCCATCGTGGGCATCGTGATCTCGGTGGCCAGCACGATGGTGCTCGCGCGGCTGCTCATGGACCGGGGCGAGCTGCACTCCCGCCACGGCCGCGTGATGATCGGCATCACGCTCGTCGAGGATCTGGCGGTGGTGATCCTCATCGTCGTCATCCCGGTGCTCGGCACGCTGGAGCCGGGGCGAATCCTCACGATCGCGATGGCCCTCGGCAAGTCGCTCCTCATCCTGATCCCGGCCGGTTACGTGGCGGCCAAGGTGATCCCGCCCCTGATGACGTGGGTGGCCCGGCTGCACAGCGACGAGATGTTCCTGCTCGTCGCGCTCGCGATCGGCCTGGGGACGGCCGCCCTCTCCCAGTGGGCCGGGCTGTCGCTCGCGCTCGGGGCCTTCCTGGCCGGGCTCATCATCAACGGGTCGGACTACGCTCACGAGACGCTGGCCCGGCTCTTGCCGCTGCGCGACGTCTTCGTGGCGATGTTTTTCGTCACCATCGGCGCCCTGATCGATCCCGCCAATCTCCTCGCCAACGTGCCGCTGCTGGTGGCCATGGTGGCGATGATCGTGATCGGCAAGCTCGTGCTGAGGACGCTCGTGGTCTGGCTCTTCCACGAGTCCTTCTGGACCGCGCTGCTGGTCGGAGTGGGGCTCACCCAGATCGGCGAGTTTTCCTTCATCCTGGTCCAGGTCGCGCGTACGGCTGGCCATGTGGGCCCCGAGGTCTACAACGCCACCCTGGCCGCCTCGCTCGTCACCATTCTGATCAACGCGGCCCTCGTGCGTCTTGCGCCCGGCTGGATCGCCCGTCTCCGTGGCGTCGAGAAGGTGCACGCCCCGACCGGCGTGGACCCGGCGGGGGCGGAGCACGTCGTGCTCTGCGGTTTCGGGCGGGTGGGTAGCGCGGTGGGCGAGGCGCTCGAGACCTTCGGCATCCGCTTCGTCGTCATCGAGCGGGACCCGGACATCGTGCGGGGCCTGCGCTCGCGCGGCGTTCCGTGTCTGTTCGGGGATGCCGCGCAACATCGCCTGCTCGAGGAGGCCAACGTGGCGCGGGCTTCGCTGGTGGTGGTGGCGCTGCCCGAGATGGATCGCGTCCACCTCGTCGTCCGTGGGGTCCGGGGCATGAACTCGGGCGTGCCCATCCTCGCCCGCTCGCACCGTGCGTCGGACCACGAGATCCTCGCCCACGCGGGCGCCACCGAGGTCATCCAGCCCGAGCTGGAGGCGGCGGCCACTCTGATCCGGCACGCGCTGCGCCAGCTCTCGCTGCCTCAGGAGCGGGTGCTCGACTACCTCGCGCGGTTCCGGGGCGCCATGAGCCCGGCGGGCGCCACGATCGCCGGGGGGCCGGGCGCGGTGGGTGCTCTACCCGAGGTGCGCGAGGTCACGCTCGCGGCGGGGACGCTCGCCGACCTGTCCTTGAGCGAGGCCCGGGTCCGGGAGCGCTTCGGGGTGACGGTGGTGTCGGTGGAGCGGTCGGACGGGGAGGCGGTGGTGAATCCCTCCGCCGATACCCGGCTTCGCTCCGGCGATCGGCTCCGCGTCTTCGGGCTCCCCGAGCAGATCGCCGCGTTCCGCGTCGAAGCCGCCTCAGTCTCCGAGGCGGGCGCCGCCTAGCGCAGGAAGCCGTTCCAGAGCGCCAGCGCCCAGGCCAGGAGGGTGAGGCCCACCGCGACCAGCGCGGCCACCCGGTCGAGACCCCGCTCCGTCCGGCGCTCGCCGTGACCCACCGCGAGGGCCGCGAGATAGCCCCCCACGAAGCCGCCCGCGTGGCCCCAGTTGTTCACGCCGGTCATGAAGAAGCCGAAGATGAACATGAGCACCGCCCACTGCCCGTACTGCCGCAGCACGGCCAGGCCGAAGGTGCCGCCGCGGCTTCGACCGTAGGCGACCATGGCGCCGAGGAGGCCGAAGACGGCGCCCGAGGCTCCAACCGTCCACGCGATGCCCACCACGTTGGACAGGACGAAGCCCGCCACGCCGGCCACCGTGAAGATGACCACGAGGCGGCCGGGCCCGAAGAGCTCCTCGACTGCGGGCGCGAGCTGCCGCACCCACAGGAGATTGAACACGAGGTGCAGCAGGCTGCCGTGCAGGTAGATGGCGGTGAGCAGCGTCCACCACCACCCGGCTGTCCACGGCGCCGCCCCGGTCATGCCGAGCGTCACCAGCGCGCCGAAGCCCGGCGAGAGGAGGTCGAAAGGGCTGCGGGCGCTGAGCGCCGCCCGCGGGTCGAGCAGGATCGACGCGACGTAGGCGACCACGCAGACGATCGTGACCGCGCGCGCGAAGTCGAGCCGGCCGACCAGCCGCGCGGCCAGCGGACCGAAGCCCCAGAGCCCGGGCCGCCGCGCCCCGCAGTAGAAGCAGGTCGGGGCGTCCACGCGGTTGAGCTTGCCGCAGGAATAGCAGAGGCTCGAGCCGGTGCGCTGCCTCAGAATCGCCCCGGGGGGCGCGCGGGAAACGGGGCCTGCGTGTCGAGCCGCTCCAGCAGGGCATCGACGTGCACCGTGAACGCCTCGCGGCGGTGGGCGGGCACGGGCGAGCCGGGAATGAACTTCTCGCCCAGCGGGTTGACGAAGGCGCCGCCCTTGCGCACGCGGTAGTCGAGGTGGGGGCCGGTGGACAGCCCGGTGCTGCCGACGCGCCCGATGACCTGCCGCTGGCGCACCCGTTGCCCTCGGCGGACGTCGAGCTTGGAGAGATGGTTGTACATGGTCTCGTACCCGCGCGCGTGGCGCAGGGAGATGGTCAGCCCGTAGCCGCCGTTCCATCCCGCCCGGGTGACCACGCCGTCGGCGACCGCCCGCACCGGAGTCCCCACCGGGGCCCCGTAGTCGACCGCGAGGTGCGGCCGGAGCCCGCCCAGGACCGGATGGAGGCGGGCGTGCGAGAAGCCGGAGGTGACGCGGGTGAAGTCGAGCGGGGCGCGCAGGAACATCTTCTTCACCGATCGTCCGGCCGCGTCGTAGTACTCCCGGCGCCCCCCCACGTCGCCGAAGCCGACGCTGGTGAGCAGCGAGCGGCCGACGCTGGAATACTGCGCGATCAGGACGTCGCCGTAGCCGAGGAAGGCGTCCTCGACGTAGCGCTTCTCCACCAGGAGGCGGAAGCGGTCGCCGGGGAGCGAGTCGGCCGCGAAGTCGAAGTCCCACTCGAAGAGGTTGACGAGGCGCACGGTGAGGCCGGCCCCCTCCCCGACCCGCTCCATGCTCGCGAACAGGGAATCCCGCACCTCGCCCGTGATCGCCACCACGCGGGTATCCACCTCGGGCCGCACCGCGGTCACCGCCCAGCTCCCGCCGCCGCCCGGCCTGATCTCGTACCGCTCCGCCGGGGTGCGCGCGTAGCTGATCTCCGCGGGCCGCCCCTCCGAGCCGGGGCGCACGACCAGCCGCTCCCCGGGCGCGAGCCGCCGCATATTGACGCTGCCGCGCAGCGCCGCCACGATGCGCGCGGCCTCACCACGGCCCACGCCGGTCCGCCGCAGCGCCATCTCGAGCGTCTCGCCCCGCTTCAGCACGATGTCAATGATGCTGTCGGAGCCCGGGAGGTCGGAGGCGGGGGGCTCGGGCACCGCGGACGGCGCCGGCGGGTGCGTGGGCACGGCTACGCCGATCACCCCCAGGGCGAGCAGGACGGCGGCGGAGAGGAGGCAGTGGGAGCGCCTCATGGTCCTTCTACCAGGATACCGCGAGTATCGCGCTAGGCGCCGTACTTGGTGAAGCGGAGCGCATTGGCCATCACCAGCGGCATCAGGTCCTGGGCGGGGATCACCCCGAGCGAGCCGCTCGCGCAGTCCCGCTCGGTGAAGCGGCTCACCGGATCGGCCCCGCAGTAGGAGCTTGCCAGGAGCGCGGGCACCCCCTGCCAGCCGTGGCCGGCGAGGATGGACGGGGTGGCGTGATCGCCCGAGATGGCGAGCACGTCCGGCCGGAGCGCGAGCACGCGGGGCAGGAGCGCGTCGAAGCGCTCCAGCGCGGCGACCTTGGCGTCGAAGTCGCCGTCCTCGCCCGCCTTGTCGGTGTCCTTGTAGTGCAGGAAGAAGAAGTCGTGGTGCTCCCACTGCTGCTCGAGCGTGTCGAGCTCCTCCGCGAAGGTTCCGCCCGTCTTGAGCACGTCCATCCCGACCAGGCGGGCGAGCCCGCAATACATCGGATAGGCGGCGATGGCGGCGGCCCGCAGCCCGAACGTCTCCGGAAAGAGCGGCAGGCGCGGCCGCTGGTCGAAGCCCCGCAGCAGCAGCATGTTGGCGGGCGTCGCGTCCCGCAGCAGGGGCCGCGCCGCCTCCACGAAGGCGTTGACGAGCGCGGCCGTCCTGTCCGCGTCCGGCGCCAGCGCCCGGACCGGCAGGGGCGGGACCCCGAGCTGCTGCGGGTCCGTCTCGGAGAGCCGGCCGGACAGGTGGCCGTCCCGCAGGACGAGGACGAAGCGGTGCTCCTTCACCGGCTCGATCAGGAGCTCCACGCCGTCGAGGCGGATCGCCCGCAGCCGCTCGACCAGGCGCACGCACACCTCGGTGGCGATGCGCCCGGCCCGCCGGTCGGTGATATGGCCGCGCGCGTCCACCGTGCAGAAGTTCCCGCGCGCGGCCACGTCGCCCGGCATGAGCTCGAAGTCGATGCCAAGCGCTTCGAGCACGCCCCGGCCCACCGGATAGCGCAGGGGATCGTAGCCGAAGAGGCCGAGATGCCCGGGCCCGCTGCCCGGGGTGATGCCAGGCCCCACGTGGCGCAGGAGCCCGCAGGCGGCCCGGCCGGTGAGGCCGTGGAGCGTCGGGATCCGCGCGGTCTCGAGCTCGCTCTTGCCGGTCTGGGGCCGCGGCAGGCCCCCCAGGCCGTCGAGCGAGCAGAGCACGATCTTGGTGGTGGCGGGCTGGACCAGCGCGTGGAGGAACTCTAGGTCCATGCTTCCTTGTTCTCGCCGAAGTCGGCGGGGCACGGCGGGCCCCACACGTAGAGGGAATCCTCGGGCGGGAAGTCGCGCGGCTCCCACGCGCAGCCCTCCGGGATGTAGTCGAGATCGAAGTAGTACTCGCTGAAGCTACCCCAGGGATCGCGCAGGTAGAAGAAGAAGTTGGAGCCGATCACGTGGCGCCCGAGCCCCCAGCCCGGCTGCCAGCCCCGCTCGGCCATGCGCTGAGCGCCCATCGCGATCTCGTCCACGCTCCCCACCTGGAAAGAGGCATGGTGGAAGCCCGGGGCGCGCGAGGAGAGCAGGGCCAGCGTGTGGTGGTCGGTATTGCAGCGGAGGAAGGCGATGATCCCCCGCGAGCGGTCGGAGAGCTTCATGCCGAGCGTGCCGGTGTAGAAGCGCATGAGGCGCTCCATGTCGGGGGTGAAGAGCAGCACGTGGCCGAGCCTGCGCGGGGCCACCCGCAGGCCGCGCTCGGGATAGCCGCGCGCGGCCTCGCGCTGCGTGTAGCCGGGGCCGTTGAGCGTCACCGGCGGATCCACCGGCGCGGTGGGCGCGGCCTCGTCGCGGACGTTCACCGCGTTGCCGTCCGGATCGCGGAACCAGACGCCCCCCTCGGGCGCGCCGGCGGGCGCGTCGATCTCGCGCACCCCCGCCCGGCGCAGCGATTCGCGCACGCGGGCGAAGTCTTCCCCGGGCGCGCCGTAGCAGAGGTGATGCAGGTGCTTGCGGGGGCCCCCGTAGAGGAGAACCGTGTCGCGCCCGAGGCGCTCGGGCCGGAGGCGCACCGCGTCGCTCGAGCCGGTGCCGTCCACCAGCCCGAAGTCCTCGTAGAACCGCTGCCCGACCGCCTGGTCGGGCACTTCCAGCGCGTAGTGGAGAAACGAGCGAACCGCCATGGCGACGCGCTCCGCCCTCAGGCGTCCTTCACGCCGTTCTCGAGCGTGCCGAGCCCGGTGATCTCGAGCTTCATGGTGTCGCCCGGCTGGAGCGTGATCTGGGGCTTCCGCGAGAAGCCCACGCCCGCGGGCGTGCCGGTGGCGATGAGGTCGCCCGGGGAGAGCGTCATGAAGCTGGTGAGGTACTGGATGATGTAGCCCACGTCGAAGATGAAGTTACGGGTGGAGCCGTTCTGCATGAGCTGGCCGTTGACCCAGGCCTTGAGATCGAGCACGTGGGGATCGGGAACCTCCGTGCGGTCGGCGATGTAGGGGCCCACCGGGGCCAGGGTGTCGCCCACCTTCCCCGCGCCCCACTGGGTGGTGTGGAACTGGAAGTCGCGCGCGCTCACGTCGTTGATGATCGTGTAGCCGTAGACGTAGTCGAGCGCCTGCTCCTTCTTGACGAAGCGGGCGGTGCGCCCGATCACCACGCCCAGCTCCACCTCCCAGTCGAAGGTCTTCTCGCCGCGCGGCCGGAGGACCGGCTCGCCGGGATCCTGGATCGCGTTGGCCCACTTGGGGAACACCGGCGGCTGCTTGGGGGCCGGATTGTTGGTCTCGGCCGCGTGGTCCTTGTAGTTGAGGCCGATGCAGACGAACTTGCCCGGGTCCGCGATGGGGGCGTGCAGTCGCACCGCGCTCAGCGGATGCGCCACCGGCTGGAACTTGCCCGCGCGCGCCGCGTCCATCAGGGCGGCCAGCATGTCCTGGCTGGCGCTGCCGCCCTCCAGGAACCCGCGCGTGCTGTCGGCCGGACACAGCGCCGCCGCGATGACGGCCGCGCGCACCACGCCCTTGGATGCCAGGAAGGCGGCCGCGCTCGCCTCGAGATCGGCGATGCGATCCTGACCGAGGAAGCAGCCGAGCCGGGGAGCCTGACCATTCTGGGAGAAGCGGACGATCTTCATGGGCGTGTCTCCTTCGAAAGGGATTGCGCGCCGAGCGCCGGCACCCCGAGAGTCTACGATCCTCCCGGACCGATGTCGAGGGGTGGGCCATCGCCGGTAAATTATTGATCCGGAAGTGGGTTCCGGCCTCTCGGCCGCCCGGCCGGGCCGGGGCCGCACCCGGCCGAGCCCGGCCCGGCCGCGCTCCGCATCTAGGTGCAGATATTCAATTCGTGTACCTTAGATGCGTACAAGAGATACGCACCACGTCGGGAGAGGAGAACATCATGCGGGATGCCACGAAGTGGCTGTGCGGGCTGCTCGTCGCCGTGATGGCCCTGACGGGCCCGCTGCTGTCGCGGGTGACCGTGGTCCACGCGGCCGAGCTCTCGTCGGGCGCCGTCGACGTCGAGGTCTCCGCCGCCGACCGGGTCGGCGCGGGGTTCCTGAACGTGGGCTACGTGCCCGGCAAGGCCATCGTCTGCGGCCTCGGCACCGTCGCCAGCGTCGGGGTCATGATCATCACCCTCGGCAGCGCCTACCGCGCGGCGGTGGCTACCTTCAAGGAAGGCTGCGGCGGGACCTGGGTGCTGACGCCCGAGCACGTGGCGGGCAAGATTCCTCCCCGGGACGAGATCGAGTAGTCGCGGCGCAGCCGGGCTCCTGAGATCGCCCGCGACCCCGTCGTGGCCAACCCGCGCGAGATCCCGCGATAGCGTTCCGGCGCGCGGCGGTTCCCGCGCTCTTCTTGCTCCTGCTCGCCGGGTTCGCGGCCGGCATCTGGGGGACCTACCGGGCGGTGTTCCCGGGTCGGGGGCTGTATCGGGTCACCGGAGTCTTCGAGGCGCGCGGCGGGCCCGACTTGATCCTGGTTCGTCACGACAAGGTGGTGGGGTTCATGGACGAGATGGAGTCGATGGCGCTCTTCACCGAGTCCTCTGGATTGCTGGACGGAGCCGACCTGCATCGCGGCGACCGCGTCCGCCTCACCGTCCGCCAGGAGAAGGACCGGCTGGTGGCGGTGGAAATCCAAAAGATTCGATAAATTCGGGACCCTTGCTAAGGTAAGGACACCATGCCGAAGAACCGGCGCCGCTCCCGGACCATGAGCCTCCGCGAGGCGGCCTCGGTCGTGTTCGCGCTCGTCGCGCTCCTGCCCATCCTGCTCTTCGTCTACCTGTTGTCGCGCCACCAGATGCTCCACAGCACCGAGGCCCAGCTCGGGCTCCTCGGCGCCGTCGTCGTGTCCGTCCTGGGTTTCCTGGTGTTCCGCAAGATGATGGATCAGATCGCGCAGCTCGCCCAGGGCTTCCTGGCCCCGACCGAGGTCAAGCCGGAGGCGCTCCGCCGGGTGAGCCGGGCGGCCGCGGTGCCCGGGCTCGGCGAGGTGACCGAGATCGGGCAGGTGCGCGACGCCTTCTACCACATGCTCGACGACCTGCGGGGCTCGACGCAGCGGCTCGAGGACCTGGTCTTCAAGCTGGGCACGCTCAACGAGATGGTGGAGCTGGCCGCCCGCATCCCGCGCATCCAGGACCTGCTGGGCCTGGTGCTCCAGTCGACGATGCGCGCAGTCCGCGCGACCGTCGGCTCGATCATGATCCTCGATCGCGACCGGACGATGCTGAAGCTGGCGGCCTCCCGCGGCATTCCCGACGACGTGGTCCCCGCGATCGAGGTGAAGGTCGGCGAGGGCGTGGCGGGCAAGGTGGTGGAGATGGGCGAGCCGGTGCTGGTGGACGACATCGCCTCCGACCCCCGCTTCAACAAGGCCAACGATCCCCAGTACGGCAACGGCTCGTTCATCTGCATGCCGATCCGGGTGGGCGACCGGGTCATCGGCGTGATCAACATGGCCAAGAAGCGCGACTCCGCGCTCTCCGACGCGCTCCGGCCGCCGCCGTTCAGCTCCACCGACCTGCAATTCCTGAACGCCCTCATGACCTACATCGGCTACGCGGTCGACAACTCGCGCCTGCTCGAGGAGGCGCAGTCCTCCGCCTCCCAGCTCCAGAACGTGGTGGACGACCTCAAGTCCACCCAGGGGCAGCTCGTGCGCGGCGAGACGCTGCGCGCGATGGGCCAGCTCTCGTCCGGCATGGCCCATCACCTCAACAACCTCTTCGCGGTGATCCTGGGGCGCGTCGAGCTCCTGATGGGCAAGGTGCAGGAGACGGGCGTCCGGCGCTCGCTCGAGATCATCCAGCGCACCGCCCAGGACGGCGCCGAGGTGGTGCGGCGCGTCCAGCGCTTCAGCCGCGTGCAGCCGGTGTCCGACGCGGTGGCGGTGGACCTCAACCAGCTCGTGCAGGAAGTGGTCGAGCTCACGCGGCCGCGCTGGCAGGACGAGGCGCAGCTCCGCGGCAGTCGCATCGAGGTGGAGGTCGAGGCGGGCGTCATCGGGGCGGCCGCGGGAGAACCCGCCCCTCTCCGGGAAGTCCTGATGAACCTGCTGCTCAACGCGGCCGACGCCATCGCCCAGGGCGGGCGCATCACGATCAAGACGTGGGCGCGCGACCATCGCGTGTATTGCGCGGTCACCGACACCGGCATCGGCATGCCGGAGGAGGTGCGCCGGCGCGCCCTGGAGCCCTTCTTCACCACCAAGGGGCCCAAGGCGACCGGACTGGGGCTCAGCGTAGCCTACGGCACCGTGCAGCGCTACGGCGGGACCCTGACCGTCGAGAGCGCGGAGGGGCAGGGCACCACGGTGGAGGTCAGCCTCCCGACCGCCTCCGCGGCGGCCGCGGTGCCC
>JBBDXN010000022.1:899-8040 GCA_040902305.1 Candidatus Rokuibacteriota bacterium | reverse complement strand
CGTCCAACGCGCTCGAGCAGAAGGCGCCCGCGCTGCCGCTGCGCATCCTGGTGATCGACGACGAGCTGCAGGTGCGCAGCACGCTGGCCGAGATGCTGGAGGAGCAGGGCCACTCGGTGACCCAGGCGCCCGGAGGCCGCGAGGGCCTCTCCTACCTCGAGTCGAATCCCGAGCTGGTGGACGTCGTGATCAGCGACCTCGGCATGCCCGACATGACGGGCTGGGACGTGGCCGGCGCCATCCAGGGACGCTGGCCGCGGCTGCCGGTGGGCCTGATCACGGGATGGGGCGAGACCGAGATCACGCGCGAGGAGCGCAGCCGCGTGAACTTCGTGATCAACAAGCCCTTCGACAAGGCCGTCCTGCGGGAGACCATGTCGAGTATCCGCTCGCGGGCCTGACCGGCCGCGGCGCTCGGTCGGGAAATCGGGGCGACCCGCCTGGGCCTACCTGCCTTGCATCTCTTTTGTATTCGCTCGGCTCGATTCCTATATCCGCTCGGCTCGCCTTCGGCTCACCTCGCCCTGCCACGGCTCACCTCGCCCTGCCACGGCTGCACCTCGCCCGGCCACTGCTCTCCGTTCTAGCGTTTCGGTAGTGTTCGCACGTAGCTCACCAGATCCCGGATCTGGTCGTCCTTCAAGTGATAGCCGAAGGACGGCATCCCCGGCTTGCCGATCGTGGCTCCCCCGTTCTTGATCAGCGTGAACAGGTACTCGTCCGGGAGCCGGTCCCCGACCCGCGCATCGGAGAGGTCGCCGGGGCGCATCAGGAAGATCGTCGCCCGCCAGGAGCCGCGCCCGTCGGCGCCGTGGCACGTGGCGCAATTGGCCAGATAGAGGCGCTGGCCGCCGGTGGCCGTCTTGGGGACGGGGTGGGGGACGAAGAGCATCACGAGGACGGTCCCGATGATCGTGAGGAGAACCGGCCCGAACACCACGAGCAACCATTTGACCCTCACGGGCGTCGAGCATACCACGCGAGCACGCGCGGGCCGGAGGTCGTGAGAGCCATAGGCGCGTGGCGTGGAGCAGACCACGCGCTACGTCCCCGATGTAGATCGTGAGAACCGTAGGCGCGGGGCGTGGAGCCAACCACGCGCAACGTCACCGATCTAGATCGTGAGACAATCTCGCCGTGCTCCTGATCCTGATGCGCCACGCGGAGGCCGGCGAGGCGGACGCCCGCCGCTGGCCCGACGACCGGCAGCGGCCGCTGACCGACGCGGGGCGACGCGAGCACGCGCGGGTGGCCGAGGCGCTCCGCCGCATGGGCGTGCGCTTCGACCGGCTCCTGACGAGTCCGCTCCGCCGCGCGCGCGAGACCGCCGAGATCACCGCGCGGGCCTACGGCGGCGCGCCCGCGCTCGAGCCGACCGAGCTGCTGGGAGATCGCGCCGAGCCGGACTCGACGCTCGCGGGGCTGGCCGCCGTCGAGGCCGAGCGCCTCCTCTGCGTCGGGCACGAGCCGACCCTCTCGCGCCTCGCCGCGCTCCTGACCAGCCGTGACGGCCTCGCGCGCATCGACATGCGGAAGAGCGGCGTCGCCGTGATCGAGTGCGCGGGGCCGGTGGCCGCGGGGCGAGGCCTGCTCCAGATGCATCTACGACCCGGGGAGCTCATCCGCCTGCTGGACGGCGACTCCCCCGCGACGGCCGCGCCGTCTCCCGACCCGTTCCTCGGCACCATGACCGCGTACCAGCGCAGCGCGGCCCTCCAGGGGGCGCTCGACCTGGACCTCTTCACCGCCATCGGGGCGGGCGCGCGCACCGCGACCGCGCTGGCGGAGCGCGGCGGGGCCTCGGTGCGCGGCACGCGCATCCTCTGCGACTACCTCACCGCCGCCGGCTTCCTCCACAAGGACGGCGACGGCTACGCCCTCACCGCGGACTCTGCCGCCTTCCTCGACCGGCGATCGCCCACTTGCGTGGCCGCGGCCGCCGAGTTTCTCTACGCGCCCGAGATCCGCGAGGCCTTCGTCGACGTGGCCGCGGCGGTGCGTCGCGGCGGCACCGCGCTGGCCGGGGCGGGCACGGTGGCGCCCGAGCACCCGGTCTGGGTGCGCTTCGCCCGCGCCATGGCGCCCCTGATGCGGATGCCGGCGCGGGCGGTGGTGGACCTCGTCGAGGTCGATGCCGCGCGCCCGCTCCGGGTCCTCGACGTGGCCGCGGGCCATGGCCTGTTCGGCATCGCGTTCGCGGAAGCGTACCCGCACGCGGAGGTCACCGCGCTCGACTGGCCGGCGGTGCTGGCGGTGGCGCGCGAGAACGCCCGCGCGGCGGGGGTGGACGGCCGCTTTCACACCCTCGCGGGCAGCGCATTCGAGACGGCCCTGGGCGGACCGTACGACCTCGTGCTGCTCCCGAACTTTCTCCACCACTTCGATCCGGCCACCTGCGAGCGGTTCCTCGCCACGGTGGCCCCGGCGCTCGCGCCCTCCGGGCGCGTGGTGACGGTGGAGTTCGTGCCCGACGAGGGGCGGGTGACGCCCCCGCACGCCGCCATGTTCAGTCTCGTGATGCTCTGCACGACCCCGGCCGGCGACGCCTACACGCTCCCCGAGCTCGATGCCATGTTCCGCCGCGCCGGGTTCCCGCGCAGCGAGCTGCGGGTTCCGGGCCCGGGCGGGCCGCAGGTCATCATCTCTCAGCGTTGAGGAGGCTTCCCATGACGCATCGGATCGCGGTCATTCCCGGCGACGGCATCGGCAAGGAAGTGCTGCCCGAGGGCATCCGGGTGCTGGAGGCGGCGGGCCGGCGCTTCGGCGTGGACTTCGCGTGGACCCAGTTCGACTGGAGCTGCGAAATGTACACGCGGACCGGCCGGATGATGCCCGAGGACGGGCTCGAGCAGCTCCGCCGCTTCGAGGCGATCTACCTGGGCGCGGTCGGCTTCCCCGGCGTGCCCGATCACGTCTCGCTCTGGGGGCTTCTCATCCCGATCCGCCGGGAGTTCCACCAGTACGTGAACCTGCGGCCGGTGCGGCTGCTCCGCGGGGTGCGCTCGCCGCTCCAGGGCCGCGGGCCCGCGGACATCGACATGCTGATCGTCCGGGAGAACAACGAGGGCGAGTATTCCGAGATCGGCGGGCGGCTCTACCGCGACACGCCTCACGAGCTGGCGGTGCAGCAGGCGGTGTTCACGCGCCGAGGTTGCGACCGGGTGATCCGCCACGCCTTCGAGCTCGCCAAGAAACGGCCGCGGCGCCACGTCACCTCGGCCACCAAGTCGAACGGCATCATCCACAGCATGCCGTACTGGGACGAGCGCTTCGCGGCGATGGCCAAGCAGTATCCCGACATCAACACCAGCCAGTACCACATCGACATCCTGACCGCCCACTTCGTCCAGCACCCGGACTGGTTCGACGTGGTGGTGGCCTCCAACCTCTTCGGCGACATCCTCTCCGACCTGGGCCCGGCCATCGCGGGCTCGATCGGCATCGCCCCGGGCGGCAACATCAACCCCGAGAAGGAGTACCCGTCCATGTTCGAGCCGGTGCACGGCTCCGCCCCGGACATCGCGGGCAAGGGCATCGCCAATCCCATCGCCCAGATCTGGACCGGCGCCATGATGCTCGAGCACCTGGGGCACCCGGAGGCGGCCCAGGCGGTGGTGGGCGCGATCGAGCGCTTCGTGGAGGAGGGCAAGGGGCTGACCCGCGACCTGGGTGGCACCGCCACCACCGCCGAGGTCGGCAAAGCAATCGCAGGAATGCTCTAGCCGGTTAGCCGGCCCTCCAAGGCGGGCGTCGAGAAGCCTCAGATGCGAGGCGGCGCCCGAAGGTCGCGCGCGAGGCGTAGTCTCTCTACGTTGAGCGTGCGACCGAGGGCGCCAACGAAGCAGCTGGGTCTTTCTCGACGGCCGCCGCTAGCCCTTGACGGCGCCGGCGGTGAGGCCGGTGACGTAGTAGTCGAGGAAGAGCACGTAGATAACGACGATCGGCACGCTCGCCAGGACCGCGCCCGCCATCAGCGAGCCCCAGTAGTAGATGTCGCCCCGGATGAGATCCGCGGTCACGCCCACCACCGCCGTCTTGTTGGCGGACTGCGAGATGAAGGTCAGTGCGTAGGTGAACTCGTTCCAGCACAGGGTGAAACTGAAGAGCAGCGCGCAGATGATGCCGGGAATCGCCATCGGCAGCACGATCTGGATCAGCGTCTGCATGCGGGTGGCCCCGTCCACCAGCGCGCATTCCTCGATCTCCTTCGGGATGGTGCGGAAGTATCCCATGAGGAGCCAGGTGCAGAACGGCACCAGAAAGGTCGGGTAGGTCACCATCAGCGAAACGATGGAGTCGGAGATCCCGAGCCAGGAGACCACCTGCGACAGAGGCAGGAACAGCAGGGTGGGGGGAACCAGGTAGGTGATGAAGACCGCGGTGCCGAAGGAGCTCGCCCCCCGGAAGCGGAGGCGCGACAGGCTGTAGCCGGCCAGGATCGAGATCATCACGGAGGCCGCGGTGGCGACCACCGCGACGACCAGGCTGTTCCTCATCCAGGTGAAGAACTCGGTTCGGAAGAACAGGAAGGTGTAGTGCTCGACGATGGGCGCCTGGACCGTGAACGGAACCGACTTGAGGTTGTAGAGCTCGGCGTTCGACTTGAACGACGTGACGAGCATGAAGTAGAAGGGGAACAGGGCGAAGAAGACGAAGGGCAGGAGGTTGGCGTAGCTGAAGGCCGCCGACCGGAACTTGCCCCCTCGACGCGCGGCGCTCGCCATCGTCACTCCTTCCTGATGAAGCGGAGCTGGAAGAACACGACCGCGCCCAGCAGCGGGAAGAGGAAGAGCGCGATGGCCGCGCCCTGGCCGAGGTTGCCTCCGTTCAGCCCGACCTGATAGGCCAGGGTCGCGAAGAGATGCGTCGTGTTGACCGGTCCCCCGCGGGTCAGCACGTAGACGATGTTGAAATCGGCGAACGTGAAGATGGTGGAGAAGAGGATGACGACGGCGAGCACGGGCTTGAGGAGCGGGAGCGTCACGTTCCAGAAGCGGGCCCACGCGCTCGCGCCGTCGACCTCGGCCGCCTCGTAGAACTCACGGGGAATCGCCACGAGGCCGGCCAGCGTGGTGATCGCGAAGAAGGGCAGGCCCCGCCAGACGTTGACGGTGATGACCGCCGCCATCGCGTAGGCCGCCTGGCCGAGCCAGTTCGGCCCGGGCGGGTTGATGAGGCCGATGCGGATGGCCGTCCAGTTGACCACGCTGTAGAGCGAGTCGAACATCCACCACCAGCCGAGGGTGGACAGCGCGGTGGGGATGACGAAGGGCAGGAGCACCGCGCCCCGGATCAGCCGCTTGAACCGGAAGTCCCGGGCGAGAAGAAGCGCGAGCCAGACGCCGAGCACGATCTTGAAGCTGAGCGCGATGGCGGTGAAGACGAAGGAGTTGAAGACGGTCTGTCGGAAGACCTCATTGCCCAGGATCGCCCGGTAGTTGTCGAGGCCGACGAACTCGCCGGGGGAGCCGACCCAGTAGTCGGACAGGCTGAAGTAGATCGCCATCCCGAACGGGAAGGCGACGAGGGAGACGAGGAGGGCGAGGGCGGGGAGGACCAGGCCGTAGCCGAAGACCTCCTCCCGCTCCCACCACCCTCGCAGCCACGCGAGGCGGCCGGCCCCCGGAGAGCCGGCCGCCTCGAGAACGCGTGGGCCGACGGCCATCTAGCCGGCTTTGAGCTGACCCTTGAGCGCGAGAGCGACCTGCTCCTGCCCCCAGTCCATGGCCCGCTTGGTCGGCATGCCGTTGACGGCCTTGGCCACCATGTCGGCCATGATGTAGTTGTTGTCGATCCGCTGCACCGCCTCGTTCGGCTTGGCCGGCCAGCCGCGCGGGTGGGCGAACTCCGCCTCCTTGGGCAGCATGGCGAACTTGGGGTTCTTCGCCCAGATCGGATGATCGGCGAGATGCTTGAGTGGCGGGTGGTTGAAGGCGTTACCGGCCACGATCCAGGCGTCGTAGTTTTCCTTCTTCATCAGGAACTGGATGAATTCCTTGGCCAGCTGCTGATTCTTCGAGAACTTCCAGATGCCGAGCCCTAGGATCGGCGGCGCCGAGTGGGTGCCGGCGGGCCCCGCCGGGCTACCGTGATGGTTGATGTCGTCGGCGATGGGCTGCTTGTTGGCGAGGGCCGCGTTGTACGGGCTCACCGGATTGTGGATCCAGGAACCCTTGCCGGAGAGCATGAAGCGGTTGTTCGAGGCATCGTCCCAGGACAGGACCTCGGGCTCCATCGCGTCCTTGTAGAGCTCCTTGTACCACTCGATGACCTGGGCGGTCTTGTCGGAAGCGATCGCGGGGGTCTTGCCGTCGGCCTCGATCACCTTGGCCCCGTGACACCAGGCCACCGACCAGTAGGTCGAGTGGGCGTCCGAGCAGTGGCTGATCGCGATGCCGACCGGGTTGCCCTGCTTCTTCAGGACCTTGCCCATCTTGAGCAGCTCGTCCCACGTCTTGGGCGGGGTCTCGAAGCCGGCCTTCTTGAAGTGGGCCATGTTGTACGTGGCCGGGAACGAGATCCAGAACCAAGGCACGCCCTTCCAGCCGGACTTGGCCTGGTGGGCCTCGGCCGCGAACGGGTACCAGCCGCCGTACTGCTTGCCGAGCTTGGCGACCACGTCGTCCACGTTGGCCAACTGGTTCTCGAAGAGGAAGCAGTCGGAGCTGGCGGTCCGGAACATGTCGTGGCCGGACTGTGACTGGGCCTCCGCGGCCACCTTGGCCGGCATCTGCAGATGCGCCATGGTGTCCACGCGCACCGTGCAGTTGGCCTGCTTGCTGAATGCCTCCGCCTGTTTGCGCAGCTCGTCGTCCGCGGCGGGGACGAAGTGGTTCCAGGAGAGGAAGGTCAACTCGCGCTTCTGCGCAACGGCGGGTGCCTTGCCGAGGGCGAGCCAGGAGGCCATCCCGGCCGTGGTGCCGGCGGCGGCGCGGAGGAAGCGACGACGGGCGATGCTGCGGGGAGCGGACTGATCCATTGGAGGGCCTCCGTTTCGGTCGGGAGGTCTCGGGACGATATGGGGAACCCTAGCGCGCTGGTCTCACCCCCTCGCGAGCGGACGCGGATCTGAAGCTGCCCACTTCTAGCCGGGGAGCCGATCCGTTGTCAACCCCCCCAAACCGCGCGGGGGGGGGGGGGG
>JBBDXN010000022.1:0-889 GCA_040902305.1 Candidatus Rokuibacteriota bacterium | reverse complement strand
CCCCCCCCCCCCCCCCCCCGGTGGATGCTTACTTGAGGACGGCTTCCGTCTTGGGCTCGAAGAAGTGGATGCGCTCGGGCACGAAGGCCAGGCGGATCTTGTCGTGGGGCTTCGCCTTGACGGTCGGCTCCACCCGGCACACCACCGACTGGCCGGCCACCGCCACGTCCAGCAGGATCTCGGAGCCGAGCGGCTCCACGACGTCCACCACCGCGTCGAACGACAGGTCGGTCGAGTCGGTACTGGAGCTAACCCGGAGGTCTTCCGGCCGGATCCCGAGCGTGACCGTCTGGCCCTTGTACGGCTTGAGCGGACCCGCTTTCTCCGCGGGCACCTTGAACCGGACCCCGCTGGCCTCCGCGTAGACGGCGCCGTTGGCCTCGCTGATCGTCACCGGGAGGAAATTCATGGCCGGAGAGCCGATGAACCCTGCCACGAACTTGTTCTGGGGCTTGCTGTAGATCTCCATGGGCTCGCCCACCTGCTGCACCCAGCCGTCCTTCATGACCACCACCCGGCTGCCGAGTGTCATGGCCTCGACCTGGTCGTGGGTCACGTAGATCGCGGTGGTCTCCAGGCGCTCGTGCAGGCGCTTGAGCTCCACCCGCATCTGCACCCGCAGCTTGGCGTCCAGGTTCGACAGCGGCTCGTCGAAGAGGAACACCTGGGGATGCCGCACGATCGCGCGCCCGACCGCCACGCGCTGCCGCTGGCCGCCCGAGAGCTGCCGGGGCTTGCGCTTGAGCAATTCCTGGATGCCGAGGATCTCGGCCGCGTCCTGCACCCGCTTGGCGATCTCCGGCTTGGGGAACTTCCGCATCTTGAGACCGAAGGCCATATTGTCGTACACGCTCATGTGCGGATAGAGCGCGTAGTTCTGGAACACCAT
>JBBDXN010000021.1:29937-48434 GCA_040902305.1 Candidatus Rokuibacteriota bacterium | reverse complement strand
GCCCATGACGGGCGCGGTGCACGGGGTGGCGGCCACAGTGGCGAGCGCGCCGGTGAAGAAGGAGCCGGCATAGCCGGGGCGTGCCGCGAGGCCCTGGCCGATGCCGGCGAGGCGCCCGCCGATGACGAGAAGGCCGGAGAGGCTCAGGGCCAGGGTGAAGAGCACGTAGGCCAGCGCGGTGACGACCAGCGGGGACTGGAGCTGGAAGCCCCAGCCGATCTGGGCGCCGCCCGCGCGCAGCGCGAGCAGGGCGGCGGCCAGCGCGGCGAAGCAGACCAGCACCCCGGCGGTGTAGGCGAGCCCGTGGCGGCGTACCACACCCGAGGAGGCCTCCGCCTGGCCGACGAGGGCCAGAACCTTTATGGAAAGAACCGGTAGCACGCAGGGCATGAGGTTCAGGATGAGCCCTCCGGCCAGCGCGAGCCCGATGGCGGAGAAGAGCGCGAGCCACCCGCTGCCCGCGGCGACCGCGTTGATCGTGAAGGCCTGGCTCACCACCCCCTGGTCGAGCTTCTCGCGGATCACCAGCACGCCGCCCAGGTCGGTGTCGGCGCCGTCGGGCTGCAGGCCCCGCGCCGCGCGCACGGTGATCCCGTCCTTGCCGATGGTGACGGCCTGGGGCGCGGCGTGATCGATGACACCCCACCGGTCGGGGAAGAACCAGACCTCCGCGATGCGCTCGGGCCGAAGCCCGGGAGCGGCCACCCTCACGGTCACGGTCTCGGGGGTCGCGCGGAGCGTGGCCGGCCACGGGCTCGGGGCGGGAACCGCGCGCCTCGCCCGCTCGATCGCGGGCGCCGCCGCAGCGGGGCCGGGCTTGGCCGCGACCACCGGGAGCGTCAGCGCCACGTCCGCTTCTTCCGGGATGCAGATCTTCTCGCACACCAGCCACGCGGCGCGGCCGCGCAACCTGATCGGGGTGCCCGCGGGCAGTCCCGCGGGCGCAGTCAGCTTCGTGAGCAGGATGACCTCGTCCGTGTAGCCATAGCTCATCAGCGGCCCGACCGGCACGCGCTCCGGCGGCGGGAACACGAGGGGGCCGGCCTCCCAGCCCGCGGGCAGCGCCCAGTCGAGGGTGGGCGGCTCGCCGGAGTCGCCGGGATTGGTCCAGTAGGTGTGCCAGCCCGGGGCGATGCGCTGGCGGAGCCCCACCCAGAACGACGCGCCGGGCTCGATCGAGGCGCCTTCGCTGAGCAGGGTGACCGCGACCCTAGGAGGACCGCTGGGGGCCGGCCCGGGAGGCGCGGGCCTCTTGACGGTCGGGGCGCGCGACGGCTCGGCGGCCGGCGCGGAGCCGGTCAGTATTCCCACGATGAGCGCGGCGGCGAGCAGCCGGATCGCCATCGCAGCGTGGCCTAGGAGCGAGGCTTCACCTTCTCGAAGAGGGGCAGGTACTTGCCGTACCCCTCCTCCTCGAGCTTGGCGACCGGGATGAACCGCAGCGCCGCGGAGTTGATGCAGTAGCGGAGACCGGTCGAGGGCGGCCCGTCCGGGAAGAGGTGCCCCAGGTGGCAGCCACCCTCGGCGGAGCGGACCTCGACGCGCCGCATGCCGTGGGACTCGTCGGCGTGCTCCACGACCGTCTCGGCCTCGAGCGGCCGATCGAAGCTCGGCCAGCCGGTGCCGGAGTCGAACTTGTGGGTCGACGAGAACAACGGCTCCCCCGTCACCACGTCCACGAAGATTCCCGCCTCGTGATGATTCCAGAACGTATTCCGGAACGGGGGCTCGGTGGCGCTGCACTGCGTGACGTTGTATTGTTCCGGGGTCAAACGGTCCTTGAGCTCGGCGTCGGTTGGGCGCTTGGTGGTGGCCATGGCAACTGTGAGTATAACCCTGCGAGGCAAGCCATGAGCGACGAGATCAGCATCCAGTTCACCCGCTTCTCCGCCTTCTACTCCCCGCTGATCGCGACGATCGCCGGCGGCTTCCTGAAGGCGGAGGGCCTCGAGCCCCGGCACTCGATCGCGCCGGCCGGCAAGTCGGCGATCGAGGGCGTCGTGGCGGGCACCGTGCACGTCTGCCAGTCCGCGCCGTCCCAGGGCTTCGGGCCGCTCGAGAAGGGCCAGGCCCCGTCCGCGGTGCACTTCGCCCAGATCAACGAGATGGACGGCTTCTTTCTGACCGGCCGCGCGCCGGACCCGGGCTTCACCTGGAGCAAGCTCCAGGGCAAGCGCGTGCTCGTGGACCACGGGGGCCAGCCGCTCGCGATGTTCAAGTACGCCTGCCACAAGCGCGGGCTCGATTTCGCGACCATCCAGGCCGTGAACCTGCCGAGCGACCAGATGGACGCGGCCTTCCGGAAGGGCGAGGGGGACTACATCCACCAGCAGGGGCCGGCGCCCCAGCAGCTCGAGCACGACGGCGCCGGCCACGTGGTGGCCTCGGTCGGCCAGGCCATCGGGCCCGTGGCCTTCTCGAGCCTGGCCGCAACGCGGCCGTTGCTTCAGACCGACATGGCCCGGCGCTTCATGCGCGCCTACCGCAAGGCGCGCGGCTGGCTGCTGGCCACGCCCGCGGCCGAGGTGGCGAAGGCGGAGGCTTCGTTCTTCCCCGAGATCGACCCGGCCGTGCTCGCCTCGACGATCGGCTATTACCAGAAGCTCGGCTGCTGGACGCCGCATGTCGAGATCACCCGGCCCGCGTTCGAGGTCGCGCTCGACGTCTTCCACCACTCGAAGCTGATCACCAAGCGGCATCGCTACGAGGACGTGATCGCGCCCCCTCCCAGTGCGACCTGATCGTTGATCTCGCGTCGGGCGTTCGTTGCCGCGGTGGCCGGCGGCCTCCTCGCCCGGGCCGCTCCGCGCCGGGGCGCAGCCGGGAGGGAAGCCGCACCGGATAGGCTTCCTCGGCAATTCCACGGAGGCCCTCGAGGCCAATCTCGTGGGGCCGTTGCGCGCCGGGCTTCGCGAGCTCGGCTACCTCGAGGGCCGGGATCTCATCATCGAGTACCGGTTCTTCCTCGCGGTGCCGCTCGCGCCGAGTGATGCGAGCCGAGCGGCGCAGTCGGGTCATGACGGCTGCGGCCATGCTGCTGGCCGCCGGCGTGCTCGCTCCGGTGTCCGCGCAGCAGCCCCAGGCGGGCGTCTGCACGGTGGCCCTCGGCCGGGGCGCCACGAGCCCCGGCGGCGCCGCGGGCACCATGACGGTGCGGAACGTGGGCGAGCCCTGCCGCATCTCGAACTTCACCGTGCCCGAATCCCGGGTGGCCACCAGCCGGCTCGAGGTCGTGAAGGCCCCCGCGCAGGGCCAGCTCGACGTCGTCCAGCCGAATCTGATCGCCTACACCCCGCGGCCCGGATTCGCCGGCCGGGACGAGTTCGCCTACGGAGGCAGCGGCCCGGGCCGGGACGGCCGGATCCTGCCGTTCAGCGTGCGGGTCTCGGTGCGCGTGCTGGGGCCGGACGAAGCGCTGCGCTGATCGGTCAGCGGCCGCCGGTGGGGAGCTGATCGAAGGGCAGATCGCGGTCCACGCGCACGTCCTGGGGCAGGCCGAGCACGCGCTCCGCGATGATATTGCGGAGAATCTCGTCGGTGCCCGCCGCGATGCGCCCGCCCGGCGAGGAGAGCAGCGATTCCTGGAAGGCGGCCCGCAGCGGCGCCACGTCCTTGTCCATGACCACGCCGCCCATGTCGAGCAGATCCATTGCGAACGACGCGATCTCCTGGGCCTTGGGCGCGTTGACCAGCTTGCCGATCGAATTCTCCGGGCCCGGCGTCTCGCCCCGGGACAGCGCGGTCATGGTGCGGAAGCGGGTGAGCCGGACGCCCTGGGTCTTCACGTAGAGATCGGCGAGCCGCTCGCGGACCGCCGCGTTGGCGATGGCCGGGCCGTCCTCCAGCGCGGTCGCGCGGGCCAGCCCGAAGATCTCCTCGAAGTCGGGGCCGCGGAGATCGCCCGAGGTCAGCCGCTCGTTCATGAGCGTGGTGATCGCCACGCCCCAGCCCGCGCCGACCGCGCCCAGCCGCTGGCGGTCCGGGATCCGGACGTCGGTGAAGTAGACCTCGTTGAAGTGGGAGGCGCCCGAGATCTGCTTGATGCGGCGGGTCTCGATCCCCGGCGACTTCATGGACAGGAAGAAGAAGGTGAGGCCCTTGTGCTTGGCCGTCTTGGGATCGCTGCGCGCGACCAGGATGGCCCAATCCGCCCAGTGCGCGCCCGAGGTCCAGATCTTCTGGCCGTTGATCATCCAGTCCTCGCCGTCGCGCTGGGCGCGGGTGCGGAGGCCGGCGAGGTCGGAGCCGGCGCCCGGCTCCGAGAAGAGCTGGCACCACACCTCGTCGCCGCGCAGGGCCGCGGGGGCGTAGCGTTGCTTCTGCTCCTCGGTGCCGTAGGCGAAGAGCGTGGGCATGCACATGCCGAGGCCGATCTCGAAGTACCCGCGCGGGACCAGGAAGCGCGACTCTTCCTGGGCGTAGATCACCTGGTAGATCGGCGGCAGGGCGCGGCCGCCCCACTCGCTGGGCCAGTGCAGCGCCGCGAAGCCGGCCTCCGCCTTCTTGCGCTGAAACCCCTGGGCGCGCTCGAGGCCGTCCCAGCCCTCGCGGCCCGGGTAGCGGCTCTGCCAGCTCTCGAAGGCGCCGCGCTTGGGCTCCGCGTGGGCGCCGAGCCACTGCCGCACCTCGGCGCGAAACGCCGCTTCCTCCCGCGTGTCCTCGAAATCCATGGCGGCCTCCTAGGCGGCCTCGAGCCGGGTCACGAGCAGATCCTTCCAGCGGCGGGCGCTGCCCAGCATGAGGCCGGTGAGCTTGGCGCGCCGGTAGTGGAGGTGGCAGTCGAACTCCCAGGTGAAGCCCATGCCGCCGTGGATCTGGATATTCTCCTTGGCCGCCTGGTAGTAGGCCTCGCTCGCGGCCACCCGCGCCGACGCCGCCGCGACCCCGAGCTCGGGCGCGTCCTTGGACAGCGCCCAGGCGCCGTAGTAGGCGTTCGACCGCGCCAGCTCGATGCCCACGTACATGTCGGCCAGCTTGTGCTTGATGGCCTGGAACGAGGCGATCTGCCGCCCGAAGGCGAAGCGGCCGAGCGCGTACTCGCGCGCCATCTCGAGCGAGGCTTGCGCGCCCCCCAGCTGCTCGAAGGCCACCAGCACCGCCGCGCGGTCGAGCAGGCGCTCCACCAGGGGCCAGCCCTGGCCGGCCGCGCCGAGGGGCTCAGCCGCAACGCCGTCGAGCACGATCCGGGCGTGCGAGCGCGTCGGGTCCACGGTGGCGATGCTCGTGCGGGTGACGCCCGGACCCTTGAGGTCCACCAGGAAGAGGCCCGCGCGCCCGTCCCCCTCGGAGGCCACGGCCACGGCGAAGTCGGCCACGTCGCCGTCCATCACCGGGATCTTCGTGCCGCTCAGGCGGGAGCCGTCGGCGCGCGTCGCGAGCTTGGCCGGCGTCGTCACCTGCGGACCCTCGGCCAGCGCGAAGCAGCCGATCGCCTCGCCCTGCGCGATGCGCGGCAGCCAGCGCTTCTTCTGGACGTCGCTACCGGCCAGCAGGATCGCCTCGGCGGCCAGGTAGATCGTGGAGGAGAACGGGGTGGGGGCCAGGCTCCGGCCCAGCTCCTCCGCGATCACGCAGAGCTCGAGGTACCCGAAGTCGGCGCCGCCATGCGCTTCGGGGATCGCGGTGCCCATCCAGCCCATCTCGCCCATGCCCTTCCAGAGGTCGACGTCGTAGGGCGCGGCGCCCTCCAGGATGCGGCGGACGCGGGCCGAGGAGGCGTGCTCGCCGAGGAACTTCCGCGCCTGCTCGCGGAGGGATTTCTGGTCGGTCGAGAAGTCGAAGTTCATGGCGCGAGGATCATACGGCATGGGCGGGGGGGACGCCAGCCGGGCCCGGGGTCACCCCTTGCGCCCGCCGGACGAGTCCGTGAGACTAGCCCCTCACCCCTCACCCTGCCCTCTCCCCGGAGGGGAGAGGGAGAGAACGGAGGGCTAGGGGGTGGCTTCGGGGCAGACCTCGGGAATGGTCTGGTCGAGGACCGAAACGATGCGGTCGATCTCGGGGCGGGTGAGGACGAGCGGTGGGGCCAGCACGAGGGTGTTACCGAGGTGCGCGCCGCCGCCCGAGCGGCCCACGATCACCCCGCGCTCCTGGCAGCGGTCCACCAGCTTCTTGATCTGGGGCGCCGGCATGACCGCCCTGGACTTGCGGTCGATGACCAGCTCGACGCCCGCGTAGAGGCCCTTGCCCCGCACGTCGCCAACCCACGGGTGGCGCAGCAGGGTCTTGAGCCCGTCGAGGAGATAGGCCCCGTTCTCGGCCGAGCGCTGGGCCAGCTTCTCCTCCAGCAGGATCTCGATGTTGCGCAGGGCCACCGCGGCGGCCACCGGATGGCCGCCGTAGGTGTTGACCTGGTTGACCTGGCGGTTCTCCGATGCCTCGCCGATGAACGACTTGAAGACGGAGTTGCGCACCACGGTGGCGGCCATCGGCAGGTAGGCGCTCGAGATGCCCTTGGCCACCGTGACGATGTCGGGTCTGACGCCCCCGTGCTCGTGGGCGAAGAGCCGCCCGGTGCGGCCGAAGCCGTTGATGACCTCGTCCACGTGCAGGAGGATGCCGTGCTGCTTGCAGAGGTCGGCCACCGCGGGCAAGTAGCCGTCGGGGGGGACCGCCACGCCGACCGCGCTCATGACCGGCTCGATGAGGATCTCGGCCACGGTCTGGGGCCCCTCACCCAGGACGGTCGTCTCCATGTTCTTCACGCAGGCCAGCTCGCAGCTCGTGGGCTCGAGGCCGAAGGGGCAGCGGTAGCAGTAGGGCGGGGCCACGTGCACGAACTCGTTGCCGGAGAGCGGCTCGAACTTCATCTTGCGGTCGCCCATCCCGCCCGCGGCGAGGGTGGCCAGCGTGGTGCCGTGATAGCCGTAGTACCGGCTGATCGTCTTGTAGCGGTTCTGCTGCGGGAACTCGTGGCGCGCGTACTGACGCGCGAACTTGAAGGCGGCCTCGTTGGCCTCCGAGCCGGAGCTGACGAAGTACACGTGGTTGTCGCCGCCGAGCAGCCCGTTGACCTTCTCGGCCAGCGCGGCCGCGGGCAGGTTCATCGCGGTGTGCGGGTAGTAGGAGAGCTGGCGCATTTGCTCCGCGGCCACGTCGGCCAGCTCGGTGCGCCCGTAGCCGATGTTCACGCACCAGAGCCCGGCCATGCCGTCGAGGTACTCGCGGCCGTCCGCGTTCACCACCGTGGAGTCCTTGGCCGAGACGATGACGAGCTGCTGCTGCTCGATCTGCTTGTGGGGCACGATCGGGTGGATGACGTTGTCGAGATCTTTTCGGACGACGCTCGCGCGCTGATCGGGGGTGGGCATGGGGCCTCCTGGTTGATGCCTAGCTCGAGACTTCCTCGCGTCGCCGGCGGATGGGATGGAGCGCGGGCGGCGCGGCGGGCGGGCGCGGGAGGCTGGGCGCGTAGAACGAGGCCCCCTGGGCGCCGCGCAGGCACTGGCGCGTGAACTCGATCAGGTGGTGGCTGACCACCGCGGCCTGGATCATCTCCTCGATCCGCCCCGCCCGAAGCGCGGGGCCGGCCACGCGCCAGAACGTCGCGCGATAGTCGCCGCGGAGGCCGATCTGCCAGACGATGCGTCCGAGCAGGGCCAGGCCGGAGACGACATTGCGCCAGGACGCCCGGTGCCGGCTCCGCGGGTAGGGCGGGCGCTTCGCGAAGGTGTGGGCCAGGTTGTGGGCGAACCGCCGGTAGATCGCCTCCGGCGCGTAGGCCGCGGCGATGCAACGCCGCCACATCTGCAGCACGGTCTCTTCGGGCAGTCGGAAGACCACGTTGGACTCGCGGCCGCCGTCCGGCCCATCATTTGGATGGATGCGCCCCTCCCGGGCCAGGCGGTCCCACAGCGGGGTCCTGGGCAGCGCGTAGAGGATGTTGATCGTGAGCATCGGGATCTGCGAGGCCTCGATGAACTCGATGAGATGCCCCGCGGTCGCCTCGGTGTCGGTATCGAGCCCCAGGATGATGCCGGAGACCACCTCGAGCCCATAGTCGTTCAGCTTGGCGACCGCGTCCAGGATGGGCATGCGGAGGTTCTGGTCCTTGGACATCGAGCGGAGCGCCTCGGGCTCCGGCGTCTCGATCCCGCAGAACACCACGTTGAAGCCGGCGTCGCGCATCAGCGCGAGCACGCGCTCGTTCTTGGCGATGTTGAGCGTGGCCTCGCAGGCGAAGCGCACCGGGAACCGGTGGCGCCGCTGCCAGTCCACGAGGTGGGGCAGCAGCTCGAGGGCGGCCTTCGGATTCGCGATGAAGTTGTCGTCCACGAAGTAGATGGCGACCGCGCCGCCCGCCACCAGCGCGTCCAGCTCGGCCAGCACCTGATCGGCGGTCTTGAGCCGGGGATTGCGGCCGTAGAGCGCGGGAATGTCGCAGAACTCGCAGGTGTAGGGGCAGCCGCTCGAGAACTGGATGCTCGAGATGAAGTACTGGCGCAGCGCGATCAGATGGTAGGCGGGGAGCGGGAAGTCGGTGAGGGGCAGCCGCGCGCCGGTATCGAAGCGGAGCCGCCGGCCGGGCCGCCCGGTGTGCTCGTCGAGCCACTGGATGATCGCGTCGGTTGAGTCGCCCATCTCGCCCACCTGGATGAGATCGGCGTCCGGGTAGTGCTCCGGGCAGCCCGACACCGACGGGCCGCCCAGCACCACCGGCTTGCCCACGCGATGGGCGCGCGCGATCACCTCGTCGATGAAGGGGCGCTGCACGTGCATGCCGGAGAGGAAGACCGCGTCGGCCCAGCCGAGCTCCTCGGCGGTCGCGTCCCGGTCGTTCTCGTCCACGAAGCGCACGTCCCACGACTCCGGCAGATAGGCCGCGATCACCAGCAGCCCCTGGGGTGGCATGAAGGCGCGGATCCGCCCGCCGAAGAGCGGGTAGGAGTAGTGGAAGGTCCCGAAGGAGGGCGCGTAGCGCGGGGAGATGCAGAGGATGCGCCGGCGGTTCCGGGGCGCGTAGCGGGTACGCATCAGGGGCGGGGCGCGGGCCGGAACCGAGACGGCCGGGCGGCCGGTCCGCTCAGGCGCCGCTCGCCACGCCGGAAGGCTCCTCGACGTCGAGCGTGGTGACCCGGCGGAGCTCGCGGCGGTACTTCGCGTCGTCGAACGGGCGCGCGCGGTGCATGGTGGCGCGGTTGTCCCAGATCACGAGGTCGCCGGCGCGCCACCGGTGGCGGTAGACGAACTCGGGCCGGGTCGCGTGCTCGATGAGGTCGCGCAGCAGCAGCCGCCCCTCCGGCACCGGCCAGTCGACGATCCGCGAGGCGTGCGAGGCCACGTAGAGCGAGCGGCGCTTCGAGCGCGGGATCGTCCGGACCAGGGGATGGATCGCGCCCTTGAGCGCGTCCTGCTCGCTCTCCGAGAACTCGAAGCCGAGCGTCTGGCGGGAGTAGGCGATCGAGTGGTGCACGCGCAGCCCCTCGAGGCGCGCCTGCTCCTCTTCCGGGAGCGCGTCGTAGGCCGCCCGCATGTCCGCGTACTCGGTGTCCGCGTCCACCGGCGGGACGACCTTGGCCGAGAGCATCGAGTAGCGACCGGCCGGGTCCTGGAAGGAGGCGTCGGTGTGCCAGAGCCGGTTGCCGAGGCCGTACATGCGCCGGCGGTTGTCCGACCTCATGATCTCGCCGTTCTCGTCGAGATTCGAGATGTCGCCGAGCGCCTCGTTGCCGAGCCGGTTCTTCTGCAGCGCGCTGATGCCGAGCTTGGTGTGGAGCGCGCCGTCCAGCCGCTGGGCGAAGTCGAGCTGCTCGGGGTCGGTGAAGGGCTGGTCGCGGAACACGAGCACCGCGTACTCGTCCATGCCGGCCCGGACCGCGGCGAACGTCTCCGGATCGTGGGCGCGACGGAGATCCACCGGGCTCACTTCGCCGACGAAGTGCGGGTGAAGCTTGCGGAACGTCAGGGCCATGGCGCGCCTCCCGCCAGAGAATCTAGGCCGACCGGGCCGGGGTGTCAAGCAAACGGTCGCCTCGCGTGCCAAGATGCGCGCCAGGAGGAACCCCACATGAACGTCGGATTCATCGGGCTCGGCATCATGGGCGCGAGCATGGCGTCCAATCTGCAGGCGGCCGGTCACTCGCTCTGCGTGCACGACGTGCGGAAGCCGGCCGCCGCCGCGCATCTGGCCGCGGGGGCGGTCTGGAAGGACAGCCCGCGCGCGGTGGCGGAGGCGGCGGACGTCGTGTTCACCTCGCTGCCCGGCCCGCCCGAGGTCGAGCAGGTCGCCACCGGCCCGGACGGCCTGGTCCACGGCGTCCGCGCGGGCTCGGCGATCTTCGATCTCACCACGAATGCCCCCGCCCTGGTGCGGCGCCTCCACGGCCTCTTCGCGGCGCGCGGCGCGCACGTGCTCGACGCGCCGGTGAGCGGCGGCCCGACGGGCGCGAAGACGCGGCGCCTCGCGATCTGGGTGGGGGGCGAGCGCGCGGTCTACGACCGGCATCTCCCGCTGCTCGAGGCGATGGGCGACCAGCCGTACTACGTGGGTCCGGTGGGGGCGGGCGCGGTGGCCAAGCTCGTGCACAACTGCGCCAGCTTCACCATCCGGGCGGTGCTCGCCGAGGTGTTCAGCATGGGCGTGAAGGCCGGCGTGGCCCCGGACCTGCTCTGGCAGGCGGTGCGCCAGGGCAATAGCGGCCGCCGGCGAACCTTCGACGTGCTGGCCGAGAAGTTCCTCCCCGGGCAGTTCGAGCCGCCGTCCTTCGCGCTGCGCCTGGGTCACAAGGACGTCTCGCTGGCCACCGCGCTCGGCCGCGAGTACGGCTTGCCGATGCGGCTGGCCAATCTCGCGCTCGAGGAGATCACGGAAGCGCTCGGGCGCGGCTGGGGCGACCGGGATTCAAGCACCTTCATGCTGCTCGAGGAGGAGCGGGCGGGGGTCGAGATCAAGGTGCCCCGGGAGCGGCTGCAGCAGATCTTCGAGCAGGACGGCCGGTGAACCAGGTAGTTACGCGTAGCGACGCTGCGTTAGCGCGTTTCGCCCTTATTTCCGGGCCCAGCATGCTAGCGTTTAAAGGAACATGCAGGGCGCCCCGAACCGGACCCGCGTGCCGATTCGGACGAGGGTCAACCTCGCCTTTGCTCTTGCTGTGGCCGTCCTCCTCGCCATCGCCGCCGCGTCCTACCGGAGCGTCGCCAGCCTCGCCGAGACCGGGCAGTGGATCGGCCACACCCACGAGGTGCTCGCCGCGATCGACGCGGTGGTGGCGGTCACCACCACCGCCGAGACCAGCGCGCGCGGCTACGCGCTCACCGGCGAGGAGCGCTTTCTCGAGACGTATCAGTCGGACGCCCGCGGCGCGGAGGCGGCGCTGGCCACCCTGCGGCGGATGACCGCCGACAATCCCGGGCAGCAGCGCCGCGGGGACGGGCTCGAGCCGCTCGTGCGCGAGCACCTGGCCAGGCTGGCCGACACGGTGGCGATCCGCCGGGACCAGAGCGGAGCCGCGGCGGCGGAGCGCGTGCGGGCCGGGAGCAGCACCGGGCTCGCCGAGTCCATCCAGGTCGCGGTGGAGGAGATGCGCGCCGCCGAGCGGACGCTCCTGGCCGCGCGCGTCGGCGCGACCGGCGCGCGGGCCGCCCGCACCCGGTGGATCATCCTGAGCGGCAGCCTCGCGGTGGTCATGGTCACGGTCGTGTCGGGCCTGCTCATCTCGCGCGAGATCGTGCGGCGCCGTGCGATCGACCGGGGGCTGCGCGCCTCCGAGGCGCGCTACCGGCTGCTCGTGGACCGGAACCTGGCCGCGATCGCGCGTACCCGGCGGGACGGCGCGGTGCTCGAGTGCAACGAAGCCATGGTCCGCCTCCTCGGCTGCGCGTCGCGCGAGGAAGTGCTCGCCATGACCGCGAGCCAGTTCTACGCCGATCCGGCGGACCGCGAGCACCTCGTGTCGGAATTCGCCCCGGTCGGCGGTGTGGTGGACCGCGAGGTGCGCTTCCGCCGGAAGAACGGCGCGGTGATCTGGGTGTCCATGACCTTCCTCGAGTACGAGGACGAGGGGCAGCCGTCCTTCGAGGCGGTGATGCTCGACATCACGGACCGGAAGGCCACCAGCGCGCGGATCGAGGAGCTCAACGCGACGCTCGCCCGGCAGAATCGGGACCTGGCCGCCGCCAACCAGGAGCTCGACGCCTTCAGCTACTCCATCTCCCACGACCTGCGGGCCCCGCTCCGGGCCATGCAGGGCTTCTCGGACGCGCTGCTCGAGGACTACCGCGAGCGGCTCGACGCCACCGGGCACGACTACGCGAAGCGGATCGTGGCCGCGAGCCGGCAGATGGACGCACTGATCCAGGACCTCCTGGCCTACAGCCGACTCGGCCGCGCCGAGATCAGCCTGGACCCGCTGAGCCTCGAGACGGTGGTGGACGAGGCGTGCGGCGGGCTCGAGATGGAGCTCAAGGAGTGCGAGGGCGAGATCGCGATCGAGCGGCCGCTCGGGCGCGTGCTGGCCCATCGGGCGGTGCTCGGCCAGATCGTGACCAACCTCCTGGCCAACGCGATCAAGTTCACGCGGCCCGACACGCCGCCGCGCGTGCGCGTCCGCAGCGAGCGCGCCGGCGGTCGGGTGCGACTCTGGGTGGAGGATGACGGGATCGGGATCGCGCCCGAGCATCGCGAGCGCATCGTCCGAGCTTTCGAGCGGCTGCACGGCGTGCAGCAGTATCCGGGCACCGGCATCGGCCTCGCCATCGTGCAGAAGGGGGCGACGCGCCTCGGCGGGCAGGCCGGCGTCGAATCCGAGCCGGGCGCGGGCAGCCGTTTCTGGGTCGATCTCGCGGAGGCGGCGGCGTGAACGCGAGCGCCTTGCCGATCCTGCTCGTCGAGGATTCTCCGGACGACGCCCTGCTCATCCAGCGCGCCTTCCGGAAGGCCAACCTGGCCAACCCGGTGCAGCTCGTCCGCGACGGCGAGGAGGCGGTGACCTATCTGAGCGGGGCCGCGCCCTACGAGGACCGGGCGCGCTTCCCGATTCCGGTGCTCATGCTGCTCGACCTGAAGCTGCCGCGGCGCTCGGGTCTCGAGGTCCTGGCCTGGGTGCGCCAGGAATCGGTGGTCAACCGGCTGCCCATCGTGGTGCTGACCTCGTCGCGGGAGTCGGTGGACGTCAACCGCGCCTACGATCTGGGGGTCAACTCGTATCTGACCAAACCGGTCGGGTTCGAGGCGCTGCTCGAGATGGTGAAGAACCTCAACCTCTACTGGCTCGTGCTGAACGAGCACCCCGACCTCCGGCGAGGCTGAGCGAGCGTGACCGACCCGTTCCGGATCCTGCTGGTGGACGACAATCCCGACGACCGGCTCCTCATCCGCCGCGCGCTGACCCGAGAGTTCCCTGATCTAACGATCACCGAGGTGGGCGATCCCGAGGCGCTCGCCCGGGCCATCGAGGACGGGCCCTTCGACCTCGTCATCACCGACTACGGCCTGGGCTTCACGGACGGTCTCGCCCTCCTCGACACGCTCAAGGCCCAGTGGCCCGAGTGCCCGGTCATCCTCTGCACCGGGACGCTGAGCGAAGAGATCGCGGTGGAGGCGCTGCGCAAGGGGCTCGACGACTACGTGCTCAAGGACCCTCGACGCTTCATGCGGCTTCCCGCCGCGGTCCGGAGCGCCATCGATCACGCCCGTCAGCGGGCGGCGGCGCGCGCGGCCGAGCTGCGCTACCACGAGCTCTTCGACGGCGCGCCGGTCGGCCTCATCCGTTGCCTGCCCGACGGCCGCATCCTCGCCGCCAACGCGGCGGCCGCCCGCATCACCGGCTTCCCGAGCGTGGCGGCGCTGCTCGACGCGAGCGTGGTGGATCTCTACGCCGACGTAGGCGACCGCGCGCGGGTGGCCGGGGCCCTCGAGCGGGGCGAGACTCTTCAGGACCTCGAGATCCAGGGCCGGCGCCAGGACGGCGCCCTCATCTGGGTGAGCGTGAACGTGCGGCCGGTGAAGGACCCGGGGGGCCGCAGCCTCCACTACGAGTGGAGCCTCGCCGACATCACCGAGCGGCGGCAGCTCGAATCCCAGCTCCGTCAGGCCCAGAAGATGGAAGCGGTCGGCCAGCTCGCGGGCGGAGTGGCCCACGACTTCAACAATCTGCTCACCGTGATCGGCGGGCGGTGCTACCTGATGCTGGGCAAGCTCGCGCCCGACGATGGGCTGCGCCGCGAGGTCGAGCTGGTCCGCGGTGCCGCGGAGCGGGCGGCCCGGCTCACCCACCAGCTCCTGGCCTTCAGCCGCAAGCAGGTGCTGGAGCCGCGCGTGCTCGACCTCAACGAGACGGTCACCGGCATCGAGCCATTGCTCCGGCGGCTGATCGGCGAGCACATCGAGGTCTCGGTGACGCAGGGCGACGCGCTCGGCCGGGTGAAGGCCGACGTGGGCCAGCTCGAGCAGGTGATCCTCAACCTGGCCGTCAACGCGCGCGACGCGATGCCGCAGGGCGGCCGGCTCATGCTGGAGACCGCCAACGTCATCCTGGACGAGGTGGCCGCGCGGCGCACGTCCGATCTCGTCCCCGGCCGCTACGTCGTGCTCTCCGTGGCGGACAGCGGCCACGGCATGGACGCGGCGACCCGGGCCCAGATCTTCGAGCCGTTTTTTACCACCAAGGAGGTCGGGAAGGGCACCGGCCTCGGGCTGGCGACGGTGTACGGCATCGTCAAGCAGAGCGGCGGGTTCATCGACGTCGAGAGCGAGCCCGGCCGCGGCGCGTCCTTCCGGGTGTACCTGCCGCGCGTCGAGGAGGCGGTGGCGGTGGGCGAGCCCGCCAAGGCCACCGGGTCCCGCCTGCGCGGCTCCGAGACGGTGCTCCTGGTGGAGGACGACGAGAGCCTGCGGACCCTGGCGCGGGAGATCCTGACCGTACAGGGCTACACGGTGCTCGAGGCCCCGTCCCCGCGGGAGGCCCTACGGGTCCACCAGACCCATCCGGGGACGATCCATCTCCTGCTCACCGACGTGGTGATGCCCGAGATGAACGGCCAGCAGCTCGCGGATCACCTGAAGACCGCGCGGCCCGACATGGCGGTGCTGTTCATGTCGGGCTACACCGGGGCCGCGCTCTCCCAGCGCGGCAACGCCGACTTCGCCGGCCACCTGCTGCAGAAGCCCTTCACGCCCGACGGCCTGAGCCGCCGGGTCCGCGAAGTCCTGGAAGCCTAGCCCTTCAGCCCTCGGCCGCGACGGTCTTGAAGGCGCCCTCGGCCGCCTCGAGCGTGCGCGCCACGTCTTCCTCGGTGTGAGCCGCCGAGACGAACCAGTTGTGGCCCGGGTGCGCGTAGGCCCCGCCCTCGGTGACGAGGGAGCACTCGCCGCGCCGTTCTGGTGGCCGTAGACGCCGCCCGGCATGACCCGCCGCGCGCGCTCCCAGAGCGCGTGGCTCGCGGCGAGCCGGGAGGGTGGAGTGTCCATGCCGCCGGCATGATAGCACTCTGCCGCGGCGGCCGGCCGGGACGGCTGGGGGGCGCCGGGGTCATCAGCGCTCGAGACCGAGGGCCGCCACGGTGGCCGAATCCGGCCGGCCGGTGACGTGAAGCCCCTGGCGCCGCTGGAACGAGCGGAGCGCTTCCGCGGTGCGCGGGCCCATGGCCGCGTCCGTCGGGCCTGTGTTGTAGCCGCGCTTCATGAGCGCGGCCCGCACGGCCCGCAGCCGCTCCTCGTAGCGGGTCACCAGCACCGTCGGCTCCTGATCGCGGTAGTACGCCATCCGGCGCATCAGGTCTCCCTCCAGGCGATCGGTCATCGCGAGCCCGCCCTCGATGAATCCGTACACCGAGAGCAGCGCGACGCCGGTGACGACGGGGAAGAACACCGCCGGTCGGCCGATGCGGTCCCGTAGCCAGCCGAGCGCCCAGCGGATCGTCATAACGAGGCGCAGGTGCAACGCCTGTGCCGTGAGCGACAGCCTGCAAGTCGCGGAAATTCCCGCGTTGATGTGGCCCGGCGGCGCCCCGCCGGTAGGAACTACCGGGGACGGAACTACCGAGTACGGGCCTGGGCGAGTACGGGCCTGGGCGAGTACCGGTGCGGGCGACTACAGGTGCGGCAGGACGGTGGAGGCGAAGAGCCAGGTGCCCTCGGGCCGGGGCACGTCCGCGAAGTTCACGGTGAGGCGGCGGGCGCCCTGCTTGACGATCCCCCGCATGATCTCGGTGACCTGGGCGGGGGTTCCGACGATCTGGATGTCGTCGAGCGAGCGGATCCCCGGCGCCCGCTTGAGCCGCTCGACCTCGCGCTCGCTCTCCGCGATCAGGATGCCGACGCGGACCACCTGCTCGATCGCGTCGTAGTCGCGCCCCACGTCGCGGCAATGGCCCTTGAGCACTTCCTGTTTGTGAGCGTACGCCTCCGGCCCCTTCCAGACGTAGTTCCACCAGTCGGCGTGCCGGGCCACCACCCGGAGCAGGTACTTCTCGCCGGAGCCGCCCACCATCACCGGCGGCACCGGATCCGGCCGCGGCTCGCAGTGGGCGCCCGCGATCGCGTAGTGCTCGCCGCGGTACTCGGCCGGGCCGCCCGCCCACATCCGCCTCATCAGCTCGATGGCTTCCGCGAGCTGGGCGATCCGGACCCGGGCGGGCGGGTAGGGCCAGCCATAGGCCGCGTACTCCTCCGCGTTCCAGCCCGCGCCGATGCCCAGGATGAACCGCCCGCCGGAGAGGGCCTGGGCGGTCGCCGCCATCTTGGCCAGGTGGGCCGGGTTGCGGAAGCTATTGCAGAGCACCTCGTGGCCGCATCGCTTGTCGGGATAGCGGGCCAGCGCCCAGGTCAGCAGCGTCCAGCCCTCCGCGACCTTGTGAGCGCCGTACTGGACGTGGTCCGGCATCCACAGGATGTCGAAGGGCGCGACGGTCTGGTCGAAGTAGGGGAACGTGTCCTCGACCAGGCGCGACCAGATATTGAGCCCGACCGGGACGGCCAAGGCGCTTCGCCGGTCAGCCGCGGAAGTGGCGGCGGTCGCCCGCGCGGAGCCAGAGGCGCACGAGGTGCCGGCGATGCCCGGGCGGCTCGTCGTCCTCGTACGGGGTGCGGACGTGGACGATCACGCGGTTCTCCAGCACCTGGATCTGGCCGCGCTCGAGGTCTTCACCGGCGGTCATGTTACTCCGTTCCGTGGTGCGATATCCCTTTACCTGCTTGCGGCGACGCGCTAGCATTTCGCCCGCGACAGGAGAAGTGCACCCCGCTGGACCAGGGGAGGATCGCTATGATGAGCGCCTCGTTGACGCGGCCGATCGTCTGGTCGATCGTTGCCGTGACCGGGCTCGCCCTCGCGGTGTGGCCCGCCATCGCGCAGCAGCCCGGCACGCCACCCGCGGCTCCGCCGAAGCAGGAGGAAGAGCCCTTCTGGGCCGTCGGCCGGCCCAAGGGCGGCCCGGGGGCGCAGATGGCGCCGGTGCCCGCGTTCCCGATTCCCACCCCGGCCGACAAGCTGCCGCTCGCCAAGATCAAGGTGCCGGCCGGCTTCAAGGTCGAGGTGTACGCCTCCAACGTCTTCGACGCCCGCGGCCTCCGCCAGGGCGACAAGGGCACCATCTTCGTCAGCTCGCTGTTCGGCGCGGGCAAGATCTACGCGGTGGTGAACAAGGGCGGCAAGCGCGAGGTGAAGACCCTGGCCGAGAAGCTGATGCTCCCGAACGGCATCGAGTTCCACAAGGGCTCGCTGTACGTCGCCACCCCGAAGGCCATCACCCGATACGACGGCATCGAGGACAAGCTCGACAACCCGCCCGCGCCGGTAACGATCTACGACCAGCTCCCGGGCGACGTCCCGCACGGCTGGAAGTTCATCAAGATCGGCCCCGACGGCAAGCTCTACGTGCCGGTGGGCGCGCCCTGCAACATCTGTGAGCCGTCGGATCAGCACGCGCAGATCCGCCGCATCAACCTCGACGGCAGCGGCATGGAGGTGGTGGCCCGCGGGGTGCGCAACACGGTGGGCTTCGACTTCCACCCGAAGACCGGCGAGCTCTGGTTCACCGATAACCAGCGCGACTGGCTGTCGGAGGATCTTCCGCAGGACGAGCTGAACCGCCTTGCCAAAGTGGGCCAGCACTTCGGCTTCCCGTTCTGCCATCAGGGCGACTTCGCCGACCCGCAGCTCGGCTGGGGCACGGCCTGCGAGGACTTCGTGAGTCCGGCCCTGCTCCTGGGCCCGCATTCGGCGCCGCTCGGCATGCGCTTCTACACCGGCAAGATGTTCCCGCAGAAGTACCAGGGCGCCATCTTCATCGCCCGCCACGGACCGTGGAACCGCACCCAGAAGTACGCGGCCGACGTGATCGCGGTGTTCCTCAACAGCAACGGCACCGTGAGGGCGGCCGAGCCCTTCCTGACCGGGCTGGTCGAGAACAATGCCTATCTCGGCCGGCCGGTGGACGTGCTGGTGCTGAAGGACGGCTCGCTGCTCGTCTCCGACGATCACGCCGGCGCGATCTACCGGGTCAGCTACGGCAAGTGACGTCGCCCGGCGGGCCGGGAGCGGGGCTGCGCCCGCTCCCGG
>JBBDXN010000021.1:12798-29927 GCA_040902305.1 Candidatus Rokuibacteriota bacterium | reverse complement strand
CCCCCCCCCCCCCCCCGCCTCGCGGTCGTGGCCGCGCTCGCGGCCCTGGCGCTCGTGCCCGTCGCGCGGGCGGCCGCTCAGTCGGTGGACGAGCGGTTCACGGTGTGTCTGGCCTGCCACGGCGCCGATGGGCGGTCCCGCATCCCGGAGACGCCGTCGCTCGGCGGGCAGCCCGCGTTCTTCGTCGTCGCTCAGCTCTTTCTCTTCCGCGAGGGCCGGCGGGACAACGCGGCCATGACCGCGGCGGCCAAGGGGCTCACCAACGACGATCTGCTGGCCTTCGCGGAGCGCATCACCAGGCTTCCACCGCCTCCGCCGCCCGAGGGCGCCGCTGATCCGGAGCGCTTCGCGCGGGGGCGGACCCTGACCCTGCGCCACCCATGCGGGGTCTGCCACAACCCGGATTTTTCCGGCCGGGAGCAGATGCCGCGGCTCGCCAACCAGCGAGAGGAGTACCTGCTGAAGGCCATGCGCGAGTACAAGAGGGGGACCCGGCTGGGCTACGGTGGGGCGATGGCGCAGGAGCTGGCCGGGCTCGGCGACCAGGACCTGATCGATCTCGC
Source organism: Candidatus Rokuibacteriota bacterium (assembly GCA_040902305.1). Classification (GTDB taxonomy): domain Bacteria; phylum Methylomirabilota; class Methylomirabilia; order Rokubacteriales; family CSP1-6; genus CAMLFJ01. Next base: position 29,364 of record JBBDXN010000021.1, on the reverse strand, counting down.
CCATTTTCTCTCCCACCAGGTCGGAACACGCTGAAAGCATGAGCCAGCGGCTTCCTGCCAATGGAGGGCGCCGACAGGCCTAGCCGCGAGGCTTCAGGGGAGGAGATCGACGATGCGAATGCGGCCGCCCGGCAAGGCGAGCGGGGAGACCGCAGCTCCGGGCCCGAGCACCGTCACGGGGCCGTAGCGCCAGCCGAACGTCGCCGCCGGGTCGGGCGCCGGCTCCCGGTATACCTCGAGGGCGCGTTCCGGGAGATTCACGATCCAGTAGTCGGCGAGGCCCGCGCGTGCGTAGAGACTGCCCTTGTGCTCGCGATCCAGCGCGAGGCTCGACTCGCTCACTTCGACGACGAGCACCGGCCGCGAGGGGTGCGCGACCTGGTAGTCACGAAAATTGCCGGGCACCACCGCCAGGTCCGGCTCGGGCTCGGACTCCTCGTCGAGCGCCAGCGGGCCCTGGCCGCGGACTTCCCAGCCTCGACCGAACGCGGCCCGGAGCGCTTCCTCCGCCGCTCGGACCGCGGCGAAGTGGCGGCTGCCCTGGGGTTCCGCGACGATGAGCTGGCCGCCGAGCAGCTCGACGGGGTCGCCGGGGCGGAAGAAGCCGCTCTCGATCAACCGGTCGTACTCGACCCGCTTGAAGCGACGGGTCCTGATCTCCGCGCGAGGCATGCCCCGAGCCTAGCGAGTCCCGCGCGGCCGGTCAATGTCACCGGACGCAGACAGATGGCGGGTCGTCAGGCGCGCAGCGCGGCCCAGACGCGGGCGGGGGACATCGGCAGGTCCAGCTCGCGCACTCCGCGGGTCGCGAGGGCGTCGAGCACCGCGTTCACCGCCGAGGGCAGCGCGCCCGCCACGCCCGACTCGCCTGCGCCCTTCACGCCCAGGGGATTCGTCGTGCAGGGCACCCCGTGATGGCCCACCCGCAGCGCGGGCAGATCGTCGGCGCGGGGCAGCATGTAGTCCATGAACGAGGCGGTGAGGAGCTGGCCGTGCTCGTCGTAGATCACGTGCTCGCCCAGCACCTGGCCCAGGCCCTGGGCGATCCCGCCGTGGATCTGGCCCTCCACGATGGGCTCGTGCACGATGCGCCCGACGTCGTCCACCGCCGCGTAGCCGACCACCGTCACCGCGCCGGTCTCCGGATCGATCTCGACCTCGGTGACGTGGCAGCCGTTGGGGAAGCTCATCTGGGGCGAGACGAACTTGGCGGTGCTGTCGAGCCCGTCGCGGAGGTCCTCCGGCACGCCGGGCAGCGCCCGCGCGCGGGCGGCCAGGTCGAGCAGGCCGATGGCCCGGTCGGTGCCCTTGACGCGGAAGCGGCCGCTCGCGAATTCCACGTCGGGGAGGGCGGCCTCGAAGTAGAGCGCCGCGACGCGGCGCCCGGTGTCGATCGCCGCGTCGCAGGCGAGAGCCGCCGCGCTGCCCGCCATCATCAGAGAACGGGAGGCGACGCTGGGCGTGCCGGCCGGCACCAGATCGCTGTCGCCCTGGACGAGGCGCACCGCGCCGGGGTCGATGCCGAGCCGGGCCGCGATCAGCGGCGGGAAGGTCGAGAGATGGCCCTGGCCCATCGGCTGGGCCCCGGTGTGGAGCGCCACCGTGCCGTCGGCGCCGAAGCGCAGGTCGGCCGTCTCGTCGAGGATGCCGCCCGCGACCTCGAGAAAGCAGCCGAGGCCGATGCCGCGCAGGCGCCCGGCCCGCTCGGACGTCGCGCGCCGCTGCGGGAAGCCCTTCCAGTCGGCCAGGGCCAGCGCCTGATCCATGATCATCTCGAACTCACCGCTGTCGTAGACGGGGCCGTTCGGGGTCCGGTAGGGCATCGCGCCGGGCGCGATGAAATTGCGCCGGCGCAGCTCCACCCGGTCGATGCCGGTGGTCGTGGCCGCCTGGTCGATCAGCCGCTCGATGAGATACAGCGCCTCCGGCCGGCCCGCGCCGCGATAGGGTCCGAGCGGCGCCGCATTGGTGAAGGCGAGGGTGACGTCGATGCAGATGGCCGGGATGCGGTACACGCTCGAGAGGCAGTTCTTGGTGTTGTTGGTTCCGAACACCGCCGCGTAGGCGGAGACGTAGGCGCCGAGGCCCACCCGGGTGCGCACGCGCAGGCCCAGGAAGCGGCCGGCCGCATCGAGGGCCAGCTCGCCTTCGAGCACGCCGTCGCGGCCGTGGGTGTCGGCCAGGAAGCTCTCGATCCGCGTGGCGCACCACTTCACCGGCCGGCCGAGTCGGCGCGCCGCGAAGAGCAGCGCCGCGTACTCCGGATACGCCTGCACCTTCATGCCGAAGCCGCCGCCAACGTCGGGGGTCACGATGCGGAGCTGCTGGGGGGGGATCTTGAAGACGCCCTCCGCGAGGAGGCGGCGGACCACCGCGACGCCCTGGGTGCTGGCGGTGAGCGTGTACCGCTGGGTGGTCTCGTCCCACTGGCCGATGGCCGCGCGCGGCTCGAGGGCCGAAGGGGCGAGCCGCGTGTCCTGCAGCCGCACGCGGGCGACGTGCCCGTCGCCGCGGATGGCCTGGTCGACGGCCGCATCGACGGCCGCGGTGTCCCCGTCCGTCCAGTCGAAGGCCACGTTGCCCGGCGCGTCGGCCCAGACCGGGTGCGCGCCCGCCGCCAGGGCCCGGTCCACGTCGGAGACCGCGGGGAGCGGATCGAGGTCCACGACGACCGCGGCGGCGGCGTCGGCGGCCTGGGCCGGCGTCTCGGCGACCGCGATGGCCACCGCCTCGCCCACGTAGCGCACGCGCTCGACGGCCAGCGGCGGGATGGGGGCCGAGGCCAGGGGCCGCCCGCCGCGACCCGGGAAGGCTGCCGCGGGTGGGATCGCGCCGAGCCCGGCCGCGGTGAGATCTCGGCCGGTGAGCACGGCGAGCACACCGGGCAGGACGAGGGCCCGGCTCGTGTCGACCGACCGGATCACCCCGTGAGGCACCGACGCGCGCGCGAACGCGGCGTGAGCCTGGCCGGGCAGATCCACGTCGTCGGTGAACCGTCCGCGGCCGGTGAGGAGCGGCCCGTCTTCGCTGCGCCGCCCGCCCGCGGCGGTGCCGAAGCGCAGCGGGTCGCCGGGACCGCTCAATTCTGGTAGGACGGGTCCGTTCGGTCCAGGCGGCGCAGCAGGCCCGGCCACACGAGCCGGCCCTGGCCGCCGTTGCGGCGCTGGTTTGCGGTGGCGTTGGCGTAGCCTCGGTCCAGCACGTCCTTGGGCACCGGGATCAGCTCGCCGCCGCCCGACTGCGCGCGGGTCTGGATGGCGCAGGAGGCTTCCAGGTAGTACATGGCCACGAAGGCGTCGGCCACGGTCTCGCCGACGGTGAGCAGGCCGTGGTTGCGGAGGATGAGGCAGCGGTTGTCGCCCAGATCGGCCACCAGGCGCGGCTTCTCGGCTTCATCGAGCGCCGGGCCCTCGAAGTCGTGGTAGCCGAGGCTTCCCAGCACGAAGAGCGAGTGCTGGGAGATCGGCAGCAGGCCGGCCCGCTGAGTGGAGACCGCGACCCCGTTCGCGGTGTGGGTGTGCAGCACGCACTTGGCGTCGTGACGGACCGCGTGGATCGCGCTGTGGATGATGAAGCCGGCCGCGTTCACGTTGAACTGCGATTCCTCGAGCTTTCTGCCCATCTGGTCGATCTTGACCAGGCTCGAGGCGGTGATCTCGTCGAAGAAGAGACCGTAAGGGTTGATCAGGAACTGGTCCTCGGTGCCGGGCACCCGGGCCGAGATGTGGGTGAAGACCAGGTCCTCCCAGCCGTAGCGCGACACCAGCCGGTAGGCGGCGGCCAGGTCCACGCGGACGGCCCACTCCTCGTCCGATACCTTTCCCTTGAGCGACGGAATCTCGAGCGCGGTGGTGGTCATGGGATCCTTTCGCTCAACGCAGGTGGTAGAGGTTGACCACGTTGTCGTAGGTGATCTTGCGCTGCACGCGCTCGGGCAGGTTGCCGAGGTTCTTCTCGAGGTGGCGGCGCGAGTCCGGCCACACGCAATCCGGGTGCGGGTAGTCGGCGCCCCAGATGATGTTGTCCTCGCCCACCAGCGGGATGATCGGCTCGAGGAACTGGTCTTGCTGGTAGGTCACGTAGCCCTGCCGCCTGAAGTAGTCGCTGGGCTTCATCGAGAAGCCGAGCCCGCGGGCCCGGTCCTCGTACTCGGTGTCGAAGCGGTCGAACACGTAGGGCAGCCAGGTCACCCCGGACTCGCCCAGCACGAACTTGAAGTCCGGATACTTCTCGCAGGCCCCGGAGGTGATCAGGGAGACCAGCACCTCCATGGTGTCGAGCTGGAAGAGCGAGGAGCGCACCAGCCGCCACTGCAGCATGTACTGCTGCTCCATCTGCGGGGAGTCGGGAGCGCGCAGGGCCTTGAAGCCGGTCGAGTGGAAGGCGATCGGGAAGTGGCACTCGGCGGCGGCTTCCCAGAGCGGGTACCACTCGTGCTGGTAGAGCGGGATGCTCATGCTCTTGAAGCCGAGATCGCCGCCCTTGAGCCCCAGCTTGGCGCAGCGGCGCACCTCGGCCGCGGCGACCTGCGGGTCGTTGTTGGGGATGATGGCCAGCGGGTAGATCCGGCTCGGGTCCGACTTGCGGGCGAAGTCGGCGGCCCAGTCGTTGTAGATCGCGTTGGCCCAGGCGCGGCGCTCGCCGAGCGTGATCATGTCGTTGATCATCAGGCAGCCGTAGACCACCTCGGCGTCGAGGCCGTCGCGGTCGAGGTCGGCCAGCCGCAGCTCGGGCGTGGTGGGCCGGGGCCTGGCTCCCGCGCGATGGTCCCATTCGAAGCCGCAGGAGGCCATCTCGTCGATCCGGGCGAAGGAGCCGGGCGTCCGCTTGAGGAAGCCGGGGCCCACCCCGTTCCACATCCCCTTGTCCTGCGCCTCGACGAACCAGTGGCAGCCGTCCTCCAGCTCCTCGACCCGCGGCACCAGCAGCTTCCACTTGGACGGCGCCTGCCCGGACCAGAGATCGGGCGGGCAGTAGGTGAGATCGATGTGGTTGTCGCCGGAGATGAGCCGCTCTAGCATGACGCCCTCCTGGGTCGGTCGGGAGCCCCCGTCGCGGAGATCCTACTCCCGAAGCGAGGGTGAGGACAAGAGACTGCCCCGGAGCAGGTCGAGGTAGGTCCGGTCCCGGCGCTTGGCCACCAGGCAGGGGGCGCCGTCGCCGATGGCTTCCACGTCGTCGTTGGGTCTCGGGAGCGGCCGGCCCCCGCGTCTTGCTCATGCGGGTCGCCGCGCCTCAGGCGGGCGACTTGTGGAGCGCCCCGTCCTTCATGATCATGCGGATCGCGCGAGGGTCTTGCAGGATCGCGATGTCCGCGAGGGGATCGCCGTCCACCAGCAGCAGATCCGCGAGGGCGCCCGGCTGCACGAGGCCCAGCTCGCCGGGCCGGCCCATGATCTCGCCGCCCAGCCTGGTCGCGGCGACCAGCGTCTCCATCGGCGAGAAGCCGAGGATCTTCACGAAGAGCGCGAGATCGCGCGCGTAGGTGCCGTGCGGCGTGTAGATGAAGCCGTAGTCGCCGCCCGGCAGCACCCGGATCCCGCGGCGCCGCATGTGCCCGACCGTCTCGACCGAGGCGGCCAGCTCCCGCTCGAAGTCCCGCGCGCGCTCCGGGGTGATGCCCCACTGGCCGTTGGCCTGGCTCAGGTTGTAGGTGATGCCGAGCGCGGGGGCCACGAACACGCGATCGCGCGCGGCCTCGAGGGCGTCGAGGGCCTGCTCGTCGCAGTAGTTGGCGTGATAGATGATCTCGATCCCGTGCCGGACCGCCATCCGCACCGCGTCGCCGCTCCGGCAGTGCGCGCAGACCCGGATCTGGCGGGCGCGCGCCACCTCCATGGCCGCCGCCACCTCGGCCTCGGCCATGGGGGTCAGCTCCGACGACCACGCGGAGGTGCCGAGATCGCCGGAGAGATTGAGCTTCAGGAGATCCACGCCCTCGCGCGCGAGGAGGCGGCAGACCCGCCGGATGGCGTCGGGGCCGTCGGCCACCCAGCAGAAGGTCGGCGTCTCGTGATACGGCAGGTGGAGCAGGTTGGTGTCGCCGAGACCGCCGGTCACCGTGATCTCGGGACCATTGGCGAGCAGCCGCGGCCCCGGCAGGCGTCCCGCCTCGATCTCGCGCTTGACCACCACGTCGAGCCGCGGCTTGGCCGCCGCGGCGGAGAGCGCGCTCGTGTATCCCGCGTCGAGCATGGTGCGCGCGTTGCGGATGGTGGCGAGCAGATGCTCCTCGGGAGGCAGGCGCGTCATCTCGTACGACACCACGTCGGCGAAGCTCAGGTGCGCGTGCGGCTCGATGAGCCCGGGCATGAGGGTGGCGCCGCGCCCGTCGATGACCGTGTCGCCTGCCCGGGCCGCCACCGGACCCGACGCGACGTCCGCGATCCGGTTGCCATCCACGCGCACCGCGCCCGCGAAGGGCTCGCGGCCCGTGCCGTCCAGGATGCGCACGTTGGTGATGAGCCGACCGGTCATCTGGCCGGAGATTCTAGCACCGGGTGGATGCGACCGCGATGGCACCCCTCTTGCTCCTTGCTGCGGCAGTCCAGGAGGAGGGACCCCATGGCGACCTACACGATGAGCTGCACCCACTGCTCCTACGAAGTCGCGTTCCGCACGGAACCCGACGCAAAGACAGAGGGAGTTCGGCACCTGCTCCAGTTCCCTTCCCACGGGGTCAAGGTGACGCCCAGTGAAGACGCCCTCATCCGGGAAGAGGAAAAGGTTACCGTAGGTAGGTAGATTAGAGGTACTGGCCGGGCTCGCGGGGCTGCATGGCCCCCGGGCCCGGCGGCAGTCCCCGGTGCCGGCGCATGCCCTCGATCTCGGCCCGTGCCTGCATCTGCTGGCTCCACAGGGCGGCCTGGATGCCCTGGAACAGGCCCTCGAGCCAGCCAACCAGCTGGGCCTGCGCGAGCCGGATCTCCGATTCGCTCGAGGTGCTGTCGAGCGGGATCGTGAGCGTCTCGAGCTCGTCCTGCAGCTCTTTCGACACGCCTTCCTTCAAGCCGGCAAGCGCGCGCTCGTAGACTATACGTAGGCGCTTGCGGCCGGCCTCGTCCGGCTTGGAGTGGCGCACGTCCTCGAGCAGCTCGCGGATCATCGCGGCGATGCGGATCAGCTTCGCGGGCTGCTCGATGACCGGCCCTTGCGGCACGGGGGCGGGCAGGACTTCTGGATGCATGTCTGGCGGATGCACGTCTGGCGGATGCGTGTCGTCGATCGGCGGCTCGTCGTTCGGTCCGGTCGGCATGCTCCCGATGCTACCACGCGAATGCGCGCCGCGCGCCGGCCCGTGAGTCGGTCGAACCAACGCGGTAAGGCCTACATATTTTTGGTCCCCCGCGGCGCAACCGCGCGATCACGCGCGCTTTCGCCGCTTGGCTCGGACCCGGCACGGTCCTTGCCCCCTCGGGAGGCAGAGACACATGCGAGGAGGGAAACGATGACTCGATCGATGACGGGGTTGATGCTGGCCTTGATGCTTGCCGCGGTCGTCGCGTCGGCCGCTCCCGCAGCGGCGGCGATGGCGTCGATCGTGACGGTGGCGCCGGTGGAGGACGACGCGACGGAGGAGGGCGTGAAGAGGGCGGCCGAGAGCGCTCTGGGCCGCGCGGTGCGCGGGGCTCAGGCGATGGGGCTCGGCGAGGTGATCCTGAAGAGCATCCGGATGGAGCCGGGGATGGGCGTGGTGGTGGAGATCCTGGCGTCCGACTCGGAGCCGGAGCCTTCGCTCGAAGACTCGGCCTCGTGGCCGGAGGCGCCGTCGCGGGCGGGCGGGCCGCGAATCTAGGACTTCCGGGAAGACTTCTCGGCCACCGGATAGCCCTTCTTCTTCCACTCGGTGAAGCCGCCGTCCATCTCGACAACGGAGTCGAGGCCCATCTGCTGCGCGACGTCGGTGGCCAGGGCCGAGCGCCACGCGCCGTTGCAGTAGAAGACCAGCTCCTTGCCGGACGCGAAGACGTCCTTGTGGTAGGGGCTGTCCGGGTCCACCCAGAACTCGAGCATGCCCCGCGGGCAGTGGAAGGCGCCGGGGATCATGCCCTCCCGCTCCAGCTCGCGGACGTCCCGAAGGTCGACGAATACGACGCGATCGCTCCCGAGCCGGCTCTTGGCCTCCTCGAGGCTGATGGTCTTGATGCGCGACTTGGCTTCGTCCACCATCTGCCGGAATCCCTTGCGCTCGGTCTTCATGTCGCCTCCTCGCGAGCAGGAAGGATATCATGGCCGCCATGCTCAACGTGCTCGTGACGATGCGCTTCGATCAGGGCCAGCTCGACCGGCTACGCGCGGTCTCCCCCGAGATCCTGGTGTCGCAGGCCGAGGCGGAGACCGCCGACTACCGCAAGACCGACGTGCTCTACGCGGGCGCCCCGCCGCGCGACCTCGCCCGCGCCCCCGGGTTGCGCTGGGTGCAGCTCCACATGGCGGGGGTGAATGCGCTCGCGGACCACCCCCTCTACTCGGAGACCGCCATCCCGCTCACCACCACCAGCGGCGTGCACGCGGCGACCATCGCGGAGTACGCGGTGACCATGCTGCTGGCCCTGGCCCACCGGGTGCCGCGCATGGTGGAGTGGCAGGGGCGCGGGGGCTGGCCGCCGGACGAGCAGCGCTGGCCGCTCTTCGTCCCCGCCGAGGTGCGCGGGGCGACGCTCGGCATCATCGGCTACGGCAGTATCGGGCGCGAGCTGGCCCGCATCGCCAAGTCCGCCTTCGCGATGACCGTGCTCGCGTGCAAGCGCGACCCGTCGCGCCGGGCCGACGACGGCTACGGGCTGCCCGGCACCGGCGATCCGGACGGCGCGCTGCCGGACGAGTGGCTCGGGCACGGGCAGCTCGACTCGCTGCTGGCCCGGTCGGACGTGGTGGTGCTCTGCGCGCCGCTGACCCCCGAGACCCGCGGCCTGATCGGCGCCCGGGCCCTGGCCCGGATGAAGCCGTCGGCCTTCTTCATCAACGTGGGCCGCGGCGCCAGCGTGGACGAGGGAGCGCTGGCCCGGGCGCTCCGGGAGGGACAGATCGCGGGCGCGGCGGTGGACGTCTTCGAGCAGGAGCCGCCGTCGCCCGGCCATCCGCTCTACGGAGTGGACAACGTCATCGTTTCGCCGCACGTCTCGGGCTTCCTGCCGAGCTACGACGAGAAGTGCGCAGTGCTGTTCGCGGAGAACCTGCGGCGGTTCCTGGCCGGCGCGCCCCTGCTGAACCTGGTGGACCGGGCGCGCGGGTACTAGCGACCTGCTCCGCCGGCTGCGCCCCGGTGACACGCGGCGCCGCGAGCAGCCCGCTGGCCAGACCACCGAGGAACGCGCGGCGATTCACCGGGCGGGGGTCGAGGGTGGCTCGACCGGGGCGAGCGATCCCGAGTGCACCGCCCGCACCTCCACCAGCGCCTCGGCCGGGCCGAGCATGGCGAGCGCGTTCGGCGCGATCTCCCCGCGCTGGCCGTCGCCGGGCATGAGCGACTCGACCCACGCGCGGAGCGGGGCGCCGCCCGGGTTCACCAGCTCCACGATGGCGCCCGGCCCGACACCCAGCCGCGCGGCGGTCCGGGTGTCGAGGCGGACGAGCCGGCCCCGCTCGGCGTCGAGATCGGCCACCGAGGCGAAGCGCACGCGGACCCGCCCGGTGAGTAGCGCCGTGCGGGTCGCCGTGGTTGCGGCGGTGTCGACCGCGCCGTCGCGCCAGATCACGCCGTAGTCCCGCTCCGCCGCGGCCGGGGTCACGTATCCTTCGCCGATGTCCGCGGCCACCGCGGCCGGATCGCGGGTGAGGGGATCGCCGAAGCCGCCGCCACCCGAGCTCTCCATCAGGATCACGTCGCCAGGCTGGAGCGGGAAGCCGCCGACCTTGCCGGGCAGCGGGGAGGGCTGGATCGGCTGGTCGCCGCGGCGCACCCAGAAGCGATTGGTCGCGCCGGAGCCGCCGCCGCAGACGCCGAAGGGCGGGAGCACCGCCTTCTCCGCGAGCACCGAGAGGCGGGTCGCGGGCACGTGGATGCGGACTTCCCGCGTGAGGCCGAGGCCGCCGCGCCAGCGCCCCGGGCCGCCCGAGTCTTCGCGGAGCGACGTGCGCTCGATGCGCACCGGGTAGAGCTGCTCCACCGCCTCGATGGGCTGGAGCGTGGTCATGTCGCTCTCGGTCCACGTGCGGACGGTATTGCTGCCGTCGCCGCCGTGGAAGCCCCCGGTGCCGCCCGCCGGGTACTCGTAGAAGATGAAGGTCTCGCCGGTCCGCGGATCGGGCCCGCCCACGTAGCAGTGATTGCCGCCGCCCTTGAGATCGCCGGCCACCCGGCCGTCGAGGGCCTGGGCCAGCGCGCCCATCACCGCGGTCTCCACGCAGTACTTCACCTCGACCATGCCGCCGCACGGCGCGGGGGGATGGGCGTTGACGATAGTGCCGGGCGGGGTGATGACGGTGAGCGGGCGGAAGGCGCCCGAGTTCACGTCGGTGCCGGGATCGAGGAACGATTTGACGATCGTGAAGGCGCCGGTGGGAGCCATGGCGGGCCCGACATTGGTGGGCGCGGCCGCCTGGGGCGAGGTGCCGGTGAGATCCACCGTGATCGTCTCGCCCGCGACCGTGACGCGGGCCCGGATGCTGAGCGGCTCGAGCCGCACGCGGCCGCTCTCGAGGTGCGCCTCGTAGGAGTACTGCCCGTCGGGGAGCGCGCCGATCGCCCGGCGCATGCGCAGCTCGGCGCGGTCCATCAGCTCCACCACCGCGGCCCGGACCACCGGGGCGCCGTAGCGCGCGGCGAGCGCCTCCACCCGCTCGGCCGCCTTGCGGCAGGTGCCGATCATGGCGTCGAAGTCGCCCCTCCGCTCCCGGGGCCCGCGCATGTTGTGGAAGATGAGGTCGAGCGCGGCCTGGTTGGGCATCCCGCGATCCACGATCCGGATGGGCGGGATGCGGACGCCTTCCTGGAAGATCTCGGTGGCGTCGCCGGAGAGGCTGCCCGGGCTCATGCCGCCCACGTCGCCCCAGTGGGCGCGCACCACCGGGAAGACGAAGAGCCGCCCGTCCACGAAGAGCGGATAGATCATGGCCACGTCGTTGAGGTGGGTGCCGCCGGTGTAGGGGTCGTTGTGCAGGAAGATGTCGCCCGGGTGGATGTCGTCGCCAAACTTCGCCTTCACCGACTTCATCGACCAGCTGATCGGCACGATGTGGAGCGGGTGGTCCTGCCCCTTGGACATCGCCACGAGCTGGGCGTCGCCGTCCATGAGCACACAGGAGAAGTCCTCGCCCTCGTAGAGGATCGAGGAGTAGGCGGTGCGCACGAGGGTGACTCGCATCTCGCGCACGATGGAGGAGAAGGTCTCGCGCAGGACCTCCAGAGTGATTGGGTCCACGGTGGAGGCGCTCATGCGCGGGTCTCCCGCTCGAAGCGGAGGTTGCCGTGGGGGTCCATCGCGCCGTGCCAGCCCGGCGGCACCACGGTGGTGGCGCCGAACTCCTCCACGATGGCGGGGCCGCTCAGGACGGCCCGCTCGGGCAGCCGCTCGCGGTCCCACACCGGGCAGTCGTGCGCGCGGCCCTCGAACCAGACCGGGCGGCGCTCGACCAGCGCGGCCTCGAGCCCCGCCCCCGGCGCCGCGTGCCGCTCCGCGGCCGGCTTGGGCACGAGGCCGTAGGCGGTGAGCCGCGCGTTCACCACCTCGATCGCGGCCGGTGGATTCGCGTGGCCATAGGTGTCGCGATGCTGGCGATGGAAGTCGGCCGCGATGCGGTCGATCCGGAGCTCGGGGTCGGGGGCCGGGATGTTGAGCTCGAAGGCCTGGCCGCGATAGCGGAGATCCAGCGAGCGCAGGAGCTTCTGCCGCTCGGGCGCGAAGCCTTCCCGCTCGAGCTGCTGGCGGGCGGCGGTCTCCATCTCCGCGAAGGCCAGGCGCAGCGCGGGGAGGCGCTCGCCGAGCAGGCCCACGCGCGTGCGGACGTCATCGTGCTTGATGTCGGCGGCCAGCAGGCCCAGCGCCGAGAAGTTGCCGGGGTGTCGCGGGACCAGGACCCGCGGGAGGCCGATCTCCTCCGCCATCGCGAGGGCGTGCATGGGGCCCGCGCCCCCGAAGGCGATCAGGGTGAAATCGCGCGGATCGTGGCCGCGCTGGATGGAGATCTCCCGGATCGCGGAGGTCATGCGGGCGACCGCGATCGTGACGATGCCTTCGGCGAGGGCCTCGACGCCGAGCGGCCGCTGCATGCGCGCGGCCAGGTCCGCGACGGCCCGGCGCGCTCGCGTGGGATCGATGGCGATGCTGCCGCCCAGGAGCCGGCGGGTGCCGATGCGGCCGAGCACCACGTTGGCGTCGGTGACCGCGGGCTCGGTGGCCCCCAGGCCGTAGGCCGCCGGCCCCGGCGAAGCGCCCGCGCTGCGCGGGCCGACCTGGAGGCTGCCGTCCACGTCGAGCCAGGCGATGGAGCCGCCGCCCGCGCCCACCGTGTGCATGTCGATCTGCGAGACCTTGACCGGGAAGGCGCCCACCATGGCGTCGGCGGTCATCAGCGGCTGGAGCTCGCGCACGAGGCAGACGTCGGTGGAGGTGCCGCCCATATCGTAGGTGATGAAGTCGCGGATGCCCGCGGCCGCGCCCACGAAGCACGCCTGGCTCACCCCGCCCGCCGGGCCCGAGAAGATGGTCTTGATCGGCAACCGGCGCGCGGTGTCGGTGGTCATCATGCCGCCGCTCGAGGCGACCGTGAGCACGCCGTGGGTGTACCCGGTGGCGAGCAGCCGCTCCTCCAGGGAGGTCAGGTAGCCCTCCATCAGGGGCTGGAGATAGGCGTTGAGCACGGTGGTCGAGAAGCGCTCGAACTCGCGGTACTCGGCCACCACGTCGGCGGAGCAGGAGACCGGCAGGGCGGGCGCCCGGCCCTTCACCGCGTCGGCCACCAGGCGCTCGTGGGCGGGGTTGAGATAGGCGTGGAGCAGGCACACCGCCACCGCTTCCGCGCCGGCGGCGAGGGCGCCGTCGAGCGCGCGCTCGATGGAGGCGGGGTCGAGCGGGACCAGCACCGCGCCGTCCGGGCCGAGCCGCTCGGTCACCTCGAAGCGATGCTTGCGCTCCACCACCGGCTTGGGGCGGATGAAGGTCGGGATGAACAGGGCCGGGATATTCCGCTTGGTCCGGCCGATCTCGATCAGGTCGCGGAACCCGGCCGTGGTCAGCAGCGCGACGCGCGCCCCGCGGCGCTCGAGCACCGCGTTGGTGCCCACGGTGGTGCCGTGCACGAGGCGGCGCACGTCCGCGCCGGCGATGCCGAGCGCCTCGAGGCCGGCCAGCACCGCGGCGGCCTCGTGGCGAGGGCGCGACGGCACCTTGGTGACGACCACGCGGCCGGTCCCGGCGTCCACCGCGGTGAGATCCGTGAAGGTCCCCCCGACGTCGATGCCCACGATGTACATGGGTCAGAGCCCCGCGCGGTCGAGCACGCCCCGGGCCGCCGCCACCAGCGACGGCGCGCGGTCCGCGATATGGGCCATGCGGGGATCGGTGGATTCGCCGCGCACCCAGCGGCGGTGGAGCTGGACCACCACCACCACGGTCTTCCAGAGCGCGAAGGCTTCCCACCAGCGGGCGGCGGCCGGATCGGCGCCGGTGAGCGCGGCGTAGCGCGCGGTGATCTCCGCGCGCGTCGGCAGTCCCATGCGCGCGAGGCCCGGCCGGGTGCCGCGCTGGGTCGCTTCCGTGTCGGTCGGATCGGGCCAGTAGTTGAGCAGGGTGCCGAGGTCCACGAGCGGATCACCGAGGGTGGTCATGTCCCAGTCGAAGATCGACGTCACGCGGTCGGGGTTCTCCGGGGCGAACTGGCAGTTATCGAGCTTGAGATCGTTGTGGACGATGGAGGCCCGGCTGAGCCGGGGTCGGCGAGCGGCGAGGCGCTCGTGGATGCGCTCCATCTCACCGGTCGCGTCTTCCGGGCGGGCGAGGGCCCAGCGCTTGGCCCAGCCGTCGAGCTGGCGGTCGACGAAGCCCTCGGGGCGGCCGAGGTCGGCGAGCCCGCAGGCCGCGGGCTCGAGCGCGTGGAGATCGGCCATCGCCTCGACCAGGGCGAAGGCGAGCCGGCGGCCGGGATCGCGATGCGCGCGCAGGGCCGGCGGGATCGCGTCGCGGACGACCTCGCCCTGGCGCCGCTCCATCACGAAGAAGTCGGCGCCGAGGACGGCGGGATCGTCGCAGAAGAGGTAGCCGCGCGGGGCGCGGTCGAAGTGGCGCCAGAGTCGCGCGAGCACCGTGAACTCGCGCTTCATGTCGTGCGCGCCGGGCGCGATCTGGCCGAACGGCGGCCGGCGCAGCACCAGCTCGTGCGGGCCGACGCGGAGCAGGTACGTGAGGTTGGCGGAGCCGTTGGGAAACTGCAAGACCTCGAGCGGCCCTCGGGCCGCCGGGAGGACGTCGGCCAGGCGCGGGCGAAGCCACGCGTCGAGGGCGGCCCAGTCGAGCTGCTCGCCGGGCCGGACCGGCGCGACCTCGGCCGGCGTCTCGTCCGTGGGCGCCAGATGGGTCAGGCCGCTCCTCCCCAGGTGGTCAGGCCGCTCCTCCCCAGGTGGTCAGGCCGCTCCTCCCCAGAGGGGTCAGGCCGCTCCTCCGTGGATGCCGAGCACCGCCCCGGTGGTGAAGCTCGACGCGCCGGAGGCGAAGTAGAGCGCGGCCCCCACGACCTCCTCGGGTAGGCCGCCCCGGCCGAGCGCCATCGTGGTCCGGGCGCGCTCGCGGAACGCCTCCAGGTCCCAGGCCTTCGAGATGTCGGTGAGGAAGGGCCCCGGCATGATGCAGTTGACGCGCACGGTGGGTCCGAAGGCGCGCGCGAAGCCCTCGGTCATGGCGTTCACCGCGGCCTTGGCCGCCGCGTAGGGAATGACGTTGGCGGTGGGACGGATCGCGGAGGTGCTCGACACCATGATGATGGAGCCGCCGGCGCCCGCCGCCATGCGCGCGCCGACCATCGCGGTGAGCCGGAACGGGCCCTTCAGGTTCACGTCGAGCACCTTGTCCCAGAGATCCTCGGTGACGTCTTCGATGCGATCGTAGAGCGGCGAGATTCCCGCGTTGTTCACCAGCACGTCCACGCGCCCGAATTCCTTGTAGGCGGTCTCGGCGAGTGCCTCCACCTGGCCCCAGTGCCCGACGTGGCAGGCGACGGGGAGCGCGCGGCGGCCGGTGGCCTGCCGCACCTCGGCCGCGGTCGCCTCGCAGGAGGCGAGCTTGCGGCTCGCGATGATCACGTCGGCGCCGGCCTCGGCGAAGGCCAGCACCATGGCGCGCCCCAGGCCGCGGCTGCCCCCGGTGACGAGGGCCACCTTGCCGTGGAGATCGAAGAGCCCGGGCATGCCGGCCACGGCGTCAGCAGCCGAGCTTTTCGGCCAGCTCGACGAAGTCTCCCGCCACCACGTCGAACGGCTGGCCCGGCTCGGGCGCGGATCCCGGGCGGCCGGGACCGTACTCGAGCGGACGCGGCACGTAGGCGGTGCGCAGCCCGCAGCGCGCCGCCGACGCCAGATCGGCCGGGTGCGCCGCCACCATCAGGCATTGCTCGGGGCGTAGGCCGAGGGCTTCGGCGCTGCGGAGATATGCCTCGGGGGTGGGTTTGTAGGCGCGCGCGACTTCGGCGCCCAGAATCGCGTCCCACGGCAGCCCGGCGCGCCTGGCCATGTCCACCATGAGGGCGATATTGCCGTTGGAGAGCGTGGCGAGGGTGAAGCGGGTCTTGAGCCGCGTGAGGCCGGGCACCGCGTCGGGCCACGGATCAAGCCGGTGCCAGGCGTGGTTCAGATGATCGATCTCGGCGGGGGACACGCCGCCGATGCCGAAGTCGGCGAGCAGCCGCACCAGGCTCTCGCGGTGGAGGTCGTCGAGCTTCATCCACGGCCGGCGCCCGCTGCGGACCTCTTCCATCGCGGGCTGGTAGAGCCCCCGCCAGGCGTCGGCGAACTTGGCCCAGTCCGCCGAGATGCCGCGGGGCTTGCCGAATGCTTCGCCCTCCCGGATGACGCTGGTGCGCCAGTCCACCACGGTGCCGAAGACGTCGAACGTGAGAGCGCTGATCGAGGATTCATCCATGGTCGTGTCTCCCGTCGGGATGCTACGACGGGCGGGCCGGGGAAGGCAAGCCGCCGCGCCGGCCCGGGGCCGTGGTAATGTCGGCGCGGCTCACACTCGAACCGGAGGAGGCGGCGATGCTCGCGATCTGGGTGAAGGCGAAGATCAAGGCGGGGATGCGGGAGAAGTTCTTGAAGGCGATCGAGGCGGACGCGCTCGGCTCGGAGCGGGACGAGCCGGGCTGCCTGCGCTTCAACGTGCTCCAGGACGAGAAGGACGAGAACGTCTACTACTTCTACGAGGTCTACAAGGACCAGGCCGCGCTCGAAGCGCATCGCAACACTCCGCACTACGCGGTCTGGCGCGGGGTGGCCGACGTGCTCGACGGGTCCACCGAGCCCACCCGCTGCAAGCCCGTCTTCCCCGCCGCGCGCGCCTACTGGGGGAAAGTCTAGCCGGTCCGCTTCGAGCGCGGGCTCCGCCCGCGCAATCCTGGTTGGGGGGAGGTTCGGAAGGG
>JBBDXN010000021.1:0-12788 GCA_040902305.1 Candidatus Rokuibacteriota bacterium | reverse complement strand
CCCCCCCCCCCCCCCCCCCGAGTCACCTCTGCCCCTGGGCGCGGTTGGCGATCTCCACCGTCTTCTTCTCCACGTCGAAGCGGTGGGTCTCCTTGGTTTCCACGTCGCCGCCGGTCACGCGGATGAAGAAGGTGTCGTCGCCGAACTCGATGGAGTGGATGTCGCCCATCGCGAAGGCAGCGGCATGGCCGGGCTCGTTCAGGAACTCGCGCTGCAGCGTGAGCTCGGCGTGGCCCGGCCGGCTGCCGTCGTCCAGCCGGCGCCAGCGGCGCATCCGGGTCGCGTTCTGGTAGTTGCCGTAGACCACCCAGCACGGCCCGTGGTCGTGCACGGAGGACTTGGCGCCCTTCGCCCGTCCATGTACGAGCACGTGCACGTCGGTCTCGGGATCGTGGCCGATCGTCGTGCGCTCGACGTGGGGCACCGGATCGCCCAGGTGCTTCTTCAGGAGATCCGGGTTGTGCAGCAGCTTCTCCAGGTGGTCGCGGATCTCGGCGAGCCCGGCCGGGATTCCCTTGGTCCGGATGGTGACCCGCGTGTCGGCGAGGAACTGGTCGAGGGAGTAGGTCGTATCCATGGCCGCCCTCCTTGGGTGGACGGCCCGATCATAGCAAAACGTCGTGTACAATAGCCTCGCGTGTCCGCTCCCACCGATCGTGCCGGTTTCCGCCGCGACGTCCGGGTCATCGCCGACATTCGTATCATCGGCCTCGTGGGCGCCGCCCACTTCTTCAGCCATTTCTTCCAGCTGACCCTGCCGCCGCTCTTCCCGCTGCTGAAGGAGGTCTGGGGCGTGCCGTACGTGGCGCTCGGTCTCGCGATGAGCGTGTTCTACGGCGCCTCCGGCATCGGCCAGACCGTCTCTGGCTTCCTGGTGGATCGGGTGGGGGCGCATCGGGTGCTCCTGGGCGGCATGGCGCTGTTCTCCGCCTCGATCGCGCTGGCCGGGCTGGTGCCGTCGTACTGGCTACTCCTTCCGGTCGCGCTGCTGGCCGGCCTCGGCAACAGCGTCTTCCACCCCGCCGACTACTCGATCCTGAACGCGTCGGTGGATCCGCGCCGGATCGGGCGCGGTTACAGCGTGCACTCGATCTCCGGCAATCTCGGCTGGGCGGTGGCGCCCACGGTGGTGGTCGGCCTCACCGCGCACTTCGGCTGGCGCGCCGCGCTGACCGCGGTGGGCGCCGCCGGCCTGGTCGTGGTCTCGGTGCTGGCGACCCAGCTCCGCGCGTCCGTGGGCGGCCGGCGGGCGGAGCAGCCGCGGAGCACGACCAGGCGCGACGTGCGCCTGCTGCTCACCGCGCCGATCCTGTCTGCGTTCGCCTACTTCGCCTTCATCGCCACCGCGCTCATCGGGGTGCAGACCTTCGGCGTCACCACGCTCATGCGCATCTACGATACGCCGCTCGGGCTGGCGACCGGGGCGCTCACCGCCTTCCTGGTGGGCGGGGCCGGCGGGATCCTGGCCGGGGGGCTTCTGGCCGACCGCACGCGGCGGCACGATATCGTGGCCGTCGCGGGGCTGGTCGTCGCGGCCGGGTTCATGATGCTGCTGGCCACCGGCGCGCTGACGCCGGCGCTGCTGCCGGTGGTGCTCGGGCTCACCGGTTTCTGCCACGGCGCGACCGGGCCCTCGCGCGACATGCTGGTGCGCGCGGCGACCCCGCCCGGCGCCTCCGGCAAGGTGTTCGGCTTCGTCTACTCCGGGCTCGACCTGGGCTCCTGCCTGACCCCGCTCGCCTTCGGCTGGCTCCTCGACCACGGCGACCCCCGCATGCTCTTCGTCGCGGTCGCCATCCTGATGCTCTGCACCATCGGCACCGTCGTCCAGGTCCGCCGCACCACCCAGCCCGCCCCGGGGTCAGGTCTTACATTCCGACATTCTCCCCGTGGGAGGTGAGTCGCTGCGGGCCAGGAATGTCGGAATGTAAGACCTGACCCCACCCTAGAACCAGCGGGATTTGTCGACGATGTTGCGGAGGGGCTGGCCGGCGAGGAAGCGGCGGCAGTTGTCGAGCAGGATCTCGCAGCGGCGATCGTCGAGATAGGGCCCGTAGCCGGCGGTGTGCGGGGTGATCAGCACATTGGGCGTCGTCCAGAGCGGGTGGCTGGCGGGCAGGGGCTCCTGCTCGAAGACGTCCAGCGCGGCTCCCGCGATCTCGCCGGCCCGCAGCGCGGCCACCAGATCGTCGAGCCGCGTGGTCAGGCCGCGGCCGATATTGATGAAGAACGCGCTCCGCTTCATGCGCTGGAACCGCGCCCGGTGCATGAACCCTTCCGTCTCGGGGGTGTGCGGGACCGTGAGGATGACGAAGTCGGCCTCGGGCAGGAGCGTGTCGAGCGCGTCGGGCCCGTCGAGCTTGGAGACGCCGGGCGGCGCGTCCTTCCGCCTCGCGTCGATCCCGATCACCCGCATGCCGAAGGCTTCCGCGAGGCGCGCCGCCTCGCCGCCGATGCCGCCCACGCCCACGATCAGCGCGGTGGCCTCGGGCAGGTGCACCACGCCGGTGTCCGGCGGGGCCGGCTTCCACTCGCCGCGGAGCTGGAGCGGCAGGTAGTACTGCAGGCCGCGGGCGAAGGCCAGCACGAAGGCCATGATGTGCGCGCCGATGTGGTCGTTGTAGATCTCGCGGAAGTTGGTGACGACGGCCGGGTGCGCGATCAGCTCGTCGTGATAGTACCCGGCGGGCGGCGCGGCCTGGGGCGCCTGCAGCCAGCGCAGGCGCGCCGCCTGCCGCAGCAGGGCCGGCGAGAGCGTGCCGAAGGCGGCGTCGGCGCGGCCGATCTCGCGGGCGGCGTGCGCGTCGTCCTCCGCCACGACGACGGTCAGCTCGGGCAGGGCGGCGTTCACGCGCGCGGCCCACTCGCGCGTGGTGTCGGTCTGGGGCGGCAGCATCAGGAGGGTGGTCATGGGCCCACACCATACCACCGGACGCCGATTTGGAGCCGGGCCCCCCGGGGCGCTACGATCGAGGCACGATGGCGAGCCGGATCGGCGTGCTCGGCTGGGTCACCGGCGTGCTCTCGGCGGTGCTGAGCGCGCTCGCCTTCGGCGCCGTGCTCTGCCTCTGGTTCCCCGCGGTGCTCACCACTCCCGCGCTGCGCGACGTCTACCCGATGGAGGTCGTCCGCACCACGATCAAGGTGACGCTCGGGGTGGCGTTCGTGCTCGGGGTGATCAGCATCGTCCTGAAGCGGCGGAAGGCGCTCGGGCTCACCGGCGCGGGGCTCGCGTTGCTGGCCACCGTGATGGGCGGCTCCGAGGTCGCGGTGGCCACCCCGGTGGCGCGCTCGAGCCACGTGGGCCTCGACTGGTTCCTGCTCGACCTGTTCCTGCTCGCGGCCATCTTCGTGCCGATCGAGGTGCTCTTCGGACGGCTGCGCGAGCAGCCGATCTTCAGACCGGAGTGGCGAACGGATCTCTGGCACTTCGGGGTCAGCCACCTGCTGGTGCAGCTCACCGTGTTCCTCACCATGACGCCGGCCGCGGTCTTCTTCCGCTGGGCGGTGGCGCCGGAGCTGCAGGCCGCGGTCGCCGCGCAGCCGCTGGCTCTCCAGTTCGTCGAGGTGCTCGTGGTGGCCGATCTCACCCAGTACACCGTGCATCGGCTCTTCCACCAGGTGCCGTGGCTCTGGCGCTTTCACGCCATCCACCACTCGAGCCGGCAGATGGACTGGCTGGCCGGCTCCCGCCTGCACCTGGTGGACATCGTGCTGACGCGCGGGCTGAGTTTCGTGCCGCTGTACGTCCTGGGCTTCGCGCCGGGCGCGGTGTTCGGCTACGTGCTGTTCGTGTCCTTCCAGGCCGTGCTCATCCACGCCAACGTGAGCTGGCGCTTCGGACCGCTCCGGTGGGTCCTGGCCACCCCGCAGTACCACCACTGGCACCACGCGGTCGAGCCGGTGGACGTCAACTTCGCGGTGCACCTGCCGGTGATCGACCGGGTCTTCGGGACGCACTACCTTCCGCGCGACCGCTGGCCGGTCGACTACGGCGTCTCGGGCAGCCGGATCCCGGGCGGTTACTGGGCCCAGCTGATCTATCCGTTCCGCGCCGCCCGTTGAGCGCCGGAGGTCACCCCTTGAGCCCCGCCACGAGCAAGTCGACGAGGGTGTTGACGGAGCGCTGATCCAGGTCACGCAGGGAGGCGTACTCGGCCACCTCGATGATCCGGATCCGGGAATCCCCCAGGAGCGTGCCGAGCAGCTCCGCGGCCTCCGATCGGCTGAGCCCATCGGGGTGAGGGAAGTAGGCCGCCGGCATGTCGTCCTGCCGGAGGACGTCGATGTCGAAGTGAAGCAGGACGGCCGCCGACGCCGGAATGGCCTCGAGGGCCTGCCGCGCCGCTTCACGAGGGCCGGCACGCCGCACGTCGGCCAGGGAGAGGGACCGCAGGCCCGCCGGCGCGGAGAGCGAGGGGGCGCTCGCCCCGATCACGGTGACCTGCGACGGCCTGAGCGGTGGGCCGGCCCAGAACGGGGCGGCGTGCGTCAGGAGCCACACCGCCGCGGCCGCCGCGCTCCGGCTGTGCGCGGCGTCCGGCGCCGCGTCGTCGAAGTCGCCATCGACGTAGAGCACGTGCACGTCGTCCGTCGCCCGCATGAGCGCCTGGGTGGTTCCCACCACGACGCTGCAATCGCAGCCGATCAGCAAGGGCACATGCCCGGGCTGTTGCAGCAAGGGCGCGATTCGCTCGCTGACGCAGTCCCAGGCGATGCGGGGACCCGGCCAGCTCCTGATCGGAGGGATCGCGTGATGAGGGAGATAGCTGGGGATGGCGACGTCGCCGTCATCCCGGGCCGCGCATCCCGCCGCTTGCAGGCGCGCGAGCAACCCGACCTCGCGATAGGCCTGGGCGTCGTTCTCGCTGCCCGGGTACAGTGAGCCGCTGCGGAGGGGAACGCCCAGGACGTGATAGGTCGTCTTCGCCATGCTCATGAGACCCCGGATCCGCGCCGGCGTGAAACCGGCTAGCCGGGGCGGGTCTAGAAGCGACCGGCCCGGAAGGTCTCGGGGGCGAGCCGGGCGAAGAGCAGGGCCACGGCCACCAGCAGGACGGCGGTGCCGCCGAGCGTGGCGTCGGCGCCCGCGAGGTCGGCGGCCAGGCCGAGCGCGATGGGCCCGACCACGTAGCCGAGATCCGCCAGCATGCGATAGGTGCTGAGCGCGGCCGCGTTCATCCCCGCCGGCGCGGTGTCGGCGGCGTAGGCGGCCGGGGCTGCGCCGCTGATGCCCATGGCCACGCTCCACGCCGCGCAGCCCGCGAGGAACCAGCCGTAGGTCGGCGCCAGCACGAAGAGGAGGAGTGACAGCCCGGACATGATCGTGGCCGGCACGATGATGATCTTGCGGCCGTAGCGGTCGACCAGCACGCCGGCGGGGTAGGCGAGCGCGAGGCCGACCACGCTCGCCAGGGCGAGGCCTGCGCCGATGCGGTCGGGGTCGAGCGCCAGGCGGTCGCGGGCCAGGATCGGGATGATGTTGAAGAGCGCGCCGGTGCGGGCCACCGCGTTGACGAAGGCGATGAGGCTCACCAGCATGAAGCCACGGTGGGCGAGCAGCAGACGCAGCTGGGCCCGGTAAGGCACCTCCGCGGGGGCCGGCTCGTCGGCTCGCGGCATCGTCCGCGTCTCCGGGACCGCGAGCCAGGCCACCGCGGCGGCCACGAGCGACGTGACCGCATAGGCCAGGAAGGGCGCGGATAGGCCCCAGTGGGTGGCGAGCAGGCCGCCCGGCAAGGGGCCGATGCCGACCGCGAAGATGAAGACGCCCTGGTAGGCGGACATCATCCGCCCGCGGTTGGAAGGCGTCGAGATGTCCGCGATCACGATCAGGCCGGTGGTGAGCACGAGGGCCGCCCCCGCGCCGGCCACGAAGCGGGCCCCGACGAAGGCGGCGAAGGTCGGGGCCAGCGCGCAGAGCAGGTTGCCGAGCGCGGCGAGGAGGCCGCCGGCGGCCAGCGTGTTGCGCCGGCCGAGCCGGTCCGCGAGCTGACCCGCGGGCACCGCGACCAGGAAGCGCGCGAGGCCGTACACCGCGATGGCCAGGCCGATGGCGGACTGGGTGACGTCGAAGGAACGCGCGTAGAGGGCGAGCGCGGGGACGATGCTGCCAAAGCCGAGCTGGTTGACGGCGATGAGCACGCACATCCAGGCGAGGATGCGCATGCGCGCGGGCTCTGGCATGACCGCTCGGGTGTATCCCGTATTGCCACGCCGCGCAAGCCGGTCACGGCGTATGATCGGCCCCATCACACGAACAGGAGGGGGTCATGGCTACCGGCACGGCAAAGGGATTCGCGGTCTTCGCGGGGGTGTCGCCGGAGATCATCCGCGCCTCGGCGCGCGAGGCCGAAGCGCTCGGCTACAGCTCCTTCTGGGTGAACCATCCTGGTCCCGTGGACGGCCTGGGCTCGCTGGCGCAGGCGGCCGCCGAGACCCGGCGCCTCGACCTCGGCGTGGGCGTGATCCCGCTCCACACCCGCGGGCCCGAAAGCATCATCGAAGGCGTGCGCACCCACGCGCTGGCGCCCGGCCGCCTGCTCCTCGGCGTCGGCAGCCCGAATCCGGAGGCCCTCAAGCGCGTGCGCGACGGCGTAGCCGCCATTCAAGGCAAGCTCTCCAGCCGCGTGATCGTGGCCGCGCTGGGCCCGAAGATGTGCCACCTGGCGGGCGGGGTGGCCGACGGCGTCCTGTTCAACTGGCTCACGCCGGAATACGCGAAGCGCTCCGCCGAGCTGGTGCGCGCCGGCGCCGCCGCCGCGAAGCGGCCGGTGCCCAAGCTCTACGCCTACGTTCGCGTGGCCCTGGGCCCGGCCGCCGAGCGCCTGGCCGACGAGGGCGGCCGCTACGACGCCATCCCCGCCTACCACGCCCACTTCGTCAGGATGGGCGTGAAGCCGGTGGACACCGCCATCGCCGCCACCTCCGCCGACGGCATCAAGGCCGCGCTGAAAGCCTGGGACGGCGCGGTCGACGAAGTCGTACTCCGCGCGATCGTGGCCAAGGACACGGTAGAAGACCACCTCGCCCTCATCCGCGCCGCCATCTGACGGGGTCAGGTCTTACATTCCGACATTCGCGACCCAGAAAATGTCGGAATGTAAGACCTGACCCCAGGCTAGAGCTCGCGGCGGGCTATGCGGGTGCCCTCGACGAGGGCGGCGAGCTTGAGGCGGGTGGCCCAGCGCGGGGTCTCCCAGAAGCCGCAGTCGGGGTTGAGCCAGAGCTTGTCGGGGGCGACGTAGCGCAGGAGCGCGCGGATCCGCTCGGCGACCTCTTCCGCGGTCTCCGCCTTGAAGGCCTTGACGTCGATCACGCCCGCGCCCAGCTCCTTGTCGGTGGGGAACTCCTTCCAGAGCGCGAGATCGTCCATGCCCCGGTTGGCGTACTCGAGCACGATCTGGGACGCGGTCAGCTCGTGGATGGCCGGGTAGACGTTGCGATAGCTGCGCACCGGCTGGAACGGGCGGCCGTAGAGGTTGCCGAAGCAGACGTGCACCGCGATCTTCGCCTCCACGCCCTCCACCGCGCGGTTGACGCCCTTGGCGAAGTTGGGGGAGGATCCAGCGTACATGCCGCTGTGCGGCTCGTCGATCTGGATGAAGTCGGCGCCCGCCTCCACCAGGGCGC
This sequence comes from Candidatus Rokuibacteriota bacterium, assembly GCA_040902305.1. Classification (GTDB taxonomy): domain Bacteria; phylum Methylomirabilota; class Methylomirabilia; order Rokubacteriales; family CSP1-6; genus CAMLFJ01. Next base: position 5,156 of record JBBDXN010000021.1, on the reverse strand, counting down.
GGCACTCCGCGTTGACGATTCCCACCAGGTCGGCGAGCAGGGTGTCGCGATCGCGGTAGCCGCCGCCGAGCCGGAGCGGAAACATCAGCGTGTAGGGCCCGGGCACCGTGGCCTTGAGCGGCTTGCGGGTGAGCGAGCGGGCCAGCTTGAACTCGTCCACGATGCCGAGCCCGGCGGGAGCGCTGATCTGCTCCACGACCTCGAATGGCGTATTGGTGTCCCAGTGCGGCTGGCCCAGCTTGCGCGGCTCCTCCATGGTCCGGATGCCCTGGAGGTGATCGTAGAAGCCGATGATGAAGCGCACCCGGCCCATCTCGCCGGTGGTCAGCACGTCGAGCCCGGCCCGCTCCTGATCGAGCAGCGCGACCTGGGTGGCGTCCTCCATGACCTCGCGCACGTCGGTGGCGCCCAGGCGGCCGGCCTGCAGCGCCTCGCGGGCGAGCCAGAGCCAGCCGGGCAGGCCGTGGCTGCCGATGACCGAGGTGGGCAGGAGCGGCGCCGGCGTGGTCATCGCGCGGGCCCTTTCATGCGATGGCGGATCTCGTCCATGGCCGCGCGGTGGTCGGGCGAATCGAGACAGAGGCGGAAGCCCGCTTCCATCTCCTGACGGAAGGCCTCGAACGGGAGATCGAAGGCACGCGCGAGGAGCCGCTTGCTCACCGCCAAGCTGGTGGCGGGCAGCGCCAGGAAGCGCGCGACGCACTCGTCCAGGACGCGCGGGAGCTCCGCGGTCGGAGCGACCCGATCGACGAGGCCGATCTGTTCGGCGCGGGCGGCCGAGATCGGCTCGCCGGTGAGGATCATCTCGCGCGCCCGGGCGGCGCCGATCAGCCGGGGCAGCCGGTAGAGGGCCATCGAGGGGATCAGGCATTCCTTCACCGCGGGCAGGCCGATGACCGCGTCCGCGGCGGCCAGGCGGTAGTCGCAGACCAGTGCGAGCTGGAGGCCGCCGCCGAGACAATGGCCGTTGATCGCCGCGATGAACGGCAGCGGCATGCGCTCGATCGCGGTCATCGCGTCCTCCCAGGCCACGAAGTGCGGCAGGGTCATCTCGCCGCCCGCGAGGGCCTTGAGATCCACGCCGGTCGAGAAGGCGCGCCCGGCCCCGGTGATCACCGCGACCCGCAGGTCGCGGCCCTCGCCCACGCGCGCCACGACGTCGCTCAGCTCCGCAACCCAGCGCGGGTCCCCGGCGTTGAGGGCCTCCGGCCGGTTGAGGGTGATGCGCGCCACCGGACCGTCGAGACGGAGCTGGACCGCGGAGCCGGGCATGGCGCGGCGGAGCGTACGTGGTGGCCAGCCGGGCTGTCAAGGGGCCCGGGGTGGGTGGCCGGCTGGCCACGCGAGGGGGGCGCGTGCTACGCTCTCGCCGTTGGCACGCCGCTGCCGCGTGCGAGGAGGACTCGAGCGATGCTGAGCCGCGAGGACAACGAGCTCCTGACGAGGACCGGGCCGGGCACCGTCATGGGCGGCCTGATCCGGCAGTACTGGATCCCGGTGGTGGAGTCGAAGGAGCTCGAGCCCGGCGGGCGCGTCAAGCGCGTCATGCTGCTGGGCGAGCGACTGGTCGTCTTCCGGGGCAGGAGCGGCCGGGCCGGCCTCATCGGCGAGTTCTGCCCGCACCGGGGGGCCTCGTTCTACTACGGGCGCGTCGAGGAGAGCGGGATGCGCTGCGCCTATCACGGCTGGCAGTTCGGCCTGGACGGGCAGTGCCACGAGATGCCCAACGAGCCGCCGGAGTCGAGCTTCGCGGCCAAGGTGAAGCAGACCGCGTATCCGTGTCAGGAGCGCGGCGGCGTGATCTGGGCCTACATGGGGCCGGCCAGCCCGCCGCCGCCGCTGCCCGATCTGGAGTTCACGCTCCTGCCCGAGGGGCACACGTTCGCCTCGCGCCGCGTCCAGGACTGCAACTGGTTCCAGGCCATGGAAGGCGGCATCGACTCGAGCCACATCTCGTTCCTCCACGCGCCGATCGATCACCGCAACAGCCAGGTCACCCAGGACATGGACCGGGTGAGCTTCGGGGTCGGCGCGGCGGTCTCGACCGGCGATCGCGCCCCGCGCTTCGAGGTGGCCGACACCGACTACGGCGTGCTGATCGGCGCCCGCCGCGCCAATCCGGACGGCCGCTGGTACTGGCGCATCACCCAGTTCCTGCTGCCCTTCTACACCATGCCGCCGACCGATCTCGACGAGCGGGTGGTCCAGTCGCACATCTGGGTGCCGATGGACGATACCCACGTCGTGAACTGGATGGTGACGTGGCACCCGGATCGCCCGCTGACCGGCGAGGAGATCGCGCTCCACGTCGAGGGCAAGGGCGCGCACGTCTGCGACTACGCGCCCGCCACCTCCGAGCCCTACGGCGACGTGCGCACCGCCGCCAATCGCGACAACGACTACTTCATGGACTGGGAGGCCCATCGCACCCGGATGTATTGCGGCATTCCGGGCTTCGGGGTGCAGGACCAGGCGGTCCAGGAGAGCCAGGGCGAGATCGTGGATCGGTCCCGGGAGCGCCTGGGCGGAAGCGACACCGCGATCATCCAGGTGCGCAAGCGGATGATGGCCGCGGCCCGCGCGCTGCACGATCACGGCAGCCCGGCTCCCGGCCGAAACCCGCGCTCCTTCCTCGTCCGGTCCACCTCGGTCGTCCTGGCTCCGGGCGAGAGCTGGGTCGAAGGCGCCATGGCGCGGATGGTGGTGAAGGCGGGCGACCAGCTCACCCTCGCCTGATGCCCGGCCGCATGGCCGGTCGCGTCGCGCTCGTCACCGGAGGCGGTGGGGGCATCGGAGAGGCCACCGGCCGGCTCTTCGCCGAGGAGGGCGCCGCGGTGGCGCTGCTGGATGCCGACGTGGCGGCGGTCGAGGCGGCGGCCGCGGGCATCCGCGACGCGGTGCCGGGCGCGCGGGTCCTCGCGCTGACCGGGGACGTCACCCGAGAGCGTGACGTCCGGAGGATCGTCGAGGAGACGGCGGCCGGCCTCGGCGCGCTCCACACCCTGGTGAACGTGGCGGGCGTGCGCGTCTATGCGCCGCTCGCGGAGGCGGACGCCGGGGACTGGGAGCGCGTCATCGGCGTCAACGTGCTCGGCACCGCGCACTGCTGCAAGGCGGCGCTGCCGTGGCTGCGCGCGGGCGGGCGCGGCACCGTCGTCAACGTGTCGTCGGTCTACGGGCTCATGGGACGCACGGGCATGGGCCAGTACGACACCACCAAGGCGGCGGTACTGGGCTTCACGCGCGTATTGGCCGTCGAGGAGGCCCCGCACCGGATCCGGGTGAACGCGGTGTGCCCGGGCGGCACCATCACGCCGTATCATATCCGGCGCGCGGCGGCCCGCGGGGTCTCCGAGGCGGAGATGCGCACGCAGCGCGCGGGCGACAACCTGCTCGGCCGCTGGGCGGAGCCGCGCGAGGTGGCGTTCCCGATCCTGTTCCTGGCCTCCGACGAGTCGTCCTTCGTCACGGGCGCCACCCTGATGGTGGACGCCGGCCGATCCATCTTGTGACCGCTCCCGGCGCGCCGCCGCGCCTGCTGTCCGTGGACGCGCTCCGCGGGCTCACGGTGGCCGCGATGGTGCTGGTCAACAATCCGGGGACGTGGAGCGCGGTCTACGCCCCGCTACAGCACGCCCCATGGCACGGGTGGACGCCGACCGACATGGTCTTCCCGTTCTTTCTCTTCGTGGTGGGCGTCGCGATCCCGCTGGCGCTGGGGCCGCCGCTCGCGCGGGGGACCGGGGGGCTGCCGGGCCACGTGCTGCGACGCGGGGCGATGATCTTCGCGCTCGGCTTGCTCCTCCACGCGCTGCCGTTCTTCCCGCTCGCGACCCTGCGCATCCCGGGCGTGCTCCAGCGGATCGCGGTCTGCTATCTGCTGGCCGCCCTCCTGGTGGTGCTCAGCGGCGGCTCGCGGGGCTGGCGCGTCCAGGCGCTCGTGGCGGGCCTGCTGCTGGTGGGCTACTGGCTGGTCATGACGCGGGTGCCGGCGCCCGGGCAGATCGCGGGGGATCTGAGCCCGGCCGGCAACCTGGCGGGTTACGTGGATCGCCTCGTCCTCGGGCCGCGGCACATCTGGCAGGCCACGCGGGTCTACGACCCAGAAGGCATCCTGAGCACGCTGCCCGCGACGGCGACCACGCTGCTCGGCGTGCTGACCGGACATTGGCTGCGCGCCGGCCGGCCCGCGCGCCAAACGGTCGGCGGGCTGGTCGCGGGCGGCCTGGCCGCCGCCGCGCTGGGCGGGCTCTGGGGCCTGTCGTTCCCGGTCAACAAGCCGTTGTGGACCAGCTCGTACGCGCTGCTGATGTCCGGGCTCGCCGCGCTGGCGCTCGCGGCCTGCTACTGGGTGATCGAGGTGCGCGGCCGGCGCGCGTGGGCCGCGCCCTTCGCGGTCTTCGGCGTGCACGCGCTCACGCTGTTCTTCCTGTCGAGCCTCACCGCGAAGCTGCTGGTGATCATCCGCGTCGGAGCCGGCGGCCCGCGCCTGCAGGCCTGGCTCTTCGAGCATCTCTTCGCGCCGTGGGCCTCGGCGGTGAACGCGTCGCTGGCCTACGCGCTGGTGTACGTGCTGTTCTGGTGGGCGCTCATCCGGACGCTGGACCGGAGCGGGCTGCGGCTGCGCGTGTAGCCGCGAGGGGCGCGCGGCTCACGAACGGGTTGCCGCGTAGCCAGAAGCGCCACGGGCGCGCCACCCAGTCCTCCGCGTAGTCGATGCCTACGCGCGGACCCGAGGCGATCGCGGCGGGTCGGGCGCGGCGGCCTTCCTCGAGCCAGATCCGATCCCCGCAGAGGTCCGCCCCGTCGAGCCGGCGGTCGATGCCGAGCGCGATGCAGACCTTGCCCGGCCCGCTGGTGAGGTTGAGCGAAGGCGCGCCGCCGCGCCGCCGCCGCATCAGGTCCACGCCCTCGACCGGCTCCAGCGCCCGCACGAGCACCGCGTGGGGCACGTGCTCCACGCCGGTCACCACGTTGAACTGATGGTACATGCCGTAGACGAAGTAGACGTAGGCGGTGCCGCCTCGCGCGTACATCGGCTCGGTGCGCCGGGTGCGCCGGCCGCGGTAGGCGTGGGAGGCGCGGTCCTCGGGGCCCCGATACGCCTCGGTCTCCACGATGACGCCGGAGACGCGCCGGCCATCGCGTGCCGGCAC
>JBBDXN010000020.1:0-49465 GCA_040902305.1 Candidatus Rokuibacteriota bacterium | reverse complement strand
GCGCGGCCCCCGGGGGCCCGGTGACGGTGGCGGCCACCGAGCTGCGCGACGGCGGGGGCGTGCCCTGGGTGCTGGCGTGGAGGCGGGGGCCGGCGGGGTGGCGGCTCCACGGCGCGGCGCCCGTGCTACAATGACGCGTTAACATGAGCGAAATCGCCGACCGGTACGACCCGACGCTCGTCGAGCCGCGCTGGTACGCCGTGTGGGAAGAGCGCGGCTACTTCCACGCCGAGACCGCTTCGCCGAAGAAGCCCTACTGCATCGTCATCCCGCCGCCGAACGTCACCGGCTCGCTCCACCTCGGGCACGCGCTCAACAACACGCTCCAGGACATCCTGATCCGCTACAAGCGGATGGACGGCTATAACGCGCTCTGGATGCCGGGCACCGACCACGCGGGCATCGCGACCCAGTACGTGGTGGAGCGGCAGCTCGCGGCCGAGGGCAAGACCAAGGAGGACCTGGGGCGCGAGGCCTTCATCGCCCGCGTCTGGAAGTGGAAGGAGGAGTCGGGTGGCACCATCATCCGCCAGCTCAAGCGGCTCGGGGCCTCCTGCGACTGGGCCCGCGAGCGCTTCACGATGGACCCGGGGCTGTCCGCGGCGGTACGCGAGGTCTTCGTGCGCCTCTGGGAAGAGGGCCTGATCTACCAGGGCGACTACATCGTGAACTGGTGCCCGCGCTGCCAGACCGTGCTCTCCGACCTCGAGGTCGAGCGCGAGGAGCAGGACGCCGAGTTCGTCTACATCAAGTACGGCCCGCTGACCCTCGGCACCGTGCGGCCGGAGACCAAGCTGGGGGACACCGCGGTGGCGGTCCACCCCAAGGACCGGCGGTACAAGCGCTACGTGGGCAAGACGCTCGAGGTGCCGTCGGTGGAGGGGACCATCGCGCTGCAGGTGGTCGCGGACAGCGCGGTGGACCCGAAGTTTGGCACCGGGGTCATCAAGGTCACGCCGGGCCACGACGCCACCGACTTCGAGATCGGCCGCCGCCACAACCTGCCGATCCGCAGCGTCATCGGCCTCGACGGCCGGATGACCGAGCTGGCCGGCAAGTACGCGGGGCTCGATCGTTTCGAGACCCGGAAGCGCATCGTGGAGGACATGCAGGCGCTCGGGCTCATCGACCGCATCGAGCCCTACCGGCACTCGGTCGGGGTCTGCTACCGCTGCAAGACGGTGGTGGAGCCGCTCGTGTCCAAGCAGTGGTACGTGCGCACCAAGCCGCTGGCCGAGCCCGCGATCAAGGCGGTCCGCTCCGGCAAGATCAAGATCGTCCCGCGGATGTGGAACAAGACGTACTTCCACTGGATGGAGAACATCCGCGACTGGGCCATCTCGCGCCAGCTCTGGTGGGGTCACCGCATCCCGGTGTGGTACTGCGACAAGGACGGCAGCATGCACGTGTCCCGCACCGACCTTGCCGCGTGCCCCCGGTGCCAGGGGCCGCTGCGCCAGGACACCGACGTGCTCGACACGTGGTTCTCCTCCGGGCTCTGGCCGTTCTCGACGCTCGGATGGCCCGCGGAGACGCCGGAGCTGAAGGTGTTCTACCCGACCGCCGTCCTGTCCACCGGCTTCGACATCCTGTTCTTCTGGGTGGCGCGCATGGCGATGCTCGGGATCAAGTTCATGGGCGAGGTGCCGTTCCGCCACGTCTACATCCACGCCCTCGTCCGCGACGCCGAGGGTCTGAAGATGTCGAAGTCCAAGGGGAACGTGGTGGATCCCCTGAGCGTCATGGACAAGTACGGCACGGACGCGTTCCGCTTCACTCTCGCCGCTCTCGCCGCGCAGGGGCGGGACATCCGCCTGGGCGAGGAGCGGATCGAGGGCTACCGGAACTTCGCCAACAAGATCTGGAACGCGGCCCGCCTGGTGCTGTCGAACCTGGAGGGCTACGATCCCGCGCTCGCCCGGCGCGGCACGCCGTCGGTGGCCGACCGGTGGATCAAGAGCCGCCTGACCGCGGCCACCGCTCTCGTGCGCACCGCGATCGATGCCTACCGCTTCAACGACGCGGCGTCCGCGGTCTACCAGTTCCTCTGGCACGAGTACTGCGACTGGTACCTCGAGATCGCCAAGCGGAGCCTCTACCAGCCGGAGAGCCCGGAGGCGAAGGCGGTCACCCAGCGCACGCTGGTGGAGACGCTCGAGACCACGCTCCGGCTCCTGCATCCGTTCATGCCGTTCATCTCGGAGGAGCTCTGGCAACGCCTGCCGCGCGCGGGAGAGTCCATCATGCTCGCGCCCTTCCCCAAGGCCACCCGCAAGGGGCGCGACGCGGAGGCCGAGCGGCTGATGGCCCCGGTGCTCGACTTCGTGAGCGCGATCCGGACCGTCCGCAGCGAGAGCCGGATCTCGCCGGCGGTGGAGCTGGCGGTGACGGTCAAGCCCTCGGGGCGAGAGGTGGCGGCCGCGCTCGAGGGGAGCGCGGCGGTGATCGGTAGCCTGGCCCGCGCCGCCATCACGGTCTCCCGCGACGGCGCCCGGCCGGCCGGCTCCGCGGTGGCCACGACCCCGAGCGGCGACGTGTTCGTGCGCCTCGAAGGGGTGGTGGACTTCGACGCCGAGCGGCAGCGGCTGCGCAAGGAGATCGAGCGGGCGCGGAAGGAGATCGCCTTCCTGGAGGGCAAGCTCGCCCGGCCGGAGTTTGTCGAGCGCGCCCCCGCCGAGGTGGTCGAGCGGGAGCGCGAGCGCCTCGGCGAGCAGCGCCAGACCGAGCAGAAGCTCTCCGTGAGCCTCGCGGCGCTCGGGTAGGGCGGAGCCCGCCGCGGTGAACTTCACGGTTCACGCTCTCGACGTCACCGACTCCACGCAGTCCGAGGCGCAGCGCCTGGCCGCGGCGGGTGCCCCGGAAGGCACCGTGGTGACCGCGCGGCACCAGCGGGCCGGTCGCGGCCGCCGCGGCCACGACTGGTGGGACGCGCCCGGCGAGAGCCTGCTGGCCTCCGTGCTGCTACGCCCGGCGGGCCCGGTGACCGCCGCGCCCCAGCTCTCGCTGGTGGGCGGGCTCGCGGTGGCCGACGCGCTCGCCGCGGTGGCCTCGGTGCCCGCGCGCATCCGGTGGCCGAACGATCTGCTCGTGGACGGTCGGAAGGTGTGTGGGATCCTCGCCGAGGCGGCTTCCGATAGCGTGGGCGATGGCGCGGGCGCCGGCGCGGGCCGCCTCCATCACGTGATCCTGGGGATCGGCGTCAATCTCGCGCAGACCGCGTTCCCCGAGGCCCTCGCCGACCGGGCGACCTCGCTGCGCCTCGTCACCGGCCGCGCCCTCGGGGCCGATGCGGTGCTGGCCGCGGTGCTCGAGCAGCTCGCCCGGCACTACGACGCCTGGCGGGCCGGCGGCTTCGCCGCGCTCCGCGGCGCGTGGCTCGAGCGGTCCACGCTGCCCGGGCAGGTCGTGCGACTGCCCGACGGCTCCGATGGGGTGGGGGTGGACGTCGGGGACGACGGAATCCTGGTGGCGCGCGCGACGGACGGGCGCCTGGTCCAGATCGTATCGGGCGGAACGGTCGAGGAGGGAATGGCGCATGCTGCTCGTCATTGACGTCGGCAACACCAACACCTCGCTCGGCATCTACGAGGACGGACGTCTCCGCGCCTCCTGGCGGCTCACCACGCGGCGCGAGCAGACCGCGGACGAGTGGGGCGTGTTCATCCAGACGCTCCTCGACACCCGGGGCATCGCGCAGCAGGACATCACCGGCGTCGCCATCTCCAACGTGGTGCCGCCCATCCAGCAGGCGCTGGAGTGGATGTGCGACCGATATTTTGGCGTGAACCCGCTGAATGTCGAGCCGGGGGTGACGGCCGACCTCCCCTTGAACGTGGACGTGCCGCGCGAGGTCGGCGCCGATCGAGTCGTCAGCTGCGTGGCGGGCATCGCGCTCTACGGCACGCCGCTGATCGTGGTCGACTTCGGGACCGCCACCCGCTTCGACTGCGTGAACCGCCGCGGCGAGTTCATCGGCGGGGCGATCGCCCCCGGCATCAACACCGCGGCCGAGGCCCTCGTCTCGCGGGCGGCCCGGCTGTTCCGCGTCGAGCTGGTGCGGCCCAAGGAGGCCATCGGCCGCAACACGGTCACGAACATCCAGTCCGGGATGATTTACGGGTGGGCCGGGCTCGTGGACGGCATCGTGGAGCGGATGCGCCGGGAGATGGAAGGCGACGTCAAGGTGGTGGGCACCGGAGGCCTGGTGGGGCAGATGCGGGAGGTCGTCCAGAGTCTGCAGTTCGTCAATCCCGAGCTGAAGCTGGAAGGCCTCCGGCTGCTCTGGGAGCGGGCCAATCCAGGATCCTGATGCGGGCTGGACGTGACCCCGGTTGACACCCGCGCCGGGCCGCCCGTATACTTGCCCCCTACCTACAGTAGGTCGAGGCGGGCGGTTCTCTACATACAGGGTTCAGGCGGCCGGCAGCCGGGCCCGGGCCGGGCGAGGCCAGGAGGCGGGCGTATGGGGATGTGGGTCGGGCGGGGACGGAAGGCGCGGGCGGCGTACGGCTTCGACGATATCGCGCTGGTTCCCGGCGCCCTGACCATCAACCCCAGCGAGGTCGACATCTCCTGGGAGCTCTGCGGCCATCGCTTCCCCATCCCCATCATCGCGGCGGCCATGGACGGGGTGGTGAGCCCCTCCTTCGCGATCGAGATGGGGCGGGTCGGGGGCCTCGCGGTCCTCAACCTGGAAGGCATCTTCTCCCGCTACGAGAATCCCGATGCCGTCCTCGATCGCATCACCTCGGCCAGCCTTGAGGAAGCCACCAAGATCATCCAGGGCATCTACAGCGAGCCCATCAAGGAAGAGCTGATCCACAAGCGGATCACCGACATCAAGAAGGGTGGCGGGCCGGTCCTCGTCTCCGCGATCCCGCAGCGGGCCGAGCGGTTTGCCAAGATCGCGGAGGAGGCGGGCGCCGACTTCTTCGTCGTGCAGTCCACCGTGACAACCGCCCGGCACGTCGCGAGCGAGTACACCCCGATGGACCTCCGCCAGCTCAAGAAGCACCTCTCGATCCCTCTCATCATCGGCAACGTCGTCACCTACGAGGCCTGTCTCGAGCTGATGGATTGCGGGGTCGACGCGCTGCTGATCGGGGTGGGCCCGGGGGCCGCGTGCACGAGCCGCGAGGTGCTGGGGCTGGGCGTCCCGCAGGTCACCGCCACCGCGGACTCGGCGGCCGCGCGCGACTTCTACTACAAGAGGACCGGCCGCTACGTGCCGATCATCACCGACGGTGGCATGACCACCGGCGGGGACATCTGCAAGGCGTTCGCCTCGGGCGCGGACGCGGTCATGATCGGCTCCGCCTTCGCCCGCGCCAAGGAAGCCCCGGGTCGCGGCTACCACTGGGGCATGGCCACGCCGCACTCGAACCTGCCGCGCGGCACGCGCATCCGGGTCGGCATCGCGGGGCCACTCGAGCAGATCCTGTTCGGGCCCGCCTTCACCGAGGACGGCACCCTCAACCTGGTGGGCGCCATCCGCACCTGCATGGGGTCGGTGGGCGCCATGAACATTCGCGAGCTGCAGCAGACCGAGCTGATCATCGCCCCCTCGATCAAGACCGAGGGCAAGGTCTTCCAGCGCGCCCAGAAGCTGGGGACGCCCAGGTAGGCTCACGGTGGTGACCCGGGCTCCCGCGCCCAGCAAGATCGCGATCCTCGATTTCGGCGGTCAGTACACCCAGCTCATCGCCCGGCGCATCCGCGAGCTGGGCGTGTACTCCGAGATCCTGCCGTGCACCGATCCAGTGGACCGCGTGCTCGCGGGCGGCTACACCGGCATCGTGCTCTCGGGCGGGCCATCGAGCGTGTACGAGGACGAGGCCCCGCTGCCCGACAAGCGCCTGCTCGAATCCGGCCTGCCGCTGCTCGGCATCTGCTACGGCATGCAGGCGATGGGCTTCCTCATGGGTGGCCACGTGGTGCCCGCCGAGCGTCGCGAGTACGGCAAGGCGCAGCTCCGGATCCTGAGCCGCGAGGGGCTGCTGCGCGGCGTGGAGCCGGAGGCCGACGGCCTCGTGACCGTGTGGATGAGCCACGGGGACACCGTGCTCAAGCCGCCGCCGGGCTTCACGAGCCTGGCCACCACCGACAACTGCCCGGTCGCGGCGATGGCCGACCCGGTCCGGAAGCTCTTCGCGGTCCAGTTCCATCCCGAAGTCGCCCACACGCCCCAGGGGAAGACGGTCCTCAAGAACTTCCTGGACGCCGCGGGCGTCGCCGCCGACTGGTCCATGCCCTCCTTCGCGGACTCGGCGGTCGAGAACATCCGTCAGCAGGTCGGCCGCGATCGGGTCCTGTGCGCGCTCTCGGGTGGGGTGGACTCCTCCGTGGTCGCCGCGCTCATCCACAAGGCGGTGGGCGATCAGCTGACGTGCCTCTTCGTGGACAATGGCCTGCTCCGCCGAGGTGAGGTCGAGGGGGTGGTGCGGACCTTCCGGGATGCCTTCAAGGTTAATATGATCAATGTTGATGCAACCAAGCGATTCCTCGATCGTCTGGAAGGCGTCACGGATCCGGAGGTCAAGCGCAAGGCCATCGGCGCCGAGTTCATCGCGGTGTTCGAGGACGAGGCCCGCAAGCTCGGGCACATCCCGTGGCTCGCCCAGGGCACGCTCTATCCCGACGTGATCGAGTCGGTCTCGTTCAAGGGGCCGTCGGCGACGATCAAGACCCATCATAACGTCGGCGGCCTGCCGCCGAATATGCGATTCAAGCTGGTAGAGCCGCTCCGCGAGCTGTTCAAGGACGAGGTGCGGGAGCTGGGCGCGCTGCTCGGCCTGCCGCGCGAGATCATCTGGCGCCAGCCCTTCCCGGGGCCCGGGCTCGCCATCCGCGTGCTGGGCGAGGTGACGGAGGAGCGCCTGGCGCTGCTGCGCGAGGCCGACGCCATCGTCCAGGACGAGGTGCGCCAGGCCGGGCTCGAGCGCGAGCTGTGGCAGGCCTTCGCGGTGCTGCTGCCGGTGCGCACCGTGGGCGTGCAGGGCGACTTCCGCACCTACGCGCAGGTCATCGCGCTCCGCGCGGTGATGAGCCAGGACGCGATGACCGCGGACTGGGCGCGGCTGCCCTACGACCTGCTCGGCAAACTCTCGAGCCGCATCATCAACGAGGTCAAGGGCGTCAACCGCGTCGTCTACGACATCTCCTCCAAGCCCCCGAGCACGATCGAGTGGGAGTAGCTTCGCCCTGAAACACGCCGACTTCGTCCATCTGCACGTGCATTCCGAGTACAGCCTGCTGGACGGCGCGGCCCGCCTCGAGAAGCTGGTCGAGCGCGCGAAGGCGCTGAAGTTCCCGGCCCTCGCGCTCACCGACCACGGCAATCTCTTCGGGGCGGTGGACTTCTACACCTCCTGCGAGAAGGCAGGCGTGAAGCCCATCCTGGGCTGCGAGCTCTACGTGGCCCCGGGCAGCCGCTTCGAGCGCTCGAGCCAGGACGGCGGCTACGAGGGCGCGAGCCACTGCACGGTTCTCGCGCGCACCCGCGCCGGCTACGCCAACCTCATGAAGCTCGTGTCCAAGGCCTATCTCGAGGGGTACTATTACAAGCCCCGCGTGGACCGCGAGCTGCTGGCCCAGCACGCCGACGGGCTACTCGTGCTCTCGGGCTGCCTCAACTCCGAGGTGAGCCGGATGCTCTCGGCGGGCGACGCGGCGAAGGCGCAGGAGACGGCCGGCTGGTACCAGGAGGTGTTCGGCAAGGACTACTACTTCATGGAGGTGCAGTCGCACGGGCTCGAGCAGCAGGTGGCGGTGACCGAGGGCACGATCAAGATCGCCCGCGCCATCGGCGCGCCGCTCTGCGGGACGAACGACTCGCACTACCTCGAGGCGGATCACTCGCGCGCCCACGAGGCGCTGCTCTGCATCCAGACCGGCACCACGATGAGCGACCCCGACCGGTGGAAGTTCTCGAGCAACGAGTTCTACGTGAAGTCGGCCGACGAGATGCGCGCGGTCTTCAAGGACCTGCCCGAGGCCTATCGCAATACGCTGGCGGTGGCCGAGCGCTGCAACGTGGATCTGCAGTTCGGCCAGTTCCACCTGCCGAACTACCAGGTGCCGGCGGGGTTCACCCTCGATTCGTATCTGGAGCACCTGGCCCTCGAGGGCCTCGCCACCCGCTACGGCTCGTCCCCGGGCGACGCGGTGGTGGAGCGACTCCGCTACGAGCTGGGCGTGGTCTCCAAGATGGGCTTCTCGGGCTACTTCCTGGTGGTCTGGGACTTCATCAGCTACGCGCGCCGCCAGGGCATCGCGGTGGGGCCGGGCCGCGGCTCCTCCGCGGGCTCCCTCGTGGCCTATTGCCTCGGGATCACCAACGTGGACCCGATCCGCTACGGGCTCATCTTCGAACGCTTCCTCAACCCCGAGCGCATCTCGATGCCGGACATGGACATCGACTTCGCGGACGACCGGCGTGACGAGGTCATCCGCTACGTGGTGGATCGCTACGGGGCGGATCGGGTGGCCCACATCATCACCTTCGGGACCATGGGCGCCAAGGCGGTGATCCGCGACGTGGGGCGCGTGCTCGGCTTCTCCTACGGCGAGGCGGACCGCCTGGCCAAGCTGGTGCCCGGCTTCCCGCTCAACATCACGCTCGACGAGGCGGTGGAGAAGGCCCCGCCGCTCGCCGAGCAGGTCAAGCGCGACCAGCGGGTGGGGGAGATGTGGGCGGTGGCCCGCGCGCTCGAGGGCTGCACGCGGCACGCGTCGGTGCACGCCTCCGCGGTGGTGATCTCCGACGAGCCCCTGATGGAGCGGGTGCCGCTCTACAGGGACCCCAAGCGGCCCGAGCTGATCACCGGCTACGCGATGGGGCCGATCGAGAAGCTCGGCCTGCTCAAGATGGACTTCCTCGGGCTCAAGACCCTCACCGTGATCACGGACGCCCTCCGCCTGATCAAGGAGGCGCGCGGGGTCGAGCTCGATGCCGACGCGCTGCCGCTCGACGACGGCAAGACCTACCAGCTCCTGACCGACGCGCGCACCTTCGGGGTGTTCCAGCTTGAGTCGGCGGGGATGCGGGACGCGCTCAAGCGGCTCAAGCCCCAGCGCATCGAGGACATCATCGCGATGGTCGCGCTGTACCGGCCGGGCCCGATGGACCTCATCGATGACTTCGTCAACCGCAAGCACGGCCGCGCCGCCATCGCCTACGAGCACCCGCTGATGGAGCGCCACCTCCAGGAGACCTACGGGATCATGGTCTACCAGGAGCAGGTGATGCGGCTGGCCGCCGACCTGGGCGGGTTCTCGCTCGGCGAGGCCGACACCCTCCGCAAGGCCATGGGCAAGAAGGACCGCGAGCTGATGGCCACCCAGCGCGAGAAGTTCATCTCGGGCTGCAAGGCCAACGAGATCGACGGGCGGAAGGCCGAGCGCATCTGGGACCTCATCGAGAAGTTCGCGGGCTACGGGTTCAACAAGAGTCACGCCGCGTGCTACGGCGTGGTGGCGTACCAGACCGCCTTCCTCAAGGCGAACTACCCGACCGAGTTCATGGCCGCCCTGCTCACCTCCGAAATGGAGAAGACGGACAAGATCGTCCAGTACGTGGAGGAGACCCGCGCGATGGGCCTGCGGGTGGAGCCCCCCGACGTCAACGTCTCGCGCGCCCAGTTCACGGTGGCGGGAGAGGCGATCCACTTCGGGCTCGCCGCGATCAAGAACGTGGGGGCCACCGCGATCGACTCCATCGTCAAGGCCCGCGAGGCGGACGGCCGCTTCCCCAGCCTCGACGACTTCTGCGCCCGGGCTGATCTGCGCCTGGTGAACCGGAGGGTGATCGAGTGCCTGATCAAGGCGGGCGCGCTCGACTCGCTGCAGGGCAGCCGGGCCGGGCTCCTCGCCGCGCTGGACCAGGCGATGGAGAGCGGCCAGCGCCAGCAGCGTGACCGCGAAGAAGGGCAGGTCTCGCTCTTCGACGTCCTCGGCGGGAGCGACGCGCGGACCGCGGCGGCGCCCCCGGCGGCGGCCCGCGTACCCGAGTGGCCGGCGGAGGAGATGCTGGCCTACGAGCGAGAGGTGCTCGGCTTCTACCTCTCGGGCCACCCCCTCGAGCAGTACCGGGAGGTGGCGCGTCGCATCGGCGCGCTCGGCGCCGCCGACCTGGCCGCGCGGTCGACCGGCGCCCGCGTGCTCCTGCTCGGGCAGGTGAGCGCCTTCAGCGAGAGCACCACCAAGAGCGGCAATCGCATGGCCTTCGCGACGCTCGAACTGATGGACGGCAGCGTGCCGCTCACGATCTTTCCCGAGCCCTATCGGAGCTGCGCGGGGGCGCTCCGGCACAAGGGGCCGGTGATCGTGCGCGGCCGGGCCGACGACAGCGACAAGGGCCGGGTCGTGCTCGCGGAGGAGATCAAGCCCCTGGAGGAAGCGATGGGCAACGTGGGTCACGCGGTCGGCAACGGCCACGGCAATGGCAATGGAAGCGATGCCACCGCCGCGCACGCCTGCCGCATCCGGGTGAGCGCGGCGGCCGAGTCGCTCGCGGAGCTGCTCGCCTCCGTGAAGGCGGCCTGCCGCGAGCACGAGGGCCGCACCCCGCTGTTCCTGCACGTGCTGCTGCCCGAGCAGGAGGTGGTGCTGCGGGTGAAGGAGCTCGCGGTGGATCCGGCCCCCGACCTGGTGACGAAAGTGGAAGGCCTGCTCGGGCCGGGCAGTATACTCGTCGAGTATGCCGGACGAGCTTGAGTTCGAGAAGCCGCTCCTCGAGCTCGAAAACCGCATCGCGGAGCTGCGCACCGCGGAGGACCCGCTCGAGGCGCGCGACGAGATCGCGAAGATCGAGGAGCGCCTCGCCCGCCAGCAGCAGCGCGTCTACGGCAACCTGACCGCCTGGCAGCGCGCCCAGATCGCGCGGCATCCCAAGCGCCCGCACACCCTCGACCTCGTCAACCTGCTCCTGGAGGACTGGGTCGAGCTGCACGGCGACCGCGTCTTCGGCGACGACAAGGCCATCGTGGGCGGCCTCGCCAGCTTCGACGGCGAGCCGGTGGTGCTGATCGGCCATCAGAAGGGCCGCGACACCCGCGAGAACATCGCGCGCAACTTCGGCATGCCGCATCCGGAAGGCTATCGCAAGGCGCTCCGGCTGATGCAGTTCGCGGCCAAGTTCGGCAAGCCCATCATCACGTTCATCGACACCCCGGGCGCCTATCCAGGCCTCGGCGCCGAGGAGCGCGGCCAGGCCGAGGCCATCGCGCGCAATCTCCGGGAGATGGCCGGGCTGCCCACCCCGATCATCTGCGTGGTGACCGGGGAGGGGGGCAGCGGCGGGGCGCTCGCCATCGGGGTCGGCAACCGGGTGCTGATGCTCGAGTACGCGATCTACTCGGTGATCTCGCCCGAGGGCTGCGCGGCGATCCTGTGGGGCGACGCCGCGAAGGCCCCCGAGGCCGCCGAGCTGATGCGGGTGACTGCGCCGGACCTTCTGAAGCTGGGCGTCATCGACGCGGTGGTACCCGAGCCGGTCGGGGGCGCCCACCGCAACTGGGAGGCCACCGCGGCCAGCCTCCGCGCAGCCCTGCGGGACCAGCTCTGGCAGCTCAAGTCGAAGTCGGAGGCGGCACTGATCGAGGAGCGCCACGAGAAGTTCCGGCGCATCGGAGTCTTCGAGGAGACCGTCTGAGCCGCCGCCGGTTTGACATGCCCGGGGGCGGGTGCTACCGTAAGTCCCGACCACTTATGAATTTTCCGCCGTCCTCCTCAATTTCCGCCGTTCTGCTCAGATAGATGTCCAAGCTCCACCTGATCACCTACGGCTGCCAGATGAACGAGTACGACTCCGAGCGGGTGGCCGGCTTGCTCAAGCAGGAGCGCTACGAACTCACGGACCGCCCCGAGGACGCCGACCTGATCCTGCTCAATACCTGCTCTATCCGAGAGAAGGCTGAAGACAAGGTCTTCTCCCAGCTCGGGGTCCTGCGGCACCTCAAGCGCGAGCGGCCCGATCTGGTGATCGGGGTCATGGGCTGCATGGCGCAGCTCCAGAAGGGCCGGATCCAGGAGCGCGCGCCCTACGTGGACCTCGTGTTCGGCTCGCCGGCGATCGCCCGGGTCGCCGAGCTGGTGGGTCGCGTGAAGCAGGGGCGGGGGCCGCTGCTCGAGACGGGCGAGAGCGCGCTGGTCAAGATCACCGCGCGGCCCGAGGGTGGGCAGCGGCTCAAGGCCTTCGTCACCGTGATGGAGGGCTGCGAGAAGTACTGCACCTTCTGCGTCGTGCCGACTACTCGGGGCCGCGAGCGCAGTCATCCCCCCGACATCATCGTGGACGAGATCCGCGGTCTCGCGGAGGTGGGGTGCCGCGAGGTCACGCTGCTCGGTCAGACCGTGAACGCCTACGGGCGCGACCTGAGCCCGCCCACCGACCTGGCGGCCCTGCTCGAGCGCGTGAACGATATCGACGGCATCGAGCGCATCCGCTTCACGACCTCGAACCCCTACAACCTCACCCCCCGGCTGATCCGGGCCATCCGTGACGTCCCCAAGGTCTGCGAGTACCTGCACCTGCCCCTGCAGTCGGGCTCGGATCGGGTGCTCGAGCGCATGAACCGCGGGTACACCCGGGCCCACTACCTCGAGCTGATCGCGGAGCTCACGGAGACGGTGCCGGACCTCGCGCTGTCCACCGATCTCATCGTGGGCTTCCCCGGCGAGACCGAGGAGGACTTCGCGCGGACGATCGCGATGGTGGAGCAGGTCGGCTATGACAACGTGTTCGCCTTCCGCTACTCCCGGCGTCCGGGCACGCCCGCGGCCGAGATGGACGATCAGGTTCCGGAAGAGGTCAAGGCCGACCGCAATCGCCGGATCCTGGAGGTCGCGGGCCAGGTGGGCGCCGCGCGCAGCCAGCGCCTCGAGGGCCGGACGCTGCCGGTGCTCGTCGACGGGGCCTCCCGCAAGAACGCGAGCGAGGCGGCCGGGCGCACGCGCTGCAACCGAGTCGTGAACTTCGATCCCGGAGGCCGTGACCTGCTGGGCCGCGTGGTGCCGGTGCGCATCGCGCGCGCCCTCCCGCACAGCCTCCGCGGGGAGCTAGAGGCCTAGGAGGGCGCCATGTGGCTGGAGATGAAAGTGAAGGGGCTCGCGCTCGATCCACTTTCCAACATGCCCATGATCATCCTCCGCGACGAGGAGGAGAAGCGCTCGCTGCCCATCTGGGTGGGGCTCTTCGAGGCCAACGCGATCGCGCTCGAGCTGGAGAAGATCTCCACCCCACGGCCGATGACCCACGACCTGATCAAGAACATCCTGGAAGCACTCGACGCGCGGGTGCAGAAGGTCGTGGTCAACGACCTCCGCGACAACACCTTCTACGCGGTGATCCACCTCCGCCTGGGCAACGCCGACATCACGGTCGACTCGCGCCCCTCGGATGCCATCGCGCTGGCATTGCGGGTGGGCGCGCCGATCTTCGTGGAGGAGGACGTCGTCCAGAAGGCCCGCACCGTCGAGGTCGCCAAGGAGACCGAGATCGGCACCGGCAAGGGTGACGATCAGGCCAAGATCAAGGAGTGGCTCGAGTCGCTCAAGCCGGGCGACTTCGACCGGATCGAGCGCGGCAAGGATCCGAAGAGCCCGGACGAGTAGTGGATGCGGGTCGGGCTGTTCACCAACAACTACCTGCCGTTCCGCGGCGGGGTCACGACCGCGGTCGAGACCCTGCGGCTGGGGCTTGAGGCGCTCGGTCACCGCACCTGGGTCTTCGCGCCGGCGGCCCAGCCCCCGCAGCCGGATCCTCCGTTCGTCTTCCGGTATCCCTCGATTCCGGCCCCGACCTATCCGGGCTTTTCCTTGCCGTTGCCCATCTCGCGGCGCCTCGGCCGCCTGGCCCAGGCGCTGGAGCTCGACGTCGTCCACGTCCACCATCCGTTCCTGCTCGGGGTGACCGGCCGGCGCCTGGCCCGGCGCCAGCAGCGCCCGCTCGTCTTCACCTACCACACGCGGTACGAGAAGTACGCGCACTACGTGCCGCTGCCGCCCCGCCTCGTGCGGAGCCTCGCGGTGCGCCTGGCCCGCCGCTTCGCCGACTCCGCCGACCTGATCGTGGCGCCCTCCGAGCACGTGGCCGAGACCCTCCGGGGCCGTGGCGTCCGCACTCCCGTGGTGGTCATCCCCACCGGCGTGGATCTCACGCTCTTCGCCCCGGGCAGCCGGGAGCGGGCCCGCCGGCGGCTCGGCCTGCCCGCGGACGGGTTGATCTCCCTCTATACCGGCCGGCTCGACCGGGAGAAGAGCCTCGAGCGGGTGCTCGACGCCTTCGAATCGGTGGCCGCCGCGGTGTCGACCGCCACCCTGCACCTCGTGGGGAAGGGAAGCCACGGCCGGGTGCTCGAGCGCCGCGCGGCGGCGGGGCGGGCGCGGCAGCGCATCGTCTTTCACGGGGGGCTGGCGCGAGAGGCGCTGCCCGACTACTACCGCGCCGCCGATCTCTTCCTCTTCGCGTCGGAGACCGAGACGCAGGGGCTGGTGCTGGCCGAGGCCCATGCCTGCGGGCTGCCCGCGGTGGCGGTGCGCGCCTCCGGGGTGGACGAGGTGGTGGCCGACGGCGAGACGGGGTTGCTGACCAAGGCGGAGACCGGCGAGATGGCCGACGCGGCCATCGGGCTCCTGCTGGACGCGGGCCGGCGCGCGACCATGGGGCAGGCGGCGCGGCGGCTCGTGGAGGCGCGCTTCGCGGCGGCGAAGCAGACCGCGGCCATGGTCGCGCACTACGAAGCCCTGCTCGCGCGGCGGCCCTGATGGCGGCCCCGGCGATCGGCCGCACGCTGCGGGTCGGATTCCAGACCGAGTGGGATCCGCATGGCGCGGACCCCGGGCATCAGGGACTGCTCTCCTGGGATCCGCGCGTGCGCACGCTGCTGCGGGTGCTCGTGTCCTACCCGGAGGTGCGCCATGTCCTGCCGGACCGTATCAGCCTCGATCCCGCCGCCGATCCGCGCACCCTCGAGACCATGGCGCGCTTCCTCGAGCGGCAAGGGTGGCTCGTGCGCCGGGTGGCGGTGGGCTGAGCCATGATCTGGAATCGCGACGCCGAGACCGCCTCCCGGACCGCGATGCGCGCGCTCCAGACGGAGCGCCTGCGCGCGAGCGTGGCCTGGGCGCGCGCGCGGGTGCCCTTTTATCGCGACGCGCTCGCCGCCGCCTCGGTGAAGGACGACGCGGTGGGCCTGGACCGTCTCCACGAGCTTCCGTTCACGGTGAAGGACCACCTGCGACAGCACTACCCGTTCGGCCTGTTCGCGGTGCCGCGCCAGGAGATCGTCCGCATCCACGCCTCCTCCGGCACCAAGGGCAAGCCCACCGTGGTGGGCTATACGCGGAAAGACCTCCAGCTCTGGCGAGAGGTCATGGCCCGGTCGCTGGCCGCCGCGGGGGCCGAGGCCGGCCAGCTCATCCAGATCGCCTACGGCTACGGGCTGTTCACGGGCGGGCTCGGCTTCCACGACGGCGCCGAGCACATGGGCCTCACGGTGGTGCCGGTCTCCTCCGGGAATACGCTGCGCCAGATCCTGCTGCTGCAGGATTTCCGGCCGCACGGCCTGGCCTGCACCCCGTCGTTCGCGCTGTACATCGGCGAGAGCCTGCGGGAGCAGGGGAGTGACCCGCGCGCGATCGGCCTGTCCTACGGCCTCTTCGGGGCCGAGCCGTGGACGGGGGCGATGCGGAACCAGCTCGAGGCGCTCTGGGGCTGCCCGGCGGTGGACTTCTACGGGCTCAGCGAGATCATCGGCCCCGGGGTGGCCGGCGAGTGCGTGGAGGCCCGCGACGGCCTGCATCTCAACGAAGACCACTTCCTGCCCGAGATCGTGGATCCGCAGAGCGGCGCGCCACTGCCCTGGGGGGCCGAGGGCGAGCTCGTGCTGACCTCGCTGACGAAGGAAGCCCTCCCGGTCATCCGCTACCGCACCGGCGACGTCACCCGGCTCGATCCCGAGCCCTGCCGCTGCGGACGCACCACCGTGCGCATGGCTCGCATCAAGGGACGCACCGACGATATGCTGATCATCAAGGGGGTCAACGTCTACCCGTCCCAGCTCGAGGCGGCCCTGCTGACCGTGCCGGATCTCGCCCCGCACTACCAGTTGGTAGTCGACCGCCGCGAGGCTTTCCCGACGCTCGCGGTGCAGGTGGAGCCGGCCGAGCGCGTGGTGCGCGAGTGGGGCGGCTTTGCGGGGGCGCCGGCGCAGCTCGCGGCGTTATCGGCGCGGGTGTCGGAGTGCCTCCGGGGCCACCTCGGGCTCAATCCGGAGATCGCGGTGGTGGCGCCCAAGACGATCCCGCGCAGCGAAGGCAAGGCGGTGCGGGTGGTGGAAAGGAGATAGTCATGGCGGAGCGCGACGAAGCCCGACTGCTGGCCCGCATCGAGGCGGGGGACCGCATCGAGTCCCCCGAGGAGATGACGGCGGAGTATCGTGACAACCTGGTCCATCTCATGACCATGCAGGCCGACTCGGAGCTGGCCGGCGGCTACGGCTACGTGCCCTGGATCACGAAGGCGCCCGGAGTGGAGGAAAAGCACGTGGTCGCCCAGATCGTGAAGGACGAGCTGCGCCACGCCACCGTCATGTACGGGCTCCTGGCCGACCTGGGCGTGGACGTGGAGGCGCACGTGCGGGCGCACGACGAGGCGTTCACGATGCGGGTCGCCAACGACGCCGACATCGGCACCGCCCGCATCAGCGCGGACCAGCGGGTGAACATCTTCTACTACCCGATCGACACCTGGGCCGACTTCACCTTCTTCAACTTCTGCATGGACCGCGGGGCGGGCCACCAGCTCGAGGACGTGCGCGCCTGCTCCTACGGCCCCTGGGTGCGCGCGATCGAGGGCATCTTCAAGGAGGAGAAGTTCCACATCCGCCACGGGGAGTTCTGGGTGAAGCGGCTCGCCGAGGATCCCAAGACCCGGGACGAAGCCCAGGCCACGCTCAACAAGTGGTACATCCGCACCATGAACATCTTCGGCCGCCCCGGCTCGGCCCGGAACGTGCTCTACCGGAAGTACCGGCTCAAGCTGCGCGACAACGACGAGGTCCGTCAGGCCTTCGCGCGGGAGGTGGCCGAGAAGGCGGGCGCGGTGGGGCTCACGCCGCCCGAGTGGATCCCGGTCTGGGACCGTCTGCCCGAAGAGGCCCAGATCCCCGGGTGATCTCCGTAAGGCGTGTCGGGATCGCGGCCCTGGTGCTCGGCGGGCTCGTCGGACTGGCCGGCCTCGCCGCCGCGCAGAGCGGCCGCCAGGTGAAGGTCCTGCTCGAGTTCAAGCAGCAGACCCAGGGCGCCCGCCAGGGGGTGCAGGGGCGGGGGGGAATCATCGTGGAGGAGGGCCGCGGGGACGTGCGCACCCGCGGCCGCGGAGGCCTCACGATGGAGGACACCACCACGCGCGTCACGCGCTCCTCGGGGCTCTTCACGGTGGTCCAGGACGGCGGCGCCGGCTCGATCATGGTGGCGCAGGACGTGCCGTACCAGCAGATGGCCTACTACCACGACTACGCGACCGGCAAGGGCTACGTCGCCCAGGGCGTCGCCTGGCAGCGGGTGGGCACCGCGCTGGCGGTGCGGCCGGTGATCCTGCCCGGCAACCAGATCCGGGTGACGCTGACGCCGGTGATCAGCTACTTCACGCCCGGGGGTGGGGGGACGATCGAGGTCGTTGAGGCGGCCACCGAGCTGATCGTCCCCAGTGGCGGCCGGCTCCAGTTCGGCGGCAGCACGAGCAGCCTCCACGCCGTCACCCGCCAGATCCTGGGCTATGGTGCCCAGCAGGCGTCAAAGGAAACGGCCCTGACGCTCACCGCGACCGTCCAGTAGCCGCGTGGCCTCGCCCGCCCCGCGGGAGGACGTGCCGGAGGCCCTGGCCGCGCGGATCGCACGGGACCCCTGGGCCCAGGCGCTCGGCATCGAGTTCCTCGAGTTGCGTCGGGGCTACTGCCGCGTCGCCCTCACGCTCGGGTCCCACATGCTCAACTTCGAGGGCTATCCGCACGGCGGGGTGATCTTCTCGCTGGCCGACGTGGCCTTCGGCGCCGCGTGCAACTCGCACGGGGAGACCTCGGTGGCACTCACGATGACCATCAGCTTCCTGGCCGCGGCAGCGCCGGGCTCGCGACTCGTCGCGGAGGGTCGCGAGCGCCGCCAGGGCCGGCGGGCCGGCTTCTACGACGTCACGGTGAGCACGGAGGCCGGCGTCGCGGTGGCCGTCGTGCACTGCGTGGCCCACCGCGTGGCGCGCGGTGGGGCGCACGGTGCGGATCGATGACGCGGTACTCGGGCAACGGCGCCTACTGCTACGCCAATAGCCTCTACATGGCGCTGCGCGAGTCGGGCGCCGCCGCCGCGGAGCTGCCCGAGGCCGGCTTCATCGAGTGCCTCACCACGATGCCGTTCGGCACGCTCTACCTGCGGGCCGGGCGCGATCTGCTTGTCTACTTCAGCTCGCCGCTCGCCAACCCGGACCAGGGCATCACGACGGCCCTCGACGCCCTCGGCTGGGAGTGCCGGGAGGAGCGCGAGGGCGCGCCCGAAGCCGCGCTCGCCCGCCTCGCGGAGGCCGCCGGGCGGGGCCCCGTGCTGGCGGGACCGCTCGACATGGGCGGGCTCGGCTACATGCCGCACCACGCGCAGCTCTCGGGCAGCGACCACTTCGTGGTCGTGCTGGGCGTCGAGAGCGAGCGGGTGCGCATGCACGACCCGGACGGGTATCCGTACGCGGCGCTGCCCGCCGCCGAGTTCCTGCGCGCCTGGAAGGCCGAGCGGGTGCGGTACGCCCAGGTGCCGTACACGATGCGTTCGCAGTTCCGGCAGGTGCGCCATCCGGCGCGTGAGGAGATGATCGCGCGTACCCTCGCGGTGCTCCGGACCCAGCTCGCCGCCGACCCGGGCGGGCCCGATCACTACGGCGGCCCCCGGGCCTTCCGGCTGCTGGCCGCCGACCTGCGGGGTGCGGTGGCCAAGCGGCTGGCCGGCCATCTGACCTCCTTCGCGTTCCCGCTGGCCGCGCGGCGCAGCCACGACGCCGCCGCGTTCCTGCGCGAGGCCGGGCGCGTGGCGGTGGCGGGCTTGTTCGAGCGCAAGGCGCGCTGCTTCGGGGATGCCCAGTACGCGGCGGTGCAGGAGCGGTGGGAGGAGACCGCCGACCTCCTCGAGGCCATCGCCGATCTCGAGGAAGGGCTCATCCACTCGCTGAACCAGGCCTGAAGCGCAGGCTTAGCCTCCCGCCGTGAAGTAGCGCCCGAGCGGGACGTCTTCGGCCGGGATCAGCAGCGCCTTCCGGACGATCTCCCGGCGGAGCGGGCCCAGGGCGACCATCTCGGGATCGCGCCGGGAGCCTCAGGATTCGCTCGAAGAAGCCGCCGTGCCGGGTGAAGACGGGGAGGGCCTGGTTTTCGTACTGGCGCACAGGCGCTCTTGCTGGCCGGGCTCCAGATACACGAGCACGAGGTAACTTAACATAATGTCTCTTATCGGACTCCCGGTCGGGCTCGAGCCGCCCCGCGAAGCGAGCCGAGATGGGCTACTTGGAGCCCGACGGGAGCGCCACGATTCTCCCCCGGATGTCCTCGGCGCGGCGGGTCTCCGGAGCGTCCTTCAACAACCGCTCGTAGGTCGCGCGCGCCTCGGCCGGTTTGCCCGCCAGGGCCTGGGCGCGCGCCAGGTCGAGCAACGCCTCCTCGAAGAAGAACTGCTTGGGGGTCAGGCCCCGCGCGGCCGCTTCGTAGGCGGTCACCGCGGTGGCGTAGTCCTTCTGGGCCTCCCACGTGTAGCCGATGCCGGAGGCGCTCAGCGTGCGGAGGCTGCCGGTGGCACCCTTGCCCAGCGCGATCTCGTAGGCGGCCCGCGCGGCCGCGTAGTCGCCGGCCTGGTACTGGAGGTTGCCGAGCTGATAGGCGGCCTGGGGTGCCGCGGAGGACCGGCCGTGTTCGGCCAGGACGGCCTGGAGCGTCGCGATCGCCTTCTGGCGCGCCTCCGGGGTGGCCAGCGGGCCTTCCCCTTGCTGCACCGCTTCCGTGACGCCGGCCAGCGCGGCCTGGCCCCGCGTGTCCGCGGCGCGCAGCCAGAACCAGCCCGCGGCCGCCACGAGGCCGAGGGCCACCACCACGCCCGCGAGCTTGAGCGCCAGGCGCGCCCCGCGGGAGTCGAGCAGCTCGCCGAGCCCGGTCACGCCCGCCGCTCCGTCACGTGGTCCCCGGTGTCCGGCCGCTCGATCCAGATCTCGCCCTTGACCGCGGCCCCGTCCGCAGCCGAGAAGCTCCCGGTCTTGAGCGTGCCGGTCAGCACTCCGGTCGGGAGGATCTCCACGCGGGTGGCGGCCGAGAGGTTGCCGCGCACGGTGCCGCCCACCACGATGGCGCGGGCATTGATGTTGGCGTCCACGTCGGCCCCTTCGCCCACCAGCACCCGGCCGGTGACGTTGATGTCGCCCTCGAAGCGGCCGGAGATGTGGAAGTCGCCCTCGCCCGACACCTCGCCGCGAAAGGACAAGCCGCCGCCCACCGTGGGGGGCTCGCCGCGCGCGTCGCGGTGGGCGGCCAGGTCGGCGGCCAGCGAGTCCGACTCGCCCCCGCTCAGGCCCAGGTAGCGGAGGGTACGACCCAGCGCGCCCACCCGCTCCGTCCCTACACGTCCGGAGTCGGCGGCTGGGCGCCGGACGGGGCGATCTCCAGGCGGCGCAGACCGAGACCGGAGCCGATCAGCAGGAGGCAGGAGGCGACGATGAGCAGCGACACGACGGGGGTGGGCGCGACCACCGGATGCTCGACGAACCGGATCGTGACCTCGACGGGCACGCCGACCAGGGCCAGCGTTGCGAGCAGCCCGGTGATTGCGCACGCCCACCGCTGGAGAGCCTGCCGTGCCCGTCGCATGGCGCGTAGTGTAGCTACCGCGATACGGGAAGGCAACCGCAAGCACCATGATCGCTTGACGGGGGGCCGGGGCGGGACTATGCTCCACGCCCTATGCTCGACTCCGGCGGGCGCGCCCGCCTCCTGCACGTGGCCATCTGGCTGGCCACCCTGTTCTTCGCCGCGATGCTCTTCGTGCCGCTCCTGCGCGAGGCGCTGCGTCGCGTGAGCGAGCTGCCGTCCGGCGGCCATTTCTGATGTCGACCCCACGCATCCTGGTGGTCGAGGACGACGAGCACGCCCGCGGCCTGCTGGTCGCGGTGCTGCGCGCCGACGGGCACACGGTGGACGCGGCCGCCACCCGGGCGGAGGCGGAGAGCCTGATCGACCAGCACGCCTACGCGCTCGTGCTGAGCGCGCTGCGGATGCCGCGGCTCGACGGGCCCGAGCTCGCGCGCGTGCTGGAGCAGCGGCGGCCCCTCGAGATGCCCGCGCTGATTTTCCTGGCGCGCATCGTCTTCGCCCCCGACCTCGCGCACTTCCTGATGGAGTCCGCGGCGCGCCTGCTCGGCTGGCCGGCCACGCCGGCCGACATCAGCCGGATCGTCGCCCTCTCGCTCGTGCCTACCCCCGCCTGAGCGGGGCTAGCCGGTCGGCTCGTCGGGAATCCGGGCCTTGCCGCGGGCGCCCTGCCCGTCCGGTCTCCGGGTCAGCTCGAACGCCATCAGCCCCACCGTGAGCACGAGGATGATCCAGCCCGCCACGTCGAGGTTGACGATCAGCCACCCGATCAGGCTCAGCGCGGCGAGGAGCCAGACGGTGGCGACGGAGCGTGAGCTGGGCCATTTCATCGGCCCCTATTGTCCGGGCGACGGGCGCGCAAGTCAAACGTCCGCCGCGCGGCGCGCTCAGAGACGGCGGAGAAAGCTCTCCGGATCGTCGAGAAACGCACGCGTGACGCGCACGTGCTCGACGTCTCCGTACTCGACGGGCGCGATCGCGCCGTCCTCGATCAGCCGGATGTCGGCCCCCGGCAGCGCCATGAGGATCGGCGAGTGCGTGGCGATGACGAACTGGCAGTCCTGGGCCGCGCGGTCGCGCAGGATGGCCAGCAGCGCGAGCACGCGCGTGGGCGACAGCGGGGTCTCGGGCTCGTCGAGGAAGTAGAGGCCGCGTGGCACCAGGCGCTGCTGGAGCAGGTGGAGGAAGGTCTCGCCGTGGGAGCGCGCGTCCGGCTCCGGCCCGTAGCGGCGGGTCAGGGCCGCGCGCTCCTTGGCCGCGGCGCCCACCGCGAGCCGCTGGCCCCACGAGCCCTCCGGCCGCGAGGCGCGCAGCTCGTCCTCCCGGGCCCGCAGGCCCTCGATCTCCCCGCCCACCCGCAGGGTGAAGCCGAAGACGTCCTCGGCGCGGATGAAGAGGGTGGTGCGCGGATGGCGGGCGCGCGAGAAGCGGAAGGCGCGGGCGAAGGCCCGCGCCCCCGCGAGGGTCGGATCGCGCTCGAGATCGCGCCCGCCCGCCGCGACCGCGCCGGCTCCCGCGGCCAGGCCCTCCAGCAGGGTGGACTTGCCGCAGCCGTTCTCCCCCACCAGGAAGGTGACCGGCGCCCGGAAGTCGAGGCGCTCCAGGTCGCGGCAGAGCGGCAGGGTGAGCGGGAAGCGGGCCGGCTCGCGCCGGGCGGCGGCGCGGCGGATGCCGGTCAGGAAGATCCCCGGCCGCGCCTCGCGCTTGCGAGAGCCTGCCCGCTTCACGCGGATCGGCGGCGGCCGGCTAGCGCAGCTCCGGGATCACCCAGAGCGGCCGCTCGCCGCGGGCCACGCGCTGCACGTTGTCGAAGGCGTTCCGGAAGGCCTTGGCCCAGTTGTCCCAGGTGGGGCCCGCCATGTGCGGCGTGAACGTGACGTTCTCCAGCGCGAACAGCGGGTGGTTGGCCAGCGGCGGCTCCTCGACCATGACGTCGAGGCCGGCGGCGGCGATCCGTCCCGACGTGAGCGCGACGTGCAGGGCGGCCTCGTCCACCACCGGCCCGCGGCAGGTGTTGATCAGGACCGCGGACGGCTGCATCATCCCGAGCTCGCGCGTGCTGATCAGGTTGCGGGTCACGTCGTTGAGCGGCACGTGGAGCGATACGATGTCGGAGGCGCGCAGCAGCTCCGGGAAGAGCACGAAGCGCACGCCGAGCGCGTCCTCCGCGTCCTCGGGCAGGCGCGCGATGTCGTAGTAGAGGATGCGCATGCCGAAGGCGGCGGCCCGCCGCGCGACCTTCTTGCCGATGGTGCCGAGGCCCACGATGCCGAGGGTCTTGCCCTCGAGCTCGTAGAGCCGGTGCGACGAGAAGTCCCCCACCCGCCACTTGCCGGTCACCACGTTGGCGTGGTGCCAGGACAGCTTGCGGTAGACCGCCAGCATCAGCATCAGGGTGTGCTCGGCCACCGCCACCGAGTTGGACCCGCCGTTGTTGGCGACGGGGACGCCCGCCCGCTTCGCCGCCGCGACGTCGAGCCGGTCGTAGCCGGCGCTGATGAGCTGCACCAGCTTGAGGCCGGGGGCCGCCTTGAAGAACTCGCCGTTCAGCTCCGCGCGGGGGAAGCCCACGTAGTACGCCGTATCCGGCAGCGCCGCCTTGAACTCGGGCGTGCCCGCGTCCACCACGACCATCTCGAAGCCGGCCGGCACGAGACCCTGCGCGACGTCGAGCAGCGCGGCGGGGAGCTTGGGGGAGAAGACGATCTTGGTGGCCACGGGAGTCTCCTTTGGCTAGGGGGTGAGTGGAGCGATCACGCGCGCCAGTATACGGCTTCAGCCCCCGTCGTGGGGCGGGACGGCCAGCCGCCGAGCCCCGGCATGTCTTGCGCGGCCGCGCCGGCCTCAGCCTGGGCACTCCCCTTCCCAGCCTCGCACCGCCCTTTCTCTGCCGTCTCAGATAGCACGCTACAAGACATTGAAATCAGGCTGGTTTCCCGATGGTCCGGCCCTTGCTCTCCCTGAGGCCATCAACCGAGGGGGGTGCATCGATGAAGCGTTACGTGGTGACCCTGGCCTGGATCCTGTGGGCGCACGAGACCGCGCAGGTGGGTGGGCGGCTCGTCGACCGCGGCTATACCGCGATCGACTCGTTCGAGACCCGCCAGCTCTGTCACGCGGCGATGACGGACTTCGCCGGGCTCAAGCTGGTCCGTCAGGGCAAGGTCAAGATCGATTTCACCTGCCTGCCGGAGAAGACGAGCCCGAAGCCGCCGCGGACCGCCGTCAGCTAGCGCGGCGCCGCTCAGGTCCCGTTGCGCGGCACCGCCGGGGCCGGCTGGTTGATGCCGACCGGCGCGTTGGCCTCGAACGGGCTCCAGAGCCCGAGCTCCTTGCCCATCTCGCGCACCGCCGGGAGCACCTCCTGGCCGAGCAGCCGGATGCAGGTCGTCGCGTCCTGGTTGCTCACGAAGCCGTCGCTCGCCCAGAGCCCCAGGATGGACGGCCGCGTCTCCTCGAGCAGGCGCCGGAACTTGGGGATGACCGTCTTCGGCGTGCCCGCGATGATCTGCTGATCCCGGATCTGATCCTCGAAGCTGGCGGCCCGCGGGTTGGAGCCGCGGCCGACCGCGTACTCCACGAAGGCCTTCCGGTAGGACGGCGAGAAGTAGCCCGAGGGGCTCGACCACACCGGGTGCGCGAGGCCGGTGAACTCACCCTGCATCCACATGAACTGCCGCGCGTTGGCCATGGCCTTCTCCTCGGTCTCGGCCACGTGGCAGCGCTGGAGATACCCGCGGTTCTCCGGGCCGCCGGTATAGCCGGCCTCGGCCGCGACCGAATCGTAGAGCTCCCAGATCTTCTTGGTCGCGTCGATCGCGGTGCTGAGCGCGATGTAGGGATAGCGCTGGCGCGCGGCCCAGATGATGGTCTCCTTGCTGAGCACGCCGGGGATCCAGATGCGCGGGTGCGGCTTCTGCAGCGGCACCGCCCACGGGTTCACGACCCGATGCTGGTAGTGGGTGCCCTCGAAGCGGAACGGCCCCTCCTGCGTCCACGCGCGCACGATCAGCTCGTGGGCCTCCTCGAACCGCTCGCGGTTGAAGGCGGGGTTCACCCCGGTGGCGAGCTGCTCCTGACCCCCACCCCGCACGAAGCCGGACACGAGCCGGCCGCGCGAGACCATGTCGATCATGGCCAGCTCCTCGGCCAGCCGCACCGGATTGTCGGCGAGCGGCAGCGGGTTGCCGAGCAGCACGATCTTCACCCGCTTGGTCGTCGCGGCCAGGATCGAGGCGAAGACGTTGCACTTGGCCTGCATGCAGAACGGCGCGTTGTGGTGCTCGTTCAGCATGATGCCGTCGAAGCCGGCTTCCTCGGCGAGGCGGTAGTGCTCGAGGTATTCGTTGTAGAGCCGGCTGCCCGCCACCGGGTCGAAGTGGCGGTTGGAGAACATCAGCGCGGTGGCGCCGCGCTTGCGCCCTTCGTCCGCCGGGTACGCCGACATCGGCTGTTCCGTGAAGTACATGAGGTGCATGAGGGTCCCCCGATCAGGCCTGGGCGGCGAACGGCACGATGAGCTTCGCGAGCGCTTCGGGCCGCTCCATCTCGAGGAAGTGTCCGGCGCCGTCCACGACGCTGAGCCGGCTCGTCGGCAGCGCGCGGGCGTACTGCTCGCCCACCCCGACCGGCACGATCCGGTCCTGCCGACCCCAGACGATCAGGGTCTCCGTCTGCACGCCGCCCAGTAGCGGCGGCAGCGTCGGGTTGTACATGTAAGGCTTCCACGCGATGCGGAACGTCATCTCGCGGTTGAGGTCCCACTGCTCGAGCTGCGGGGTGGGCGGGTCGGCCTGGAAGAGCCGGTCGAAGGCGGACTGGTCCTCGAAGCCGGCCCGGACGTAGTCGATGTAGCTGACGAGGGCCTGGTCGAGGATCTCCCCCGCCTCGGGCTTGACGCCCATCGCGCCCACCAGAACCAGGCGCCGGAAGCCGCGCGGGGCCATGGTCGCCATCTCGGCCGCGATCCAGCCGCCGAAGCCGAGGCCGACCAGGGCCACGTCGGCGAGCGTCCGCTGGGCCAGCAGGGCCTGGTACGTCACCGCGACGTCCCGCACGCTCCGCATGAAGGCCGGGCGCTCGGAGCCGTCGTAGCCCGGATGCGAGGGCAACAGGATCGTGAAGCGCCGGGCGAGCGCGTCGTAGAACGGGAGCTGCTCGGGCGTGCCGATGTCGTGATGCAGCACGAGCAGCGGGGCGCCGCGGCCGGCGGTACGTAGTCTTACGGAGGAGCCGGCGACCCGGACCTCCTCGGTCTTCCAGGCGAGCGCGGAGGCGGTCTGGGTCATGAAGGCGACGCTATCAAATCGGCTTCTGGGCCGCAAGCCGGACGGCCAGATCTTGACCAGCGCGGCCGCCGCGGTCAGCGGGCATGGAAGGCGGGCGGCGGGACCGCGTCGCGCAGCGAGCGCTCGCCGTCGTGGAGCGTGAGCGGGGGCCGCTCGCCGCCGATGACGCTCACGTGGCTGACCAGGCCCGACTCCGCGCCGAGCCAGAGATGGAGCATGCACGCGGGCGGCTCCATCACCACCGCCAGACGTCGCGAGGGCGCGAGATCGAGCGCGAGCTGATGCGCGGTGGCCGGACAGGTGATGGCCACCGTGCCCGCGAACCGGCGCGCGATGGGGCGATGCAGGTGCCCGCACAGTACCCGCTCGACCTGCGGGTGGCGGCCGATCACGCTCGCCGTCTCCGCCTTGCCCTCGAGCCCCATCGCGTCCATCGCCGGCATGCCGGTCACGAACGGCGGGTGGTGCATGAACACCACGGTGGGTCTCTCCCTCCCCTCGCCCAGGCGCGCGTCCAGCCACGCGAGCCGCTCGGCGCACATGCGACCGCCGGGCGCGCCCGGGACCAGGGTGTCGAGGCCGATGAGGCGCACCGGCCATTCCTCGACGGTGTAGTGCAGGAAGCCGCCGTCCTGCGGCAGGTAGCTTCGGTCGGCGAAGGCGCGCGCCAGGTGCTCCCGCGCGTCGTGGTTGCCGGGGATCACGTAGAGCGGCATCGCGAGACGGTCGAGAATGGCGCGCAGCCGCGCGTACTCCGCGGGCTCTCCGCGCTCGACGAGGTCCCCGGTCACCACCACGACGTCGGGGCGCGGGACGAGCCCGTTCAGATGGGCGACCGCGCGCTCCAGGTGCTCCGGCGTGCGGAAGTGGCGATCATTGACGCTCCCCGGCGTGCTGATGTGGGTGTCGGTGATCTGGGCGATGAGCATGCCGTGATAATACCGCCTGGTCCTTGACTCGGTCCCGCCTTTCTCCCATAGTTTGACGCGACGGGACCGATTCCATCGACGTGCATCCACCGGGAGGCGAGCCATGGCGGGGACGAGCGCGCTGAGCTACCAGGTCGTCGAGGGCTGGGAGCAGCTGCCGAAGGGCTACGAGCACCGCGACGTGGCGGGGGTGGCGGTGGACTCGGAGGACCGCGTCTTCCTCATCTGTCGCGGCGACCACCCGATCATGGTCTACGATCACAACGGGAAGTTCCTCTCCTCGTGGGGCGAGGGCCAGTTCACCTACCGCACCCACGGCATCACGATCGGCCCCGACGGCAGCGTGTACTGCACCGACGACGGCAACCACACCGTGCGCAAGTTCACCCCGCAGGGCAAGCTGCTGCTCACCCTCGGCACCATGGACCGGCCGTCGGACACCGGCTACGACGGCAAGGACACCATGACGGTCGCGCGCCCCGCCGGCGCCTTCAACCGGCCGACCAATCTCGCGGTGGGGCCCAAGGACGATCTTTACGTCTCCGACGGCTACGGCAACTGCCGCGTGCACCAGTTCTCCCCGAGCGGCGATCTGAAGCGCTCGTGGGGCGTGCCCGGCAAGGGGCCGGGCCAGTTCTACCTGCCCCACGGCATCGCGGTCGCCGCGGACGGGCGCGTCTTCGTCTGCGACCGGGAGAACGACCGCATCCAGATCTTCAGCCCGGACGGCGAGTACCTCTCGGAGTGGACCGACACCCAGCGGCCGACCCATCTGGTGTTCGACCCGCAGGGACGCGCCTACGTCTCCGAGCTGTGGTGGCACAAAGGCCAGACCTCGCAGCGCCACGGTGCGATCACCGAGGCCCGCCACGGGCGCGTGAGCGTCTTCGACCGCGACGGCCGGCTGCTGACCCGCTGGGGCACCCCCGACCAGGCCGCGGCCGGCAGCTTCGCGGCGCCGCACGGCATCGCGGTCGACTCGAGCCGGAACATCTTCGTGGCCGAGGTCACCTGGACCTTCGCGGTGAGCCGCGGGCTCGTCGAGAGCGGCTGCCACACCTTCCAGAAGTTCGCGCTCCAGGCCTGAGGAGGCTCCGACCCGATGGACCATCAAGGCTCGAAGAACGGCAACCGCGCCCCGATCGGCCGGCGGCGCCTGCTCAAGACCGGCGGCGCCGCCCTGACCCTCGCCGCGGCGGGCCTGCCGCGGCGGGCGGCCGCCCAGGGGAAGGCGGGTGGCACCCTCACCTTCGCGAGCACCGCCCTGCCCCCCAGCCTCGAGCCGCACATGCAGGGGCTCGACATCTGGCAACGTCGCAAGCCGCTCATCTACGAGAACCTGGTCTGGATCGATCACGCGCTCGAGCCCAAGCCGGAGCTGGCCGAGCGGTGGGAGCAGAAGTCGCCCACCGAGTACGTCTTCCACCTCCGCCGCGGCGTGCGCTTCCACAACGGCAAGGAGATGGATGCGCAGGACGTGAAGTACACCTACGAGCGGGTGCGTGACCCGAAGGTGAGCCCCGGAGCCAACGACCTGGCCTACGTGAAGCAGATCGAGGCGGCAGACAAGTATACCGTCCGTTTCGTGCTCTCCGCGCCCGCCGCCACGTTCCTGGTCAATCTCGCCGGCAAGTACAACGGGGTCATCCCCAAGGACGCGGGCGGCGACGGCAAGGTGCTGCTCACCACCGCCGTCGGCACGGGTCCCTTCGCGGTCGAGAGCTTCGATCCGAGCCGGCGGCTCGTGCTGAAGCGCCACCCCCAGTACTGGGGCGCCCAGAAGCCGCTGCTCGACCGCATCGTCTTTCAGGCCATCCCGGACGAGTCCTCGATCGTGGCGGGGCTGCGGACCGGGCAGATCACGCTGGCCGAGTTCTCGTCGGCGCTGTCGTTCCAGGTGGCCAAGAGCGTGCCGATGATGGAAGCGATCCAGGCCCCGTCCACCCGCTGGGTGGTCCTCGATCTCGCGGGGGACCAGGAGCCCACCAGCAAGCTCGAGGTGCGCCAGGCCATCGCGCTCGCCATCGACCGTCCGGCCATTCTCCAGATCGCGGGCTCGGGGCTGGGGCAGCGGCTCGGCGTGCTGCCGCCAGGCCTGAAGGGCTGGGCGCTGCCGTGGCAGGAGCTGCCGAACCAACAGCGCGACGTGACGAAGGCGAAGCAGCTGCTCCAGAAGGCGGGTTACCCCGGCCGTGTGCCGGTGAAGATCCGGAACATCGTGGGCTTCCCCGCGCTGGGCGCCGCCCTGCCCGTCATCGTGGACAACCTGAAGGAGGCCGGCATCGACGTGACGGTGGAGACGGTGGACGGCGGGGTGTGGATCAAGGACTGGATCGTGCCGCAGTCGCCGCCGACCATGAACGAGTGGGGCGGGTTCGTGGATCCGGACCAGGCCTTCCACCGCCACTTCCACTCCGCGCCGGGCGGCAAGGACTTTCGCCGCTGGAAGAACAAGGCCGCGGACGAGCTGATGGACACGGGCCGCGTCACCCTGGACCGGGCCAAGCGCAAGCAGCTCTACGACCAGCTCCAGCGCATGCTGGCCGAGGACCCGATCACGATCCCCCTCTACTCGCCGGACCTGCTCTACGTTCGACAGAAGAGCCTCAAGGGCTTCCAGCCCCACTCCACGGGCTTCTACTACGGCCTCCGCTTCGCCTCCCTCGAGAGCTGAGGAGCGCGGTCCTTCGGGCGCGTGCGCGCCTCCCTCCTGCGGCGTCTCGCGGCGATGGGGCTCACCCTCTTCGGGGTGAGCCTCCTCGTCTTCGGGATGGTGCGGCTCATCCCGGGCACGGTGGTGGAGCAGCTCCTCGGGCAGGCCGCGATGTCCTCGCCGGAGGTGGTGGCTTCCTTCCGGCACTTCTTCGGCCTCGATCAGCCGTGGCACGTCCAGTACGGCGCCTGGCTCGCCGGCCTCCTGCGCGGAGATCTCGGGGTGTCCTGGCTCTCGGGTCGGCCGGTGCTCGCGCTCTTCCTCGAGCGCCTCCCCGTCTCGGCCGAGCTGGCCGGGCTCTCGGTGGCGTGGTCCCTGTTGCTCGGGATCCCGCTCGGCACCGCCTCCGCAGTCTGGCGCGGCAGCTTGCGCGACGGGGTCATCCGCGTCGGCGCGACGCTCGGCCTCTCCC
The DNA here is from genome assembly GCA_040902305.1 of Candidatus Rokuibacteriota bacterium. GTDB lineage: Bacteria > Methylomirabilota > Methylomirabilia > Rokubacteriales > CSP1-6 > CAMLFJ01. Next base: position 19,235 of record JBBDXN010000020.1, on the reverse strand, counting down.
TGCCCGCCTTCTGGCAGGGCGCGGTGCTCATCCTGCTCTCCTCGCTCTACCTGGGATGGATGCCGGCGCTCACGTGGGTGCCCTTCGCCCAGAGCCCGGCCGCGAACCTGGCCATCATGGCCCTGCCCGCGCTCACGCTCGGCACCGCCACCGCCGCCATGATCACGCGCATGGCGCGCTCGTCCATGCTGGACGTGCTCGGTCGCGAGTTCGTACGGACCGCCCGGGCCAAGGGCGTCTCCGAGCGCCGCGTGACCTTCCACCACGCTCTCCGCAACGCCCTGATCCCCGTCGTCACCGTGGCGGGCGTGCAGCTCGGCTACATCGTCGGGGGCATCGTGGTGGTGGAGGACGTCTTCACCTTGCCGGGCGTCGGCCGCCTGCTGCTCGACGCCATCTTCCAGCGCGACTACCCGGTGGTGCAGGGCGTGATCCTGCTCCTGGCCGCCGCCTTCATGACCCTGAACCTGGCGGTGGACCTGCTGTACACCCTGATCGACCCGAGGCTGCGTCGTGGCTGACGGCGGGACGGCGCGGTGGCTGGCCCGCCGACCCCTCCTGGCCGCGGCCGGCCTGACCCTGGCCGGGCTGGTGCTGGTGGGCGCCCTCGCCGAGGTCATGGCGCCGTACTCGCCGACTGCGGTGGACGCGAGCCAGGTATTCAGCCGGCCGGGCGGCGGCCACCTCTTCGGCACCGACCGCTTCGGCCGCGACCTGCTCTCGCGCGTGGTCTTTGGCATCCGCGTCTCGCTGGGCATCGCCGGCGCGGCCATCGCCATCGCGCTCCTGGCCGGCGGCACGCTGGGCATGCTGGCCGGGATCGGCCGGGTCGCGGATCAGGCGCTGGGCCGCGTGATGGACGTCTTCTTCGCGTTCCCGCCGATCCTGCTGGCCATCGGGATCGCGGCGGTGCTGGGCGCGGGGCCCGGCACCGCGGTGGTCGCCATCGCGGTCGTCTATGCCCCGCTCTTCTTCCGAGTGGTCCGTGGCAGCGTGCTGGCCGAGTCGGCCCAGCCTTACGTGGAGGCCGCCGAGGCACTGGGCCTCGGCCGGCTGGGCATCCTGTTCCGCCACATCCTCCCCAACGTCGTCTCGCCCATCGTGATCCAGACCGCGGTGTGCCTCTCCTACGGCATCCTGATCGAGTCGGCGCTATCGTATCTCGGCATCGGCGTGCAGCCGCCGACGCCGTCCTGGGGCGCGATCCTGAACGAGGGCAAGGAGTTCCTGATGCTGGCTCCGTGGGTATCGCTGTTCCCTGGCGTGTTCATCATGCTGGCGGTGCTGTCATTGAACGTGCTCGGTGACGGCCTGCGCGACGCTCTCGATCCCCGAGCCGAGATGAGGTGAGCATGACCTACGAGCCGAGCCACAAGATCGGCGCCCTGGCCGACGCCGAGTTGGCGGCCTTCCTGGACGAGCCGTGGAACGGCCGCATCGCGACCGTGACCCCGGAGGGCTGGCCCTATATCGCTCCCGTCTGGTACGAGTTCGAGCCGGGCACCCGCAGCTTGCTGGTCGTTGGCCGCGAGCGCGCGCAGTGGATCGCCCACATCCGCGAGAACCCGCGGGTGGCCTTCCACGTGGCCGACGATCTGCACGCCCAGCACACGCGGGTGCAGGTGCAGGCCCATGCGCGGATCCTGGAAGGGCCCATCGCGCCCACCGCGAGCCCCACGCTACTCGAGCTGACCCACCGCCTCTCGCGGCGCTACCTGGGCCCCGACGGCCCCCGCTACGCCGAGCGCACGCTCGGCCGCCCCCGCGTGCTGGTGCGCCTCGAGCCCGTGAGCTGGACGACCTGGACCGGGCAGGAGTGGCATCCGCGCTACCGGTGAATGAAGCGCGCGGTCATCCGGTTCGCTCGGGCGCTCCGGCGCCGCTGCCCCAACTGCGGCGGCCGCCCCGTGATCGTGCGCTGGATCCGGGTCGTGCCGGCCTGCCCGGGCTGCCGCCTGCGCCTCGACCGCGGCGAGCCGGACTACTTCCTCGGCGCCATCGTCTTCAACATGGCCTTCGCGGAAGGGATCTTCACGGCGGGGCTGCTCGGCGTGCTGCTGTGGACCTATCCGGATCCCCCGTGGGACGCGCTCTACTACGGCGGGATCGTCGGGTTGATCGTGGCCCCGATTCTCTTCTACCCCTACTCGAAGCTCCTCTGGCTCGCCTTCGACCTGCTCTTCCGCCCGCTCAGGCCGGAGGACGTCGCGCCGCCCCGCTCCGGATAGTGGCCAGCCGCCGGTTGACCCGCTTAGCTTACTCGAGGTGGCCGGGTCCGGCCTCATCCCTCGAATCCGCGTTGCCGGCTACAGGCGGCCGTCTTGCTCGACCCGCTTCCAGTAGGTGTCCTTGTTGAGGATCTTGTCGCCGCGGAACTCGTAGATGTCGGAGCCCTGGTAGTTGAGCAGCTCGCCGTCGGCGCTCTTGCCGGTGACCATCCAGACCGAGACGGCGCGATTGCCCGTCACGAAGTGGTCGATGTGATCCCAGCGCATGCCGCTGATGACCTTGAAGCGGTCGGCCAGGACCTTCCGGATCGCCGCCTTGCCGTGGACGCGGCGGCCACAGGGCTCCGGGCCGCGGGCCATCAGAAAGGTCGCGTCGTCCGCGAAGAAGCTCAGGATCCGGTCCACGTCGCGGCTGTTGAAGGCGGCATTGATCTCCAGGAGCAGGTCGATGCTGGGTCCGGTGGCGGTCGGGTTGGCGGTCATGGGCACGACTCTGCCCGCCCCGGGCTCGCAGGTCAAGCGCGGTGGTATCATTCGCGCATGGTGCATCGGCGGGTCATCGGTCGCGCGACCGCGCATCCTCCCCTTCGGGAAGGCACTGATACTCCGCCATCTTCGCTTTCGGGTCCGGACGACCGTCCTTCCATCCGGCGCGCAGGGTGCGGTTGATCGCGCTGGTCATTGCCCCTCTGCACCAGCGCTCGGCTTCGAAGACCTGCTTGCGCTGCCACCCGCCGAGGGCCTGGCCGTTGAGATCGACCGGACGCTCCCACAGCGTCCATCCGTCGTCCGCGTGGGCGCCGGGGCTCAGCACGAGCGCCCCGCAGAGCGTACCGATCAGGATGTAGAACCGGCCTCGGATCATGGGCGCCCGATGGTTGGCGGACTCAGCGACCGTGAGACGGTGGTGTCCCCCGGCTCCGATCAGTACAGATTCTTCCGGTAGCCTTCCTGCAGGCGCTGGTCGAGCTCCTCGACCGTCACGTGGCCGAGCTTGGCGTGGTCGCGGAACATCCGGGCGGGCGACGCCAGCCCTTCGCGATCGGGCCAGCGCGCGGGCTCCCAGAGGCCGGAGCGCTTCACGCACTTGGCGCAATGGAGAAAGGCCTCCTCCACCTCCACCGCGATCGCGAGCTGCGGGGTCTTGCCCTGGGCGGCCAGGCGCGCCAGCCATTCGGGGTCGCGCACGATCCGGGCGCGGCCATTGACCCGCAGGGTCTCCTCGCTACCCGGTACCAGGAAGATGAGCCCGATGCCCGGGTTCTCGAGGAGGTTCCGCATCCCGTCGAAGCGCTTGTTGCCGGGGCGGTCGGGAACGAGCAGGTGCCGGTCATCCACGACCAGGACGAAGCCCGGGGCGTCGCCCTTGGGGCTCACGTCGCAGCGGCCCTTCCGGTCCGCGGTGGCCAGCAGCATGAAGGGGGACCGGGCGATGAACGCCCGGCAATGCTCGTCGAGCCGGCCGATGTCCTTGCGCAGCGCGATCTCGGAGGGCTCACCCATCAGGGCGCGCAGCTCGTCGAGTGTCGCGACGACGTCCGTGAACTCCGGTGTCCCGTTGTCACCGCTCATCCTCTGGCCTCCTTGCCACCTTCGGGCGCCCCGGGGTGGGGCCGGCGCGTCAGACCGGCTTGTCGCCCGCGATCTGGACCCGCCGCATGACCCGGCGGAACGGCCCCGCATCGTGTACCGCCAGGTGCTTGACGCAGCGGTTGTCCCAGAACGTGACCGAGCCGTTCGCCCACCGGAAGCGGCAGGTGAACTCCGGCCGGTGTCCGTGCTCGAGGAGGAAGCCGAGGAGCGGGGCGCTCTCGGCTTCCGTCATGCCGTCGAAGCGGATGGTGTACGAGTGGTTGACGAAGAGCAGCCTGCGTCCGGTCTCCGGATGGGTGCGCACGACGGGATGGGTGCTCACCGTCTCCTGCCAGCTCGCGTCCTCGCGCACCTTGGTCGCCCGGTAGGCGTTCAGCCCCGCCTGGGGGCCGGCCACCTTGCGATCGCTGTGGACGGCCCGCAGGCCCTCCAGCATCCGCTTCATGCCGTCGGAGAGCGCCTCGTAGGCGAGGTACTGGCTGGCGAAGAGGGTGTCCCCGCCGTACGGGGGCACCTCGATCGCGTAGAGGATGGCGCCCATCGGGGGCTCCGGCATCATGGTGGTGTCCGTGTGCCATTCCTCGCCCACGATGCGCTGATCCCCGGGCTCGCGGCGGATGTCGACGATCTCGGGGTCCGGACCGGTGCCCTTGTAGTTCGGGTGCACGAAGATCTTGCCGAAGCGGCGCGCGAGCGCCTTGTGCTGGGCGGCGTCGAACCGCTGGTCGCGGAAGAAGATGACGCAATGATCGAGCAGGGCCCGCCGGATGCCGCCCACGGTTGCCTCGTCGAGGTCGGCGCTCAGGTCGACCCCGTGGACCTCGGCCCCCAGGGCGCCGGTGATGGGACGGACCTCGATCGGCATCGCACCCATGACCTCATCCTAGCCGCCACCACTCCCGTGGACAATCACGAACTGAGGGGAATGGCACCAACTGGGGCTCAGCGGTGCGGCGCGGCTAGTCCTCGCCGACCGTGAAGACGGCCGCGCACACGAATCCGAACGCGAACACGACCACCAGTAGATAGGCCCACAGGAAGCGCATGAGCGCGTGCCCTCCCTCGCGGAGTATTGTCGGGTCACCACCGCGAAGAAGCGGCAGAAAAAGACGCCGCGCTCTCTAACCCCCTAACCAGCCGTCGCTCAGGCGCGCTCGAGGAACGCGCGGTCCTCGATGAGGATGCAGCCGCTCTCCTCGGCGCGCCGCACGCTGTCGATGTTGTCGTCGTCCTTCGCGAGCCGCTCGCGGTACTGCTCGTACGCCGCGAGGCTCGGGAAGTCGATCAGGGCCAGTGCCTGGTTCGTCGGCCCGGCGAACTTCGTCGGCAGCCAGTAGCCGACCAGGTCGCCGCCGCACCGCGGGATGATGGTGCCCAGGGCCCGCGCGTACTGCTCGAAGTCCGACCGCTTCCGGGCGTCGATCGTGTAGCGGATGCTCAGGGTGATCATCGTCTCTCCTCCCATCTCAGGTTGAACACCGTCGCAAGCTGCGCCCGCCCGAGCGGGGTGACGGCGAGGGAGCGGGTCCCCCGCACCCGGCGAACCCAGCCGCGGTCGAGGACCAGCTTCGCCAGCGCGAGGCCCACCGGACCGGCCACGTGCGGTCGGCGCTCGGTCCAGTCGATGCATCGCCGCGCGGGCGCCTGGGCGCGGCCCGGCCGCACCTCGATGCCCAACGCGTGGAGAGAACGGGTCCCGGTCGGCGTGACCCGATACCGGTGGCCGTCGTCCTCGATCCAGCGCTGCGCGATCAGCGCGTCGGCCAGGGCCACCCCCAGCCGGCCGGCCAGGTGGCCGTAGCAGGTGCGCGCGCTCTTCAGACGCCGCGCGGCGTCGGCCATCCCGTTCACCGGAGGCGGCTGCGCCGGGACGGGCGCGACGACGGAGAGGGCCTCGACCGCGTGGCCCACGTCGGTGCCGGCCAGCCGGTAGTAGCGCCAGCGGCCCTGCCGCTCGACGCGCAGGAGGCGGCCGGCGATGAGCTTGGCCAGGTGGTTACTGGCCGCCTGAGCGGAGATGCCGGCCCGGGCGGCCAGCTCACCCGCCGGCCGCGCCTCGCCACCCGCCAGGGACAGGCACATGGCGGCGCGGGAGGGATCGGCCAGGAGATTCGCCACGAACGCGATATCGGGCTCGGTCATCGAGCCCAGCTTAGCGCGTCAGGCGCGCGGATGTTTCACCATGCGCCGAAGACAAAAATCAACGCCCCGCCGGAACCTCAAGCGTGTCCTCGATGGCCTTCCCGGCCGACCCCGAATTGGATGGGTACAAATGGCAACCTAACCTGGATACTGGACGGCGCTCATCATGCCCGATCACGCCGGCGACAACGGAAGCCGTCACGCGCCGGAGTCTACCTACGCCTGGACCCGGCTCTGTGCCGCGCTCTTGCTGTCGGCCATCGGCGGCGTCGGCATGTGGTCGGTGATCGTGGCCCTGCCGGCGGTCCAGGCGGAGTTCGGCGTCGCGCGCTCCGCCGCGTCGCTCCCCTACACCATGACGATGATCTGCTTCGGCTTCGGCGGCATCCTGATGGGGCGCCTCTCCGACCGCTTCGGGATCACCGCCCCCGTCGCGGGCGGCGCCATCGCGCTGGGGCTCGGCTATGCCGCCGCCAGCCAGGCGACCAGCCTCTGGCAGTTCATCCTGGCCCAGGGCCTGCTGGTGGGCGTCGCCAGCTCGGCCACGTTCGCGCCGCTTCTCGCCGACACCTCGCTCTGGTTCACCCGTCATCGCGGCATGGCGGTGGCGATCATCGCGAGCGGCAGCTACCTCGCCGGCACGGTCTGGCCGCCCGTCGTGCAGCACTTCATCCAGAGCGCGGGCTGGCGCCGGACGTACCTGGGCATCGCCGTCTTCTGCGTGGCGACCATGGTGCCCCTCGCGCTGGCCCTCCGGCGCCGGTCGCCGCTAACCGAGCCCACGTCCGCGGCCCGGCATGGCGCGTCGCGGTCACCGCGGCCCCTGGGCATGTCCCCGGCCGCGCTGCAGACCGTGCTGATCATCGCCGGCCTGAGCTGCTGCGTCGCGATGTCGATGCCACAGGTCCACATCGTCGCGTACGCCGGCGATCTGGGCCATGGCGCGGCGCGGGGCGCCCAGATGCTGTCGCTCATGCTGGGCGCGGGCGTCGTGAGCCGCCTCGCGTCGGGCTGGATCTGCGACCGGATCGGCGGGCGGCGCACGCTGCTGCTGGGCTCGAGCCTGCAAGCCCTGGCCCTCGTGCTCTTCCTGCCCTTCGACGGACTCGCGTCGCTCTACATCGTGTCGGCGCTGTTCGGTCTGTTCCAGGGCGGGATCGTGCCCGCCTACGCCGTCATCATCCGGGAGTTCTTCCCTCCCGAAGAGGCCGGGGTGCGCGTCGCCACCGTGCTGATGGCCACCGTGTTCGGCATGGCGCTCGGCGGCTGGATGTCCGGGGTGATCTTCGACCTGACCGGCTCCTACCAGACCGCGTTCGTGAACGGCATCCTGTGGAACTTGCTGAACGTCGGCATCGCGGTAGGGCTGCTGCGGCAACCGGGGAGGCCTCTCGAACAAGCCCGGCCGTAGGGGGGAAACCTGGCTCCCCTACCTGTAGGGGGTCGGACTTCCCTTTCCCCCCTCGGATTGCGTTCCAACCCGTCCTGCGGTATACTCCGGTCACCGGCCGCGACCACGAAGCAGGAGATCCGCACGATGCCTTTGACCTGGAGGACCTAGCCCCGATGGCCCTCAGCGCCAAGATGTTGGCAGTCCTCCAGAAGGTGGACGCAGCGCGCGCCGAGTTCTTCGCCGGTCTCCGCGAGAGCGCGAAGCAAGAGGCACAGGTGCGCGTCGAGAAGAAGAAGCGGATGACCAACGCCAAGAAGAAGCCGCCGATGAAGATGCCGCCACCCCGCGCGACGAGCATGGGCGGCGCGACCGACAAGCAGCGCAAGGACCGGAAGGGTTCTCCTCGGCCGCCGAAGGTCTGATCCGCATACCGCGCTGTCGAAGCACAAGACGCAGCACTTCGTCCCGCAGAGCTATCTCCTCGCGTGGTGGCGACCGGCCGGTAGAAGTGCGTCTGGCGGACCGAACATGAGGCCCGAGAGGGCGGTCTCCAGAGCTCGACCCCTCCCTCACAGGCGATCGCCCGACGCCTCGGCACGCGCCCGATAGCGTCAGCTTACCGTCGAAATGCCCCGCGTGGCGTTGGCCAATACCTGCCGCCAGGTCACCGTCACCCTGGCCGGCAAGCCGCAGGCGTTCACGTGCACCCGCGGGGACGGGCACCGCGGGGATCACTACGCGCGCGTGGCCTGGCCCCGCCAGCTCGGCGCCCGCCCCCAGGCCGCAAGGCGTAGCCGACCCATGGCCGACGTCTCTCCCGTGCCCCGGGTCTCGCCACAGGCTGAACGGGCGGGCGTGGTAGGCTCCCCGCAGCCGGTCTGCATAGTCTGTGGGGGGCCGAGGCGGTTTGGAAGCGGGAGGCGTGCTCGGACAAGTGCCGGGCCGCCCTCAGCCCGCGCCGCCGAGCCTTGACCCAGACGACGCGCGACCGAGACACCTGGGCCGCCCTTGAGGCGATCGCCGGGCTCGTCAGGTCACCGGCAGCTGTGCTCACCATCCACGTGACATGCGACCGGGAGGCCGGTCGTCTCGGTTGAAACGAAGAGCGCCCCCTCGGCGCAGCCGGTGATCCGCCGAGAGCTCGGCTCAACCGCTTTCACCTGACGGAGATGACGATGGACCACTTCTGGTTCGATGAGGCGGGCCTGGCCTGCGAGGGCCTCTCCCGACAGTATGTTCTCTCTCGGTCGGAAGGGCAGATTCCTAGAGGTTGGGCTAGACATCGGCAACGTGGCTGGACGCTCGGCGTCTCGAACTTGCCGGTGGCGTCTGTCGAGAATAGATTCGGAGAGGTGCTTGGATGGTGCGTCGGGTATCCACTTGTCGCCGGTGGGTCGCGACCAAGCACAGTAGTGCTCGATACTGCGCACACCAACGTCATTGAAAGTGAATCCATCAATAGATTTTACGAGACCGTAGCCGGTAGATGGGTCCTGATCGTTTTGGCTCGCAAGGAGGAACGGCTCTATCTGGACCCGTACGGATCGCTCGGTACTGTCTATCGCCGAACTGAGCCGACTGTCGCGTCTACCCCAACACTGCTCGGAAGCGAACACAGCTGGGATTATGGGCTGATCAACGCGCTGGGCATGCCTGAGAGCGGGCTTTGGTTTCCGGGCACGTTGACAGCTCGTGTCGGGGTCCGCCGCCTTCTCCCGAACCATGCTCTCGACCTCATCGAGTGGCACGCCGCGAGGCACTGGCCCCGCGACCTTCATGATCTCGCAGTCAGTGCACATGTACCTGACACCGTGAACACCATCGCAGCCTCGCTGAAGAGTCTTGTCTCGCTGGTGGTTGCTCACGTCCCGACGTACCTCACCTTGACCGGCGGCCGCGACACGCGAATGCTGCTCGCATGTGCAAAAGCACATCTCCCGGACATCTCGTTCTTCACCCTGCGCGACGGCAACACGGTCACGGTCGATACACACCTAGCCACGAAGCTCGCCAGGCGGCATGCTTTGGATCACTTCTTTTTGCGCGTTCGGTATGCCACGAGGCAGGAGCAACGTGATTGGCTTTCCCTGACTGGCCACGCGGTTAGTGGAGATATATGGAGGATACACAAGACGCTCGAAGGCCTGGAAACCGGTCGCGCCCTCCTGCCCGGAATTGGCGGAGAAGTTGGACGCGCCTTCTATTGGCGCGATGGAGATGCTCCCCATGCGCGGCTAATGCCTTTCGACCTTCTGGAGCGGAGCGGTATGCCGAGCGAAGCGGCTCTCGTTGGCGACATCGAGACGTGGCTCACTGGCCTGGCGGGACTGACGGCGCTGGATGTGCTCGACTTATACTATCTTGAGCATAGGCTGGGGGGCTGGGCGGCGCCGGCGCACTACGGCAACCTAACGTCTCTGTTCGAGCTATCCCCATTCAATCAGCGTGCTGTGTTCGCGAGTATGTTGAAGCTGCCGTATGAATACCGGTGGAACAAGCAGCTCTCGACTGACATTTGCAGAAGCGAGTGGCCGGCGTTGCTCGCATTGCCTTTCAACGAATTCACGGGTTCAAGAAGGGTCTTTCAGTCGGCTGTCGCGCGCGGAAAGGATGCTCTGTATCCGGCGGCGCGTCCCGTCAAGCGCCGTCTCGGCGCCCTACTAAAAAGGGCAAGGTTGCGGATGACGCGCGGGGTGAGGCCATGATTCGTGGTCTTCGCCCTCGCGAGGGCTGGCTGGGGTGTCTACATCACCTCCGCATGCTTGACTCCGTGCTCGAGGACCTGGGCCGTAAGCTCATGGCTTTGGAGCGCATCACCGCGGCGGTCCGCCGGGCGGCGGCTCGTTTGACGGCGAAGCCCGACAGCGGCCGCGGGCGCCGGCTCAAGCGCGAGCTCGACCAGGAGCTCGGACGCTACGACGAGGCGATCGCCACGGCCGGTCCCCTGCCCTCGCTTCTGGAGGCCCTCCAGGGCCGAGAGCGCCGCCGGGCGGCCCTCGCCGGCGAGCTCGGCCAGCTCGACCCCCTCGAGCGCACCGCGGCCGCGGTCGATGACGTCGCGGTGACGGCGGAGCTGCACGCGCTCTGCGCGGAGTGGCGGCGCTCCTCGAGGAGGATCCAGATCGTCCGGCGGATGCTCACCGAGCGGCTGACCGTCGAGCGGACGCCCGAGGGGATCCGGCTGAGCGGGATGGCGACCTTCGGGCCTTTGATGGCCAGTATCGTGCTGAGCGGAGAGATGGTGCCCCCGGGGTGACTCGAACACCCGGCACGCAGTTTAGGAAACTGCTGCTCTATCCACCTGAGCTACGGGGGCATCAGGGTCTGCGACGTATTCGACTGTGATTCTAGCACCTTTCACCTCGTCCCCTCGAGGGGTCTTACGAGAAAGCCGAAGGTTCCACAGAACCGCAGCTTGAGAAGATTGATTCGCCAGATCTCCTTCCGGCGCAACCGCCCGTAGGCGTTGAAGAGGCGATTGAGCGGTGATTCCGAGCTCCACCAGGCTTCTCGAAAGAGCCTGTCTCGCAGGTGCCAGGCCATCAAGGACACGGCATCGACGCCCGGTCGGAGCTCACAGACGCGCAGTCCGGCTTCCTCGACGATCTCCTTGAAGCCGAGTGGGGTGAAGTTCCAGAAGCTTCGCCCGTGATACGGCTCGAGTTGTGAGACGGATCCCGCGTAGTACCCGGTCGCTTTCAATACCCGTCGCGCCTCGAGGAGGAATGCAAGCGGGTGGCGTACGTGCTCCAGGACGTGCTTGGAATAGATCATGTCGAAAGACCCCGCCGGGAATGGGATCTTGCCGCCATCACCCACGATGAACGTGGCCCCGGCCCCGGCTCGCTGACGGGCTGCCGGGGAATCGGCGAGGTCGATGCCAACCCAGTCGACCTCGCGGCCGCGGCGGCGGAAGACGTCGAGTGATCTCCCGTCTCCACATCCGAGATCCAGCACCCGGGGGGTTCCGTCCCCCTTCCACAGACGATCATGGAAGAGGTGTACGTAATATTCGGCGCCGGTCTGCGCGCAATGGTCGTTCGGAAGGCAATTGGAGAGGACGCCGACCAGGTCCGCGCTGAGATCGACCATGGGTGTTCTCCCCTGAGACTTCGGTGGTCGGGCCACCTCGCCTGGCGGTGAGACGTCGGGAAGGGTATCCCGCTCGCGCCCGGTAGAGGATCGAGACTACCACTGCGGGGGCGGTAGCTGGAGCTGGTCGCCCCAGTAGCGATCGCACGATTCGGGAATGAAGTGGCTGGTGCCGGCGGCTGGATGCCACGTCATCTCGCCGAAGACGGTGCGCCCCTCGATGCTGTAGAGGTCGACCCGGACGAAGGGCCACCCGCGCGAGAGGCGGCGCGCGCAATCGGCCATCTCGTCGAGGTTGCTCGGCCGCGGGACAAAGCGTCCGCTGTCGGCGCGGTTCACTGCGAACGGCGCCTTCTGCCACTGCAGGTCGAAGGTGTCGGTGCCCAGGTTGCCGGACGCCCGGTCCGTAGTGACCCGGAGGTAGCGAGGCTCGCCGCCGAAGCAGTGAAACGTGTACTCGATGGGGCTACTCCACACCGGGTCGGTCAGGAGGCGCTCGCAGACGATGCGCGGCGTGATGTCCTTGTAGGTCCACTCGCGGCGGTTCCAGTAGTGGCTGCGGCGCATCCACGCGGCGAGCTGCCGCCGGGCGGCCTCCACGTCGAAGGCGGCCTTGTCCGGGCAGAACAGGTTCATGCGCCAGCCCCAGTTGACCTTGAGCACGAACGTGTCCGGGAGGCCGGCGAAGTCGAGATCGGCAACCCGATCCCAGACACCATGGAGCTCGTTCAGGATGTGCGGGCCGACGCGCTCGGCCACGTAGGACCGGACCGCGTACTTGTCGGCGAGCTGGCTCATGAGCGGCGGCCGGTAGTACAGCATCATCCAGTAGAGCTTCTCGTTGAAGGTTCGCGGGGTGCGCAGATCGAGGCGCCGGCCGAAGGTCTGCTTGAAGCGGCGGGCCAGGACGATGCGGTCGGGGACGGCGTCGGACAGCGCCCGCCGGGCGCGCCGTCCCAGCCCCCGGACGAGCCGGCTCAGGGTTCGGATCATGCCGTCGCGGGGGGCAGCTCCAGTTGGTCTCCCCAGTAGCGGTCGTAGGACTCGGGGAAGAAGCGGTTTGTGCCGGCGGATGGATACCAGGTCATCTCGCCGAAGACGGTCCGCCCCTCGATGCTGTAAAGGTCGACCCGGACGAAGGGCCACCCGCGCGAGAGGCGGCGCGCGCAATCGGCCATCTCGTCGAGGTTGCTCGGCCGCGGGACAAAGCGTCCGCTGTCGGCGCGGTTCACTGCGAACGGCGCCTTCTGCCACTGCAGGTCGAAGGTGTCGGTGCCCAGGTTGCCGGACGCCCGGTCCGTAGTGACCCGGAGGTAGCGAGGCTCGCCGCCGAAGCAGTGAAACGTGTACTCGATGGGGCTACTCCACACCGGGTCGGTCAGGAGGCGCTCGCAGACGATGCGCGGCGTGATGTCCTTGTAGGTCCACTCGCGGCGGTTCCAGTAGTGGCTGCGGCGCATCCACGCGGCGAGCTGCCGCCGGGCGGCCTCCACGTCGAAGGCGGCCTTGTCCGGGCAGAACAGGTTCATGCGCCAGCCCCAGTTGACCTTGAGCACGAACGTGTCCGGGAGGCCGGCGAAGTCGAGATCGGCAACCCGATCCCAGACACCATGGAGCTCGTTCAGGATGTGCGGGCCGACGCGCTCGGCCACGTAGGACCGGACCGCGTACTTGTCGGCGAGCTGGCTCATGAGCGGCGGCCGGTAGTACAGCATCATCCAGTAGAGCTTCTCGTTGAAGGTTCGCGGGGTGCGCAGATCGAGGCGCCGGCCGAAGGTCTGCTTGAAGCGGCGGGCCAGGACGATGCGGTCGGGGACGGCGTCGGACAGCGCCCGCCGGGCGCGCCGTCCCAGCCCCCGGATGAGCCAGCTCAGGGTTCGGATCATGCTGTCGCGGGCGGGATTCTAGCACCTTGCCCCGCGGGCCGTCTGGTAGGATGGCAGCCCCATGTCCGCGGTCGACCTCGGTCCCCACGTCTCACTCGAGCGCATGAACCGCTTCCAGGAACCGGAGGCGCGGCGGATCATCGGAGAGCTGGAGCTGCCGGCCGGCTCGCGGGGGCTCGACGTGGGTTGCGGCGTGGGGCTCTACGCGCTCTGGCTGGCCGAGGCGGTCGGCCAGGGGGGCCGGGTCGTGGCCATCGAGCCGGAGCCGGCCAAGGTGGAAGCGGCGCGCGCGCTCGTGGGCGGTGAAGCCGCCGGCGGGCGCCTCGACTTCCAGCCGGGCGACGGCACGGCCATTCCCTTGCCCGATCGCAGCGTGGACTGGGTGTGGTGCGGGGACGTGCTGCACCACATCGTGGAGACCGAGAAGGCGTTGCGGGAGTTTCTCCGGGTGGTCCGGCCGGGCGGCCGCATCATCGTCAAGGAGTCGCAGGTCTTCTCGGCCATGTTCCTGCCCGGCCACCCGGAGCTGGAGCGGCGCATCCAGCTCGCCGAGATCGGCCGCACGCTGGAGGAAGGCGGGGGCCGGTCCTTCCAGGAGCGGCGGCAGACCACGCCCGCGTCCCTCCGCGCGGTCGGCCTGGCGGGCGTGGCGATGCGTACCTGCACCCTGGAGCGCCGCGCGCCGCTCGGGGCGGCCGATCACGCCTATATCCAGCACACGGTGTTCTCGCGGAACTGGGGCGACCGGCTGCGAGACCTGCTGACCCCGGAGGACTGGCGGGAGCGGACCCGGCTCTGCGATGAGGGCTCGCCCGCCAACGTGCTGCGGAGCCCCGACTACTACTGCCTCTACCCCATCACGGTGTTCTCGGCCCGCCGGCCCGCCTGACGCCCCTCGCCCAGGTTCTTCGCGCCCGGCTCATAGCAGATCCGACGGCTCGACGTCCCGCGCGGCCAGCAGGCGCCGCAGGTGCTGCAGCGTGGCGGTCTCGATCTGCCTCACGCGCTCGCGCGTGAGCCCGAGACGCTGGCCGATGCGCTCGAGCGTCATCGGCTCCTCGCCGCCCAGGCCGAAGCGCAGGGTCACCACGGTGCGCTCCCGGTCGGGCAGGTCCTGGAGCACGCCGGCCAGATCGGCGCGGGCGCGCAGGAGGGCGGCGAGACCGGTCGCCGCCGCCGCGTTCGGATCCTCCACCGTCTCGCCCAGGTTCCCCTTCCCGTCCGCCCCGCTGGGCTTGTCGAGGGAGACGGGGTGCTGGCGCAGGCTCTCGAGCTGCTCCAGCTCCGCGGCGGGCCGGTTCATCACCGCCGCCACCTCCTCGAGGGTCGGCGGCCGGCCGAGCTTCTGGGTGAGCACGTTGCGCTGCTTCATGTACTGCGACAGCAGCAGCTCGACGTGGACGGGCAGCCGGATCGTGCGCGCCTGGTTGGCGAGCGCGCGCACCACCGCCTGGCGGATCCACCAGGTGGCGTAGGTCGAGAAGCGCGTGCCGCGGTCGGGCTGGAACTTGCGCGCGGCGTGCAAGAGTCCGAGATTGCCTTCCTCGATGAGGTCGAGCAGGGACAGGCCGCGATGGAGATAGCGGCGGGCGATCTTGACCACCAGCCGCAGGTTGGCTTCGGCCAGTCGCTTCTCGGCCTCCGCGTCGCCCGCCTGGACGCGCCGGGCCAGCTCCTGCTCCTCCTCGGCGGTCAACAGCTCGACCCGGGAGATCTCCTGCAGGTAGAGCGCGATCAGCTCGCGGCTGCGGTTACCCGCTTCGGGGGCGTCGGGCCTTTCGCCGAGCTCGGCGGGGTTCTTCTCGAGGAGGGTCTCGAGAGGCTCGTCGCCGCCCTCCAGGTCATCGGCGGGCTCGGGGTCCGCGGCCATGCCGCTCACTCGTGAGGGTCGTGTTCCGAGCTGGACGCGGCCACGTCGTCCTCGAAGACCGGGCTCTGGTCGGAGGGCTGCAGCAGGTGCAGGGGGTCGTAGGCCCGGCCATCCCGCCTCACCTCGAAGTGCACGTGGGGTCCGGTGGCGTGCCCGCTGCGGCCGACCATGGCGATGAGCTGCCCGCTCTCGACGTCCTCACCCACCTCGACCAGATTCTGCTGGTTGTGGGCGTAGAGGGTGACGAAACCGTTCGCGTGCTCGATCTTGACCACCTGCCCGTACGAGCGAATCCACCCGCTGTAGACGACGGTGCCGGGGGCCGCGGCATGGATCCGGGAGCCCATCTCCGCCGTGATGTCGATCCCGGCGTGCCAGCTCCGCGACCGGCGGCCGAAGGTGGAGATCACCGGGCCCTCGACGGGCCACACCAGCGAGATGCCTTCACCCCGGAAGTCGGGCTCGCCCAGGACCAGCGAGGTCAGGATGCGCCGCGGGCCGACGCGCTTGATCAGGATGCCGTCGGCGGCGGGCTCCGTGCCCGGCGTTTCGCCCACCGTGGCCTGGACCGGCGGTCGGCAGTCCGGCACGGACAGCCGCTGGCCGGATCGGAGGGCGTGAGGGTTCACGAGCTGATTGGCGCTGATCAGGGACGCGCGCGAGACCCGGTACCGCGTCGCGATGCGGCTGATGGATTCGCCGCTCCGCACCGCGTGCGTGCACACCACGGGCCGGGGCGCGCTCTTGACCACGACCGGCTTCGGCGGCCCGGCCACCTTCGTCGAGCCCCATTGCGGCGCGGGCACCGTCTGCTGCGAGGTGGTGGGGCGGGTCCGGGCGGGCCTGGTCTGCGCATCAGAGACAGCGGCGGAGACGAGGAGACCGGAGACGACGAGGACGGCGACGCGGGGTCGACGCCTCACGCATCGAACCCCGCGTAGCGGATGGAGAAGCCGGTGTAGCGCCCGGTCAGCGGCCGCCAGGTGACGGCCAGGTGCTCCACCCGCGCCAGCGGCGGGCCCTTGCCCAGGTCGTGCATGAGCTCCTCGATGAGGTCGCGCCCGCCTTCCACGCGCACGCGCACCTTGCCATCCTTCAGGTTCATCACGTACCCGGCGAGGCCCAGCGAAGCGGCCTTGCGCTGGACGAAGTCGCGGTAGCCGACCCCCTGCACCCGCCCTTCGACGACGATCTCGGCGGCGCTGCGCAGTCCCGTAACACCCATCCCGGCTCCGGCGACGGCTCGAGAAGAAAATGGTCGGGGCGACTGGATTTGAACCAGCGACCTCCTGCTCCCGAAGCAGGCGCGCTACCAAGCTGCGCTACGCCCCGTCCGAAACCCTCCACCCGGGCCTCACGACTCCCAGGCGTACTTGCCGACCAGCTTCACGAACACGCACCCGGAATCCCGGGTGACGCGCATCACTCCCTGCACCTTGTCGATCACCTCGAGCGTCTGGTTGGCGGCGTCGCCCACCGGCATCACCATGCGCCCGCCCTCCGCCAGTTGCTCGAACAGCGGCGGCGGCACCGCCGGTCCGCCCGCCGCCACCAGGATGCGGTCGAACGGCGCCTCGTCCGGCCAGCCGAGCGTCCCGTTGCCCGCCCGCACCCATACGTTCCGATACCCGAGCCCTTCCAGGGTCTCGCGCGCCCGCGCGGCCAGGCGCGGCAGGCGCTCGATCGTGCACACCCGCGCGGCCAGCTCCGCGAGCACCGCGGACTGATAGCCGCAGCCCGTGCCCACCTCGAGCACCTTCTCGCGCCCGGTCAGCCGCAGCAGCTCGGTCATGCGGCCCACGATGAAGGGCTGCGAGATCGTCTGCCCTTCCCCGATCGGCAACGGGTGGTCCCCGTAGGCCCGGTCGCGCAGCGCCTCGTCGTCCACGAACACGTGCCGCGGCAGCCGCCGCATCGCCTCGATCACCCGCGCGTCCGAGACCCCCCGCGCGACCAGCTGCTCGTCCACCATGCGCTCGCGCTCTCGCGCGAAGCGCGGCGTGCTCACCGGCTCCGCTTCTTCCTGAGCACCGCGTTCAGGGCCCCTTCCCACTCGGTCATGCGGCCCAGCGCGCCGTGATGCGTCAGGTCGAGGTGCACGGGCGTCACCGACGCGAACCCCGCGTGCACCGCCGCGATGTCGGCGGCCGCGTCCTCCACCCACTCCGGCGGTCCCGCCCCGATCCAGTAATACGGGCGGCCGCGCGGATCCACCTCCCGGACCACCTTCTCGCGGTAGATCCGGTGCCCGAGCCGCGTGAGCCGGATACCCTTCACCGCCCCGCGCGGCACGTTCACGTTCAACAGCGTCTTCGCGGGCAGCCCCTCCACCAGGAGGCGCGTGGCCACCGCCAGCGCCACCGGGCCCGCGCCGTCGAAGCCCTCGGCGTCCGGATCCGCCTGCGACACCGCCATCGACGGCACTCCCAGCAGCGTGCCTTCCATCGCCGCCGACACCGTCCCCGAGTACGTCACGTCGTCCCCCAGGTTCGTCCCGTGGTTGACGCCCGAGGCCACCAGCACCGGCGGCTCGGGCAAGAGCCCGAGGACGGCCAGGTTCACACAATCCGACGGCGTCCCGTTGACCGCGAACTTCCGCTCCGCAATCCGGTCCACCCGGAGCGGCCGGTGCAGCGTGAGGGCGTGCCCGACCGCGCTCTGCTCACGGTCCGGCGCGACCACGTACACCTCGCCGAGCCCGGCCAGCGCGTCCACGAGCACCTGCAGACCGCGCGCGTGAATCCCGTCATCGTTGGTGACAAGAATCACGGGCGCCATGTCGATTGAAATTGGTCGGGGCGACTGGATTTGAACCAGCGACCCCTTGACCCCCAGTCAAGTGCGCTACCGGGCTGCGCCACGCCCCGACCCAACCGGCATTGTACGGGCTGGATCGGGCAAACTCAAGATGAGCGGCCGGGGCGGGAAGCGGCGAGGCGCTGCCGGATGGCCTGAAGCCGCGTCCGGGTACGCCGGATCACCTCTTCCAGGGTGGCGCCGCGGAGGCCCAGGTCCATCTGGTCGAGGCCGCGGGCTTCACCGCGGAGCCGCTTCTTGGCGCCTTCGAGGGTGAGGCGCTCCTCGTAGAGCAGGGACTTGATGCGGAGGACCAGGTCGAGGTCGGCCTTGCGGTACAGGCGCTGCCCGGCCGGGTTCTTCTTCGGACGGAGCAGCTTGAACTCGGACTCCCAGTAGCGGAGCACGTATGCGGGGATCTCCGTGATCGTCTCGACTTCGCCGATCCGGTAGTAGAGCTTGTCGGGAACCGTGCTCATTTCCCCCGCCAGCCTTCGGCTAGACGTTGATCCGGAGCTTCAGGCCCTTGCTCGGCTTGAACGTCAGCACCTTGCGCGCGGTGATCTCGATGCTGTCGCCGGTCTGGGGATTGCGGCCGCGGCGCGATGCCTTCTGGCGGATCCGGAAATGACCGAAGCCGACGATCTTCACATCCTCGCCCTTCTCGAAGCAGCGGAAGATGATGTCGAACAGCGATTCGACCACCGAAGCCGACTGCCGCTTCGACAGCCCGTGGGCCGCCACCGCATTGATCAGGTCGTTCTTGGTCAGCGCCGTCACCTCCCCTCGTCGATTTACTTGGGCGGGCCCGACGTCACGAAGCCCGTGTGCCCCTTGCCCTGCAGCTCTGCCCGGGCCGCGGTGGCCCGGGAGCGATCCGGGTAGCCGCCCACCCGCACGACGTGCAGCGGCTCGTCGCGCGTCACGCGCGTGACCTGCACCGCGAAGCCCTCGGAGCGGAGCGTCTTGGCCAGGCCTTCCGCGTTGCGACTCTCCTTGAACGCGCCCACCTGCACCCAGTAGCCGCCGCCGGGGGCCGCCGGCTTCGCGGCGCTCTTGCCGGGCGGGACAGACGCGGTGCGCTCGGACGCCTTCGGCTTCTCGGCCGCCTTCGGTGCGGACGCGGGCGGCGTCTCGGGACCCGCGGGGGCCGGCACCTCGCGGGGGGTGGGCGCCGGCATAGTCGCCACCGGGGGCGGCGTCGGGGCGGGCTGTGGAGCCGGGGTCGGCGCGAC
>JBBDXN010000019.1:0-8500 GCA_040902305.1 Candidatus Rokuibacteriota bacterium | reverse complement strand
GCGGCCGGGTGCGGGTCACCGCCACGCCCTTCCAGCTCGACGGACGCGCGGTGACGCCGGCGGGCCCGGCCCCCTATCGAGTCGGGGAGCACACCCGGGCGGTGCTGACCTCATTGCTGGGCTACAAGGACCGCGAGGTTGACGATCTCGCCCAGGCCGGCGCCATCGGGGCGCCCTGACGCGGGGCCACAGGAGAGACGAGAGCATGGCGGCGACACCGATGACGGGCGGCGAAGCGCTGGTGCGGTCCCTGTATAACGAAGGCGTCCGGGTGATCTTCGGGTTGCCCGGCGTGCAGCTCTACGGGGTGATGGCCGCGCTGCGCGACGAGCCCCGCATCCGCTTCATCACCACGCGCCACGAGCAGGCCACCAGCTTCATGGCCGACGGATACGCCCGCGCGGGCGGCGGCTTCGGCACCGCGCTCGTCGTCCCGGGCCCCGGGCTGCTCAACGCGATGTCGGGCCTCTCGACCGCGTACTCCGCCTCGTCCCCCGTGCTGATCCTCTCCGGCCAGATCCCGCGCGACAGCATCGGCAAGAATATCGGGCTGCTGCACGAGGTCAACGACCAGCTCGACTGCATCGCGCCCGTCACCAAGTGGCGCCGGCGCGTCCTCCAGGTGGCGGACGTGCCCGCCGCGGTGCGCGAAGCGGTGAGGCAGCTCAAGACGGGCCGGCCGCGCCCGGTCGAGATCGAGATGCCGCCCGAGACGATGGAGGATGAGGGGCTGGCCGAGCTGCTGCCTCCCACCGACGTGCCGCGGCCCGTCGCGGCGGCGCGCGACGTCGACCGCGCGGCGGAGCTGCTGCTCGCGGCGCGCGCCCCGCTGATCTACGCGGGCGGTGGCGTCCACCTCTCCGGCGCGCACGACGCGCTCGCCGCGGTGGCCGAGCACCTGCAGGCCGGGGTGGCGCAGTCCGCCGAGGGCAAGGGCGCGGTGAGCGACCACAACCCGCTCTCGCTGGGCGCCGCCTTCTGGCGCGAGTCGCCCCTGCGCGCCCACGTGCACGAGGCCGACGTGGTGCTCGCGGTGGGCACGCGGCTCGCGCTCGTGTCGTTCAAGCCCGGCACCCGCATCATCCACGTCGACGCGGACGAGGGGGAGATCGGTCGCAACCAGCGGGACACCCTGGGCCTGGTCGGGGACGCGCGGGCCATCCTCGAGGCGCTCCTGGAGCGGTTGCGCGCCGCGGCGGCGCCCCGCCCCTCGCGCAAGGCCGAGCACGAGGCGCTGCGGGCGAAGCTCGCGGCCGAGAACACCATGGAGCCCAACGCCTCGATCCTCAAGTCGCTGCGCGCGGGGGCGCCCGAGAACACCATCCTGGTGGCGGGCATGACCCAGATCGGCTACTACTCGCGGCCGTTCTGGCCGGTGTACGAGCCGCGGACGTATCTGTCGTCCTCGTACTCGGGCAATCTCGGCTACGCCTATCCGGTCGCGCTCGGCGCCAAGGTCGCCCGGCCGGATCGCCCGGTGGTCTCGGTCTCGGGCGACGGCGGCTTCCTCTTCAACGCCCAGGAGCTCTCGACCGCCGCGCGGTACGGTATCAGCGTGGTCGCGGTGGTCTTCAACGACAGCTCCTACGGCAACGTGGCGCGCGACCTGGACGAGTCGTGGGGTGGCCAGTACGGGGCCGAGCTCCGGAACCCGGACTTCATGAAGCTGGCCGACGCCTACGGCGTGCTCGGCCTGCGGGCCAAGGAGCCGACCGAGGTCGGCAAGCTCGTGCGCGAGGCCATCGACCGGGATCGCCCGGCGCTCGTGGAAGTGCCGGTGGGCCGGATGGCGCGGCCGATGTTCTTCACGCCCCGGCGGAACCCGACCAAGTACCAGCGCTAGCGAGGCTAGCCAGCGGAGGGCAGGATGGCGGCGCCGGGCCTGGTCGAGCGCGGCCCGACGGAGCGGCTGCGGTTCCTGGACGCGGTGCGGGGCTTTGCCCTGGTGCTGATGATCCTGAACCATACCGGCCGCTGGTGGCAGGACGGCGCCATGGGCTGGCCGCGTTACAACTTGATCTACGCGAGCATGGCGGTGGGCGCCCCGCTCTTCCTGTTCCTGGTGGGCTTCTGCCTGCCGCTCTCGTTCGCACCCCGCCGCCTGGCGGGCGCCCCGGTCACCTGGGGGGTGGCCGGGAAGTTTCTCCAGCGCGGGGCCAAGCTGATCCTCGCGGGCTGGCTGCTCAACCTCGTGGTCTTCCGCGACGAGCCCTTCTGGGAAGGCGGCGTGCTCCAGACCATCGGGCTCGGCATCATCCTGGCGTTGCCGCCGATGCTGCTCCTGCACCGGCGGTCCGCCCGCTATCTCCTCGTGGCCTTCGCGCTCGGCTTCTACGCCCTCTTCTCGGTCTACCACCGGCAGGTCATGGCGTGGCTGCCCGACCACCCGGTGCTCGGGCGGATCGTGTTCTTCGAGTTCGCGCCGTGGCCGTGGATCTCGATCGTGTGGATCGGGCTGGCTCTCGGCTGGGTGTGGGCGCTCGAGGACACGGCCGAGCGCCGCGCCCGCTATCTCACGCTCATGACGTGGGCGGGCGTCGCCGGTCTCGTGGTCTTCACGATCTGGGACTGGAGCCACGGCACCCCGATCCATCTCTCGCTGGCGTTCAAGCGCGACTTCATCGTGAACAACCACTGGATCGCGCGCGGTGTGACGAGCTTCCTCTGCTTCGGCGCGGTGTTCTGCCTCCTCGGGCTGGCCTACTACGCGGTCGAGATCAAGCGCCTGCCCGCCGAGTGGCTCGTGATCCTGGGGCGCACGGCCCTGATGCTCTACTTCCTCCACCACCTGATCGTGCTCACGCTCGCCAAGGAGCTGCTCGGCCTCAAGCTCAACGGCTGGTGGTGGTACGCCGTCGCGAACACGGCGCTGCTGGTCCTGCTCGTCTACATCGGCCGGCTCTGGCTCGCCATCCGCGGCATCGCGGCCCGCCGGCGCCTGCAGCCGGCGTGAGCGCGACTGAACCGGTGCTTATTTCGGGCCCGGGCCTGACGATTTCTGCGGCCCGAAAGTCGAATAGACGCTGAACCAACTGATTTCGCTGCGACTTCAGGCTGGCGTGCGTCTTGCTCTAATCGGGAGCATGTCCGCCTCCGGCCTGCGTCCGAGGATCCTGGTCGTCGACGACGAGAGCGTCATCGCCCAGCTCATCGCGGACGTGCTGAGCAGCGAAGGCTACGACGTGGACACCGCGCCCCACGGCCTCGCCGCGCTCGAGGAGATCGGCCGACACGCGTACGATCTCATCCTCAGCGATCTCCGGATGCCCGAGCTCGACGGCCTCGGCCTCTATCGCGAGCTGCAGCAGCGCCGCCCCGAGCTGGTGCGCCGGTTCGTCTTCATCACCGGCACGTCCGAGCACACCGACTACCAGGACTTCATCGACGACGTGACCGCCCCCGTGCTCACCAAGCCCTTCGACGTGATGGAGCTGCAGCGGGTCGTCCGGGAGATGCTCCCCGCCGCGAGCCACTGAGCCCGTCGCGTTCCTGACGCCGTCCCGCCGCTGACGACCGGCTGGCCCGCGCGGGCCCGGCCCGGCCCATGAATCCAATCGCTTGGATGCCCCGGCTCCTGGCACGCGCCATGCTGGGTTCCTGGCCGGGGAGTGCAGTGACCGCGTGTCCGGCCTACCGGCGCCGGTGCCCCGGAGGCAATCATGGAAAAGGCATTGACCATGTGGCTCCTGCTCGCTGCGGGCGGCGGCGCGCAGCCCGAAATCAGCCCGATGCAGATGGTGCAGACGGCGACCGAGCAGGTTCTGCAGGTGGTGCAGAACGCGGAGGTGGCCGCGCCGGCGGGCCAGGACCGGCGGCGCCTGGAGGTGCAGCGCGTCGCCGACCGGCTCTTCGACTTCCCGGAGATGGCCCGACGGGCGCTGGCGCGGCACTGGCGCGAGCGCACCCCGCAGGAGCAGGGCGAGTTCGTGGCCGTGTTCAAGCAGCTCCTCGGCCGCGCGTACATCGGACGACTGGAGAACTACGCGGGCGAGCAGATCGTGTACCTGAGCGAGCACGTGGACGGTGAGTTCGCCACGGTCCGCTCGAAGATCGTCACCGGGCGGGGCGCCGAGATCCCGGTGGACTATCGCCTCCATCAGGTCGGCGCCCGCTGGGTGGTCTACGACGTCGCGGTGTCCGGGGTGAGCTTCGTCGCGAACTACCGCGGGCAGTTCGACAAGATCATCCGGGGCTCGTCGTACCAGGTGCTGATGCGCGATCTGAAAGCGAAGTACGGCGAGATGTCGGCCCGGACCGCAGGCCCCGCCACCATCCCCGCCGCCGCGCCCGCTTCGAAGACCCCGTAGCCCCTTCCCCGCTTGCGGCCCCGGCGGGCCGGCCGATCCCGGCCGGAGGTCGTCGGCCGCGGCGGCCCCGGGAACCCGCTCGAGATCCCCCCGCGTAACGCGGCCGCCCAAGCGGGGGCCCGCACCTCCCCATCCGCATAGCGCGGCGGCGTCGATGAGGCGCCGCACTCTGGTAGACTCGGCCCCAGCTTCATCGCGGCCGCCCTCACGTTCCGGGCCGGCCGCACTCAAGGAGACGCGCGATGACCCGAGCGATGGCAGGGCTCTTGGTCTGGGTGCTCGCGGTGGGCCTTCTGGTCGGGTGCAGCCGCAGCAAGGAGGACCTCGTCCAGAAGTCGCGGGGGGTAACCACGCGGGCGGAGCTCGAGCAGGTGCTGGGCAAGCCGAGCGACATCGGCAAGCTGGGCCCGGTGGAGCACTGGACCTACAAGGCTTCGAACGGCACCGTGGTCTTCCTCATCGTGGGCGACAAGGTCACGCTGCAGGCCACCGGCAGCCCGGCAGACGAGAAGACCGACAAGAAGTAGGAGGACTCGATCGTGAGCGACAGCAAGCACGACCAACTCACCCGGCGGCTCGATCGGTTGGAGCGCGCGAACCGGCGCCTGAAGCTCCTGGGCACGTTTGCGCTGCTCGGGCTCGGCGCCCTGACCGTGATGGGCCAGACGGCTCCCGGCTCCGTGGCCAATACGCTCGAAGCGGAGCGCTTCGTGCTCCGCGACGGCGCGGGCAACGTGCGGGCCACCCTCGGCCTCCGCCCGGACGGCACCGCCGCGCTGGCGCTGGCCGACGAGACCCAGCAGGAGCGCGTGGTCGTGAGCCTCACCGCGCAGGGCCTGGCGGGCGTCGATCTCTCCGACCGCGATGGCCACCTGCGCGCCGGCCTGAACGTGCGCGCGGACGGCTCCGCGACGCTCTCCCTGCTCGATCAGGCCGACCGGCCCCGCGTCGAGCTCAAAGCGCATGGCGACGGCCGCCCGAGCGTGACCCTGCTCGATCAGGGCGGCCGGCCCCGCTCGCTGCTGGCGCTCACCGCGGAGGGCGCCACCGGGCTCACCCTCTACGATCGCAACGGCCGGCGGCGCGGCGCGGTGGGAACGGAGCCCGCGGGGGCGCCCGCGGTCTGGCTCTACGACGCCGACGGCAACGGGCGCGCGATGCTCGGGGTCACCTCCGACGGGCAGCCCACGCTCAATCTCTCCGACGTCGCCGGCAAGGGCCGGCTCTGGCTCCGCGTGAGCTCCGACTTCCAGCTCCCGTTCCTGAGCCTCCACGATCGTGACGGCAAGCAACGGGTGGCGATGCTCCTCCAGCAGGGCGGCGTGCCGAGGCTCGCCCTGGGCGACGGCGCCGAGCGGGTGATCTGGAGGGCGCCGTAGATCCACATGCCCGGCACCGATGCCCTGGTGCTGGTCGGCCTCCTCGTCTACCTGGTCGCCAGCCTCGTGCTCTGGCAGCTCCTGCTCAAGGAGCCGCCGCCGATGGCGCCGCGTCGGAGTCGCCCCCGCTGGCCGCTTCGCCTGGCCAAGGCCTTCGCGACGCTGATCGGCGGAGCCGCCGCCGGCGCCGCCTCGCTCCTGGTGGTGACGATCATCGTCAACGCGGGCCAGCCCGGCACCCTGACCACGACCGCGATGCTCGCGGTCTGGGCGATCACCTCGGTGATCGCGATGCTCTTCATCGGACGGGCGCCGTTGATCCGCCGGGTGGTGACGCGCACCTGCCTGGCGCTGGGCGTGCAGGGCGTGATCCTGCCGCTCGCCACCATCACTTCCTTCGTCGTGGCGGGGACCCGGGTGACCGGCTCGGCGGGCCCCGGCGGCGAGCGCACCGTGGAGGTCCTGGGAGTGCGCCTGGTCGGGCAGCTTCCCGCAGTCTGGATCGGCCTCGGCGGCTTCTGCATCGGTCTGATCCTCGTCATCGTGGGCGACCGGGCGAGGCGGCGCGTGGCCACGCGCCGATCTCGTCGCCGTTTCCGCTCGTCGCGGGCGGGCATCATCTCCGCCCGTGCCCGTCACCGGTAGGCGGGCGCCGAGAAAGGCTCATCTGCTTCGTTGGCGCCCTCGGCCGCGCGCGCTCAACGAGGGGGCCGTCGACGCGCCGGCCCGCCAGGGAGCCGAGGCCGCCGCTCGCCGGCCGGCCGCGATAGAAGACCCAGAGCGGCTCCCGGTACACCGCCGCCATCCCGCGCAGCGTGCCGTCCGGATCCTCCTCTCACCGGCGCTCGAACTCCTCCTTCATCGCGGCGAGCCGGGACGGATCGGCGAGCAGGTCCGCCGCGCTGAGCGCCATGAGCTTGGCACCGGCCAGCAGCCCCGCCCGCGCCGACGGCGCCGCCGCGGCGGCCGCGAACTCGCGAGTGTGGATCGCGGTGCCCAGGGGCGCGATGCCGACCCAGGCGTGGATGGTCGGCGTCACCTGGCTCACGTTGCCGATGTCCGAGGAAGCGAGGCGGTCCGGCGCGGGCGGCCCTTCCGCCAGCCCCGCGGCGGCCAGGTTGCCCGCGAAGACGTCGTTCAGCGCCTGGTTACGCTTGAGCGGCTCGTAGACGTCGGGATGCGGGGTGACGGTGAGCCGGGTGGACGTGGCGGCGGCCGCGCCTTCCGCGGCTGCCACCACACGGCGGTAGAGCGCCCACATCGGCGCGAGGCTCGGCCCGCGCACGTTGAAGTCGGCAACCGCGCGCTCGGGAATGACGTTGGGCGCGGCGCCGCCCTCCGCGACGATGCCGTGGATGCGGCAGTCGGGGCGCATCTGCTGGCGGAGCATGGCGACCGCGTTGAACGTCTCCACGCAGGCGTCGAGGGCGTTCACTCCCTCCCAGGGGTCCACCGAGGCGTGCGCGGCCTTGCCGGCCCACTCGAACGTGACGCGCACCACGCCGAGCAGATCCTGATGGAGCAGCGTGCGGTCGAAGCCGTGGATCATCATCACGCCGTCCACACCCTCGAAGAGCCCCGCGTCCACCAGCACGCCCTTGCCGCCGCCCCGCTCCTCCGCGGGCGTGCCGATCACCTGGATGCGTCCGCCGGGCAGCCGGTCACGCACCGCCATGAGCGCGGCGCCCGCTCCGGCGCCCGCCGCCGCGATGACGTTGTGGCCGCAGGCGTGGCCCACGCCCGGCAGGGCGTCGTACTCGCAAAGGATCGCGAGGGTCGGCCCGGGGCCCGTCTCGAGGCTCGCGCGGAACGCGGTCTCGACGCCGCCCACGCCGGTCTCCACCCGGAACCCGTGCTCGGCGAGGAACTCGCCGAGCCAGCCGCAGGCGCGCCGCTCCTCGAACGCGAGCTCGGGATGCGCGTGGATTCGCAGGGACAGAGCGGTCAGCTCGTCGCCCAGCCGGTCCACCGACCTAGCGATGCGCGGCTTGAGGGCGTTCATGGGGGCACCACGATACCATGGCCCATGCGCAGGCGACGGGGCTGGGCCGGCCGGCTGGCCGCGCTCGTGCTGCTGGCGGCGGGAATCTGGATCGGCGTCGAGATCTGGACCTGGCCGGCGGTGGGGCGGCTGGCGACGGAGCGGCCCGCCACCACCGCGTTCATCGAGCGGTATCGCGCCCAGCAGCGCGCGGCCGGCCGCCCCGACCGCGTCGCCCGGGGATGGACGCCCTACCCCGCGATCTCGCCCGCGCTCAAGCGCGCGGTGCTCGTGGCCGAGGACATCGGCTTCTTCTCCCACCGCGGCTTCGCGCTCGACGAGATGCAGAGCGCGATCGAGGACGCGCTCCGCGACCGCGAGCTGCCGCGCGGCGCCTCCACCATCACGCAGCAGCTCGCCAAGAACCTCTGGCTCTCCCCGTCGCGCAGTCCGCTGCGCAAAGCCCGGGAGGCGCTGCTGACCTGGCAGCTCGAGCGCGCGCTCTCCAAGCGGCGCATCCTCGAGCTCTACCTCAACGTGGCCGAGTTCGGCCCCGGCGTCTATGGAGCGGGCGCGGCGAGCCAGCGCTATTTCGGCAAGTCGCCCGCGGATCTCGACGAGAGCGAGGCGGCCCAGCTCGCCGCCGCGCTGCCCAACCCGGCCGCCTGGCATCCCGGCGCGGGCAGCACGGCCTACCGGCGCCACGTCGCGGCCATCGAGCGGCGCATGGGTCGCGCCGCCTTCCTCTGGAAACAAATCTAGCGCGCGAGGCGCTGCCCGGCGGGTCCTGTCGCCGGGGGGCGGACACCCGGGAGGTGAGCATCGCGTTCCGG
>JBBDXN010000018.1:0-1312 GCA_040902305.1 Candidatus Rokuibacteriota bacterium | reverse complement strand
AGGTCCGTGGGGCTCGGGGTGGAAAGCGGAAAAACCTAGACGCGACAGGCACTTGGGTCAACGCGACTCGGGCGCACCTCCCGGAGCCGGGTGGTATCCGGCGCGCACCCAGAGGTCGGGCGGGCGCTGGAGGGCGAGACACCCGTCGGGCCGGGTGCCCAGCACCCCATCGTACAGCCAATCGTTGAGGAGCGTGGTGGTTGTCGCGCGGTGCGCCCCGGCGAGGTCCGCGAGCACCTGGTGCGTGAAGCGCTGCGTGAGGTGGATCCCCCGCCCCACGGGCTCCCCGCACCGCTCGCCGAGGTCGAGCAGCACCTCGGCCAGTCTCTGCGCCGCCGACGGCCCGTTTGATCCCCCCTGCGCGTGCCGCAGGCGGTGGAGCTCGCGCTCCACCCCCTCGAGGTACGCGTCGAGGCTGCTCTTGGCCGTCTTGAGCCCCGTCAGCACGCCGCCCTTGGGCAGCGGATGGATCGTGCACGTCGCGCCGGCGAGCGCGCCGTAGCGACGCCGGCCCTCCGTGAACGCCTCGACCCCGAACAGCTCCCAGGGCAGCGCGACCCCCACCGTCCTCTCGGGGAGTCCCGGCTGCATCCCCGGGAGCACGAGCCGGATGAACCCCGTGCGCACGAGGTAGACGTCCCGCGCCGCATCGCCTGGCGCATAGAGTGCGCGCCCCTTCGTGAGCTGCACCGTCTCGGCCTTCTTCACGAGCCGGAAGATCTTCCGGTCGCGGGGGGGCTCGAGCCGGAACGACACGGGTCAAGCCCCCGTGGCAGGTCGCGCGGGGCGCCCGAGCTCCGGGTGGAGCGCGAGGCCGAGCGCGACGAGGATCACGGGCATGGAGAGGAGCGCGGCAGCGAACGGCCCGACCCGATCGGCGAGGGCTCCCGTTCCCAGGACGCCGAGCGAGCCGGTCGCCCAAGCGAGCCCCATCACGATGCCTGAGCTCACGGCCGTCGACGAAGGCATGAGCTCCTGCGCCATGACCACGATCGGCGGCAGCGTCGCCAGCCCGAGGAATCCCGCGCACGCCGTCGCGGTGATCCCGAGCACGCCCGTGGGGCCGAGCCAGATGGCGGCCAGGTGTGCCGGGAGCGCCAGGAAGCACAGCCGTACGAGGAGCGTGCGCCGGTCCATGCGGTCGGCGAGAAGCCCGCCCGTCACCATGCCCACGGACTGCGCGCCCAGGTAGATGCTCAGCGCGATCGCGCCGAGTGCCTCGCTCCCGCCGGCGCGGGAGATGATGATCGGCTCCATCGTGAGGAACGCGCGCTGCACGAACGCCATCGCCGCGCTGATCCCGAAGATGAGG
>JBBDXN010000017.1:0-8735 GCA_040902305.1 Candidatus Rokuibacteriota bacterium | reverse complement strand
ACGTTACCCGGTCTGCGCCCATCGGCCCAGGCCTTTTCTCCGACAGGCTCCTAGGGCCGGTCGTGGTCCGCGACGCCTTCTTCCTCGACGGGCTGGTCCTGATCCTGCTGTGGGGCGCGGCCGGGGCGGCCTGGAACGTGGCGGGCGGCTACGCCGGCCAGGTCTCGCTCGGCCACGCCGCCTTCTTCGGGCTCGGCGCCTACTCGGCCGCGCTTCTCGGCACCAAGTGGGGGGTGTCGCCCTGGATCGGGCTGCTGGTCGGCGCCGCGCTCGCCACCGCGTTCGGCTTCATCCTCGGCTTTCTCAGCAACCGGCTCCGCGGCCCCTACTTCGTGCTCGCCACGATCGCCTTCTCCCAGGTGCTGCTCATCGTGGCGAGCCGCTGGCGCGGCTTCACCTCGGGATCGGAAGGCATCCCGGTGCCCTTCCGCGAGGGCTTCTGGACGCTCGGCATCGTGGACAAGCGGGTGTGGGTCTACCTCGTCCTCGTCCTCGCGATCCTGCTCTACCTGGTCGAGCTCTACCTCGAGCGCTCGCGCCGCGGCTACCAGCTCGCGGCGGTGCGCGAGGACGAGGACGCGGCCCTTTCGCTCGGCGTGCCGGCCCGCCGCCTCAAGGTCGCGGCCATCGCGGTCAGCGCGGCGCTCACCGCCATGTGCGGCACGCTGTGGACGCAGTACGTCGGCTTCGTGGATCCCCTGTACGTCTTCTCGGTGGACCTCTCGGTCCGCTTCTGCCTGTTCGCGATCCTCGGCGGCATCGGCACGCCCCTCGGCCCGTTCCTCGGCGCGACCCTGATCACGATCCTCGAGACGTCCCTGCGCGCCCACTTCGGCGGCATCGGCGCCGGGCTGGTGGGGATCTACCTGATCATCTACGGGGCCGTGCTCATCGGGACCATGCGCGTCGCGCCGCAGGGCCTGCTCCCCTGGGTCGGCGCGCTCCTGCGCCGGCGCGCGCACCTGGGGCCGACCCCGTGAGCCTCCTGTCGATCGCGGGCGTCACCAAGCGCTTCGGCGGCATCACCGCGAATCGCGACGTCTCCTTCGACGTGGCCCCCGGCGAGCTGGTCGGCATCATCGGCCCGAACGGGTCGGGCAAGTCGACGCTCTTCGAGATCATCAGCGGCTTCTATCGGCCCGACGCCGGGGAGGTGCGCCTGGACGCCGCCCCGCTCACCGGGCTCTCGCCGGACCGGGTCTGTCGCCTGGGCGTCGCGCGTACCTTCCAGAAGCTGCGGCCGTTCGCCGGCCTCACCGTGGTGGACAATGTGATGGTCGGCGCGCTCACCCGCACCCACGACGTGCGCCACGCGCGCGCCCAGGCCCGGGAGATCCTCGACCGCGTGGGGCTCGGAGAGAAGGCGGACGCGTACGCCCGCACGCTCTCCACCGGCCAGCGCAAGCGCCTCGAGCTGGCCCGCGCGCTCGCCACCGAGCCGCGGGTCCTCCTGCTCGACGAGGTGACCGGCGGGGTCGACCAGCGCAGCATCCCCGGTCTCGTGCAGCTCGTCCGCGACCTGCACCGCGGCGGGCTCACCCTCCTGGTCATCGAGCACAACATGCGGGTCATCACCGCGGTGGCCCAGCGCATCGTCGCCCTCTACCTCGGCGAGAAGATCGCCGACGGCCCCCCCGACGCGGTGACGCGCGACCCACGGGTCGTCGACGCCTACCTCGGCCAGGCCTACACCCAGTGACCGCCCCGGGCGCCGCGCCGATGTCGGCCCACATGCTGTCGGTGGACGGCCTCGACGTCGCCTACGGCGACTTCCAGGTGCTGTGGCAGGCCGCGATGCACGTGAGCGAGGGCGAGATCGTCGCGGTCCTCGGGCCGAACGGCGCGGGCAAGTCCACGCTGATGAACTCGATCTCCGGCCTGATCGCCCCCCGCGCGGGGCGCATCACCTTCCTCGGCAAGCGCGTCGACGGCCTCCCCGCCCACCGCACCGCGGCCGAGGGCCTCGCGCACGTGCTGGAGCGCCGTCGCCTGTTCCCGTTCCTCTCCGTGCTCGACAACCTGCTCCTGGGCGCCCACAACCCGACCGCGCGCCCGCACCGCGCCGACACCCTGGCCCAGCTCGAGCGCCTGTTCCCGGTCATCGCGGCCCGGCGGGGGCAGCTCGCGCACACCCTGTCCGGCGGCGAGCAGCAGATGGTCGCCATCGCGCGCGGGCTCATGGCGCGCCCGCGCCTGCTCATGATCGACGAGCCGTTCCTGGGGCTGTCTCCCCTCGTCGTCCAGCAGACGGGTCTCCTGCTGCGACGCATCCGCGACGAGCAGGGCATCAGCATCGTCTTCATCGAGCAGAACGTGGAGCTCGCGCTCCGGCTCGCGGACCGCGGCTACATCCTCGAATCCGGCCGGACCATCCTGACCGGGCCCTCGGCGGAGCTGCTCCGGTCCGCCGAGGTCAAGCGCATCTTCCTCGGCGACATCGCGCTCTGAACCTAGGGTTGGCTGCGGTCCTTGAGTCTCCGCACCAGCTCCTCGTAGGAGGACGTGCGGATCACGCGGTCGAACTGGGAGCGGTAGCTCGCCACCAGGCTCACGTTCTCGATCAGCACGTCGTACATCAGCCAGCGCTCGCCCCGCCGGAGCACGCGCGCCTCCACCGGCACCTGGGTGCCCTTGTTCGTGACGATCTGGGCCCGCACGATCGCGTAGTCGCCGTCGACCCGCTCGCCCACGTACTGCACCTTCTCTCCCCCGTACTCGCCGATGCGCGAGAGATACCCGCGCTCGAGCAGGCCCTGGAAGAGCCCGGTGAACTCGTCCCGCTCGGCGGCGCTGCGCTTGGGCCAGTGCGGGCCGAGCGAGCGGCGCGCCGCCTCCGTCACGTCGAACGCCTCCAGGGCGACCGCGCGGATCTCGGTGCGGCGCTGGGCCTGATCCAGGGCCGGATCCTCGAGGATGCGGACCACGCGGTCGGTATGGGCGCGAAGCTGCTCGGTGGGAGCGCCCGCCCACGCGGGGCCGGCGAGCGCGGCGAGCAGGAGGAGCGCCGCGGCGAGGGGGCGCGTCAGGCGACGACCTTGATCAGGGCGTGCCGGAGCGCCCGGCCCGTGAACGGCTTCTCGAGCACGTGGGCGCGGATCTTGGCCAGGAACCGCCAGGGCTCCGGGTCGTCCACGTTGCCGGTGATGAAGAGGAAGCGGTTGGTCAGATCCGGACGCCGCGTGGTGGCCGCGTAGTAGACGGCCGGCCCGCCGCCATCCGGCATGCAGACGTCGCAGACCACCAGGTCGTAGGGCACGCCGTGCACGTGCTCCAGCGCCGCCTCCACGCTGGTCGCCACGTCCACGGTCCAGCCGGTCCGGCGCAGCAGCGCCGTCACCACGTCGGCGACGACCAGCGAGTCGTCCACCACCAGGGCCCGCGAGGGCAGGCGCGTAGGGGCGGACTCGGTCGCCGGCCCCGGCCAGACCGCCGGCGTGCTGATCAGCGCGACATCTTCCTGCCTCGAGCCGTTCGACTCCATGACAGGGCCGTAGGACAGCAAGCCCCTTGCCACCGATGAGTGGACTCCAAAGCATTGAGATCGCTCTCCTATTCTGAGACCGCGCAAGAACCCGTCGCCCTGACGGCGTACAAAGCACGGCACCCTCCGGCAACAATCCGTCGGTACCGGTCAAGCGCGCGCCGGCACCAGGCGCAGCCGAGCCACCACCGGCAGGTGGTCCGAGGCCACGCGGGCCAGGCGGCTCCGGTGCACGTGGAACCCGTCGGCGCCCAGGCCCCGGTCCCAGTAGATGCGGTCGAGCGCGAAGAGCGGCAGCGGGGCGGGGTGCGTGCGGCGGGTGCGCGGGCCGGCGAGCTCGCGGCGCAGGGTGCGGCCCACCGCGCCCGGGAACCACTCGTTGAGATCGCCCACCACGATGCGCGGGCCGGTCAGCTCGTCGTGGAGGATGTGCTCGCGCACCAGCATGCGGACCTGCTCGGCCCGCTCACGGATCTTGAGCCCGAAATGTACGTTGAACACGTGCAGGAGGCCGTCCGCCATCTCGAGATCCAGGCGGATGCCACCGCGGGGCTCGCGGTCGGGCCTCGAGAGATCGAACGTGCGGCTGCCCCGGATGGCCAGGCGCGTGAGGACCGCGTTGCCGTAGGGCAGGCCGTTCCGCTCCCGGGTCGGCCCCATCGCGACCTGCACCCCGAGCCGCTCGGCCAGGCTCAAGGCCTGGGGCCGGTACACCTCCTGCAGGCCGACCAGGTCGGCGTCGATCTCCTCCAGCACGTCGGCGATGCGATCGAGGTCCACGCGGCGGTCGAGCCCCGCGCACTTGTGGATGTTGTAGCTGGCCACGGTAAAGTTCATGCCTTCCAGCATACCGGGCCGGGCAACCCTCCGCCAAGAAACGAGCCGGCCGAGCCTTGCAATCGGCGCGCGGGCTTTGCTAGTCTCATCGCGAGGTTTCCGTGAGTCCACGCACCGCCAGCCGCGCGCCCGCCATCGTGGCCTCCGTCCGCGAGTTCGTGGAGCGGGACGTGCTCCCGGCGGCTCCCGCCCTCGAGCACGCCGACCGGTATCCACGCGAAATGGTGGACCGCATGAAGCGCCTCGGTCTCTTCGGGGCGCTCGTGCCCGCCGACTACGGCGGCCTCGGCCTCGACGTCACCACCTACGCGCGGATCATCGAGGAGCTGTGCCGGGGCTTCATGTCTCTCGCCGGCGTCATCAACAGCCACACCATGGCCGCGCTGATCGTGCTCCAGCACGGCACCGACGAGCAGCGCCTGCGCCTGCTCCCGCGCTTCGCGAGCGGTCAGGCGCGGGGCGGCCTCTGCCTGACTGAGCCCCACGCCGGCTCCGACGTGCAGGCCATCCGCACGGTGGCCCGCCGCGACGGCGACCAGTACCGGCTCTCCGGCTCGAAGATGTTCGTCACCAATGGCCGGGAGGGCAACACCTTCGCCCTCCTCGCCCTGACCGAGCCCGGCGCCTCACCCCGCCACCGCGGCATGTCCTGCTTCATCGTCGAGAAGGGCGCGCCCGGCCTCGAGGTCGTCAAGTCCATCGTCAAGCTCGGCTACAAGGGGGTGGACACCGCGGAGCTGGTGTTCGACGGCTTCCCCTGCCCGGCCGCCAACCTGGTGGGCGGGGTGGAGGGCCGCGGCTTCAAGCACGTGATGTCGGGGCTCGAGGCCGGCCGCATCAACATCGCGGCGCGCGCGGTCGGGGTCGCCCAGGCGGGCCTCGACGAGGCCATCCGGGCCGCCCGCGCGCTGCCGGAGGCCCCCGCCGCGCTGGCCGACATCGCCACGCGGGTGGAGTCGGCCCGGCTCGTCACCTACTGGGCCGCCGCCATGAAGGACCGGGGCGACCGGTGCGATCTCGAGGCCGGCATGGCCAAGCTCCACGCCTCCGAGGCGGCCCAGACCGTCGCGGTGGAAGCCATGAAGATCGAGGGCGTCCGGGCCCAGCTCGCCTCCGGCCTGGTGGAGCGCCTCTACCGCGACGCGCCGCTCATGATCATCGGCGAGGGCACCAACGAGATCCAGCGACTCATCATCTGCCGGAACCTGCTCGAGCGCTACGGCGAGCGCCCGGGCGCCCTGACCGCGCGCGACGGGCTGCCGGAGGAGCAGAAGCAGCTCGTGCTGGCGGTGCGGCAGGCCGTCGAGAAGGACGTCATCCCGGAGGCCGCCGAGCTCGACGCGGGGGGGCGCGATCCCGAGCCGCTGGTCGCGCGGCTCGCCGAGCTGGGCCTCTTCGGCGCGCTCGCGGATGCCGAGCACGGCGGCCTCGGCCTGCCTCTCGCCACTGCCGCCATCATCGTGGAGGAAGTGGCCCGGGGCTCGGCGACGCTCGCCACCTGGCTCGTCGCCCAGCTCGCGGCCACGCTCGCGGTCGCGCGCAGCACCCCGCGGGAGACCCGCGAGCGCCTGCTGCCGTCGATGATCCGGGGCGAGCGCTGGACCGCGCCGGTGGTGGGCGCGTCCATCGGAGCCCGGCGCGCCGGCCCGGAGTGGGCCCTCACCGGGGCCGCGCCGGTGGTCCCGAATGCGAGTCGGGCCAAGCTCTTCCTGGTCAACGCCTCGCGGGAGGACGGCGGGGCCCGGTGCTTCGCGGTGGAAGCGGGGCGCGCCGGCCTGACCGTGGGCCTGGCCTCCGACACCATCGGGCTCCGCGGGCTGGGCGCGGCGGACGTGGTCCTGGTGGGCGCGCGCCTCAGCGCGGCGGCGGCCCTCCGCGAAGGGGGCGAGATCCTGCTCGAGGCCGTGACCAACCTCGGCGCCGCCGCCACCGCGGTGGGGCTGGCCCAGGCCGCCTTCGAGGCCGCGCTGCGCTACTCCCAGCAGCGCTCCACCTTCGGGCGGCCCATCTGCCAGCACCAGGCCGTGCAGCTCAAGCTGGCCGACATGGCGACCGCCATCACCGCGGCGCGGCTGCTCACCGGGCGCGCGGCGGAGCGCCTCGACGCCGACTCGCGCGACGACGCGGGGGCGGTGATGGCGCGGCTCGCCGCGGGCGAGACCGCGTACACCGTGACGCTCGAGGCCATGCGCATCCACGGCGGCTACGGGTACACCCGCGAGTTCCCGGTGGAGCGCTACTACCGGGACGCGGCCGCTCTCCTGGTCGGCCCGCGGGACCCGACCGCTGAGCGGCGTCGCCTGGCCGCGCGCGGGCTCGAGGCGGCCATCCGATGAGAGACGGGCGATGACCGACGGGCGATGAGCGACGGGCCGTGAGCTACGGGCGCTACTACGAGGAATTCACGGTCGGCCAGGAGTTCACCCACTGGCCGGGCCGCACCATCACCGAGAGCGACTGCACGTGGTTCGCGCTGCTCACCATGAACCAGCATCCGCTCCACTCGGACGCCCACTACGCCCAGACCCACACCCAGCACAAGCAGCGCGTGGTGCTGGGCCCGCTGGTCTACAGCGTGGTGATCGGCATGACGGTGGCCGACATCTCGGGGCGCGCCATCGCCAATCTCGAGGTGAACGAGCTGAAGCACGAGAAGCCCACCTTCATCGGCGATACCCTCTACGCCAGGAGCCGCGTGCTGGCCCTCCGGGAATCGCGTCAGGGCGACCGCGGCATCGTCACCGTCTCCACCCAGGGCGTGAACCAGCGAGGCGAAACCGTGTGCTCCTATCGTCGAGCCGTCCTGGTGCCCAAGAAGAGTCACGCGACCCTCGGCGAGGGCCGGCTCCCCTCCTGACATGACCCGTCCCCCGCTCGGTGGACTCCGCATCCTGGCCGTCTCGCAGTTCGGCGCCGGGCCCTTCGGCACGCAGATGCTGGCCGATCTGGGCGCCGACATCATCAAGATCGAGGATCCGGGGGTGGGCGGCGACAGCGCCCGCTACGTGCCGCCCTTCCAGGGCGAGGCCGACTCGCCCTATTTCCAGTCCTTCAACCGGGGCAAGCGCTCGGTCTCGCTGAACCTGCGCCATCCCGACGGGCAGGCGGTCTTCCACGACCTCGTGCGCGTCTCGGACGCGGTCTTCAACAACGCGCGCGGCGACCTGCCCGACAAGCTCGGGCTCACCTACGACCTGCTCAAGGAGGTCAACCCGCGCGTGGTCTGCTGCTCGCTCACCGGCTACGGGCGCACCGGCCCGCGCGCCGCCGAGCCCGCCTTCGACTACCTGGTCCAGGGCTATGCGGGCTACATGGCGGTGACCGGCGAGCCCGACGGGCCGCCGGGCAAGTGCGGCGTCTCGGTCATCGACTTCGCGGGCGGCTACGCGGCCATGGTCGGGCTGATGGTGGGGCTCTTCGACGCCCAGCGCACCGGGGTGGGCCGGGACGTGGACATCTCGTTGCTCGACACCGCGGTCAGCATGCTCTCGTACTTCGCGGCGTGGACGCTCAACCACGACTGGATCGCGGAGCGCACCCGCAACTCGGCGCACCAGACCATCGTGCCGGCCCAGAATTTCCCCACCCGCGACGGCTGGATCGTCGTGTTCTGCAACAAGGACAAGTTCTGGCGCGACCTCGTGGAGACCCTCGGCGCTCCCGGGCTAGCCGAGGACGCGCGCTTCCGCACCTTCGCCGACCGCTTCGCCAACAAGGACGCGCTGCTGCCGCTGCTGCAGGCGCGCTTCGTCACCCGCCCCACCGCCGAGTGGCTCGACCGCCTGCGGGGCCGCGTGCCCTGCGCGCCGGTCAACGACGTGCGCCAGGCCCTCTCCGACCCCCAGGTGCTCGCGCGCGAGATGATCGTGGAGGTGCCGCATCCCGACTTCGGGACGCTTCGAGAAGTCCGGAGCCCGATTCGCACCGAGGGCGAGATCCGCAATCCGAGCCGCGCCCCTCGGCTCGGCGAGCACACCGACCTGATCCTGCGCGAGATCCTGAGCTACAGCGACGGCACGATCGCCCGCCTCCGGTCTGCTGGGGTCATCGGCTAGACATACGGATGCTCCGGTCGCAGGCCCCCACCGAGACCCCGCAGGTCGACGAGCTCGATGCGACCGACGTCGAGCTCGCCCCGCCCTGGATGACCGTGCTCCACAACTGCAACTGCCACACCTTCGAGGAAGTGGTGAAGCAGCTCATGAAGGCGATCGCTTGCTCCGAGGAGCGCGGCTGGGAGCTGGCCTGGCAGGTCCACAACACCGGCAAGGCGGTCGTCAAGGTCGGCGCCGAGACCGAGTGCGTGCGGGTCGGCAATGTCCTGGCCTCGATCGGCCTCGTCGTCACCGTGACCCAGTCATAGCCCCCTCGCCTCCGGGCCCCCCTCACCCTGCCCTCTCCCCCTCGACGGGGGAGA
>JBBDXN010000016.1:0-8765 GCA_040902305.1 Candidatus Rokuibacteriota bacterium | reverse complement strand
CCGCCTTCGCGGCGGGCGGCGTGCTCTACGCGTTCTGGGCCCTGGCCGTCTTCCCCGATCAGGTCCTCGAGGTCAACTGGAACATCCTCCCCATGATGGCCGCGGTGGTGGGCGGCCTCGGCCGGCTCTGGGGCCCGGTGCTGGGCTCGATCATCCTCATCCCGATCTCCCAGCTCATGACCGCCACGCTCGGGGCGGGCCCGCTGGCCGGCCGCGGCATCGATCTCATCATCTACGGCACCGTCATCATGCTGATCGCGGGCTGGCGTCCCAACGGGCTGCTCTCGCTGCCGTGGGAGCGGTGGGCGGCCCGGCTCCTCGGCCGCGCGCCCGCGCGGCCGGTCAAGAGCTGACCCGTGCCCGCGTTGCTCCAGGTCGAGTCGTGCACCAAGCGCTTCGGCGGCCTCGTGGCCAACCGCGACGTCTCGCTCGTCATCGAGCCCGGCGAGATCGTGGGGCTGATCGGGCCCAACGGCGCGGGCAAGACGACGCTCTTCAACTGCATCAGCGGCGCGCTCCATCCGGACGAGGGGCGCATCCGGCTCCTCGGCGCCGACATCTCCCACGCGCGGCCCGAGCGCGTCTGCCGCCTCGGCATCGCGCGGACCTGGCAGGTGGTGCGGAGCTTCGGGCGCATGACGGTGCTGGAGAACGTCATCTGCGGCGCGCTCCGGCGGACGAACCGGGTGGGCCCGGCGCGCGCGCGGGCGCTCGAGCTGATCACCTTCACCGGGCTCGCGGGCAAGGAGGACACCCCGGCCGCCGGCCTGACCCTGGCCGACAAGAAGCGGCTCGAGATCACCCGGGCCCTCGCCACCGCGCCCCGCCTGCTGCTGCTGGACGAAGCCATGTCCGGGCTCACCCCGATCGAGACCGCCGCCGCGGTGGAGCTGGTGCGCCGCATTCACCGCGAGCTGGGCCTGGCCATCTGCGTGGTGGAGCACGTGATGGAGGTGGTGATGCCGCTCTCGCACCGCGTGGTCGTCCTCGACCACGGCGAGAAGCTCACCGAGGGGCCGCCCGCGGAGGTCGCCCGGGACGAGCGCGTGATCACCGCCTACCTGGGAGATCGCTACCGTGCCCGCGCCTAGCGCCGGCGGCCCTCTCCTTGAAGTCCGCGACGCCCACGTGGCCTACGCCACCGGCGTGGTCGCGCTCCAGGGCGTGTCGCTTCAAGTCCGCGCCGGCGAGGCCGTCGCGCTGGTGGGCGCCAACGGGGCCGGCAAGAGCACGCTGCTCAAGACCGTCGCGGGGCTGCTCGCCCCCCGGAGCGGCGAGATCTGGTTCGACGGCCGCCGCATCGACGACGTCGAGGCGCCGGACCGCGTCGGCCTCGGCATCGCGCTGGTGCCCGAGGGCCGGCGGCTCTTCAGCCGGCTCTCCGTCGCCGAGAACCTGCGCCTCGGCACCTTCCGCGACCGCGAGCCCAAGCGCCGCGAGGAGATGCTGGAGCGCGAGTTCGGCCTCTTCCCGGTGCTGCGCCAGCGCGTCGCCCAGCGCGCGGGCACGCTGTCGGGCGGCGAGGGCCAGATGCTCTCGATCGCGCGGGCCCTCATGTCGCGGCCGCGCTTTCTCATGCTGGACGAGCCGAGCCTCGGCATCATGCCGAGGGCCGTCGACGCGATCCTCGACGTGCTCCAGACCCTGCACCGCCAGGAAGGCCTCACCGTGCTGCTCGTGGAGCAGAACGTGCCCGCGGCGCTCACCGCCGCCGAGCGCGGCTACGTGCTGCAGACCGGCCGCATCGTGGCCGAGGGCCCGAGCCGGACGCTGCTCGACAGCGACCTGGTGCGCCGGGCCTACCTGGGGATGTGATCGCCCGCTAGAAGCTCCCCCTCACCCTGCCCTCTCCCCAGAGGGGAGAGGGAGAATGGCCAGACCCCAGACCCTCCTCCCCATAGGGGAGAGGGGGAATGGCCAGACCCCGGAACCCTCTCCCCGATGGGGAGAGGGCAGGGTGAGGGGCGGACGCGCGGAGCACGAGGTTGCCGTGCTCGTCCACGGTGGCGGTCCAGCCGGGATGCACGAGCGTGCTGGCATCGGGCTCCTCGATGATCGCGGGGCCGTCGATGACGTTGCCGCGCAAGAGCTTCCCGCGGTCGAGCACGAGGGTCGGGCGAAAGCCGCCCGCCTCCGCGAACCAGATATCCCGACGGCCCTTCAGAGCCGGCGTGGCCACGGGCCCGCCGTCGGGCAGCGGCGCGCGCCGGGGCTTCGGGGTCACGCCCACCGCGGCGAGCCGCACGTTCACCAGCTCCACCGGGTCCTCGGGCGCGGCGTAGCCGTAGGCCCGCTCGTGCATCGCGTGGAACTGCTCGCGCAGCCGCTCCACGTCGGCGGCCGACAGCGGCCCGGGCGGGACGGTCACCGACAGCTCGAACGACTGGCCGTGGTAACGGAGGTCGGCGCTCCGCTGCATGCGCCGGTCGGCCGGCGGCACGCCGTCGCGCGTCAGGCGCGCCTCGCCCTCCCGCGCGAAGTCGGCGAAGAGCGCCTCCAGCGCCGCGGGCGCGAGCCCGTCCAGCCGCAGCCGGCGCGTGGCCACGAACTCGTGGCGGATGTCGGTCACGAGCATGCCCACCGCGGAGGCGATGCCCGGGCTCGGCGGCACGAGCACGGTGGGGATGCCCAGCTCGCGCGCCAGCGCGTTGGCGTGCAGGGGGCCGGCGCCCCCGAAGGCGACCAGCACGAACTCGCGCGGGTCGTAGCCGCGCTGCACCGAGACGAGGCGCATGGCGCCGATCATGTGGGCGTTGGCGATCTCCACGATGCCGCTGGCCGCCGCGAGCGGATCGAGACCCAGCGGTGCGGCGACCCGCTGCGCGACGGCGCGGCGGGCCGCGTCGGCGTCGAGCGTCATCTCGCCCCCCAGGAAGAACGACGGGTCGAGCCGGCCCAGGGTCAGGTTCGCGTCGGTGATGGTCGGGGTGGCGCCGCCCTGGCCGTAGCACGCCGGCCCCGGCCGGGCCCCCGCGCTGCGCGGGCCGACGCGGAGCGCGCCGCCCGCGTCGATCCAGGCCTCGCTGCCCCCGCCCGCGCCCACCTCCACCAGGTCGATCACCGGCGTGCGCACCGGATAGCCGCCGCCCCGCCCCTCGCCGAGCGGGGTCACCGCCTGCGCGCCCACCTCCATCTCGGTGGAGAGCCGGAGCCGTCCGTCCTGGATGAGGCCGACCTTGGCGGTGGTGCCCCCCATGTCGAAGGACAGGACGTTGGGATAGTTGTACGGCGCGGCCACCGCCCCGGCCGCGATGACCCCGGCGGCCGGCCCCGACTCGACCATGTAGAC
This sequence comes from Candidatus Rokuibacteriota bacterium, assembly GCA_040902305.1. Lineage (GTDB taxonomy): Bacteria > Methylomirabilota > Methylomirabilia > Rokubacteriales > CSP1-6 > CAMLFJ01. The sequence goes on along the minus strand of JBBDXN010000016.1, from coordinate 5,476 downwards.
CGGCCGCTCCTTGGCTGACGCGGCCGTCATGACCCCGCCGTTCGACTGCATCACGTAGAAGGGGGCGGTCGCGCCGAGCGTGGCGAGCCGCGACTCGAGCGCGTCCACGTAGCGCGACACGATGGGCATGACCGCCGCGTTCACCGCCGCGGTGCTCCCCCGCAGGTACTCGCGGAACTCCGGGCACACCTCCGACGAGACGGAGAGCCAGGTTCCCGGCATCTCCTCGCGCACCACCGCCGCCGCGGCGCGCTCGTGGGCGGGGTTCAGGTAGGAATGCAGGAAGCAGATCACCACCGCCTCGACCCCTTCGTCCCGCAGGCGCCGCACCGCCGCGCGCACCTCGCCGACGTCGAGCGGCTCGAGCACCGCGCCCTCGGCGTCGAGACGCTCGCCGACCTCGAGGCTCCATCGCCGGGGCACCAGCGGCGCCGGCTTCTGGAGATGCACGTCGTAGAGCCGGGAGCGGATCTGGCGGCCGATCTCCAGGATGTCGCGGAACCCCCGCGTCACGAGCATGCCCACCCGCGCGGTCTTGCCCTCGATGATCGCGTTGGTCGCCACGGTGGTGGCGTGCACGACCGCGGCCACGTCGCGGCCCTCGGCCCCGCATTCGGCCAGGCCGCGCTCCAGCGCCTCCATGAAGCCCTTGGCCGGGTCCTCCGGAGTGGTGAGCACCTTGACCACGTGCACCCGGCCGGTCTCGCCGTCCACGAGGGCCGCGTCGGTGAAGGTCCCGCCGATGTCGATGCCGATCCTCAGAGGCCTCTTCGCGCGAGCGAATGTTCTGAGCCTCTTCGCGCGAGCGCTCATCGGAGCGCCCCCGCCCGCGCCGCCGCCGTGGCCGCTGCGTCGAGGGCGCCGGTGGCCGGATCGACGACCACGCCGTAGACGGCCCGGGCCCGCTCCGGCGAGATCTTGCCCTGGGCCACGTCGGCGGCCACCCGCGCCGGATCGCGCTCGAGCGCGGATTCGGTCCCGCCCCCGCCCGGCGTCTGCACGCTCACCACGTCCCCGGGCGCGAGCTGAAACGTGATCTTGGACGGCAGCTCGCGCGCCGCCGGCGTCTCCGGGTTCAGCACGTACTTCGCGGGCCGCGCCGCCCCGCCGCCGAAGAGCCCCCACGGCGCGTAGCGCGCCTTGTCGGAGAGGATCGAGAAGCTCGGCTCGTGACCGGGGAAGGTGTAGTCACGCCGCACGCCGAGGCCGCCGCGGTGGCGCCCGCCCCCCTCCGAGTTCTCGATGAGGGCGTAGCGCAGGATGCGCACCGGATAGTTGGCCTCGGTCTCCTCGACCGGCGCGTTCTCGGTGTTCTGGAAGTGGGCCTGCACCGCGTCCATGCCGTCGGTGGTGAGGGTCGCCCCGTAGCCGCCCGCGATGGTCTCGTAGTAGGTGAAGTACTCGCCGCGGGCCGGGTTCATGCCCCCGAATGCGATGTTGCACACGCAGCCCTTGGTGCCCGCCACCACGCGATCGGGCAGCGCGGGAGCGAGCGCCTTGAACAGCAGGTCGCAGAGCTGCATGGCGATCTCCCAGCCCGCGGCCACCGCGGCGGGATGCTGCGCGTGCACCACCGAGCCGGGACGGCTCCGGATGTCGATGAGCCGGTAGAAGCCGTCGTTGACCGGGATATCCGGGTCGATCAGGCACTTGAGCACGTACACCACGCCGGAGTAGGTCTGCGACGACGTGGCGTTCGTCGGCGACTTGCGCTGGTCGTCGCAGCCGGTGAGATCGACGGACAGGCGGCCCTGCTCGATCGTCACCGCGGCCGCGAGCTTGACCGGCTCGTCGGTGACGCCGTCGCCGTCCATCAGCATGTCCGCGGCGAAGCGGCCGTCGGGAAACTCCGCGAAGGCCGCCCGCGTCCGGCGCTCCGTGTAGCGCAACAGCTCGTCGAGGTAGTGGGCCAGGGTGGCCGCGCCGTGCTGCGCGACCAAGGCCTCGATCCGCTGCGCCCCCAGGCGGTTCGCCGCGGTCTGGGCGCGGAAGTCGCCGGAGATCTCGCGGGTGCCGCGGAAGTTCGAGCGGATCATCGCGAAGAGGTCGTGGTCGATCCGGCCGCCCTTCACGAAGCGCACCGGCGGGATGACGAGCCCTTCCTGGTAGATCTCGCTCGACACCCCGATGCTGCCCGGGGCGCCGCCGCCCACGTCGACGTGGTGCGCGATGTTCGCCACGTAGCCGAATCGCGCGCCCTCGTGAAACACCGGGGTGATCAGCGTGATGTCGTTCAGGTGCACGCCGCCCAGGTACGGATCGTTGACCAGGATGCCGTCGCCGGGGGCGAGGTGCTCGGCCCCGTAGGCGGTGATGGCCCGCGGCACGATGTGGGCGAGCGAGCCCAGGTGCGAGGGCTGGGCGAAGGCCTGGGCGATCGTGCGCAGGTCGCGGTCGAAGAACGCGCAGGAGAAGTCCCCGCGCGTCTTGATGTTCGTCGAGTAGGCGGCGCGCCGCAGCGTCGCCCCCATCTCCTCGGTGATCGCGAGGAGCGCGTTGCGGATGACCTCGAAGCGGACCGGATCGACGTCGGTCGCCAGGGCCCGGGGCGGCGCCGGCCCGCTCACCACTGGGGCGCCTCGTTCATGGTGGAGACGTGGGCCGCCACCACCTTCCACCCCAGGCCGGGGAAGCGCACCCAGGTCTGGCTCTGGCGGCCGACCACCTCGCGGCCGCGCATCTTGAACTCGAGGTTGACGGTGGCGAAGTCCCGGCCGAGGGTGAGGATCTCCAGGCGGATGCGCTTCTCCTTGATGCCGGGCCCGGGTGGGCGCGCGAGCCGGTGGGCGTGGATCTCGCGGAAGCCGTAGCCGTTCTCGTGCATGGCGTAGCGGATGGTGTGCGGGCTGTCCCAGAAGGTGGCGTCGAGGACCTCCACGTCCTTGTCGATCAGCGCCTGCTCGTAGCGCTCGAACAAGCCGCGCACCTCCGCCACGACGTCAGGCAGGTTGGGGGGCAGGTTGGGGGGCCGGTCGGCGGTCGCGTCGCTCATCGGGCGGCCTCCATCGCGGTGGCGACCGCGACCAGCGCGGCGTCGCTGCCGCGCGCGCCGAGAATGGACAGGCCCACCGGCAGCCCGTCCACGTGCGCGCCCGGGAGATTCACCTGCGGCACCCCGGTCAGGCCGCCGTGCGCGGCCAGACAGGTGATCCGCGCGCGCAGCGGCTCGAGCGTCGCGAGCGGCAGGCCCTTCCGGGGCGCCGGGAACGGGGTCGTCGGCAGGCACAGGATGGTGCCGGGCGGCAGCAGCCAGGCCAGGCGCGCGCGCGCCTCGGCGCGCATCAGCTCGGCCCACTGCCGCTCGGCTTCGGGGATCGTGCCGGCGGTGGCCAGGCCGCGGGCGACGCTCCACGCCATCCGCGGGTTCTCGCGATCGAGCCAGTCCTTGAAGGTGAGCCAGGCCTCGGAGGGCTGCAGCGTGCGCTGCGCTCGCGCCCAGACCGACAGCCCGGGCGGCGCCAGGAGATCCTCGCGCACGTCCCGCACCAGCGCGGCCAGCTTGCGCACCATCGGCTGGAGCGCGGCGGCGGTCTCGGCATCCGCCATGCCGAAGGCGTCGACCGCGACAACCAGCCGGCCCGGAAGCGCGCTCGGGAGCGGCTCGCCGAGCAGCACCTCCGAGACGCGGGCGAAGGTGGCGGCGTCGCGCGCGAACCACCCGGTCGTGTCGGAGCTCGGCGCCTGGGGCATCATGCCGCGGAGGTCGAGCCGGCCGTGGGTCGGCCGGATGCCGTGGAGGCCGCAGAAGCTCGCCGGCACGCGCACCGACCCGCCGGTGTCGGTGCCGAGCGCGGTGTCGCACAGGCCCTGGGCCACCGCGGAGGCCGAGCCCGACGAGGAGCCGCCCGGCACGCGGTCGGGCCCTTTCGGATTGAGCGGGGTGCCGTCGAAGGGGTTCTCGCCGAGGATCCCGAGCGAGACCTCGTCGGTGATGGTCTTGCCGATCAGGGTGAGGCCGGCGTCGAGCAGGCGCTGCACGGCCCAGGCGTGGCGCGTCGGAATCGGGTTCTGCCGCGCCCAGTCCGGGTTGCCCCCGCCGGTCGGATGTCCGGCGACGTCGAAGAGATCCTTGGCCGCGAACGTCAGGCCGGCGAGCGGGCCGCCGGAGGCGCCGGCAATGCGCAGCGCGGGGCCGGGCAAGAAGGGGCTGGTCATGGCGATCCTCCGGACCGGGCCATGCTGCCTTCTCGATCGCGCGGCGTCAAGGGCGGTCCGCCGGCAGCACGATCTCGCGCGTGACCCGGCAGGGCGGATGGCCCCACGACGGGCAGTAGGCGTGCTGCGGGATCGGGAGATCGGCGCCGGCCACGATCAGCGTGATGTCGTCGGGATCGCGCACCGCGGGAATCGACCCGCTCTCGGCCGCCGCCCGCGCCCACTCGGGCCAGTCGGTCTCGCGCACGGTGGCGTGGATCCACGACCGGCGCCAGGTCGCGGCCGGCAGCCGCCCGCGCGCGAAGAGCTCGCGGCGCACGTCGGCGCGGGTCCAGCCCTCCCCGGCGAGCCGCCGCGCGGTGAACGGCGAGAGGATCACCCCGACCTTCCCGCTGTGCAGGATGCCGAAGAGCGACGCGGCCGAGCCCATCACGCTGGCCAGCTCCTCGAGGCCGCCGGTGACGTTGATCACGGTCTCGGCCCGCAGCAGCGTGACCGTGCTCTGCTCGGGCCGGTAGCCCAGCTCCACGTGGAGCGGCGGCCACGGCGCGGCGTCCTCCCGCTCGGCCAGGCAGAGGCTGTAGCGCGCCGGCTGGCCGAGGCCCGCGAAGGAGACCGCGCCGGGCCAGCCGCCGCCCGGGTTGTTCATGACCAGGCGCGCCGCGCGGCCGATCGTCGCGTTGGCCGGCCAGCCCGGGCCGAGGGCGCCCCAGCCCGCGTTGACGCCGATCCGCCCCGCCACCGGCCCGTTGACGACGAGCAAGGGCGCCACGTTCTCGTCGGTGGTCTGCACGCCGCGGAGGTTGAACGCGGGGTCGAGCAGCGCCTGGACCGCGGCCAGCACCACCGGGAAGTGCGGCGGGTCGCAGCCCGCCATCACCGCGTTGGCCGCGACCTTCTCCACGCTGGCCACGCCGCCGAGCGGCTCCATCTCGCCGAGAACGGCGTGGCGCTCGAGCGGGCTCGCGCCGAGCATCTCGTCCACCCGCGCGAGGGTCGGCGGGACGATCGGGAGCCCGTCGCTCCAGCCGCGCTCCCGGAAGAGCCGGTTCACCTCGCCCACCGGATCCGCGGCGCGGATCCGCTCCACCCGCTGGCGCGGGAACTCGCCCGCGCGCGGCGTCCGCGCGAGCAAGCCCTTTTCCACGACCCGCTCCCGTAGCGTGTCGTCGATCCACTCGCCCGAGGCGCGCTGGCCCGTGGGCAGCAGCACCCAGAGCGAATCCACGCTAGCCCGGACTGCCTATCCGCGTGCAACGCTGAGGCGGACGGGTCCTGTCGCCGTGACTGGCTCCCGCGCAGTCGGCTCCGTCACCCACTC
>JBBDXN010000015.1:0-1346 GCA_040902305.1 Candidatus Rokuibacteriota bacterium | reverse complement strand
GGGATGGGAACGGGTGTGACCCCGTCGCTCCAAGGACCGAGGACCTAAGTGTACCCGATCACCGGCCTCGAGGCCAAGTACTGTGCTGGGTCAAGACATGTCGGACGATCAGCCTCGCGCGCCAGCGTGCTCGGCGGACCACCTCGCATAGAACTCGTTCGGTGTGAGGTAGCCCAGCGCCTGGTGCGGCCGGATCTGCTCGTAGACGTGGTTCCACTCGCGGAGGGCCTGCTCGAGCTCCGCGATGCCGCGGGGCGGATCGTCCACCTCATAGCACTCCAGGACATCGGTCAGGAAGCTGCGCTCGACGCGACCTTGACCCTGTGGGTAGTTGGGCCGGTTCACGTAGTGCGGGATGCCGGCGGCCGCCGCGGCCGCGGCAAAGGCGCCCTTGAACTCCGAGCCGCCGTCGGTCTGGACGGCCCAGATCGGGAAGGGGAACTCCCGGACCGCGCGGTCGAAGAAGAGCGCGCCGGCCTCGCTGGTGATGCGAGCGGCCGCGCCAAGGATGCGCTTGCGGGTCAGATGATCGACCGCGGCGAAGGTGAAGGCGCGCCGGCCGTCGCCGCGGATGTCCTGAGTGTCCAGCTGCAGGAACCCGGGGCGGTCGACGATCAGGCCGCTGGGACGGGCCAGGCGCTTCATGCGCTCGCGGCGGCGCTCCAGGCTCTTCTGGACCACCCGCGGCTCGCGCAGCTCGCCGCTGCGCCGCAGTCGCTCGAGAACGCGGTCCACGGTCTTGCCCGAGACGAAGATGCCTTCGCGAGCCAGCAGCACGCTGAGCTTCTCGCGGCCCCAGCGCGGGTACTTCTCGCGCAGTTGGCGGACCCGCTCGACCACGCGGAGCGGGGTGGTGGGCGTGCGCACGCGGTGCGGCCGGCGGCTGCGGTCCTCGAGACCGCGCACGCCGCGGGCCGGGAAGGCGCGCACCCAGCGCGAGATGGTGTCCGGGCTGAAGCCGAAGTGCCGCGCGGTGAGGCGGGCGTTGCGTCCGTGGGCCTCGTACCAGCGCATCACCTCGAGACGCCGCTCGGCCGCTGCGCTGGAGTCCACCAGGACCATGCGTGCGAGGCGCCTCTGACCACCGAGCACGGTCGTGATCATCTGGAAGCCCCGGCCCCTGCCCGACGAATGCGGCATGACAGACACCTCGGAGCCGGGCCCAAGAGTTCCCCGACCTAGTCATGGGGGCTTTGGGGACGGGCGCGGCTGTCCGATATGTATCTGACCCTATTCAAGTACGACAAAAGGCCCCTGGACGTATCCAGGGGCCTTTGCTTACGAGCAGATAAAGAGGAAGACGATCGCGAGTCTCCGTACCCTTGGTCGCCGGACTCGATCGTCCG
>JBBDXN010000014.1:0-51336 GCA_040902305.1 Candidatus Rokuibacteriota bacterium | reverse complement strand
GGACCTCCTTGTCGCCGTTGGCGTAGGTGACCTCCAGGAAGCGGTTCTCCTCCTCGAGGCTGTACATCTCCTCGATGGTGGCCTGGATCATCCGGTCCACCGCCACCTGGGCCTCGCCGCCGCTCTCCCGGATCTCCGACTCGTGGATCGGCAGCTCGATGGTCATGTACTTGTTGAAGATGTCGGCCGCCCCGCTCTGATCGGGCCGCTCGATCTTGATCTTCACGTCGAGCCGACCCGGCCGCAGGATGGCGGGGTCGATCAGGTCCTGCCGGTTGGAGGCGCCGATCACGATGACGTTCCGGAGGTGCTCGACGCCGTCGATCTCGGCGAGGAGCTGCGGCACGATCGTCGTCTCCACGTCGGACGAGATGCCGGAGCCCCGGGTGCGGAACAGCGCGTCCATCTCGTCGAAGAACACCACCACCGGCACGTCCTCGGCCGCCTTCTCGCGGGCCTTGATGAAGATCTCGCGGATCTTCCGCTCGGTCTCGCCCACGTACTTGTTCAGCAGCTCGGGGCCCTTGATGTTCAGGAAGAAGCCCTTCACCACCTCACCGCGCTTCTCGGAGATGCGCTGGGCCAGGTTATTGGCCACCGCCTTCGCGATCATGGTCTTGCCGCAGCCCGGCGGGCCGTAGAGCAGCACGCCCTTGGGTGGGGCGAGATGGTGTTCCTTGTAGTAGTCGGCGTAGAGGTACGGCAGCTCGACCGCGTCCTTGATCGTCTCGATCTGGCTGGTGAGCCCGCCGATGTCCTCGTAGTCGATGTCGGGCACCTCTTCCAGCGTGAGGTCCTCGACCTCGCTCTTGGGGAGCTTCTCGAGCAGGTACCCGCTCTTGGCGTCGATGAGCAGGTGATCGCCGATCTTGAGCTTTACCTGGCGCAGCGGGTCCGCGATGATGCCCACCCGGTCCTCGTCCGCCCGCTGGGTGACGATGGCCCGCTCCTCGTCGAGCACCTCCTTGAGGATGACCACCTCGCCCTGGATCTCGTAGCCCGCGGTCTCCACCACGTTCAGGCCCTCGTTCAGGATCAGCTCCTGCCCGGGCTTGATGTCCTCGGCCTTGATCGAGGGGTGCAGGTTGACTTTCACCTTGCGGCCCTGCGACAGGATGTTGACGGTGCCGTCTTCGTTGATCGAGAGGTAGACCCCGTAGGTCGAGGGGGGCGCGCAGAGCTTGTCCACTTCTTCCTTCAGCGAGGTGATCTGCTCGCGGGCCTCGTAGAGCGCGTTGACGAGCTTCTCGTTCTGGTTGAACGCCTGCACGAGCTGACGGTTGGCCTCGCGCAGCTTGTTCTCGAGGATCATGAACTCCTTGGGCGCGTCCTCGAGCTTCTTGCGCAGGCGCCCGGTCTCGGTCTCGAGGGACCGGACGTACGCCTGCAGGTCCTGAACCTGAACCTCGTACTCGGTGAGGCGCCGTCGGTAATTCGAGTCGGTCATGGGAAGGAATTTCGAGAGGCCCTTCATCCCTTCGGACGCGGGCTCTCGGCTAGGATTGCCCTTCTTATCGAACTCCTTCATGTTTCCCATTCCTTTCCGGGTGAACCACCGGGCACTTCCCAAGCGCTCCGTCGCACGCTCCGCCCAAGCCTCTGAAAGGTGACCTCAGTATAGGAGTCCGTTTCGCGTTAAGTCAAGCGAATTGGCCTCATTTTGCCCTCGGGAGCCATTGATTTCATTTCACTTTCTCCGATTCCCCCCGCGGTGATCACCTATCGCTGTCACCGTCTAAACCGCGGCTCACCCGAGCCGGTTCCGGAGCGCTCCCGCACGCTCCTGCACGGCGATCAAGCACGTTCGGTGCCACTCGATCCCGCCCATCCGGAGCGCGGCGGCGAGGAAGATGGCTACGCATCGCGCAGCGGCCGGGTTCCGTCGTATAACTCGATCATGTCGGGCATGTGCTGGCGAATCGGGACCGCGACGGCCCTCGTCCTCGCGCTGACCGGCGGCGCCTGGGGGCAGGGTGGCGTCCTCCGCGTGGGCCTCCCGTCGATTCCTGCCTCGCTCGACCCGGCCACCGCGCTCGACGGGCCGGTTTCCGTCATCGCGCGGCAAATCTTCGACACCCTGGTGCAGTACCGCGCCGGATCGAGCGATATCGAGCCCGGCCTCGCCTCCCAGTGGTCGGTCTCCCGGGACGGTCTCGCGTGGACCTTCCGGCTGCGCGAGGGCGTGCGCTTCCAGGACGGCACCCCGCTGACCGCCCAGCGCGTGGTGGAGAGCCTCGATCGGGTCATCCAGCCGACCGCGGCGAATGCGCCGAACCCCAATGTCGCCGCGCCGCGGCTGGTCCGGGGCACGCCGGGCGTCGTCAAGGACGTTCGCGCGGTGGACGCGCGGACCGTCCAGATCAATCTCCTGCTGCCGTACGCGCCGCTGCCCGCGGTGCTGGCCCACCCCGCGTTCTCGATCGTGCTGGCGAGCAGCGCGGGCCAGCGCTGGATCGGCACGGGCCCCTTCGCGCTGGCCGAGGCGGGCGCAGGCCGGGTGGCGCTCGACGCGAGCCCGGGCTACTGGGGTGGACCCCCCCGCTCCACGCGGCTGATCTTCCTCGAAACGGGAGAGGACGCCCGGGGCGAGGCGATGCTGGAGGCCCAGGCGGTGGACGTGCTCTTCATGTCCGCCGCCCCCGCCCGCCCCGCGGGGGCGCTGTCCATCCCGAGCTGGGACATCGGTTATCTCGCGCTCGAGACGGAGCACGAGCCCTTCAGCCGGCTCAAGGCGCGCGAGGCGGTGGCGGCCGCGCTGGATCCGGCCCTGCTCGCCCCCGCGGTCGGGCCGGACGGGGTTCCGCTCCTCTCGTTCCTGCCGCTCGGGGTCTGGGGTCGCCGCGACGGCCGGGTGCTCGAGGGCAACCCCGCTCACGCCAAGCGGCTCCTGTCGGAGGCTGGATTCCCGCGGGGCACGTCGGCCGGCCTGCTCGTCGGCGATGGCGGCAAGCGCGTGGACCAGCCGCGGGTGGCCGAGGCGATCCGCGCCTCGCTGGCCGCGGCCGGCATCGCGGTGCCCATCCAGATCGAATCGCCGGAGGCGGCGCTCGACCTCGCCCGGGCCGGGCAACATCAGATGGCGCTGCTGGAGGCCCGCGTGACGGCGGGCGATCCTCATTTCCTGCTCTACCCGCTCTCGAGCAGCGAGGGCGCGAGCAAGGGGCCGACGGCGCTCAACATGTCCTTCTACCGTAACCGCACCCTCGACGGTCTCCTCATCCGCGCCAGCCAGTTGTCCTTCCGACCCGAGCGCCAGCGGCTGTACGTGCGCGCCCAGGCCATGCTGGCCGACGAAGTGCCGTGGGTGCCGCTCTACGTGCGGCTGCACTGGGCGATGGCTCGCCCGGAAGTCCGCAACCTGCGGCTGCACCCGAGCGGCAATCCCCGCTTCGACCGCGTCTGGATCGACGTGCCGGCCCCCGCGCCGACACCCGCGCCGGGCCGCGGGCGATAGTGACCCGCGGCGAAGCGGCCGGGGGCAACCCGCTGCTGCGAGATGTGCGGATCCGCTTCTCTTTTCAATGCGGGGGCCCAGAAATGGCCCCCGCACCGTGCCAGACATGGCCTGAGTCCTAGGAACTGTCCATTGTTTCAACTGCGGGGGCCCAGAAATGGCCCCCGCACCGTGCCAGACATGGCCTGAGTCCTAGGAACTGTCCATTGTTCAACTGCGGGGCCCAGAAATGGCCCCCGCACTCCCCCAATAGCGGACAACCGAGGCGGACAACCGTCTCGAGCAGGCGTATCGTCTCTGATTCAGCAGTTGGTGAACCCGGGCGGTAGGGGCGGGCGGGGCGCGGGGGCGGCGGTGGGGGCCGGTTGACCCGTTCCCTCCGCGGAATGCTTGGAGCCCGAGCTCCCGGATTGGGAACTCCTCACGTGGGGTGGCGAAGGAGCGGGTCGTGGTCAGAGGTCCCCACCGCCGCCCCCGCGCCCCGCCCGCCCCTACCGCTTAACTGTGCTTGCGCAGCTCCAGCCGCCCGATCTGGCGGCGGTGGACTTCGTCGGGCCCGTCGGCGAACCGCAGCGTCCGCGAGTGCGCCCACATGGAGGCGAGCGGGAACTCCTGGCTCACGCCCCCGCCGCCGTGGAGCTGCATCGCCCGCTCCACCACGCGCCCGGTGATGTTCGGCACCGCCACCTTGATCTCGGCGATGGCCTGGCGCGCGGCCTTGTTGCCGACGGTGTCCATCATGTAGGCGGCGTGCAAGACGAGCAGCCGCGCCTGGTCGATCTCGATGCGGGACTCCGCGATGCGCTCGAGCGTGATGTCGTTCTCGGCCAGCGCCTTGCCGAAGGCCACCCGCCGCATCGCCCGCTTGCACATCAGCTCGATGGCGCGCTCGGCCACGCCGATCTGGCGCATGCAGTGGTGGATTCGGCCCGGCCCCAGGCGGCCCTGAGCGATCTCGAAGCCGCGGCCCTCGCCCAGCAGCATGTTGGCGGCGGGCACCCGCACGTTCTCGAAGACCACCTCGCCGTGGCCGTGGGGCGCGTCGTCGTAGCCGAACACGGTGAGCATCCGCAGCACCTTGATGCCGGGGGTGTCGCGGGGCACCAGGATCATGGACTGCTGCTTGTACTTGTCGGGGTTCTTCGGGTCCGTCTTGCCCATGAAGATGAGGACCTTGCAGCGCGGGTCGCCGATGCCCGACGTCCACCACTTGTGCCCGTTGATCACGTAGTGGTCGCCGTCGCGCACGATGCTCGACTCGATGTTGGTCGCGTCCGAGGAGGCCACCTTCGGCTCGGTCATCGCGAAGGCGGAGCGGATCTTGCCCTCCAGCAGCGGGGCGAGCCACTGCTTCTTGTCTTCCGCGGTGCCGTAGCGCTCCAGCACCTCCATGTTGCCGGTGTCGGGCGCCGAGCAGTTGAAGACCTCCGGGGCGATCGGGGAGCGCCCCATGATCTCGCAGAGCGGCGCGTACTCGAGGTTGGTGAGGCCGGCGCCCCGCTCGCTCTCGGGCAGGAACAGGTTCCAGAGGCCGCGCTCGCGCGCGGTGGCCTTCAGCTCTTCCATGACGGGAGGGATCTGCCAGCGGGTGGGGCCCGAGTTGAGCTGGTCGGCGAAGACCTGCTCGTTCGGCACGACGTGCTTGTTCATGAAGTCGGTGAGCTGCTCCATGTACATCTTGGTCTTCTTCGAGTACTCGAATTCCATGTGGGCCCTCCCGGCGCCGTGTCGCTGTTGCCAGATGTCCGCTGGCTCCCTGACGTGGCCCCAACCCTAGGGCGGCCCCGGGCGATTGTCAACGCCTCCGCGGACGCCGCCGTCTGGACTTGCCATGCCCGCCGTGGTAGAAAAATGCGAGACTTACGCCGCATCCGGCCTTGACCATGCTCTCGATCTCCGACACGGCTACCGAGATGGTGAACTGGGTGTTCCCCGAGCACGCGGGAGCGCCCGGCCAGATCCATGGCGGCCGCATGATGCAGTGGATCGCCACCTGCGGCACCATCGCGGCCTCGCGGGTGGCGCGCGGCAACGTGGTGCTGGGCGCGATGGACGACATCGACTTCCTGCACCCGGTCAAGGTCGGGGAGGTGGCGGTGCTCCGGGCGCAGGTGGAGTACGTGGGCCGCTGCTCGCTCGAGGTCGGCGTGCGCGTCTACGCCGAGAAGCCGGCCACCGGCGAGCGGGCCCTGACCCTCTCGTCCCATCTGGTCTTCGTCAAGGTGGACGAGCGCGTCAAGCCGGTGCCGGTGCCCCAGACGGTGGCGCCCCGCGGGGCGGAAGAGGCGGCGCTCCACGCCGCGGCGGGGGAGCGGCGGGCCCGGCGGCTCGAGCGGTTCGTGCGGCGGGCGGAGCGGATGCGCGAGGTGGAGGACGACGCCCCCGAGCAGATCCGCTGGGCATTCGAATCCTGCCGGTCGGTGCTGCCGGAAGACCTCCTGTTCGGCAATACCATGTTCGCGGGCAAGCTCCTGCTCGACATCGACGAGGCCGGCGGTATCCTCTCCATGCGGTACTGCCGGGGCCTGGTGATGACCGCGTGCCTGGACGCGCTCGACTTCTACGCGCCGATCTCGGCCAACGAGGTCGTGACGTTCAAGGCCGGGCTCAACCACGTCGGGACGTCGTCCCTCGAGATCGGGGTGAAGGTGCTGAGCGAGGTGCCGTGGACCGGCGAGATGACGCACGCCTGCACCGCCTACCTCACCTTCGTGCACCTGGGCTCGGACCCGAGCGTCCCGCTCAAGCCTCGGCCGTGCCCGCCCTTCACGCCGGAGACCCCGGCCGAGCAGCGCCGGTGGGCCGGGGCGCTCGAGCGCCGGGCCCGGCGGCTCCACCGGGCCAAGGCCCTGAAGCCGCCCGGTCAGGCTGGGGCAGTAGCCGGGCGAGGCGCAGCCGAAGGCGAGCCGAGCGAACCCAAGAAAGCCGGGCGAGGCGCAGCCGAAGGCGAGCCGAGCGAACCCAAGAAAGGGTAGCCCATGTCTGGACACTCACGGTGGTCGCAGATCAAGCGGAAGAAGGGCAAGACGGACGTCCAGCGGGGCAAGCTCTTCTCCAAGATCCTGCGCGAGATCACGGTCGCGGCCAAGCACGGTGGCGGCGACCCCAAGGGCAACGTGCGCCTGAAAGCGGCCATGGAATCGGCGCGGGCGGCCAATATGCCGGCCGACAACATCAAGCGCGCCGTCCAGAAGGGTACCGGCGAGCTCCCCGGCGAGTCGTACGAGGAGATCTCCTACGAGGGCTACGGCGCGGGCGGGGTGGCGGTCATGGTGCGGACGTTGACCGACAACAAGAACCGCACCGGCCCCGAGATCCGGCACATCTTCGAGAAGAACGACGGCCGCATGGGCACCTCCGGCTGCGTGGCCTGGATGTTCGACCGCCGCGGGATGATCGAGGTGGACGCCCAGAAGGTCAAGGAAGACGACCTGCTCGAGAAGGCGCTCGACTCGGGGGCCACCGACGTCAAGCAGGTAGAAAAAGTGTTCGAGGTCACCGCCACTCCTGATGAAATGGAAGTGGTCCGCCAGGCGCTCGAGCGGCAGGGGATGCCGGTGCTGGAGGCGCGGGTGGACATGGTGCCCCAATCCACGGTGAAGGTGGAGGGCAAGGAGGCCGCGGCGGTGCTGCGGCTGATCGAGGCCCTCGAGGAGCAGGACGACGTCCAGTCCGTTTACTCCAACTACGACATCGCCGACGAGGTCATCGACGCCATCACCGCGGCCTAGCGCGCTTCGCGTCATGGGGGTGGACCCGGGGCTGGTGGCCACCGGGTTCGGCGTGCTGGAGGCCGGGCCCGGCGGCGTCACCGTCCGCGACGCCGGCGTCATCAGCACCACCGCCGGGCAGCCGCTGGAAGCCCGGCTGAACGCGCTGCATCGCGCGGTGCACCGCATCATCGAGATGCAGAGCCCCGGGCTGCTCGTCGTCGAGGACCTCTACACCGAGTACAAGTTCCCCCGCACCGCGATCCTCATGGGCCACGCCCGCGGTGTGATCTACCTGGCCGCCCGCCAGCTCGGGGTCAGCGTGCTCGCCCTGGCGCCCGCGGAGGTCAAGCGCGCCATGACCGGCAACGGCGGGGCGGGCAAGGGCCAGATGCAGCGCGCGGTGCAGACCGTGCTCGGGCTCAAGGAGCTGCCGCGCCCCTCCCACGTGGCCGACGCGCTGGGCCTGGCGGCCACCGGGATGGCGCGGATCACGGGTCGAGTGCCGGGCACCGGACAACCGCAGAGCGGGCCCCCGCACTCCCCCACCCGCGCGGTCATCGCGCGCGGTGCCGGCCGGCAACCGTGATCGCTTCGTTACGGGGCAAGCTGCGGCGCAAGCTCGAGGACCGCATCGTCGTGGAGGCGGCGGGGGTCGGCTACGAAGTCTTCGTGCCGCCGGTGACCCAGCAGGAGCTGGTGCACGCCAAGGCCGCCGACGGCGACGCGGCGGACGAGGTGGCGCTGGAGATCCACTACCACGCCACCCAGAACCAGCCGCGGCCGGTCCTGATCGGCTTCACCTCGGAGCTCGACCGGGAGTTCTTCGAGAAGCTGATCACGGTGAAGGACGTGGGGCCGATGGTGGCGGCCCGCTCGCTGGCCGCGCCGGTGGGGGAGATCGCCGCCGCCATCGCCCGGCAGGACGAGGGGTATCTGCGGCGCCTGCCCGGCATCGGGCCGCAGAAGGCCAAGAACATCGTGGCCCAGCTCCAGGCCAAGGTCGCGAAGTTCGCGCTGGCCAAGGCCGAGACGGCGAGCCCGGAGCCGGCCGCGGTCGCCCCGCCCGACGAGGAAGGGTTGCGCGGCGTGGTCTTCGACATCCTGGTCAAGCAGCTCGGCTATCGTCCGAGCGAAGCCGCCCCGATCATCGGCGCGGCCCTGACCCGCCGGCCCGGGGTCACCACCCCCGAAGAGCTGCTCGACGAGATCTACCGTGGCGGCCGAAAGAGCTGATCTGGATTCCGGCATGACCGACGAGGCCCGCGTGATGAGCCGGGTCGCCCTGCCGGAAGAGACCCAGGTGGAGCGGCAGCTCCGGCCGCAGCGCCTCCACGAGTACGTGGGGCAGCGCGCGGCGGTGGAGAGCCTGCGGGTCTCGGTGGAGGCGGCGCGCCTGCGCGGGGAGCCGCTCGACCACGTGCTGCTCTCGGGCCCGCCGGGACTCGGCAAGACCACGCTGGCCGCGATCATGGCCAACGAGATGCAGGCCAACATGGTGACCACCGCGGGCCCGTCGCTCGAGCGCGGCGCCGATCTCATGGGCATCCTGACCAACCTGGCCGAGCGGGACGTGCTCTTCATCGACGAGATCCATCGGCTGCCGCGCGTGGTCGAGGAGCTGCTCTACCCGGCCATGGAGGACTTCTCGGTCAACTTCGTGATGGACAAGGGCCTCAACGCCCGCACCATCCGGATCCCGCTGCGCCCCTTCACCATGGTCGGCGCGACCACCCGGCCGGGTATGCTCTCCTCGCCGCTGCGCGAGCGCTTCGGGATCTTCCATCACCTGGATTTCTACTCGGGCGAGGAGCTGACCGCGATCATCAACCGGTCCGCGTCCATCCTCGGGGCGCCGATCGCGGCCGGGGGCGCGGAGGCGATCGCCCGACGCGCCCGGGGCACGCCGCGCATCGCCAACCGCCTGCTGCGCCGGGTGCGCGACCACGCGCAGGTGAAGGCGGACGGCACCGTGACCGCGGAGGTGGCCGTCCGCGCGCTCGACCAGGAAGGCGTGGACGAGGCCGGGCTCGACCGGCTCGACCGGCGCTTCCTGATCGCGATCATCGAGCACTATCAAGGCGGACCCGTGGGCCTGGAGGCGATCGCGGCCACCATCAACGACGAGGCCGAGACGCTCGCCGAGGTGGTGGAGCCCTTCCTGCTCAAGATCGGCTACGTGGTGCGCGGCCCGAGCGGCCGCAAGGCGACGCCCGCGGCGTACGCGCACCTCGGTCGCACGCCGCCGTCGTCCTCGGGGGGGCAGGGCCAGCTACCGCTGTGATTCCGCTCGGCAAAATGCTTCTGTTATTCGGGGTCCTGATGGTATGCCTGGGACTGGCCCTGCTCGTCGCGGGGCATTTCTCGGGAAAGGTGCCATGGCTCGGACGATTGCCGGGGGACATCCACATCCAGCGCGGGAGCTGGTCCGTCTACTTCCCGCTCGCCACCTGTCTCATCATCTCGGTCATCCTCACGCTGCTCTTCTCGCTCTTCGGCCGCCGCTGATGAGCCGCCGCTGATGAGCCGCCGCTGATGAGCCGCCGCTGATGAGAAGGTGGAGCGCGCTCCTCGCGCTGGCCCTCCTCCTGTGGGCCGGGCCGGCGCTCGCCTCCGGGGACATCCGGGTGGCCATCGCCGATGGGCTCCGCACCGTCGAGGTGGGCGGCGGCCCCATGATGGTGAGCGATCTCACCGGGCGGGCGGTGGTCGACGATTCGCCGACGTGGCTCCGCGTCACCTCGAAGAACGGGGCGATCGAGGTCAGCGGCGGCGGCCGGCGCGTGGACGGCCTGCGCCTCGCTCCCGGCGACACCGGCTTCCTTCGCGTCAACGGGCGTGAGTATCCGGGCGCGCTCGAGATCATCCGGAGTGGCGACGCGCTCATCGTGGTCAACGAGCTGCCGCTCGAGGACTACTTGGCGGGGGCGGTGAAGGCCGAGGCCGGGGACAAGATGCCGATCGAGATGCTGAAGGCGCAGGCCATCGTCGCCCGCAGCTACGCGGCGTATCACCGGCGGCTCAACGCCGAGAAGGCCTATCACCTGGTGGCCTCGACGCTGAACCAGCAGTACATCGGCCGGGTGCCGCTCGACTCGGTGGTCTGGGCCGCGGTCAAGGAGACCACCGGCGAGGTGTTGCTGTGGCACGGCGAGCTGTTCCCGGCCTTCTACCACACCGACAGCGGCGGGCACACCGAGGATCCGCGCGTGGTGTTCGCGGCCACGAACATGCCCGCGCTCAAGCCGGTGCGGGTGGAGTTTCCCTCGGAATCGCCGCATCACCGCTGGCGGCTCGACCTGCCCTTGGCCGAGATCTCCGCCGCGCTCCTGCGGGGTGGAATCTCGGTGGGCCGGGTGGTGGCGCTCGACGTGCTCGAGCGGAGCGCGTCGCTGCGGGTGGCGCGCATCGCGGTCCGCGGCACCGCGGGCCGGGTGACGCTCCGGGGGAACGACCTGCGACGCCTGGTGGGCTACGACACGCTCAAGAGCACCCTCTTCGCGGTATCGGTGGCGGGCCCGGTCGCCCGCTTCGTCGGCCGCGGTTACGGCCACGGGGTCGGGCTCGATCAGTGGAGCGCCAAGACCATGGCCGACCAGGGGTACAGCGCCCAGCAGATCGTCGTCTATTACTACCCGGGCGCCGCGCTCGCCACGCTCCCGGGCTCGCTCGCGCCGCGCTGAGCGCTCCCGCCGACGCGAGCCTGTCCTGGGACGACTTCGCGCGCGTGGACATGCGCGCGGGGGTGGTGGTGGCCGCCCACGCGTTCCCCGAGGCGCGGCGTCCCGCGCTCACGCTCGAGATCGATTTCGGCCCGCTCGGCATCAAGCGCTCAAGCGCTCAGATCACCGAGCACTACACGCCGGACGCGCTCGTCGGGCGGCAGGTCATCGCGGTGGTCAACTTCCCGCCCAAGCGGATCGGGCGGTTCGTCTCCGAGGTGCTCGTGCTCGGCGCGTACAACTCTGCGGGCGAGGTGATCCTCCTGCGGCCCGACGTCGACGTGTCTCCCGGCTCTCGCATCGGGTAGCCTTCGCGCGGCGTCGGGCGGCCGGGCAGGGGCGGGGGCGCCCTCGCCGGGACACGCTGAGCCGCGGGCCCGTTGCGTCGTCTCGATCGGGCCACGAGATGGGACCGTGCCGGCTTCGATGACGCGCAGAAGACACGGTCCCGGCGAGGGCGCCCCCGCCCCTGCCCGGCCGCCCGGGTTCTCTCGTGGCCTGGGGTGCCTCTGCGGGCTACACTTCTTCGTCATGGACGCTTCGCGGTTTGACTATGAGTTGCCCGAGGAGCTGGTGGCGCAGGAGCCGGTGGAGCCGCGGGATGCTTCGCGGCTGCTCGTGCTCGACCGGGCGACGGGCGAACGGCAGGATCGGATCTTTTCCGACCTGGCTGATTTGTTACGGGTGGGGGATTGCGTGGTGGCGAATCGGAGCCGGGTGATTCCGGCGCGGCTGCTGGGCGTCAGCGAGGCGGGGGGCAAGCCGGTGGAGTTGTTGCTGCTGCGCCCGGTGGCCGAGACGCGCTGGGAGGCGCTGGTGCAGCCCGGGCGGCGGTGTCGGGTGGGGGTGCGGGTCGAATTGGCGGGGGGCGCGGCGCGGGCGCGGATCGTGGGCGAGGGGGCGGCGGGGGCGCGGGTCGTCGAGATCGAGGGGCCGTGGCCGGTGCGCGAGCTGCTCGAGCGGCACGGGCTGCCGCCGCTGCCGCCCTACATCGGCCGGCACGATGCGCCCAAGCCGGAGGATCGCGAGCGGTATCAGACCGTGTACGCCCGCGATGACGGCTCGGTCGCCGCGCCGACCGCGGGGCTGCACTTCACGCCGGAGCTGCTGGCGCGGCTCGCGAGCCGGGGGGTCGCGGTGCACTATCTCACGCTGCACGTGGGGCTGGGGACCTTCCGGCCGCTCCGCGCCACCCGGGTCGACGAGCATCGCATGGAGCCGGAGCTGATCGCGATTCCCGCGGGCACCGCGCACGCGGTGCGCGAGGCCAAGCGCGAGAGGCGCCGGGTCGTCGCGGTCGGGACGACCACGACGCGGGCGCTCGAGTGGGCCGCGCGGGAGGACGGGGAGCTGCGCGAGGGAGCGGGGGAGGCGGACCTCTTCATCCGTCCCGGCCATCGCTTCCGCATCGTGGATGCGCTCATCACGAATTTCCACCAGCCGCGCTCGACCCTGCTCGTGCTGGTGGCCGCGTTCGCCGGGCGCGATCTGATCCTGGACGCCTATCGCCACGCGGTCGCGGAGCGGTACCGCTTCTACTCGTACGGCGACGCCATGCTGATCCACTGAGGCATGGCCGACTTCGAGTTCGAGCTGCTCCAGACCGACGGCGTCGCGCGCCTCGGTCGTATCCGCACCGCGCACGGCGTGGTGGACACGCCCGCCTTCATGCCGGTGGCGACGCAGGGCTCGGTCAAGAGCCTGGCCCCATCCGATCTCCAGGTCGCGGGCGCCCAGATCGTGCTGGCCAATACCTACCACCTGCTCCTCCGGCCGGGACACGAGCTGGTGCGCGAGCTCGGTGGCCTGCATCGCTTCATGGGCTGGGAGGGTCCCATCCTCACCGACTCGGGCGGTTTCCAGGTGTTCAGCCTGGCGAAGCTGCGGCGCATCGGGGAGGAGGGGGTCGAGTTCCGCTCGCACGTGGACGGCTCGCTCCGCACCCTCTCGCCGGAGTCGGCGGTGGCCATCCAGCACGCCCTCGGCGTCGACGTGCTCCATCCGCTGGACGAATGCCTGGCGCACCCGGCCACCGAGGCCGAGACCGAGCGCTCGCTCGCGCTGACGGTGCGGTGGCTCCACCGGGCGGTCGCGGCGCACCGGTCCGCCGGCGCACCGGGCGCGCTTTTCGGCATCGTGCAGGGCGGGGTCTCTCACCCGCTGCGGCGACGGGCCGTGGAGGAGACCTGCGCCCTCGGGCTGCCGGGCTACGCCATCGGAGGCCTCGCGGTGGGCGAGCCCAAGCCCGCCCTCTACGAGATCACGGAGCTGGTGGCCGGCCGGCTACCCCCGGACCGCCCGCGCTACCTGATGGGCGTCGGCAAGCCGACGGATCTGGTGGAGGCGGTGGCGCGCGGCGTGGACATGTTCGACTGCGTCATGCCGACCCGCAACGGGCGCAACGGGCAGGCCTTCACGCCGGACGGCCCGCTCACCATCGGCAATGCCCGCTTCACCCGCGACGCGGCGCCGCTCGACCCCGCGTGCCCGTGCGAGGCCTGCCGCCGGTTCTCCCGGGCCTATCTCCGCCACCTCTTCGGCGCGCGCGAGCTGCTCGGCTACCGGCTCCTGTCGCTGCACAACCTGACCTTCTACCTCGGGCTGATGCGGCAGATGCGGGAGGCGATCGCGAGCGGTGGGTTCGGCCCCTTCCGGTCCCGGTTTCTGGAGCGCTATGGGGTAGAAGCAACCTAGTAGCCTCCTTCGCAGCCACTACGTCCGGCTTACCGCGTCGTCAGTACCGTACCGGCAGCACCCATCAATGGTCGCGGGCCCCCTCCGTCAGCCTTTCCGAGTTGTTCCGAGGCGGCACGTCCCTTGCCCCTGTTAGCTCACGTGCATCCGCGCTTCGTATGTCGAGTACACGACAGACATTGCCCTACCGGCTGTTTAGAGTACCGGGCGGTCTCGACAATCTGTTGGTCGGCTGCACGGTGAGGGCGAGCGCGTCGGACCGGCAAGAGGAGGAGGACGCTCTGTCCCACGGGGTGAAGAAACCAGGTCCAGTCCGCAATCGTATCCTGGCCGGCCTGCCGCGCAAGGAGTACGCGCGGATTCTCCCGGGCCTGGCGCGCGTCACTCTGAAGGCCGGCCAGGTGCTGCATGAACCCGGTGGCAGCACGCAAGCAGCATACTTCCTCGATTCGGCCACCGTCTCGATCCTCTCTCTGGCCAGGGACGGAACGTCCATCGAGGTCAGTCTGGTCGGCGACGAAGGGCTGATCGGGTTGCCCATCGTCCTGAGGTCTCAAGGGCTTCCTTACCGAATCATCGTCCAGGGGCCCGGTACGGCCTGGAGGATGAAGGCCGATGTGCTTCGAAAAGAGTTCGAGCGATGCGGTCCGCTTCACCAGTCGGTGTTGCAGTACGTACACACGTTGATCGTGTACCTGTCTCAGTCGAGCGCCTGCAACCGGTTCCACACCATACGGCAACGCATCTGTCGCTGGCTGCTGATATCCCAGGACCGCGCGCGGTCCGGCGACATCAAGTCCACTCAGGAGTTCCTGTCGCAGATACTGGGAGTGAATCGCGGCAGCGCCAGCCAGGCGGCCAGCGCCTTGCAGAGAGCAGGGCTGATCCGCTACCGCCGCGGCCAGATCGCCATCCTCGATCGGCCCGGGTTGGAAGCGGCAGCCTGTGAATGCTACCGCCTGGTCAAGGGGGAGTTCGATCGCTTCTTTCGCGAGCCGTCGGCCTGACGCACCGAGCCGGCGGTGAAGACCTGCTTTCCACCGACCGCGGGGGCGGAATGTGTCGGATATCCGACAGAAGGGTCAGGGCTCGACGTTCGGGTCCAGCGCGGATAGAATCCGGGGGCCTGGCCATGGAGCGTCCGGGGGCATGGAAGCGTACGGCGCGGATGAGACGGCTCGTAGCTCGGCCGGCGGCGCAATCGGAAGAAGGAATGTAGGAGCCTCTCCCTTCGATCGCTTCGCAGGCCGCTCCCATCTCATCGCGGTCGTCGTCTGCTGATGAGACGCAAACCTCCCCGCAAGAGCCCAGCGCCACGCCGGGCTCCGCCCAGGCGCGTGCCCGACGTCGCCACGCGCAAACCTCCGCACGTCGATGGCCCCGCGGAATCATCAGCCGGAACGCCCTTCCCGATCGTCGGCATCGGCGCCTCCGCCGGGGGTCTGGAAGCCTTCAGCCAGCTGCTGCGCGCACTCCCCGCCGACACGGGCATGGCGTTCGTGCTGGTCCAGCACCTGGACCCCACGCACGAGAGCCGGTTGTCCGAAGTCCTGGCCCGGACCACCGCGATGCCCGTCGGCACGGTCACCGACCACCTGCGCGTGGAGCCCGATCACGTCTACGTGATTCCCTCGAACGCCGACCTGACGATCGGCGGCGGCGTCCTCAGGCTGGCGCCGCGCGCCGGGGTCGACCGCCACACGCCGATCGACCACTTCTTCCGCTCGCTCGCGCAGGAGCAGGTCGGTCACGCGATCGGCGTGGTGCTGTCGGGGACCGGGTCGGATGGCACGCTGGGCCTCCGGGCGATCAAGGAGGGAGGTGGCATCGCGCTGGTGCAGGACGAGAAGTCCGCGAAGCACCCCGGCATGCCCCAGAGCGCGGCGGCCGCCGCCGACTTCGTGCTGGCCCCCGCCGGGATCGCCCGCGAGCTGGCGAGGATCGGCGGTCACCCTTACGTGACGCAGGCGATGCCATCCGGCACTGGTCCCGGACAGGTGGACGACAAGGCCGACGTCAGCGCCGTCCTCCGTGTCCTGCGCACCGCGACCGGCGTCGATTTCGCGCAGTACAAGCCGGCCAGCATCCGGCGCCGGATCGCCCGTCGCATGCTCTTGCAGAGGAGCGCCGACCTCGCGACGTATGTGCGGCACCTCCGGCAAACGCCCGGCGAAGCGCAGGCCCTGCACGACGATTTCCTCATCCAGGTGACCGGGTTCTTCCGGGATCCGGAAGGGTACGAGGCGCTGGGGCAGAGCGTGTTTCCGAGCCTCGTGAAGGCGCGGGCGGGCGACGAGCCCATCCGGATCTGGGTGCCGGGCTGCGCCACGGGTGAAGAGGCCTACTCGCTCGCGATCTGCCTGCTGGAGTTCCTCGGGGAGATGGGCCGCTTCCCGATCCAGATGTTCGCCACCGACCTCAGCGCCTCCGCGGTGACGCGGGCCAGGGCGGGGACGTTCCCCGCGGCCATCGAGCACGAGGTCTCACCCGACCGCCTGCGACGGTTCTTCGTCAAGGCGGACGGGCGCTATCAGATCAACAAAGCGGTCCGGGACATGTGTGTCTTCGCGCCGCACGATCTGACGAAGGACCCGCCGTTCTCGAAGCTCGACCTGATCACCTGCTGCAACGTGTTGATCTATCTCGGCCCCGAGTTGCAGGAGCGGATCATCCGGCTTTTCCACTACGCGCTCAAGCCCACCGGCTTCCTGAAGGTCGGGCCCTCCGAGAGTGTCGGCCGGTTCAAGAACCTCTTCTCGGCCGTCGAGAAGAAGCACCGGATCTATGCGCGGAAAGCGGGGCCGTCCCACCACCTCGGCTTCGGCCTCACCGCGGGCGACCGGATCGCCGCACCGGCCGGCACCCGGCCGCAGGAGGCGGGCCAGAGCGCGGCGGCGATCGAGAAGGAGGCCGACCGGCTCATTCTGGGCCGGTATGCGCCGGCCGGCGTCGTGGTGAACGCCGACATGCAGATCATGCAGTTCCGGGGGAAGACCGGCCCCTACCTCGAGGGAACGCCGGGTGCGGCGAGCCTCGACCTCTTCAAGATGGTACGGGAAGGCCTCGCCTCCGCGCTCCGCCACGCCGTCCATCAAGCGACCAAGCGGGCCGGGCCGGTCAAGGCGGAAGGCCTCCGGGTCAGGACGAGCGGCGGGATCCGTCAGGTCGGCCTCGAGGTGATCCCGATCGGGTCCGCGGAAGAGACCAAGGGAGGCCATTACCTCATCCTCTTCGTCGAGGAGCGTGCCCAGCGTGTTCCACCCGCGCCCTCGCGCAAGTCCGCGCTGGGGCCGCAGAGGGCGGGGGAGCGCCGGCTGGCCCAGCTGAGCCGGGAGCTGTCCGACGCTCGCCAACACCTCCGCGCGATCGGCGAAGCGCACGAGGCGACCATGGAGGAGCTGCGCGCCGCCACCGAGGAGGCGCAGTCGAGCAACGAGGAGCTGCAGAGCACGAACGAGGAGCTGGAGACCTCCAAGGAAGAGTTGCAGGCGACCAACGAAGAGCTGACCACGGTGAACGACGAGCTGAGCAGCCGGAACAACGAGCTGGGCCAGCTGAGCAACGACCTCGGCAACTTCCTCACCAGCACCCATGTCCCGATCCTCATGGTCGGGACCGATCTCCGTGTCCGGCGCATGACGCCGGCCGCGGAACGCGCCCTCAACCTGGCCCCGGCCGATATCGGGCGGCCGATCGGAGACCTGAGACTCAGCGTCGATGTCCCTCATCTCGAGGCGCTGCTCCGCGAAGTCATCGAGACCCTGAGCCCGCAGGAACGCGAGATCGAGGCCCGGGACGGCCGCTGGTACTCGGTACGAGTCCGGCCGTACCGGACCGCGGACAACCGGATCGACGGGGCGGTGATCTCGTTCATCGACATCGACGCCGCCAAGCGCGGCTTCGAGCAAGCGAGGGAGGCGCGCGATCAGGCGCAGGCCATCATCGCGACCGTGCGCGGGCCGCTGGTGGTCCTCGATGCCGACCTCCGCGTGGTGACCGCGAGCCGGTCCTTCTACGAGGCCTTCCACGTGGCCGGCGAAGCGACGGAGGGTCGCTCCTTGTTCGATCTCGGGAACGGCCAGTGGAACATCCCGGCGCTCCGGACGCTGCTGGAGGAAATCCTGCCCCGGGACAGCGCCGTCGACGACTTCGAGGTCGAGCACGACTTCGAGACGATCGGGCGGCGGACGATGCTCCTGAACGCCCGCCGCGTGCTCTCGACAAGCGGCCGCCCGGCCGCGATCCTCCTGGCCATCGAAGACGTCACCGAGCGCATGACGGGGGAAGCGGCGGTGCGCCGGCTGGCCGCGGTGGTCGAGGGCTCGGAGGACGCCATCGTCAGCAAGACGCTCGACGGCGTGATCACGTCTTGGAATCGCGGGGCCGAGCAGACGTTCGGGTACTCGGCGACGGAGGTCATCGGCCGGCCGATCACCGTGATCATCCCCCCCGAGCGGATCGACGAGGAGGTCGACATCACGTCGCGGCTCCGTCGGGGTGAGGGAAGCCACTACGAGACCGTGCGGGTCCGGAAGGACGGTGTCCGCCGGGATATCTCGCTCACCGTCTCGCCGGTCCGCGACACCGCCGGCCGGGTCATCGGCGGCTCCAAGATCGCGCGGGACATCACGGAGCGAAAGCAGCTCGAGCGCGAGCGAGCCGATCTGCTGGCGCGTGAGCAGGGAGTGCGCGCGGAGGCGGAGGCCGCGACCGCGGCCAAGGACCGGTTCGTCGCGGTCCTGTCGCACGAGCTGCGCACGCCCCTGAACGCGATGCTGGGGTGGACGCGGATGCTACGGACCCAGAAGCTCGACCACGCCACCGTCGCGCGGGCGCTCGAGGTGATCGAGCGCAATACCCTGCTCCAGGCCCGCCTGATCGAGGATCTCCTGGACGCGTCACGCATCGTGGCCGGCACTCTCAGCCTCGAGACGCGTCCGGTCAGGGTCGCGGCGGCCGTGGAAGGGGCGATCGGCGCGGTGCGGGCGGCGGCGGAGACGCGGGGCGTTCGGCTGGAGAGCCAGATCGATATGTCGGCCGGCCCGGTCCGGGGCGACCCGACGCGCCTGCAGCAGATCGTCTGGAATCTCATCTCGAACGCGATCAAGTTCACGCCGCGCGGAGGTCGGATCGACGTCGGTCTCGCGCAGCGGGGCTCCACGGTCGAGGTCAGCGTGCGAGACACCGGCGAGGGGATCAGCGCCGAAGAGCTGCCGCATATCTTTGACCGGTTCGGCGTCGCACACGCCAGCACGCGGGCTCATGGAGGCCTCGGGCTCGGGCTGTCGATCGTGCGCCATCTCGTTGATCTCCATCGGGGGAGCGTCCGAGCGGACAGCGCGGGACGCGGGCAGGGGGCGACCTTCACGGTGAGCCTCCCCGTCACGGACGGGGGTGCCGGCGACGGGACGGGGGTCGAACGGACCACGGTCAGGGATCTCGCGACCGCCGAGCTTCCGGGGCTCGACGGCGTCCGGGTCCTCGTCGTGGACGACGAGGGCGACGCTCGCGACCTGATGCGTTCAGTTCTCGCCCAATGCGGGGCGCAGGTGACCGTCACCGCGACGGCCCGGGCAGCCCTGGAGGCGCTTGGCCAGGCGCCGTTCGATGTCCTGGTCAGCGACATCGCCATGCCGGAAGCCGACGGCTACGATCTCATTCGCGCCGTCAGGTCCCTCGACGGGGAGCATGGCGGGCAGATCCCCGCGCTCGCGCTCACCGCGTACGCCAGGATGGAAGACCGAGCCGAGGCGCTCGCGGCCGGCTATCAGCAGCACGCGGCCAAGCCGATCGAGCCGTTGGATCTGGCCGCGGCGGTTGCCACCCTCGCCGGTCGGACCGCGGCACGATGAAGGCATCCTCCGCCCCTCCGCGCCGGTAGTCGCCCGCCGGCGCGCCGCCGCCCGCCGGCCGAGCGACCGCTTCGACCAGGTCTCGCGGCTCGACCGGCTTCACCAGGTGCACGCCGGCCGGCAAAACTCCTGACAGCAACGTTAGTTAGTGATGCGGTCACGGGTTTGGGGTAAAATCCCTGCGCGGCTCGGCCGACACTCCCGTGGATCCGGAGGCCTGATCTTCATGGTTGATCTCGCATACGCGATGTCGCCCTCGCCCGGCGGCGGCAACGGCGGCGGCATCCTCTCCATCCTGCCGCTGATGATCGGCATGTTCGCCATCATGTACTTCCTGATCATCCGTCCCCAGCAGAAGCAGCGGCGCGAGCGGGAGAGCCTGCTGCGCGCGGTCAAGAAGGGCGACCGCGTCGTCACCAGCAGCGGGCTCTACGGCACGGTGGTGGGGCTCTCCGAGCACACCGTGACCCTGAAGGTGGCCGATCAGGTGAAGCTCGAATTCGAGCGGTCCGCGATCGGTCGCATCGTGCCGGTCGCGAGCGACAAGGAGTCGAGCGCCTAGGATGCGTCGTCACCTCGGCGTCCGCATCGCCCTCGTGGTGATCGTGGTCGCGGTGTCGGTCTGGTATCTCTACCCGCCCGCCAAGGCCATCAATCTGGGCCTCGATCTCCAGGGGGGCATCCACCTCGTCCTCGGGGTGGACGTGGACAAGGCCGTCGAAGCGCAGGTGGAGCGGGCGGGGGACACCGCGCGGGCCGAGCTCGAGAAGAAGGGCGTCGGGGTCACGCGCGTCGACCGGCGCGGCACTACCGAGCTCGCGTTCCAGCTCGCCTCGCCCGCGAGCTGGGACGCGGCGGTGCAGACCCTCGAGGAGGTCCTGGGCGCCTTCGACCGGAAGGAAGCCGACCCGGCCGCCGGCCGCATGGTGCTGGCGCTCCAGCCGCGCGAGGCCGCGAGCATCCGTGACCTGGCGGTCCGGCAGGGGCTCGAGACGATCCGCAACCGCGTCGACCAGTTCGGGGTGGCCGAGCCCTCCATCCAGCAGCAGGGAGAGAACCGCATCCTCGTCCAGCTCCCGGGCGTGCAGGATCCGGCGCGCGCCAAGGCGCTCATCGGCAAGACCGCGCTGCTCGAGTTCAAGATGGTGGACGAGCGCACCGATCCCGAGACCGCGCTGCGGACCGGCCCGCCCCCCGGCACCGAGGTGCTCTACCAGCGCCGCGTCGACAAGCAGACGCGCGAGGAGCGGAAGGTGCCCTTCCTCGTCCAGAAGAAGGCCGCGATCACGGGGCGGGACGTGACGACCGCGCGCGTCTCCATCGACCAGAACACGAGCGAGCCCTACGTCTCGGTGGACTTCAATACCGCCGGCGCCCGGGCCTTCGCCGACCTCACCGATGCCAATGTCGGCAAGCGTCTCGCGATCGTGCTCGACGGCAACGTCCACTCCGCCCCGCAGATCCGCGAGCGCATCCCCTCCGGACGGGCCCAGATCACGGGCGGCTTCACGACCGAGGAGGCCACCGACCTCGCGATCGTCCTGCGGGCGGGCGCCCTCCCCGCACCGGTGCAGGTGCTCGAGGAGCGGACGGTGGGGCCGTCGCTCGGCGCCGACTCGATCCGCCAGGGGATCGTGGCGATCCTGGCGTCCACCGCGCTGGTCTTCGTGTTCATGCTGATCTACTACCGCCTGTCCGGGCTCATCGCGGACGTGGCGCTGGGCCTCAACCTGCTGCTCCTGATGGCGACCATGGCCGGCTTCCACGCCACCCTGACCCTGCCGGGCATCGCGGGTATCGCGCTGACCATCGGCATGGCGGTGGACACCAATATCCTGATCTTCGAGCGCATTCGCGAGGAGCTGCGCGCGGGCAAGACGGTGCGGGGCGCCATCGACGCGGGCTTCGCGCGCGCCTTCAAGACGGTCATCGACACTCACGTGACCGTGCTGGTGTCCGGCCTCATCCTTTTCCAGTTCGGGACCGGGCCCATCAAGGGCTTCGCGGTGACCCTGATGATCGGCATCACGGTCAGCCTCTTCACCGCGGTCTTCTTCACGCGCCTGGTCTTCGACCTGATCTACATGGGACAGCGCAAGCGGGAGACGCTCTCGATATGATCGAGCTGTTCCGGAGCCCCAACTTCAACTTCATCGGCCGGCGGCGCTGGGCCTACCTCATCTCGATCCTCTTCATCCTGACCGGGATCGGGTCCATGGTGGCCAAGGGGGGCCTGCGCTACGGCATCGATTTCTCCGGCGGCACCCTGATCCAGATCCGGTTCGAGAAGCCGGTGTCCGTGGACCGGATCCGGCACGTGCTCGAGACGGTGCAGATGGGTGAGAGCGTCATCCAGGAGTTCGGCGACGAGCGAGAGTATCTGCTCCGCCTCCCCCTGGCCGAGCGGTCCTCCGAGGAGGTGACTCGCCGGACCCAGGAGGCCCTGGCCAAGGACGCCGAGCTGGGCAAGGCGGAGATCCGGCGGGTCGAGTTCGTGGGGCCCCAGGTGGGGAGGGATCTCCAGATCCAGGCCCTCTACGCCGTCCTCTGGAGCATGGTCGGCATCCTCGCCTACATCGCCATCCGGTTCGACCTGCTGGGCGGGCTGGCCTCGGTGGCCGCCATCATCCACGACGTGCTCGTCTGCCTGTCTGCCATGTCCCTCACCAACCGGGAGATGTCCCTGGCCATCCTGGCCGCTCTCCTGACCATCATCGGCTACTCCGTCAACGACACCATCGTGGCCTATGACCGGGTTCGCGAGAACCGGGCAAAAGGGGGCCGGCGGAAGGGTGAGACCTTCGAGACTCAGATCAACACCGCCATCAACCAGACCCTCTCCCGGACCGTCCTCACCGCGGTGACGGTCTTCTTCACCACGGCGGTCCTGTACCTCTTCGGGGGCAAGGTGATGGAGGACATGGCCTTCGTCCTGTGCATCGGCGTCATCACCGGAACCTATTCGACCATCTACATCGCCGGCTCGCTCATCGTCGACTGGGCCGGGTGGCGGGGCCGGTGGGTGGCCAAGAGGAAAAAAGCCGTAGCAAAAGCTTGATTTTAGTGGCAAAATTTGAGGTCAACCTGGGGAGGGGTTACGGTTGACCCAACTGCAGACGCTCATCGAGGAGATCCCCAAGTACCAGCCTGCGGCCAACCTGGATCTCCTGGAGCGCGCCTACCGGTTCTCCGAGCGCTCCCATCTGGGTCAGCAGCGGGCGTCCGGTGAGCCATTCCTCTCCCACCCCCTCGAGGTCGCCGGCCTCCTGGTCAACTTCAAGATGGACGTGACCACGGTCACGGCCGGCCTGCTCCACGACGTCCTGGAAGACACCAAGACCACCAAGGGGGATCTCCAGCGCGAGTTCGGCGTCGAGATCGCCGACCTGGTGGACGGGGTGACGAAGATCGGCAAGCTGGCCTTCTCCTCCCGGGAGGAGCGTCAGGCCGAGAACTTCCGGAAGATGCTGGTCGCCATGGCGCGGGATCTCCGCGTGCTGATGATCAAGCTGGCCGACCGGCTGCACAACATGCGGACGCTCCAGTACCTGCCCACCGACAAGGCGCGGAAGATCGCCCAGGAGACCCTCGACATTTACGCCCCGCTCGCCCATCGCCTGGGCATGGCCAAGGTCAAGGCGGAGCTCGAGGACCTGGCCCTCCGGGTGCTGCACCCGGAGGACTACCAGGAGCTGATGCGGCGCGTCGCCAAGCGCCGCCTCGAACGCGAGGCCGAGATCAACAACCTCATCGCGCTCCTGCACGAGAAGCTGGGCGAGGTGGGCATCGGGTCCAAGATCGCGGGGCGCCCCAAGCACTTCTACTCGATCTGGAAGAAGATGCACGAGGGCGGCCGCGAGTTCGACGAGATCTACGATCTCACCGCGGTGCGCGTCCTGACCAATACCGTCCGCGACTGCTACGGGGCCCTGGGGGTCGTGCACTCGCTGTGGAAGCCGGTGCCCGGCCGCTTCAAGGACTTCATCGCGATGCCGAAGGTCAACATGTACCAGTCGCTGCACACCACGGTCATCGGGCCCCGGGGCGACCCGGTCGAGATCCAGATCCGGACCGGCGAGATGCACCGGATCGCCGAGGAGGGCATCGCGGCCCACTGGCTCTACAAGGAGAAGCGCGCCGACCGCGACAAGTTCGACGACGCGTTCACGTGGCTGCGCCAGCTCCTGGAGTCGCAGAAGGAGACCAGCGATCCCAAGGAGTTCCTCGACAGCGTCCGGCTCGACCTGTTCCCGGACGAGGTCTACGTGTTCACCCCGCGCGGAGACGTGAAGGCGCTCCCCGATGGAGCGACGCCGGTGGACTTCGCCTATACCGTGCACACCGACGTCGGCCACCACTG
The DNA here is from genome assembly GCA_040902305.1 of Candidatus Rokuibacteriota bacterium. GTDB lineage: Bacteria > Methylomirabilota > Methylomirabilia > Rokubacteriales > CSP1-6 > CAMLFJ01. Next base: position 27,544 of record JBBDXN010000014.1, on the reverse strand, counting down.
CGTCGGCGCGAAGGTGAACGGCAAGCTGGTGCCCCTGCGCTACACCCTTCACCAGGGCGACATCGTCGAGATCGTCACGTCACCGACCCAGCACCCGAGCCGCGACTGGCTCAAGATCGTCAAGTCGAATCGGGCCCGCGCCAAGATCAACCAGTGGCTCAAGATCGAGGAGCGCGGGCGTTCTCTCGCCCTCGGCCGCGAGCTGTTCGAGCGGGAGGCCCGGAAGTACCGGCTCTCGCCGTCGACCCTCCTCGCCTCCGACGAGATGAAGAAGCTCATCGGCGAGATGGGCTTCCCGTCGTCGGACGATCTGCTGGCCTCGATCGGATACGGCAAGACCTCGATCCAGCAGGTCCTGGGCCGGGTGGCCCCGGCCTCCCCCGCCGATGGCGAGCCCCCGACGGAAGCCAAGCCGGCCCGCCCGGCCCGGAGGGCCGACGGGCCCGCGGTCCGCATCCGCGGGGTGGACGACCTGCTGGTCCGCTTCGGCAAGTGCTGCGCGCCGCTGCCCGGCGACGGCATCGTGGGCTTCATCACGCGCGGGCGCGGGCTGACGGTCCATGCGCGGGACTGCCTCACGGTGGCCAAGAACGTCCTGGAGAAGGAGCGGCTGGTGGCGGTGGAGTGGGAGGCGGGTGAGCCCACGAAGCGGCCGGTCCGCATCGCGGTCTACATCGGGCGGGACCGCCCGGGCCTGCTGGCCGAGATCACGAGCGCCATCTCCTCGCGCCAGGGGAACATCATCAAGGCCGAGATCACGGTCACCGAGGACCGGAAGGGCCTCAACCACTTCGTGGTGGAGGTCGATGACCTGCGTCAGCTCCAGGACATCATGCAGGCCATCCGCGACGTGAAGGACATCGCCAACGTCGAGCGGGTGCGAGGCGTCTAGCGGCTTGACCCGCCGGGAGTTCGAAGCGCTCGTCGATTCCGCCCTCCGCAAGCTGCCCCGGGTCTTCCGCGACAAGCTCACCAACATCGCCGTCGTGGTCGAGGACTGGGCCGACGCCCGGACGCTCGCCGAGATGGGCATCGAGCCCCCGGATACCCTCTACGGGCTCTACCGGGGCATCGATGTCACGCGCCGGGACTCCTCCTACGGCAACGTCCTGCCCGACACCATCCACATTTACCAGGGCCCCATCGAGGAGGACTGCGCGGATCCTGAGGAAATGGCGGATCTGGTCCGCGATGTCGTGATCCACGAGGTCGGCCACTACTTTGGTCTCGACGACGAGACCATGGACGGCATTGAGCACGATCACTGACCCCCGAAATTTTCCTTGACAGGATTTTCATTTGTTCATATGGTTTCAGCATACGCTGAAAATGAAGGCACAAGTGAAAGTGGACGTGAGGAATGGCGAAAGCAGACGATCTCAAGACCCTGGCGGCCCAGCGGGTGCGCGAACTCATGTCCAAAGCCACGGGGTGGGAGCAGCTCACCGACGTGAAGGTCGGTGGGCAAACCGCTGATATTTTGATCAAGTTCAAGATGGGCGAGCGCCCGCACACCCTGGCAATCCGCGTCACTTCGCTCGGCCAACCCCGGCAGATCCGGGAGGCGGTAACCAGTCTTTCGGAGATCCGCCGAGAGATGCCCGAGGCCTACCCGGTCACGGTATCGCCCTACATCAGCCCGCAGAGCGCCTCGCTTCTCAAGCGGAGCGGTCTCGGCTATCTCGACCTGTCCGGCAACTGCTACCTGAGCTTCGAGAACGTGCTGATCGAGAAGGAAGGCAAGCCCAACCTCCGGCCCTCGACGCGCCCCCTGAAGTCGCTCTTCGCCCCCCGCGCAACCAGGGTCGTGAGGGTCGTCCTGGTAGATCCCCAGCACGCCTGGCGCCTGGAGGAGCTCGCCAAGGCGGCCGAGGTCAGCCTGGGCCACGCGCACAACGTCGTGAAGCGGCTGGAGGAGCAGTCCTGGGTGGAGCGGAATGGCCAGCAGCGGATCCAGCTCACGCGGCCGGGCGAGCTGCTGGACGCCTGGGTGGAGTCCTACTCGTACCGGCAGAGCGACGTGCAGGCCTATTTCTCGCCGGAGCGCATCACCCGCGGGCTGGTGGCGGAGCTGGGGCGCGCGGCGCACGAGGCGCGCCGGCGGTACGCATTCACGCTGCATTCGGGCGCCGCGCTGGTCGCTCCGAACGTGCGCTTTCCGGCCATCCACTGCTATCTCGAGGGCGACCCGGAGCCGGTGGCGCGGGCCCTCGGGCTGCGGCCGGGCGAGGGTGAGGGGAATGTCCACCTCCTCGCCCCGTACGACCAGGGCGTCTTCTACGCGCCTCTGGCCAAGGGCGGCCTGCCGGTCGTCTGCCTGCCTCAGCTCTACGCGGATCTCTACCACTACGAGCGGCGGGGGCGGGAGCAGGCCGCCCACCTCCGGCGCGAAGCGATGGGGTACTGAGTCCTCGACCGAAGGGAGGTGAGACCCGATATGCCGAAGCGCAAGAAGGCCGTCAAGAAGGGCGGCAAGAAGAAGGCCACCAAGAAGGGGAAGCGGAAGTAGCGAAGCGTGAAGGCATTTCTGTACGAAAGGAGGTGACGACATCAATGGCGAAGAAGAAGAAGGCGGCCAAGAAGAAGAAGAAGTAAGTGTAGTCGTGCGGTGGGGGGTGGCGGCCTCCCACCGGGACTCGTTCTAAGTTTCGCTGCGGGGTACGGGGGGGGGGGCCCACCCCCCCCGCCCCCTTTTCTGCAGCAGCTAGACGACCTTGACGATCTTGCCGGCCTTCAGGCAGCGCGTGCAGACCCGGACCCGCTGTACCTTGCCCTTGATCAGGCCGCGTATCCGCACGAGATTCACGAGCCACCGCCGCTTGGTCACGTTGTGGGCGTGGCTGATCTTGTGACCGACGGCCGGACCCTTCCCGCAGACATCACAGCTTCGAGCCATGCTGATCCCCTGCCGATCCCTGGAGCCGAGTGTGGGGTGCTGGATGCGGCGACTCCTTATAGCGTATCCCGGGGGTCAATGCAAGGAGAGGCAGGGACGTAACCCCAAGAAAGACAAGGACGGAAGGCAGTTGGCGCCCTAGCCGAGCATGGCGCCCGGCTTCCGGCGCGGCGCGAGGAAGCTCGCGTGGTACCGCGCGGTGAGCTGGCCACGGCCGCGCAGGGCGAGCTTCTGGAAGATGCTGGTGAGGTGCGCCTTGACGGTCGCCTCGGTGATCCCGAGGCGGCTGCCGGCCTCGAGATTGCTGAGGCCGCTCACGATGAGCTGGACGACTTGCCGCTCTCGCGCGCTCAGCCGATCCGGCATCCCCGCCTCGGCCGCCGGGGCGGCGCCCGACGCAGCGGTCAGCTCCTCGATGGTCAGCGCGATCACCCGGTTGCTCGCCCACATCTGCCCCTGGTGGACGACCCGCACCGCCTTGAGCAGGGTCTCCACGGTGGCGGTCTTGGCCAGGATGCCGCGCGCCCCCACCTTCAATGCCTGGACCGCCCACCGGTCGTCATCCTGGTTGACGCCGGCCAGGATCACCCACGGCCGCACGCCGTTCTGGCGAAGCTCGAGGCAGACCGCGAGCGACCGCTCGATCTGCGCGTCCACGAGGAGGATCTGGGGAGCGCTGCTCCGCACGAGGTCCCGCACCGGGGGCACCGTGATCTCGGCCACGACGAGGAACGAGCGCTCCGTATTGAGGATGCGCCGCAGGCCGGATCGAAACAACGCGCTGTCGCTCATGAGCGCGATCCGGATGGGGGCGGAAGCGGACGTCGCCGCCGCTGCCCTCGCGGAAGACGGAGCAGTTCGCTGGCGAACCACTCGTGAAGCAGCTTGCCGACGAGCCACGCTGTGTGAGAACTCCCGTCGCGCTATGGCATCCTGAATGCCACCATGCGGGTCGTGTAAGTAGTTCATCTGGAAAGAGGTGAGAAAAAATGGACGGCAAGACATTTCCTTGATCGTCCGGCACCCACGTCACGACGATTCCTAGTTGGGTAACAGTTTGCACACGGGAAGTCTTACGTTCGCTCAGGACGAAGCCCAGCTCCTGGAATCCGTGAAGCACTTTCTCCCGCTGACCGATCACACGCGCTTCCCCGACGGGTACGCGGACATCGGCGGCATCGTGGGGGAGGCTGGGGTCCGCCGGCGAGGTCGGCCTGCTTTTCGTTCCACACCTGATCCTGGACAGCTTCGTCAGCGCCGCGTCGTTCGCGCTCACCGACTGAGGGTCCACGGCCCGCCGTTTGTTTTCCCGGTCACCCCCGGCCGGCGGTATCGGGCCGGGTCGTACGACTCAAGTCGTATCGGTCGAGCGGCCCGGTCGAGGGTGTCTTGACCTTCGTCTAATTGACCGTGTCCCGACCCGGCGTGAGCATGCGATCTCCCCGGACAGGAGGTGCGCGTGACGACGATTCGCGTGGTCGTGAGCAGTGCCGGTTTCGCGGTGAGCATCGCCCTAGCACTGACGCTGACCGCCTGCGGGTCGGCGCGGTCGGCCGCCGTCCCCGACCAGATGCCCGTGCTTCCCGAGACGCCAGGCAGCCCGCCCGCGGGCGGGCCCGGACGGCTGACCGGGACGCCGCCGACCGGGCGCCCCGACGGCAGTGGGCCGGCGAGTCCGGCGGCCCTGAACCGCCGGATCTTCCAGCAGACCGCGCGCTCGGCCGGGGACGCCGATCTTCCCATCGGGCCGGGCGACCTGATCGAGCTCTCGGTCTTCGAGGTGGAGGAGCTGTCCAAGCTCCGGGTGCGGGTCCCGATGAAGGGAACGATCGCGCTGCCGCTCGTCGGCCAGATCGAGGCGACGGGGCGCACCACCGCCGAGCTGGAGGACGAGATCCGCACGCGCCTCCAGGCGAAGTTCATGCACGATCCGCAGGTCTCGGTTTTCGTTCACGAGCACAACAGCCAGCGGGTCTCCGTCATCGGGGCCGTCCGCCGCGGCGGTGTGTTCCCGCTGAATCGTCAGCTCCGGCTCGCCGACGCCCTGGCCCTGGCCGAGGGGCTGAGCGAGGACGCCGATAGCTTCGTGTACGTCATCCGTCGGGTGCCCGCGGGCACGGTCGCCAAGGCGGGCGGCGCCGGGCCGCGCGCGGCCGCGTCCTCACCCGCGTCGAGCTCCACCGAGGAGATCATGACCCCGATCGACCTCTCGGCGCTCGCCGACGGCCGCGAGGAGCTCAACGTCACCCTCCAGCCGGGAGACGTGGTGCACGTGCCGAGGGCCGGCTCCGTCTATGTGGGCGGCTCGGTCGAGCGCTCGGGCTCCTTCGTCCTGCGCGGCCGGACGACGCTGCACCAGGCGATCCTCGCCGCCGGCGGCGTCAAGGACGTGGCTGCCTGGTCGGACATCCGCCTGTACCGGCGCGACGGGTCCGGCCAGGTCGCGGTAGCGAGCTACGATCTCCAGAAGTTCGAAGACGGCCAGCCCTCGCCCGAGATCCAGCGCAACGACGTCGTCGTCGTCGGCAAGCACGCCGGCAAGGCGTTCTTCTACGGGTTCATCGACTTCTTCAAAGGCGCCCTGGGCGTTGCGAAGGGAATATGACCATGCCTTCCGAGCTGCCGCCTCCGTCGGTCCGCGCGCTCCCGATCCCGCCGACCGCCCTGCGCCCGTTCGAGACGGCGACCGCGTATCCGGGCTCCGGCTCGGGCGACGCGCACTTCTGGGACTACTGGAGAATACTGGTTCGCCATCGGTGGACGGTGGTCCTGATTTTCCTGGGCGCGCTCCTGACCGCGGCGGTCTGGACCTTCACCTCGCGGCCCCTGTTCACGGCGAGCGCCACGCTCCGGATCGATCGCGAGGAGCCGCGCGTCGTCAAGTTCGAGCAGGTCGTTCGGGAGGACGCGGAAGGCGACTCGGCCCAGACGCAGCTCCAGACCTACCACAAGCTGCTGCAGAGCCGCGCCCTCGCTACCCGGGTCGTCGGTCTGCTCGACCTCGGAGGGCAGCCCGAGTTCCGGGGGCTCGATCGGAAGCGGGGTGAGCTGCTCGACACGTTCTTCGATCGCCTCCGGGTCGACCCGGTCCGCAACTCGCGGCTCGTCAAGGTGTCCTTCCAGAGCCGGAGTCCGGAGCTGTCCGCGCGGGTGGCCAACGGGGTGGCCGACACGTTCATCGCGCAGCAGCTCGATCAGAAGGTCGAGGCGACCCGCCACGCGTCCACCTTCCTCTTGACCCACGTCGACGATGCGCGCCGGGCGCTCGAGGCGGCCGAGGCCCAGCTGACCGGCTTCCTCGAAGAGAACGACATCCTGTTCGTCGCGACCGACCGGGTCGGTGATCGTACCGGCGAGCGGCAATCCCTGATCGGGCAGCAGCTCGTCACCCTGTCCGAGTCGCTCCTCAAGGCTCGGGCCGAGCGGATCGCCAAGGAGAGCCTGCTGGCCGAGGCGGGGCGCGCGGATACGGACTCCCTGCCGGCGGTCCTGCAGAATTCTCTCATCGCCCACCTCAAGCAGGAGGCGACCGCGCTCGAGGGCAAGTACCGGGAGCTCAGCCAGACGTTCAAGCCCGAGTATCCGCGCCTGCACCGCCTGGCCGAGAACATCGCCCAGATCCGGCGACAGCTCCGCGAGGAGGGACGGCGCGTGGTGGGGGCGATTCGCAGCGAGTACGGAAGCGCGCTGCAGAACGAGACCGAGCTGCGCAAGCTCATGGACGATCAACAGGCGCGGGCGCGAAAGCTGGACGCTCAGATGGCCCGCTACAACCTGCTTCGCCGCGAGGCGGACGTCAATCGCGAGCTCTACGCCACGCTCTCCTCCCGCCTGAAGGAGACCCGCATCTCGAGCGCCCTCCTCACGTCGAACATCTCGATCGTCGACCGCGCGGAGGCCCCCGTCAATCCGACCCGTCCGCGCACCGCCCTCAACCTGATGCTGGGCGGCCTGATCGGGATCTGCGGGGGCATCGCGGTCGCGTTCTTCTTCGAGCATCTGGACACGAGCATCCGGGATCCCCGGCAGGTGGAGGCGATACTGCGGGTGCCGACCCTGGGCCTGGTGCCCGCCCGCGCCGCCCTCTCCGGGCACGGGACCGAGCGGCGCCCGGTCGGTCCCTTCGCGCTGGTCGCCCACCATTCGACGAGCTCGGTGCTGGCCGAGGCGTTCCGGGGTGTCCGGACGAGCGTGGTCTACGCGACGCCGGATCGTCCGCCCAGGACGCTCCTGGTGACGTCGCTCCAGCAGCAGGACGGCAAGACCTCGGTCTCGACGAACTGCGCGATCAGCCTGGCTCAGCTCGGAGGCGGGGACGTCCTGCTGATCGACGCGGACATGCGGCATCCCAACCTGCACGAGATTCTCGGGGTGCCGCAGGTGCCCGGCCTCTCGGATCTTCTCGCCGGCGGGGTGGACGTGGGCGAGGTCATCCGCGCGACCAAGATCCCGGGGCTGTACGTGGTCCCGGCCGGCCCGGTGCCCGTCAATCCGACCGAGCTCCTCGCGTCGCGTCGTCTCACGGACGCACTGGCTTCGCTGGAGGGCCGCTTCGCGCACATCGTGATCGACACCCCACCGATGCTGGGGATCAGCGATACCCTGGTCCTCGCGCCGCGGGTGGAGGGGGTCATTCTCGTGCTCCGCCACGGGCGGGCCAGCCGGAGCTCGGCGCAGCGGGCGGTCCACATGCTGAGCGCGATCCGCGCGCGCATCCTCGGGGTCGTGCTGAACCACGTGGACGCCGGAAGCTTCCGCGGGGAAGGCTATGGCTCCTACTACCGCGACGACGACGAGGCCGGCGTCCGCCGACCGGGCAGAGGGTGATCGCTCGGGCTCGGGCCCCGGGCGCAGGTGGGACCGGCTGTAGCGGGTGGCTCTCGTGACGCGGGCCCTCTTCCGCCACCGACGTGTCCTGGTGATTCTCGTACACGCGGGACTGATCACCCTCTCGAACTACCTGGCGTTTTGGCTCCGATTCGACGGGGCGATCCCGGAAGCGTACCGGGCGGCCTGGCTCGAGACGGTGCCGTGGCTCGTCGCGATCCGGACACTCGTGTTCTTCAAGTTCCACCTCCACGAGGGGGTGTGGCAGTACGTGGGACTGCGCGATCTGCGCGCGATCCTGACCGCGGTGGTGGCCAGCAGCGTGGTGTTCTTCGTGCTGGTCTACGGCGCCTTCGGGCAGAGTACCTACCCCCGCACGGTGTTCGTGATGGACGCGGTGCTCCTCGTCCTGCTCATGGGCGCGGTCGGGCTGAGCGGACGGCTGTTTCGAGGCTCGCGGCCCGCGGCCCGCATCCGGCGCGTGCTGATCTACGGAGCCGGTGATGCGGGCGCGATGATCGTCCGGGAGATCGTCGATGGCGGCGAGCCCGGCTACCGGGCGGTCGGGTTCGTCGACGACGATCCGGCCAAGGTCGGCGGGCGGATCCACGGCGTGCCGGTTCTGGGGACGCGCCACGACCTGGCCCGCGTCATCGGCCAGGCGAGGCCCGACGAGCTTCTGGTGGCGATTCCACGCGCCACCCCGAGCACGCTCCGGGCGGTGGTCAGGGCGCTGGAGCCCTACAAGCTGCCCATCAAGGCGCTCCCGAATGTCCGGGACATCCTGGACGGTCGCGTCACCCTGAGTGACGTGCGGGACCTGGCGGTGGCGGACCTGCTCGGTCGGACTCCGGTCGGACTCGATGCGGGCCGGGTCCGCGACCTGATCGCGGGCAAGCGGGTGCTCATCACCGGGGCGGGCGGATCGATCGGCTCCGAGATGAGCCGGCAGGTCGCGCTGCTCGCCCCCAGCCGGGTGGTGCTCCTCGATCGGTACGAGAACGCGCTGTGGGCGGTCGAGCGCTCACTGGCCGGCCTCGCGACCGGGGTGCCGGTGTACCCGGTGATCGCGGACATCACGGATGAGGGCCGGGTGGACGAGGTATTGCGCGCGCACCGACCCGAGCTGATCATCCACGCGGCCGCCCACAAGCACGTGCCGCTCATGGAGCTCAATCCCTGCGAGGCGATCAAGAACAACGTCAAGGGCACGCGGATCGTCGGAGAGGCCGCGGTCCGCCACGGGGTGGAGCGGTTCGTGCTGATCTCGAGTGACAAAGCGGTCAACCCCTCGAGCGTCATGGGTGCCACCAAGCGGGTCGCGGAGCTGCTCGCGATGGCCCTGGCCGAGCAAGGCCCGACTGGGTTCATGGTGGTGCGCTTCGGCAACGTGATGGGAAGCAACGGCAGCGTGATCCCGCTTTTCCTCGAGCAGATCAAGGGCGGCGGGCCGGTCACCGTCACGCATCCCGACATGCGTCGCTACTTCATGCTGATCCCGGAAGCGGTGCAGCTCGTGCTCCAGGCCGCCGCGCTCCACGAGAATGGAGCGCTCTACGTTCTCGACATGGGCGACGAGATCAGGGTGGTGGACATGGCGCGGAACCTGATCCGGCTGTCCGGCTTCATCCCGGAGCGGGAGATTCCGATCATCTACACCGGGATGCGGCCCGGCGAGAAGCTCTCGGAGGAGCTGGTGGCCTCGGACGAGACCATCGAGCCGTCGTGCCTGGAAGGGATCAGGCGGGTCCGATCGGCCACGGACCGGCCGGCCGCGAGTCTCGGACGCAGCGTGGCGGACCTCGAGCGCTTCGCCGAGAAGGGCGCGGCCGGCGCCGTCATGCAGCAGCTCGGAGCGATGATTCCGATGTTCCGGCCGGTGTTGACCGTAGGGCCCGAGGTCGCGAACGGGCGACCCGTCCTTCCCGTGAACGTGGCGGCCCCCGCCGTCGCCGCGGTCGGCGAGGCGAGAGGCGCCGCGTGATGGACGGGGTGGGGGCGCCGGCGCGCCGGCCCGGATGGTGGCCGGGTTGGCCCAAGCGCGCCTTCGATTTGGTCTTGGCGTCGGTCGGTCTGATCGTTCTCGCTCCGCTGCTGGGCGTGACCGCCCTGGCGATCCGGCTGTCCCTCGGCCGACCGATCATCTTCGCGCAGCGGCGGCCTGGCCGGCACGCGCGGCCATTCACCCTCTACAAGTTTCGCACCATGAGGGCCGCGCGCGCGGTCCACGGGAGGCTCCTGCCGGATCGTGAGCGACTGACGCGTCTCGGGCGGTTGCTTCGCAGGACGAGCGTCGATGAGCTGCCCGAGCTCGTCAACGTGATCAGGGGCGACATGAGCCTGGTCGGCCCACGGCCGCTCTTGATGGAATATCTGCCGCGCTACACGAGGGAGCAGGCCCGCCGCCACGAGGTTCGACCCGGGATCACCGGGTGGGCTCAGCTCAACGGTCGCAACGCGCTGCCGTGGGAGCACCGCTTCGCGCTCGACGTCTGGTACGTGGAGCACCAGTCGTGCCGGCTCGACGCGCGGATCCTGCTGCTGACGGTCTGGAAGGCACTCGCGCAGGTTGACGTCAGTCAGCCTGGGGAGGGGACCGAGGAGCATTTCCGCGGTCGGGAGACGACGACGGACGTGCCCGCGCCGGACATCGGGGTCGCGCGATGAGCCGGGACGGCGCCTCCCCCCAGGCGAAGGTCCGGAGCGCCAAGAAGCCCGCGAACCTGTACGCGCTGCGGCGTCTCGAAGCCGCGGAGGCCCACCGATGGAGCTGATGCCGATCATTCGCCCGACCCTGCCGGAGTTTCGCGAGTTCGAGGAGCTCGTTCGCCCCAGCTGGGACGAGGGCCTGGTCACGACGGGACGGATCGTGCGCGCCTTCGAGGAAGAGGTCTGCCGGCAGACCGGCGCGCGCGAGGCGGTGGCGATGTCGTCGTGCACCGCGGGGCTCATGCTGGCCGCCCAGGCGATGGAGCTGCCGGCGGGCGCCGAGGTCATCGTGCCGTCTTTCACGTTCGCGGCCACCGCGCAGGCCCTGGTGTGGAATGGCCTGGTGCCGGTTTTCTGCGACTGCCTGGCGGAATCCCTGACGCTCGATCCGGCCGACGTCGAGCGAAACCTGACGTCGAGAACCGCCGCGATCTGCGCGGCGTATGTCTACGGTCTCCCCCCGGACATCGAGGCGCTGGCCGAACTCGGCGAGCGACACGGGCTGCCCGTGTACTTTGACAGCGCCCAGGGATTGGGCGCCGAGTACCAGGGCCGGAAGGCGGGCGGCTTCGGAGCCTGCGAGATCTTCTCGCTGAGCCCGACCAAGGTCGTCACCGCGATCGAGGGCGGCGTGATCTGCACGAGCGACCCCCGGTTGTCGGCGCGCCTTCGCTCGATGCGCGACTACGGCAAGGATCCGCAGAAGGGGGAGGACATGATCCACCTGGGCCTCTCCGCCCGGATGAGCGAGCTGCACGCGGCGGTGGGCTTGCTCTCGCTGAGACGCGTGGACGAGCTGGTGAAGGCGCGCCGGCAGCTCATCGAGGTCTACCGGGCGCGGCTCGGCGCGCTCCCCGGATGTCGCGCGCAGGTCTTCCCGCCGGACCGGACGACCAGCGGGAACTACTTCGTCCTGTTCATCACCGCGCGGGCCCGGGCGAGCCGGGACGCGGTGTACGCGGGCCTCGGAGCGCGCGGAATCCAGACCAAGCGGTATTTCTATCCGCCGGTTCACGAGCAGACTCTCCTGCGACGGGTGGCGCATCGGGTGAGCGACCGGATGGAGCAAACCGTGACCGCGAGCCGGGAAGCCCTGGCCCTGCCGCTGTACTCACACATGACGTCGGAACAGGTCGACCGCGTGTGCCAGGAGGTGGAGGGCCTGCTGGCCTGATCCAGGCCGCGGGCCCATGGCGATGCTGACGCCAACCAGGAGCGAGCTGGCCCGGTCTGCCGCCCCGAGCGATTCGGTCGCGATGCGTGTCGCGATCGGCGCATTCTGGGCGCTGGTCGGCGCCGTCGTGTCGCGCAGCCTGACCCTGGCATCGTCGGTGCTGGCGGGACGGCTCCTGGGAACGACGGGCTTCGGCGAAGTCGGCATGATTCAGAGCACGCAAGGCCTGTTCGGCATCGTGGCCGGCGCCGGGCTGGGCTTGGCGGCGACCAAGTTCGTCGCGGAGTGTCGTTCGGTCGATCCCGTAAGGGCGGGCCGCTGCGTCACGCTGGCAACCTCCATCGCCCTGGTCTCCGGCACGCTGATGACACTGGTGCTCCTTGTTCTTGCGGGAGTGATTGGCTCGAGCGTGCTGAACGCCCCCCACCTGACCGTGGAGCTGCAAGTGGCGGCCGGCCTGGTCTTCTTCGGCACGATCAACGGCGTGCAGACGGGCGCCCTCGTTGGCCTTGGCGACTTTCGTGCCTTGGCGGTCCTCAACAGCATCCGCGGTGTGTGCCTGTGCGTGTTCTTGATCGCCGGCATTGAGCTCGGCGGCGTCCTGGGCGGCGTGGTGGGCCTGGTTCTGACCGAGGCGATCGCGGTGCTCGCCAACCAGGTCGCTCTGCGGCGCCTTCTTCCCGAGACGGTCGCCTGGGCCGACCGCGCCGCCGCGTGGAGCGACTTGACGATGATGTGTCGATTCAGCGTGCTGAGCCTGCTGGGAAGCATCTGCACGATGTCGGCGATGTGGTTCGCCAATGTGGTGCTGGTCGCACAGCCCGACGGCTACGCCTCGCTCGGCGTCTTCAACGCGGCCGAACGCTGGCGGCAACTGCTGTTGTTCCTCCCCGCCTCGTTCTCGCCGGTGATCCTCACGATGCTCAGCAACCTGCACGGCACGAGGGAGCCCGACGCCTATCGGCGGCTCTTCGGTCTCAACCTGGCGGTCAGCATCGCGGTGGTCGTGGTCCCGTCGATCGGCGTCATCCTGTGTGCTTCACCGGCGATGGGCCTGTTCGGCGACGAGTATCGCGACGGCTGGATGACGCTGGTCATCCTGGCGGCCTCGTCGGTGGCGGTGGTGCTCAACAATCTGTTGGGCCAGATCCTGGTGAGCCAAGGGGTCATCGTGGGGCGGTTCGTCCTTGACGTTCTGCTCGCAGCAGTTCTCGCGGTCGCGTCATGGCAGCTGATCCCGATCTATCGCGAGCAGGGGATGGCGCTGGGCAGTTTGGTCGCGTTTGCGGTGACCTCGGTCATCTTGGTTGCGACGACTATCTACTTCATGAGGACGCAGGTGAGGAGCCCAGGGACGGCGGTCGCGGGGCTTGATGGGAACCAGGAATGGCGGCCTTGACCGGGAAGCTGATGCCTCGCGCGACCCTCTGGATGCTTGCGATCAACGCCACCGCCCTGATCGCATTCGCGTATGCGCCGGTCGCGGAAGAGTATCCGCTCGCGGCACTCGGCATCCTGGCCTTTCTGTTCGTGCAGGCGTGTCTGCCCGCCTGTCGGATCTGCGTGAGCGCTCCAGTGTGTCCGGCAAACATTGCGCAGGGCTACTACTGGGTCCAGCTCGTGCTCGTCACGGTATTGATCGGCTACTTCGGTGTCAGTCAGGGGGCGTTGCCGTATCTGCCGTCGAAGGATGCGATCAATCTGGCGGTCGTCGTCCACGTCGTGGGGTATCTGTGCTTTTGTGTGGCGTACCAGTGCTTCAGTCGCGGGACCGTGAGGCCCCGCGTATCGGGGCCGGGCGCCGCGTACTTGATCGTGCCGTTTGCGGTCCTGGGAGTGCTGGGGCTCTTGCTGACGCACGGAGGCGTGGGGGGATTCATCGACTATGTCTCCTCGCCGAGCGAGCATCGCCTGCGTGCCGAGGAGGCGACGACGTGGCAAGGGGCCGCGGGTAGTTTTCTGAAACACTTTCTCGGCTTCGCGGTGGTGCTCGCGTGGAGCTGGTGGCTCGGCAAGGCGCCGCGCCGGAAGGCGGCGATCATCGCCGTGACGGCCGGTGTCGTGATCGTTCTGCTGATTGCCAATTTCAACTACAACCGGGGCACGATGCTCGGACCGATGGTCGGCCTGGCCGCCGCGTTCTCCGCGCACGTGTGGCGCATCTCGTTCAAGGGCGTGGTGTTGGGCGGCATGCTCGCGCTGTCCGTGGCGTTCGTGTTCGGCGGGTATCGCTCCTCCGATCTCGACATCGCCGATCTGTCGGTCTCGGCAGTCGCGGACATGTGGAGCCCCGAGGACGTCGTCGAGTTCGTGCAGATCTACGCGTTGGCTCCGCAACTGTCGGCCTACTTGCTTGAATCGGTGGAAGGCAAGTTCTACTACGGCGAGACCTTGCTCCCGTCGCTGGTGTACCCGATTCCGGTGCTGGGCAAGCCGTATCGCGATTCGAGCGGCCCGGTGATATTCAACGAGCTGATCTACGGCGGTACGGATAGTCTCGACCAGATCATTCCCTTGGACGGCGAGCTCTTCATCAACTTCCACCTTGCCGGCGTGGTTCTCGGCAATGTGTTGCTCGGCTGTGTTCTAGCCTGGTTGCAGGGCAAGTTCATGGCCGCCCCGCGGCCCGTGGAAAGCTACGCCTGGCTCATGATGGCGCTCTGGACCGTCTTTCCGGGCAGCTTGTCGGTCACCAGCCAGATATACGTGTATTCGTTCTGGCCAATGTACATCTACTTGTCGGTCGAGAGTGTCCGGGCGTGGAGTGGAGCGACGGCGTCCCACCGTGACCAGACCGCGGTGAGGTACTCGTGAGAGGACGAGTCGCGTGAGAATCTGTCTGGTGGGGGGAATCTTTGATCGGCCCGAGGCGGTTCGATCGAAGCAGATGGTGACGCCGGAGACGGTATTGCTCGACGGCTTCCGCAAGGCCGGCGTGGAGGTGCATGCGGTCGGACATGCCGGGTTTCAGCCATCGGACGACTACGACATCATTCACGTGCATCACTTCGGCAGGGCGGCGCTCAAGATGGCGTCTTCGCCTTGCCGGGCGCGCATCGTCTTCACCGGCCACAATGGGCTGATCCCCACGGGCCGGGAACGCTCGCGGCTGCGGCGCTATGCGTTTCAGTACGTGGTGGACAGGGTGGAGGCATTCATCGCGCTGTCGCGCGCCGAGGCGCGGTACTACGCCGGCGTGACCAACGCCGACAAGATCCACACCATTCCCAACGGCATACCGGCCGACGTCTTTCGCGCCGGCGGAAGGCTCCAGAAGCGGGTCGACCAGGAGCGCTATGACGTGCTCTACGTCGGCCAGCTGATCGACTGGAAGGGGGTCAACTTCCTGCTCGATGCCATGCGGCAGCTTCGGAAGCGGCGCGACGTTCACCTTCGGTTGGTCTATCACAACGCGCAGCTGGAGGCGGAGCTCAGACAGCAGGCCAGCAAGCTGGGCATCGCGGAGCACGTGGAGTTCGTCGGCATCCGCGATTCGAAGGAGCTGGGCGAGGAGTATCGGCGGGCGGACCTGCTGGTGCTGCCGAGCTTTGCCGATTGCTTGCCGAGCGTCGTCACCGAGGCGTTCCTGTGCGGCACGCCGGTGGTGGCGGGCGGGGTGTGCGGCGTGCCGGAGCAGATCGGGCCCTACGGTCTGGCCGTGCCGCCGGGCGATTCCGTCGCTCTCGCCAAAGGCATGGAGACGATACTGTCCGATCGGCCGCGCTGGCAGGGTATGGCAGGCCAGATTCGCGCGTATGCGGAGCAAGCATTCAAGCCGGAGACGATGGTCGCCAGCCACCTCGCACTGTATCGCGGCATGATCGAAGGCCGCACCGTGCCGGCGAGGCGCCGGACCGCCTGGATGGATCTGGTGGTGCGCCTGGCGATCAAGGTGTACTGGCGCCGCCCCCCGGGCCGCGGCGCAGGGCGGGCCGCCAGCCGGTCCTGCCGGGGCGAATATCGATGAAGATCAGCCACATCAGTGTCAGCACGTTGCCGGTGCTGTATCGTTTCGGGGGCGCCATCGAGCGGCGCATCGTCGAGATCGCCCAGGAGCAAGCGCGGCGCGGGCATCGCGTCAGCGTTTACTCGGTCGGCGACACTACCGACACGCGCGAAGTGAACGGCGTGACGTATCACTTTCTGAAATGCCATACGGATCTGCCGTTCAGGCACTTGGAGTTTCAGTATCAGGTCGTGCGCGAGCTGAAGAAGCGCTCCGATGACGTGCTGCACTTCCACAGTCAGCCGGAAGGCGCGTGGATGAGCAAGGCGATGGCGGCCAAGAAAGTGCTCTCGTATGACTTCTTCCACTTCCGCGGTGGCCGCGAGACGCCACTCTATCATCTGTACAAGCGCATGCTCCGCTGGTTCGACCTGTTCTTGCCTTGCTCACAGTACTGCCTGGAGGAGTCGCAGAACTTCTGGAGCTTCCCGGCGAACAAGTTGCGGATCCTCTACAACGGCGTCAACACGCGGCAATTCCGGCCCGATCCCGAAGCGGCCGAAGGCGAACGCCGGCAGCTCCACATCGACAAAAAGGTGATGCTCTACGTTGGGCGGGTGTGCGAGCAGAAGGGGAGTGACGTGCTCCTGCATGCGGCCAAGGCGCTCAGCGAGCGGCGCAGGGACGTGCAGCTCGTGATCGCGGGACCGATCGGGCAGTTCGGCCTGAAGGACGATCCGGACCGCTGGATCGAGCGCATCAAGGAGGTGGGCGGCCTCTACCTGGGCGCCGTCGAAGAAAGCCGGCTTCATGCGATCTACAACCTCGCCGATGTCTTCGTGATGCCGACCCGCGCTCACGAGATGTTCGGCATGGCAGCCGTCGAGGCGCAGGCGTGCGGCAAGCCGGTCGTCTCGAGCGACTCGGGCGGCCTGAAGGAAGTGGTCCCTTCGAACTGCGGGGCGCGCTTCCCGGTCGGCGATTCGGCGACGATGGCGGACGAGATCGAGAAGCTGATGGATGACTCGGATCTCTATGCTGCCTGTTCCGAGAACGCGCTGATCAACGCGGCGACCTACGACTGGGCGCGCATCTGCGATACGTGTGACGAGCTGTACCGCATGGCGAGCTAGCCCCGGAGAGTCTCGTGAGTGATCGCGTGTCCGTTACCATCGGCATTCCCTTCTTGAACGCGCGGCGCTACCTTGCCGGCGCGGTGCGCTCCGTATTCGCGCAGACGCATGAGGACTGGGAGCTGCTGCTGATCGACGACGGGTCCACCGATGGCTCGATCGAGGCCGTGCGGCATCTTGACGAGCCGCGCGTTCGACTCCTCCGCGATGGGAGTAGTCGCGGCCTGGGCGCGCGTCTCAACGAGATCGCTTCGCTTGCCCAGGGCGCCTATCTGGCGCGGATGGACGCCGACGATGTCATGCACCCCGAGCGCATCGAGCGCCAGGTCGAGTTCTTGCGGACGAACGCGAACGTCGATCTCAGTGACACGGCGACATTCACGGTGGACGACGACCTCACGCCGCTGGGCATTCGCGGCGATCGGCCGCTGGATTCGCGTCCGGAAGCGGTGCTTCGGGACGGCCTGCTCATTCATCCGACCGTGATGGGGCGAGTGGAGTGGTTTCGCGCCAATCCGTACGATCCGGCCTACGTTCGTGCCGAAGACCGCGAGCTGTGGAGCCGAAGCTGCGCGACGACAAGATTCGCCCGGCTGTGCGAGCCGCTCTTCTTTTATCGTGAAGGTCCCGCCGGAAACTTGCGGAACTATCTTCGCACGGAAAGGACCGTGCGCGACATCCTGCATCGCTACGGCCCGCCGCTGGTCGGGGCGCGGCGCACGCGGCTCCTGGTGATGCGTTCACGGCTGAAGTCGATCGCCTACCGCATCGGGACGATGCTCGGGCGGCAAGGCCGGCTGATCAGCAAGCGGAACCGCCGGCTCGATGCGGCGGAGATGCGGGAAGGCCTCCGGATTCTCTCGGTGGTCCGAAACACACGGGTTCCCGGCCTCGAGGAGGACTGTCTGGCGCCCTCGGGCCGGGGACCGCGGCCGGACGAGACGGCGGCGTGAACGTTAGAGTGCTGCACGTGACGACGGTCCCGGTGACGCTACCGTTTCTGGCGGGACATGTGGCGCATGCGAAGGGCAAGGGGTTCGACGTCCACGCGCTGTCGTCGCCCGGCGAGGCGCTCGAGCAGTTTGCGCGCGGCATGCAGATTGACGGACACCCGGTGCCGATGTCGCGCCGGATTACCCCGCTGGCCGACCTCGCGGCGTTGTGGCGGGTCGTGCGAGTCATTCGGCGAGTGCGTCCGACGATTGTGGACGCGCATACGCCGAAAGGGAGCCTCCTGGCGATGATCGCGGCAACGCTCTGCCGCGTGCCGGTTCGAATCTATCACCAGCATGGACTGCCGCTCCTGACCGCCACGGGGCTGAGGCGGCGGATCTTGCGCTGGACGGAGCGCACCGCGTGTCGGTTAGCGCATCAGGTGATCTGCGTCAGCGAGTCGCTTCGTGAGGTCGCGATCGCAGAGGGACTGTGCCCGCCCGGGAAGATCAAGGTGCTGGAGCAGGGGAGCATTGACGGCATCGAGGCCGACGGAAAGTTCAATCCGGCCCGCGACTCGACGGAGTCGGCCCAGGTTGTTCGCGCTCGCTATCAGATTCCGCAGGGCGCGCTGGTGATGGGCTTCGTGGGGCGTATCGTCCGCGACAAGGGCTTGGTGGAGCTGGCGCAAGCGTGGCGCGTGCTGCGCGAGGAATGTCCGGCGCTGCACCTGCTGGTTGCCGGGCCGTTCGAGAGCCAGGACCCGATCCCGGCCGACGTGGAGGCGACGCTGCGCGGCGATCCGCGCATTCATCTGGCCGGTATGGTGCGCGACATGCCGAGCATCTATCGCTCGCTGGACCTTCTCGTGCTGCCGACCTATCGCGAAGGCTTTCCCGCATCGCTCCTAGAGGCGGCCGCCATGGAAGTGCCCGTGATCGCGACGCGGATTCCGGGATGCGTCGACGCGGTGCGCCACGGCGAGACCGGGCTGCTGGTGCCGGTCCGAGACGTGGAGGCGCTGACGGCCGCGATTCGCATCTACGTGGGGGACCCGACACTGCGGCGGCAGCACGGCGCCAGCGGCCGGGACCGAGCGCGGCGCGAGTTTGACCCCGGGATGATGCGCGAAGCGTTGTTTCAAGAGTACCTGCGGCTGCTTGGCGAACGCGGCTGCGACGGAGTCGTGGGAGAGGGGCGCCGCGGGCGACGTGACGGTAAGGGCGGCGGCGCGGTGCGTGCGGTCGGTGCGAAGAAGGCATGAAGACGACGATGCGGGCGTTGCCGTTTGTGGGGTTCCTGTTCATCGTACCCTTTCCGGAAGCCGTGGCGTTGCGGATCGGCTGTCTCGCCGCGGCGTGTCTGATCGTCGTGATCTCGTGGCGGCGGCTTGCTCCGCCGCCATTGCCCTGCAAGTGGACGATCGCGCTATGGGTGGGTGTAGTGATGGCGTCGCTTATGTGTGCGGTCGACCCGGCCTACAGTCTGGCCGAGATCAAGAACGAAGTCGGCTACGCGCTGATGGTGTTCGTCGCGTTGTTCGCGTGGACGCGGAACGAGAAGCGATTGCGCCTCTCGTGTCTGGCGGTGTTGGCCGGATTCGCCGTCATGTCGGGTTCGGCGCTGCTCGGCGCGTACCTCCGAAACGGCGAATGGCCACCAGACGTCTACTACGGCGGCGTCGGCGGCGTCAGCAACTATCTCGTCACGATCGGCCCCATTCTCGCGCTGACGGTGGCGCTATGTGGGCGTCGACATTCGAGAAAGTGGTTGGCGGTCTTGGGGCTGCCGTTCCTGGCGGTGGCCTTGCTGACCGGTCAACGGGCTCTGTGGCCGGCGATCGGGGTGCAGGCCCTCTTGGGTTGCGTGTGGCTAGGGCACGTTCACGCAGTCGCGGTCGGCCCGGTTCGCCTGGCGCTGACGGGAATCAGCCTGCTCGCCCTGGTTGGCGGTGGTATCTACGTCAGCGACCGGTATCGCACCGGCGGCGATCCCGAATCACCCGTGGCGATTGGGAAGGATTTGCGGCCCCGGGTATGGATGAAGGTCGGGGAAGAGATTTTCGCGCATCCGTTGACCGGGGCCGGATTCGGGCGCGCGGTCATGGGCAAAGCCTACCCGGCCTTGCTTCCCGCGGAAGACAAGGGGTTTTGGTACCCGCACGATGCCTCGGGTCTGGCCGGGAATAAGGTGTTCTGGCACCCGCACAATCTCGTCTTCAACTACGGTATCAGCGCAGGCGTGCCGGGCATGGTGGCGGTGTTGGCGTTGTTCGCGGGGCTCGCTTGGCGATTCTGGCAGTTGGCGTTTCGCGGAGAGCGCCTCGCGCGTCTGACCGGACTCACGGGGGCGGCGATGGTAGCGGGGGTATTCGCTCGCAATATGGCCAATGATTTCTTCGTGCGGGACGGGGCGTTATTGTTCTGGGCGCTTGCCGGTATGCTGTTCGGATATGCGCTGCGTAATGGGTCGACGCGCGGGGAGGGTCGGGCACTATGAGTTCGCTTACCTTGACACCCGATCAACGCGCCGTCCTGCCCGATGACTCGGACGTAGCGTTCTACGAAGAGAATGGCTATTACATCTCGAGAGAGGGTATTTTGCCCGAGGCCCTGATCGACTCGGCCGGCCAGGGGGCCCAGCGCTTCTACGCGGGAGAGAGGGATACCATCCTTCCCTTCGAGACCGGCTTCTCCAACTGGAAACCGGGCGATGGAGACGGCCAGCGAAACAACGAGTTCGTCTCGCTGCAGAAGAGTGAGCTGAAAGCCCTCGCCGTCTATCCCCTCCTGGGTGCCATCGCGGCGAAGTTGACTCGGAGCTCCACCATTCGCGTGCTGGACGATCAGCTCGTTTCCAGACCGTCCAGTACCCGGAACGCATCGAGCACGGTTACCGGCTGGCATGCGGACCGGGCGTACTGGGCGACGTGCAGTTCCGACAAGATGATCACGGTGTGGATTCCGCTCCACTCCGTGGACATCACTCGCGGTCCGCTCGTGGTGATGGCGGGGAGCCATCGCTGGCAGGGTCTGCAGGACGTTCGGTTTTTCAACCATCAGAATCTGAGTGAGGTAGAGGAGAAGTTTCGGGCGCAGGGCCGGGAGGTTCGCATTGTGCCCATGACGTTGAAGAAGGGGCAGGTCAGCTTCCATCACGGATGGACGGTCCATGCAAGCTACCCGAATACGAGCGGCGAGCCGAGGCTGTCGTACGCGGTACATTTTCAGGATGGCGACAATCACTATCGTCCCTATCGCACCGCCCAAGGTAGGGAGATACACATGTTCGATGAAAAGCTGTGTCGAAGACTGGCCAACGGGGATCCTGATTTCAGTGATCCAGACGTGTTTCCGGCCGTTTGGTCGGAGGGCCACTGATGGACGTCGTCCATCTGGAAATCGACGATCCGCAATGGCGCGAAGCTCTGGGCCGGCTCCGCCACGATGTTTACCATCTTCCCGAGTATGTGAGACTGGATAGCGAATGGAACCAGGCTCAACCCAGGGCATTTCTGGCCAGGACTGGAGACGAGGAGCTGTTCATTCCGTATTTGCTGCGCCGGTGTGACGGCCTGTTTCCGGAAGTCATCGTCGGCGGCGAGGTGTACGACGTTGTGTCGCCGTACGGGTATCCAGGCTTGCTGCTGAGTGACGCGGGCCGGGCGTCTCCAAAGTTCGCCCGGCAGGCGGTGCGTCGCTTGAACGAAACTCTGCGCGAGATGGGAGTGTGTTCCGCGTTCTTCCGCATGCATCCGCTGCTCAGCCGCGGGTTGTCGGGCCTCTTTCCGGAGGGCTTTTTCACCGCGGCCGGCGAGACGGTCGCAATGGATTTGACCCGGGACGAAGGCGAATTGTGGAAGGGGATCCGGGAAGGGCACCAGTGGACGATCAAGAAGTGCAAGAAGCTGGGCTTCGTGCCCCGCATGGTTTCACTTCGCGAGTACATCGAGCGCGTGATGGAGATCTATTGGGACACGATGGACCGGGTCCAAGCCAGGGAGTCCTATTACTTCGGCCGGGAGTATTTCGCGAGACTCGGTGAGATGACCGGGCAGGTGCATTGCTGCGTGGTGGAATCGGAGGGTCAGCCGGCGGCCGCGTGTATTCTGTTCGAATGCGGCGGAATCGTCCAGGCACACCTGGGAGGCACCAGCTCGGAATTCCTGAATAGATCTCCGTTTCACCTGCTTCTTTATTCCGCGGCGCAATGGGCCAAGTCTCGAGGCAATCGTTACCTCCACATAGGGGGTGGCGTCGGGGGCTCCAACGACCGCCTGCTGGAATTCAAGCGCGGGTTCTCCGAGTTGCTGTTTCCCTTCTCGACACTGCGTCTTATCACCGATGAAAGGAAATACCGCGAATTGACGACGCGCCGGGCTCAGGCCGCCGATGTGTCGGTGGAGGATGTGTCGGGCAGCCATTTCTTTCCCGCTTATCGGGCGCCTCTTTGAGTCTTCGCTTCGTTCCCGGCTGCACGCGAACGGGGGACGAGCACTGAGATCGACGTGGGGTGCCTCGGGTGACGCGCGCGCTCAGCAAGCCGCGCCCGGCGCCGGCGCACCCAGCGCATACTCGATCGCGAAGATGCGCAGATCGTAGGCCGGAACGCTTCCTTTGACCGTCACGGTTGACCCGGCGCGCGCACAAGCAGCCGCGGTGTCGGCGGTATACTCGCGAACCGCGTCGACCGCGCCGGGAATGGTCGCGGTGATCGCGCCGTTCCATACAACGCCCGAATTGTTGATGATCGTGGTGATGAGTTTGCCCGGCGCGGTCGAGAACATGTACTGGGCGTCGGGACCGGAAACGAAGGCGGGCGCGTACTGGCGGTTGAGGTGGTCAAACAAGCGAACGCCGACGGTCAGTAGCCGATCGCGCGCGGTCGTCTGCAGATAGTCGGGCGTCGTCAGGATGACTCGGCCCGCCCCGACCGCATTGGAGGTGATCAGCGGGGCGTCCTCGCCGACGGTCGCCAGGACGCGAGCGGAGACTGGAGCGACGGGCTTGTATCGGAACGGTTGCTCCGTATACGCGGTATTGTCGGATGACCATCGTGAGGTTGTCCCGCTCACATAGCCGCCGCCGAGCCGAGCGCCGAGAAGCGCCTCATCCGCGCTCGTCGCCTGTCGGGCGTTGACGACGACCGTCCCACCGGCCCGTACCCATAACTGGAGAATCTGGCGCAATCGCACATCGATGACGACGCCGCCCATGAGAACGATGACCTTGTATCGCCGTAGCGAGGTCAGCGTCGCGGTGTTGAGCACCACATCGAATGTGTCGCCCCAGCGGGTGAAGGGCATTGGCTCGTAGGGTCTTGGATCGCCGCCGGACGCTAGGAATTGCCGATAGCCCACGGGGGTCGAGAACGGCGCGCCCGGCAGGGTGCCGTGCCGCCAATGATTGGGATAGGCGAGCTTCAGGAAATTGTCGATCATGAAGTCGCCCGAGGAATAGGCAATGTCCTGATACCAGACCGCGTTCTGCTGGTTGTACAGCCCGTGCTTGGGATCAAAGCCGCTGTGAACGTCCAGCATGAGCGCCATGGGGACCGCGGGCGCTCCGACATTGGGATGTCGCCTCAAAGCGAAATCGGCAAAGCGCTTCACGGCAAGTCCGAACGGATTGAGCGTGGATCCGCCTGGAGCATAGTAGAGCGTCGGCTCGATCTGCAGGATGTGCGCGCCGGCCATGTAGGCCGAGTAGATATGCCGACGCAGGTAGCTCGGGGACCATCCGCCGGTCTGCCTTCCTCGTGCGTCGAAGCTCGTCGCGGAGTCTGCCGCGGTTCGCCACGTCGAAAGGTCTATTCCCCAGGGGCGGTCGTATTGGCGGCCTGCGCCGCGCATGAACGCGATGCCGGTGGCGACATCGCCCAGTTCGTCAACGCCGCGCTCAAGCAGGCCGACATCGATGCCGAAGTCATAGGCGGCAAACGCGTTCGGGGAATAATCGGTGACGGCGGCAAGGCGGCACGCCCTCGCACTCGAGGGCAGGCGCAAGTAGGCGCCGAGCGGGGGGGAATGATTGAGGTAATAGTCCGCAAAGCGCGCGTGCGCCTGGGCGCGCGTGAGCGCCGCATATCGCGGCCGCCCGTTCGAAACCCAGGCGCCGCCGCTCTGATCCCACTCGATCATCAAGTTCCAGATGTGGTTCTTGGCCGGCTGCGACGCGCAGAGTTGAGCTGCCGCGAGGCGCTGGCGCTCGATCGAGGCGGCGGAGTCGTTGTTGACGCGAGTTGCGGCCTGCAGATGGAAATTGAGCCTCACATCGCGACTTGTGACGAAGCTCTGCATGCCGACGTCCGCCGGCGGCCAGAAGGCGACCATATTGGCCATGCCGTTTCGCAGGTTCAGGGCGGCGGCGGGATTGGTGTAGGCAAGAGGGCCGTGGAATTCGGTCGAAAGATAAAACGCGGAGCGTTCGGACTCGGCGCGCACGCCAGGCGAGGGGAGGGCGAGACACAATGCGACGACCAGCAAGCGCAGAGCAGCTTTGACCGGGCGGCTCGCGCTTCGAGAACGATGCTTGGGTTGCATGTTCCGCTGAGTGAACATACGAATGGGGTGGGGGTGAGGCTCGTTACTAGCGGAGGAGGCGCCCGCCGCCGCGTCGTATCCGGTTCGCCATGCCACGGCCCCGCAAGGCTCGATCGCCGATCGAGACGAGGAGGAGACCGAGGACGAAGCCGCCGACCGCGAGCCGCACGGTCGCCGGCGTGCCGACCAGGTGCACCCCGAAGACGTCCAGGCGGAGCCCGAGGTCGGCCGTCTCGGGCGGGGGCCAGATCCCGGTCGCGCCGAACGAGATCGCGGCCGCGACCGGCAGCGCGAGGGCATGGAGGCCCACCGTGAGGGCCAGGCGGCCCCAGATCTGCCTGGGCGTGCCGGGACTCCAGCAGAATGCGGCCACCGCGAGGCCCGTCAGGCCCCAGACGCCGAGGGTGACCGGAACCGTCGTCATCCCCGGCCGGGCGACAGCCAGGATCGTGGTCGCGAACAGCATCCAGAGGCCGCCGCACACCAGGCCCGCCAGCAGCGCCGCCCCGAGATTCCTCCTCTCGCGGTGCGGTCGCATCATGTCCCCAGAGGCCACCGCAGGCCGCTCCCCCGAGGAGAGCGACGGTACCTCGCCCCCGCTCCCCCGCGAGCCGATCGTGGCCGACAATTCATGGGGGCGGATGTTAGCGCACCCGCCACCCGGAGGCCAGGCCCGGCGGGTGGTGGCGTAGCGACGGGGCTGCGTTAGGATGAAGGACGGCATGAGGCACACCAGTGGCCCCGCCTAGGCCGGCCGGCGCCGCGCGAGGAGGCGCGGGCCCGCAGGCCACTCATCCCCTCGCGACGCCGCTGCAGTTCCTGAAGGGTGTCGGGCCCCAGCGGGCCAAGCTCCTCGCCAACCTGGGCCTCCAGACCGTGGAGGACGCGCTCTACTACCTCCCGGCCCGGCACGAGGACCGCAGCCAGCTCACCCCGCTTCGGAGCCTGAAGCCCGACGACGTGACCACGGTGACCGGGACTATCCGGGCGGTCAGCCCGCCGCCGCGGAACCGGCCGCGGGTGCCCCTGTCGGTGCTGCTGAGCGACGGCACCGGCTTCCTCACCTGCGTGTGGTTCGGCCAGGCGTACCTCGAGCGGCTCTTCCAGCGCGGGCAGCGGCTCATCGTCCACGGCAAGGCGCAGCGTTACCGATCGGGCCCGCTCCAGATGCACGTGAAGGACTACGAGATCGTCGAGGATGACCCCGGCGAGGGCGCGGGGGATCCGTCGGACGAGACGCTCCATACCGGCCGCCTGGTGCCGGTCTACGGGCTGACCCGCGGGCTCACCGCGCGGCCGATGCGCCGGCTCATGAAGCGCCTGGTGGACGGCTACGTGGACGGCCTGGAAGATCCGCTGCCCGACGCGCTGCGGGCGAAGCACCGGCTCGTGGCGCTGCCCGAGGCCCTGCGCGCCGGCCACTTCCCGAAGGCGGACAGCGACTATGCGAGCGCCCGCCGGCGGCTCGTCTACGACGAGTTCCTGCTGCTCCAGCTCGGGCTCGCGATCCGCCGGCAGCGCCAGGGTCGTCAGCCCGGTCTCGCGATGAACCCGCCCGGCGCGCTCGCCCGGCGCCTGCGCGGCTCGCTGCCGTTCGCGCTGACGGAGGCGCAGGAGCGTGTGTGGCGCGAGATCCGGCAGGACATGGCCGAGCCCTATCCGATGAACCGCCTGCTCCAGGGCGACGTGGGCTCGGGCAAGACGGTGGTGGCCGCCCTCGCGATTCTCACCGCGGTCGAGGCCGGGTACCAGGCGGCCCTCATGGCGCCGACCGAGATCCTGGCCGAGCAGCACCTCATGACCCTGACCCAGCTCCTCGGGCCGCTCGACGTGGAGGTGGCGCTCTTGACCAACGCGGTCAAGGGCAAGGCGCGTGAGCGCGTGCTCGCGGCCGCCGCGGCGGGCGAGATCCGCTGCATGGTCGGCACCCACGCGCTGGTCCAGGATGCGGTGAGCTTCCGGCGCCTCGGCCTGGCCGTCGTGGATGAGCAGCACCGCTTCGGCGTGCACCAGCGCGCCACGCTCAAGCGCAAGGGCGAGAGCCCGGACGTGCTGGTGATGACCGCCACCCCGATCCCGCGCACCCTCGCGCTCACGCTGTACGGCGATCTCGAGGTCTCGGTGATCGACCAGCTGCCGCCCGGGCGCAAGCCGGTGCTCACGCGGGCGCGCCCCGGCTCCGGCCGCGGAAAGATCTACCGGTTCCTGCGCGAGCAGGTGAACGACGGCCGCCAGGTCTACGTGGTCTGTCCGCTGGTGGAGGAGTCGGAGGCTCTGGATCTGCAGGCGGCGACCGAGATGGCCGAGCGCCTGCAGCACGAGGTCTTCCCCGATCTCACGATCGGGCTGCTACACGGGCGCATGCTCTTCGCGGAGAAGGACCGCGTGATGCGGGAGTTCAAGGCGGGCGCCATCCACATACTGGTGTCCACCACGGTCATCGAGGTCGGCATCGACGTGCCCAACGCCTCCGTGATGCTGGTGGAGCATGCGGAGCGCTTCGGCCTCTCCCAGCTCCACCAGCTCCGGGGGCGCGTCGGACGCGGTCCCTGGAAGAGCTACTGCATCCTGCTGTCGGGCGCCTCATCGGAGGACGCGAAGCGGCGGCTCGAGGCGATGACCGCCACCAACGACGGCTTCAAGATCGCGGAGGCGGACCTCTCTCTCCGCGGGCCCGGCGATTTCTTCGGCACCCGCCAGTCGGGCCTGCCCGAGTTCCGCGTGGCCGATCTGCTCCGCGACGCGGCGGCACTCGAGGCCGCGCGGCGCGACGCGGTCGCCCTGATCCGGGAGGATCCCAATCTCCTCGCGCCGCCGCACCGGGCGCTCCGGGCCGCGCTGCTCCAGCGCTGGCGCGGCAAGCTCGACCTCGCGGGGGTGGGCTGATGCGGGTCCGACCGTGGGCGCTCGGGTGCGCGCTCGCGCTCGGCCTGACCGGCGCGCCCACGTCGGCGAGCGCGCAGGGCAGTGTCGAGCTGGCCCGAGCCCGGCAAGTGCTGGAGGACTACTTCACGTGCGAGCGGACGCGCGGCTTCGCGCCGTGCTGGCCGCGTCTCTCGAAGCGGGCCCAGGCCGACTGGGCGCGACAGGGTCGGGGCTCCGTCG
This sequence comes from Candidatus Rokuibacteriota bacterium, assembly GCA_040902305.1. Lineage (GTDB taxonomy): Bacteria > Methylomirabilota > Methylomirabilia > Rokubacteriales > CSP1-6 > CAMLFJ01. Next base: position 280 of record JBBDXN010000014.1, on the reverse strand, counting down.
CCGAGTACGCGGAGGCGAGGGTAGCCGCCGAGCCGCGCTACGCGGACTTTCGCGTGCTCCGGATCAGGCGCAGCCCCTCGCGCGTCGTGTTCGTGGTCGAGGCGACCCGGGCTGCGGACCGGGCCGGGGTCCCTGATCGCGTCGAGTTCGCGGTCCTGCGCGAGGGCCAGCAGTGGAAGATCGACGGCCGCCGCGTCGGGCAGTCCGAGACCAGCCCGTGACGGCCCCCCCTCACCGTGTCCCCCCTCACCGTGTCCCCCCTCACCGTGTCCCCCCTCAC
>JBBDXN010000013.1:41364-52470 GCA_040902305.1 Candidatus Rokuibacteriota bacterium | reverse complement strand
CCGCAGATGAAGAGCCTGAAGAAGTAGACGGCGGTCTGCCGCGCCCCTCACCGTGCCCTCTCCCCGGAGGGGAGAGGGGGAGAGTGTTGCCAGAAATGCCTTTCCCGACTACGATATGGCCGTCGTTGGATCTCTAACGCCGCCGACCCCACAAGGGGAGCTCATGACCACAGCGACCGGAGAGTTCTCACTCGAGGCCAAGTACACCCAGGAGCGCGGGCGCGTCTATCTGTCCGGCATCCAGGCGCTGGTCCGGCTGCCGCTCGACCAGCATCGCGCCGACATCCGGCGGGGCCTCAGGACGGCGACGTTCATCTCGGGTTATCGCGGCTCGCCGCTCGGCGGTCTGGACCAGACGCTCGAGCGGATGTCGATGCTCCTGAAGGCCCACGACGTCGTCTTCTCCTCCGGTCTCAACGAGGACCTGGGCGCCACCGCGGTGTACGGCAGCCAGATGGCGGGGCTCTTTCCGAAGCCCCGGTACGACGGCGTGCTCGGCATGTGGTACGGCAAGGCGCCGGGCGTGGACCGCACCGGCGACGTCTTCAAGCACGCCAACTACGCGGGGGTGGGCAAGAACGGCGGCGTGCTCGCGCTGGCCGGGGATGACCCGCTGTCGAAGTCCTCGACCTTGCCGAGCCACTCCGAGGTCGCGCTCTACGACGCGCTGATGCCCACCATCTACCCGGGCAACGTGCAGGAGATCCTCGACCTGGGCCTGCACGGCTTCATGCTCTCGCGGGTATCGGGGCTCTGGGTGGGCGCGAAGATCGTCACGAACGTGGCGGACGAGGCGGGCACCGCCGAGGTGGATCCGGAGCGGGTGAGCCCGATCATCCCGGTGGTCGAGCTGGACGGCAAGCCTTTCCAGCACCAGATCAACGTGAACCTGATCCCGCCCTACGGCCTCGACATGGAGCGCACGCTTCACTTCGCCCGCCTGGAGCTGGCCCGGCGCTACGCGTACGAGAACAAGCTCAACCGGATCACGGTGCCGTCGCCGAACGCGTGGTTCGGGATCGTGACGAGCGGCAAGACCTACTACGACGTCCGCCAGGCCTTCGCCGAGCTGGGGCTCGACGACGGGGCCCTGCGCCGCTACGGCATCCGCATCCTCAAGATGGGCATGCTCTTCCCGATGGAGCCGCGGATCATGCGCGAGTTCGGGCGCGGCCTGCAGGAGATCCTGGTCGTCGAGGAGAAGCGGTCGTTCCTCGAGATGTTCTGCAAGGACGTCCTCTACGCGATGGCGGACCGGCCGCAGGTGGTGGGCAAGCTCGACGAGGAGGACCGCCCGCTGCTGTCGCCGGTCGGCGAGCTCGACTCCGACCTCATCGCGCGGGCCATCGCGCGACGCCTGGCCCGCCGCGTCCGGATCGACTCGGTGGAGGCGCGCATCCAGCATCTCGACGAGCTGAAGAGCCGGCCGAAGGCGCTCACCCTGGCCCGCACCGCGTTCTTCTGCTCGGGCTGCCCGCACAACCGCTCCACCGTGGTGCCGCAGGGCAGCGTGGCCGCGGCGGGCATCGGCTGCCACGGCATGGCGATGGGCATGGACCGCGGGATCATCGGGGTCACCCACATGGGCGCGGAGGGCGCGCAGTGGGTCGGCATCGCGCCGTTCACGGAGACGCCCCACCTCTTCCAGAACATCGGCGACGGGACCTTCTTCCACTCGGGCGGCCTCGCGCTCAACTACGCGGTAGCCTCCGGCGTCAACATCACCTACAAGATCCTCTACAACGGTGCGGTGGCGATGACCGGGGGCCAGACCGCGGCGGGCGCCCTGCCGATCCCCGCGCTCAGCCGGCGGCTCGAGGCCGAAGGGGTCAAGCGCATCATCATCACCAGCGACGACCCCACCAAGTACTCGGGGATCTCCATCGCGGGCAACGCGGAGGTCTGGCATCGCGACCGGCTCCTGGAGGCGCAGGCGATGCTCGCGGCCATCGGCGGCGTCACGGTGCTGATCCACGACCAGCACTGCGCGGCGGAGAAGCGGCGGCTGCGCAAGCGCGGCAAGATGGTGGACCCGCAGACGCGCGTGTTCATCAACGAGCGCGTGTGCGAGGGCTGCGGCGACTGCGGCAAGAAGTCGAACTGCCTGTCCGTCCAGCCGATCGACACCGAGTTCGGGCGCAAGACCGCCATCCACCAATCGTCCTGCAACAAGGACTACTCCTGCCTGCTCGGCGACTGCCCGTCGTTCCTCACCATCGAGGGCACCGGGCCGACGCCCAAACGGGAGCGGCGCCTGACTCCCCTCGCCGTCGACCTGCCGGAGCCCGCGCTCAAGGTGCCGAGCGAGGGCTTCGCGCTCCACATGATGGGCATCGGCGGCACCGGCGTCGTCACCATGAACCAGATCCTCGGCACCGCGGCCCTGCTCGACGGCCGGCAGGTGCGCGGGCTCGACCAGACCGGACTCAGCCAGAAGGGCGGGCCGGTGGTCTCCGACCTCAAGATCGGCTCCGAGCCGATCGAGCGCGCCAACAAGGTCTCGGCCGGCTCCGCCGATCTCTACCTCGGCTTCGATCTCCTGGTGGCCACCGATCCGAGCAACCTGGACAAGGCGGAGTCCGGCCGCACGATCGCGGTGGTGTCCACGAGCCAGATCCCCACCGGCCAGATGGTCGTGGACACCGGCGTGCATTTCCCCGAGCTGGCCAGCATGCTGATGAGCATCGACCGGGTGACGCGAAAGGATCCCAACGTCTACCTCGACGCCCAGGCGATCGCGGAGGCGCTCTTCGGGGATCACATGGCGGTCAATCCGATCATGCTGGGCGCGGCCTACCAGGCCGGCGCGCTGCCGATCTCCGCCGCGTCCATCGAGCGCGCCATCCGCATCAACGGCGTCGCGGTGGACATGAACGTGCTCGCCTTCCGGTGGGGCCGCATGGCGGTGGTGGACCGCGCGCAGGTGGAGGCCGCGGTCACCCAGGCCACCGCCCAGGCCACCGAGCAGCCCCGCGCGCTGAGCGCGGACACGCGCACACTGGTGGACGGCGTGGAGGCCTCGGGCGAGCTGCGGCGCCTGCTCGAGATCCGGGTGCCCGAGCTGATCGCGTACCAGAACGCGGCCTACGCCCGCGAGTACGTGGACTTCGTGCGCCGCGTGGCCCAGGTCGAGGCGGAGCGGGCCCCGGGCAGCAACGGGCTCGCGGAGGCGGTCGCCCGCCATCTCTACAAGCTGATGGCCTACAAGGACGAGTACGAAGTGGCGCGCCTGCATCTCGACGCCGCCCGGCCGGCGCAGATCGAGGCGAAGTTCGGCCAGAAGGTCCGCACCTACTGGCACCTGCACCCGCCCCTGCTGCGCGCGCTGGGCCTCAAGAAGAAGATCCGCCTCGGCGCCTGGTTCGCGCCCGCCTTCCGGCTCCTCCAGGCCATGAAGGTGCTGCGGGGCACGTCGCTCGATCCGTTCGGCTACGCGGAGGTGCGGCGGGTGGAGCGGGCCCTGATCGGCGAGTACCGGCAGCATCTCGAAACCGCGCTCGTGCGGCTCAGCCCGGTCACCCACCAGGCGGTGGTGACGCTGGCCGAGCTGCCGGACGAGATCCGGGGCTACGAGCACATCAAGCTCGAGAACGTGGCGCGGTTCCGGGAGAAGGCGACGCAGCTCATTGCGCAGCTCAACTGAACGGGAGGACACTCGACGGTGAGACCACTACTGCTGCTCGGGGTGGCCGCAATGCTGGCCGGATGCGCGAGCATGCCGGCCGACAGGGGACCGCTCTCGGCGGAGGCGACCCTCAAGGACAAGGACGGCAAGCAGGTGGGTGTGGCGACGTTCATCGAGACCGCGGAGGGCGTGCGGCTGGCGATCACGGGCTACCGGTTGCCGCCGGGCGGCCACGGGCTGCACATCCACGCGGTGGGGCTGTGCCAGCCCCCCGAGTTCACCTCCGCGGGCGCGCACTTCAACCCGGGTAACAAGCAGCACGGCCGCACGAACCCGGCGGGCCCGCACGCGGGCGATCTGCCCAACCTGGTCGTGGCGGCCTCGGGTGAGGGCGGCATCGACGTCACCACCAAGGCCTTCACGCTCGGTCCCGGCTCCAGCTCGGTGCTCGACAAGCCGACGGCGCTGGTGGTGCACGCCAATCCCGACGACGACAAGACCGATCCCACCGGTAACAGCGGCGGCCGCATCGCCTGCGGCGTGATCACGCGGTAGCCGCGCGGCCGAGGAGCCCGCGCTCTTTTTCGCTCGGGGCGTGAAGCCCGCGACGCGACTGGAGTCAGTCGGCGGACCCGGTAAGCACAGGGCGGCCGCGGGCGCCTCCCGGTCGCGCGCGGTGCTTGCACCGGTGGTGGGAGTGAGATCCATTGAGAAGAAGTGGAAGGCGCACGCCGCCGCTGCGAAGAAGCGCGCCGCCAAGGCCGGCCGCCGTCGTCGATAGCATCGAGCTGGGGGGCCCGGTCGGATCGCATGCCGTGGAGGCGGTCTGCCTGGAGATCAGGAGATTGGCCCGCGCGTGCGGCCTGGACGTCCGGGAAGTCCGGGTGGAGACGCGCGAGGCGAGGAGGTCAGGCTAGCGATCGGGCCTCGGTTTCCGCGCGCTCGACCCAGTACGGCATGTCGAGCTCGCGGAAGCCGTCGATACTCGCGGTGAAGAGCCGCCGGGCGGCCGCGGTCCGACTCGCCCGCTGCTCGAGCCGGGCCCGGCCCAGGTGGCAGTGCGCGAGGAGCGGCCGCATGCCGAGCTCCTCGGCGAGCGCCATGGCCTGCCCGAACGCGGCGTCGGCCGCGCTCGGGTCCTCGGGGGCCCGGCGCGCGAGGACCGCGCCCAGAAGGTGCAGTGCGTAGGCCTCGTGCCCGCGCTCGTTCTTGTCGCGGGCGAGCTGGAGCGCCTGGCGGGCCGCGTCGTCCGCCTCGTCGAGGCGGCCGGCCTGGAGGTAGGCCTCGCCCAGCCGCACGACGACCAGGGAGTGCCCTCCGATCCGCTTGATCGCGACGCCTTCGCGCGCCCCCTCCTCGAGCAGCGGGATCGCGTCACCCGCCCGCCCGGCGAGCGAATAGGCGGTGCCCAGGGAGCACGCGATGAGCGGCAGCGCGACGGGCAGGGTCAGGGTCCGACAGAGCGCGAGCGCCCACTCGAGGATGGCGATCGCGGGCCCGACCTCGCCCTTGAGGAGATACAGCGTGCCGATCCCGTACGAGGCGAAGATCAGGCTGTAGGCGTCGTCGGCCGCCTCGGCGAGCTGCAGCCCTTCCTCCCCGTAGACCAGCCCGTCGCGGAAGTCGCCGAGGTCGGCCAGGCAGTAGACCAGGTAGATGCGCGAGAAGACCGGCACGCGACCGGCGGCCACGTCCCGCCCGATCGAGGTGCCGGGCAGCAACTCCACGCTCTTCTTGAGGACGTCGGCCGCCTTCCGGTACTCGCCCCGGGCGTCGTAGGCGGCTCCGAGGTACGTGTTGGCGACGATCCACAGGGGAGCGTCGCGCAGGCCGTCCGCGAGGGCGCGCGCGCGCTCCGCCGACTCGACCGCGAGATCGAGATGGCCCATCAGCCGGAAGTACTGCGTCATGAACGAGAAGACGCGGGCGAGCCGCCGCGGATCGTCGAGCGTCTTGGCGAGCGCTTCCGCCTCCCGCAGGTGCGCGAGGATCCGCTCGGGATCCCCGAGCGCGTGCAGCGAGTTGCGCAGCTCGAACCGCAGATCGATGGCCTGCTCGCGCCGCTCGCGATCCTTCGGCAGATGCTCGAGCGCGGCCAGCGCCTGTTCCAGATACGCGACCGCCTGCAGGTGGGCGGAGCGGGCGGCGGCCTTGGCTCCGGCCTGGCGCGCGTACTCCACCGCCTTCGGCCAGAGCTCCCCGCTGATCGCGTGATGCGCGAGCCGGTCGACGTGCTCGAGCAGGCGGTCGGGGTGAATCGCCTCGATGGCCAGGACGATGCGCGCGTGGAGCTGCCGGCGCCGCTCCGGTTGGAGGCTCTCGTAGGCGACCTCGTGGGTGAGCGCGTGCCGGAAGCAGTACTTGACCTCGGGGAAGCTGCTGATCTCGTACAGGAACTCTGCCGCGCTCAGGTGGCGCAGCGCCTGCCCGAGCGATTCGTCCGGCAGCTCGGCCACCGCGGCGAGGATCGGGAGCGAGACGTCCCTGCCGATGACCGCGGCCGACTGCAGCAGCGCCTGCTCGGCCTCGGCCAGGCGCCCGATCCGGCTCAGCAGGACGCCCTGCACGGTGTCCGGCACCGCGAGATCGCCGGCCAGGCCGCCGCGATCCTGGATCGAGAGCGCCAGCTCTTCCAGGAAGAACGGATTGCCCTCGGCCCGGCTGAGCATCATCTCGGTGACCGCGGTGGGCAGCGATACGCCGGGCAGCACCGAGCGGGTCACCGTGAGGCTGTCCTCGTTCGAGAGGGGGGGCAGGGAGAGCTGGGTGGCGAACGACTTGTTCGTCCAGGGCGGTTCGTAGCCGGGTCGGTAGGTCACGACGAAGAGCACCGACGCGCCGGGGAGCCCGTCCATCATGGACGCCACCAGCTCCTCCGACGCGCGGTCGATCCAGTGGAGATCCTCGATCACCACGAGCAGGGGCCGATGCCGGCTCGCGCCGAGCGTGATCTGACGGAGGGCCTCCGAGATGCCGACCTTGATCGTGTCGGGCGGAACCATCTCGAGCCCTTCGGTGCCGTCGCGGTATCCCAGGAGATCGAGCAGGGACGGGGTGACCTTGCCCGGGTCCATGCCCGCCCGCTCGAGTGTCAGCCGGATCTTCTCACCCGCGCCCTCCGCGTCGTCCGTCTCGGCGATGCGGCAGACGGCCCGGATCAGGTCGAGCACGGGCAGGTAGGGGATCGCGCTGCCGTAGGAGAGGCAGCGCCCCTCGATGTAGGCGATGCGGTCGGCGCCCACGCTCTGGCCGAACTCGAACAGGAGGCGGGACTTCCCGATCCCGGCGTCCCCGACGATGCTGACGAGCTGTCCGCGGCCCCGCAGAGCGGCCTCCATGCGGCTGTGGAGCACCGCCATCTCCTGGTGGCGGCCGACGAAGCTCGCCATGCCACCGGCCGGGCCCAGTCCGGGCCCTTCCCGCCCGACCAGCCGGAACGCGGGCGCCGCTCGGTGCGCCTCGCCGCCGAGGGCGACGAGCTCGAAGCGGCGCTCGAGCAGGGCGCCGGCGGCCGAGCTGGCGAGGATGCCGCCGGGCTCGGCCGCCGCGATCAGATCGTCGAGCACCGCGGCGCTCACGCGCTTGGCATCCTGGTCGATCTGGAGGAGACTCCCGGCCTGCGCCACCAGGGCCTGGGCCGCATGGATGGCGATCCGGGTCGCGAGCGGGGCGGGGGAGGCGCCGCGGATGCGCTCGACGGCCCGCTGGATCGCCATCGCGGCATGGGCCGCGCGTCGTGGCGCGTCCTCGATGGGCTCCACGCCGAACGAGGCATCCAGCGCGCGCTGACCGAGCGCTTCCACGCGCCCGCCGAAGGTGTGGACCTTCTCGATCAGCAGATCGAGGGCGCGCCCCGCGTCGGACAGCACATCGCCGGTCTCCGGCACCAGGAGCACCACCCGCATCAGGGCGATCCGTCGCGGCTCCCAGCGGACGGTGGGAAGCGCGGCGCGCGAGGACAGGCGCGGCGCGGCCTCGCTCGGCGGAGGCGGCGCGGGGGCCGGGCGGGCGGGGGTCGGCGGGCGCCCCTCGCGCTTCACCGAGGGCCCGGCGGTCTCCCGCAGCCCCAGCTTCTCCATCCGGGCCCGCAGCGTATTGCGAGAGAGGCTGAGGATGGCCGCGGTGCGCGAGATGTTCCAGCCGGTCTGCTCGAGGGTGGTGCGCAGGTGCTCGCGCATCGCGTCGCTGAGCGAGACCGGCCGCGCCGCGCCGGCACCCGGGGTCGCGGGGGGCCCGGCCCCCGCCGGCGGGGTCGCGTCGCCGAGCTCGAGGTGCTCGCCGGTGATGAGCGCGTCCTCGGTGAGCAGCGCGGCCCGCTCCATCACGTTGGACAGCTCGCGGACATTGCCCGGCCACGGATAGGCCATCAGCCGCTCGCGGGCATCGGGAGCGAGGGTCTTCACCGGCAGGCCGTAGTCCGCGCAGACGCGCGCCAGGAACCGCTCGGCGAGCAGCAGCACGTCCCCCTCACGCTCCCGGAGCGGAGGCATGCGCAGGGTGAGCACCGCGAGCCGATGGTAGAGATCTTCCCGGAACCGTCGCTCCCGGACGCTGGCCGGGAGGTCCGCGTTCGTGGCGCTGATGATCCACGCGTCGGCCGGCTCGGGCCGCGTGCCGCCCAGGCGCCGCACCACCCGCTCCTCGATGACGGTCAGCAGCTTGGCCTGGAGGGCCTCCGGCAGCGAGCCGATCTCGTCCAGGAAGATCGTGCCCTGGTGCGCGGTCTGGAAGAGCCCGGGCTTCGCCTTCCGGGCGTCGGTGAAGGCGCCGCGTTCGTAGCCGAAGAGCTCGGACTCCAGCAGCGTCTCCGGAATCGCGGCGCAGTTCACGTCCACGAAGTCGCCGGTGGCGCGCGGGCCGAGCCGGTGGATGAGCCGGGCGATCAGTCCCTTGCCGGTTCCGGTCTCGCCCTGGAGAAGGATCGCGGGAAGCCGCCGGCCGACGTGGTGGCGGCCGGGGAGTCGTCGGACCGTCTCCCTCACGGCTTCCATTGCCGCGCTCTGCCCCAGGAGCTCGCTCCAGGGATCCATGGCGCGGCAAGAATTACGTAAGTGTGCTTACTGGCAAGCCACTGGTCAGATTTTTACCACCCGATCACGATCATCAGGGGCTGAATTGCCAAGGTATTGAATGATAACGCTTTTATTCTGGCACCCGGCTTGCGCTGTGTAAGGGCAGGCTCAGGCACCCAAGGAGACATGCCGATGACCGGTGCTCACTTCGTGATGCGGATGCCCGAGCGGCAGAGGATACCTGTCACGCGCGCGGGGAGCCGGGGCTGGTTGGCCGGGCTCCGGGCCGACCCGCGGCGGGCCGTGCAGCAGGACTCGATTCGCTGCCTGGTCTGCGGCAGCGTCTTCCGTCAGCTCACGAACACGCATCTCCGGAGCCACCGGATGGCCGCGGAGGAGTACAAGCGACGCTTCGGGTACAACCGCGGCCGGCCGCTCATGTGCCGCGCGCTGCGACGGCTCTACGCGGACCGCGCGGTGAAGACCGGGCTGGCGGCGCGCATCCGTCAGAGGCCGATCCTGGTCCGGCCCGAGCTGCGGCGCCGGGGCGGCGCCCGGACGATCGCCCTGGAAGAGCTGCTCACCCGCCGCGAGGTCCGGCAGGGCAAGCGCGAGGAGTCCGCCGTCGCTCGTCCGTAACGCGATGCGTGGGAACTACCACTCAGAGGGTTGTCCGTCCCCGGTGGTTCGCGTATATTCTCGACAGCTTGCCGAATCTTTTCGGGACTCGTCGAGGTTTACCCCATACAGGCTTCAGATCCCGGCCGGCCGCCAGGCTGGTCTGCTGAGGAAGGAGACACAATGGCACGTTTCCGCTACACGGTCGCGGCCTTCGTCCTGGCGGCTGTCGTCGGCGCCGGGGTCATGCCGGCCGCCGCGCAGACCCCGAAACAGGGTGGGCATCTGAACGTGATGCTGCGGGAGGACCTCGCGCAGGGCTTCTCGATCCACGAGACGTCCACGATCTCCACCGTGTGGCCGTCCATGCCCTGCCTGAGCAACCTCGTGATCTTCGACCCGCTCAAGCGGGTGGAGAGCGCGGACACCATCATCGGCGAGCTGGCCGAGAAGTGGTCCTGGCAGGACAACTACAAGAACCTCGTGTTCTTCCTCCGGAAGGACGTGAAGTGGCACGACGGTAAGCCGTTCAGCTCCAAGGACGTCAAGTCCACCTTCGACATGGTGCGCGCCGCGCCGGATGCTCCGGCCAAGCTCCGCCTGAGCCCGCGCAAGGACTGGTACGCCAACGTGGAGGCGATCGAGGCGCCGGACCCGCACACGGTGGTCTTCCGGCTCAAGCGGCCCCAGCCGGGCCTGCTCGCGATGCTCGCCTCCGGCTACTCCCCGGTCTACGCGGCCCACCTCACCCCGGCCGCGTATCGCGCGGCCTGCATCGGGACCGGGCCCTTCAAGGTGAAGGAGTGGCGCAAGGGCGAGTTCATCGATTACGTGAAGAACCCCGACTACTTCATCAAGGGCCGGCCGTACCTGGACAGCCTCCGCTACGTCGTGATCAAGGAGCGGGGCACGCGCGTGGCGGCCCTGCAGGCCGGGCAGCTCGACGTCTCCTTCCCGGGAGAGATCAGCAAGACCTCGGCCGAACAGCTCAAGGCGGCGGTGCCGCAGCTCGTGATCACGCCGGTGGGCACGAACGTCAACGACAACATCATCATGAACATGAAGAAGCCGCCCTTCGATAACCCGAAGATCCGGCTCGCGGTCTCCTACGCGATCGACCGGAAGGGCCTGATCCAGGCGGTGCACCAGGGCGGCGGGGTGCCGGGGGCGTCGCTGCCGCCGAAGCCCTACGGGGTCTGGGGCATTCTCGAGAAGGACCTCGCGGCGCTGCCCGGCTACGGCAAGCCGGAGGACATGAAGGCCCGCGCCCGGAAGCTCCTGGCCGAAGCCGGCGTCACCCCCCAGAACCCGCTCCGGGTGGAGATGGCCACGCGGGCCATCGCCATCTACGTGGACATGGCCTCGTTCGTCATCAACGAGCTGAAGCAGGTCGGGATCGAGTCCACGCTCAAGCAGATCGAGACGGCGCAGTGGCACGCCACCATGACGCGCGGGGAGTATCAGATCGGAGCCAACCTCACCGGCATCGGGGTGGACGAGCCGGACGCGAACTTCTACGAGAACTACGCCTGCGGGTCGCCGCGCAACTACTCGTTCTACTGCAGCGAGCAGGTCGCGAAGATGGTGGACGAGCAATCGCAGGAGCTGGATCCGAAGAAGCGGCAGCAGATGGTCTGGGCCATCCAGAAGAAGCTCGAGGAGGACGCGGCGCGGCCGATGCTCGACTGGCGGCTCGACTACTTCACGGTCTGGCCGCACGTCAAGAACATGGTCCCGCACCACAACATCTATAACTTCGGCCGGATGCAGGAAGTCTGGTCCGCCAAGTAGGCTCACCCTGGCCCACATGACGGGCGGAGGCCGCGGCCTCCGCCCGTCATGTGGGCCAGG
>JBBDXN010000013.1:0-41354 GCA_040902305.1 Candidatus Rokuibacteriota bacterium | reverse complement strand
CCCCCCCTCGTCTCGAGAGACCCCATGAAGGCCTACGTGGCCCAGCGGCTCGGGATCGCCATCCTGACCCTGTTCGGCATGTCGCTGGTGATCTTCGCCCTGTTGCGCCTGGCCCCCGGGGACATCGTGGATATCCTGTTCGCGGCCGCGGGCTACGTGGATCCGCAGGCCCGGGCCGAGATCATGCGCGAGCTCGGGCTGGACCAGCCCTTCTGGGTCCAGTACGTCGAGTGGATGCGGCAGATCCTCACCGGCGATATGGGCAAGTCGTATCGCTACGATCTTCCCGCGTGGGAGATCATTGGCCCGCTGGTGCCGGTGACGCTGGAGCTGGCCGCGCTCTCGCTCATCGTATCGGTCGCGCTCGGGGTGCCCCTAGGGGTGATCAGCGCGGTCCGCCAGGATACCGGGCTCGACTACGTGCTCCGCGTCTTCAGCCTGGCCGGCCTCAGCATGCCCTCGTTCTGGCTGGGCATGGTGATCATCCTCGGGCTGGTGGCCTGGCTCGGCTGGATTCCGCCGATGACCTACGTCTCCCCCCGCGAGAACCTGGGGCTGCACCTGATCCAGTTCGCGCTGCCGGCCCTCGCGGTCGGCTATCGCTCCTCCGCGCTGATCATGCGCATCACCCGCTCGTCGGTGCTGGAGGTCATGCGCGAGGACTACATCCGCACCGCGCGGGCCAAGGGGCAGTCCGGCGGCGTGGTCATCTGGCGCCACGCGCTCAAGAACGCGGTCCTGCCGGTGGTCACGGTGATCGGGATCGAGTTCGCGTTCCTCATCGGTGGTCTCGTCGTGACCGAGACCGTGTTCAATCTCCCCGGGGTGGCGCGCTTCCTGGTGGAGGCCATCCTCTGGAGAGACTACCCGGTCGTGCAGAACCTGGTCATGTTCATCGCGGTCATCGTGATCCTCTCCAATCTGGTCGTGGACATGCTGTACGGGGTTCTCGATCCGCGCGTCCGCTATGGCAACTAGGCCGCTCGGGGTCGAGGTGCCGGGCATCGGGGTGGTGTTGCGCCGGCCCGGCGCGTGGACGACGCTGACGCGCTTTTGCCGCAAGAAGCCGCTCGGGGCCGCGGGCGGCCTGATCATGCTGCTGATGTTCCTCACCGCGCTCCTGGCCGACCAGCTTCAGACCTACGACCCGATCGCGACGGATGCCGCCCACACGCTCGCTCCGCCCGGCGGTGAGCACTGGCTCGGCTCGGACCATCTGGGCCGGGACATCTACTCCCGGATCGTGCACGGGGCCCGCGTGTCCCTCATCGTCGGCATCGCCTCCGCCCTGCTCGGCTCTCTTCTGGGCGGGGTCATCGGCCTGCTCTCCGGCTACGCGGGCGGCAAGACCGACCTCATCGCCCAGCGCGTGATGGACATCCTGCAGGGGCTGCCCCTGCTCGTGCTGGCCCTCGTCCTGTCGGCGTCGCTGGGCCCCTCCATCCAGAACGTGGTGATCGCCATCTCGATCCCGATCATCCCCCGGGCCGCGCGGGTCATCCGCGCGAGCGTGCTGTCGATCCGCGAGATGCAGTACGTCGAGGCCGCGCGGGCCGTCGGGCTCCGCCACCTGCGCATCGCCTTCCGCCACATCCTGCCCAACACGATCGGCCCGTTCATCGTGCTGTGCACCGCGCAGCTCGGCAGCGCCATCCTGGTGGAGGCCGCGCTGTCGTTCCTGGGCCTGGGCGTGCCCGAGCCGTATCCCTCGTGGGGCCGGATGCTCTCGGTCTCGGCGGCGGAGTACGCGCAGAAGGCGCCGTGGCTCGTCATGTTCCCGGGCCTGGCCATCAGCCTGGCCGTCTTCGGCTCGAACCTGCTCGGCGACGCGCTCCGCGACACGCTCGACCCGCGCCTCCGCGGCGCCTAACCAACATACCCTCTCCCCTGAGGGGAGAGGGCAGGGTGAGGGGTGCTTTCAATGCCAACCTCCGACGACCTCTGCTGGCTCCCCGCCTCCACGCTGGCTCCGGCCATCAAGCGCCGCAAGCTCTCCCCGGTCGAGCTGATGAAGGCGGTCCTCGCCCGCATCGAGCGCCTCAACCCGCGCCTGAACGCCTTCGTCACGCTCACCGCGGACCAGGCGCTCAAGGACGCTCGCGCCGCCGAGCGCGCGGTGATGAAGAAGGGCGCCCGCCTCGGCCCGCTCCACGGCGTGCCGTTCTCCACCAAGGACCTCGTGATCACCAAGGGCATCCGCACCACCTTCGGCACGCGGCTCTTCGCCGACAACGTGCCGACCGAGGACGCGCCCATGGTGGAGCGGCTGCGGGCGGCGGGAGCCATCCAGCTCGGCAAGACCAATACCCCGATGATGGGCTGGATCGGGGCCACCCATAACCTGCTCTTCGGCATCACGCGCAACCCGTGGAACCTCGACCGCACCCCGGGCGGCTCGAGCGGCGGGGCCAGCGCGGCGGTGGCGGCGGGACTGGGCCCGCTCGCGATCGGCACCGATGGCGGCGGCTCGATCCGCATCCCGGCCTCGCTGGCCGGTATCTACGGCATCAAGCCGACCTACGGCCTCGTGCCGGTGTATCCGTTCAGCGCGGCGTGGGGCCTCTCGCATATCGGACCGATGACGCGCACGGTGGCGGACGCGGCGCTGATGCTGAACGCCTGCGCCGGACCCGACGCCCGCGATCCGTTCGCGCTGCCCGGACCGCGGGTGGACTACGTGGCCGCCCTCAAGGGCGGGGTGAAGGGGCTGCGCGTGGCGTGGACCGCCGATCTCGGCTTCGCGAAGGTGGTGGACCCGGAGGTCACGGCGGCCTGCGAGCGCGCGGCGCGGCGCTTCCGCGAGCTCGGCTGCCGGGTCGAGGAGGTCGCGCCCGGGTGGCCGAGCCCGCAGGATGCGTGGAGAACCATGTTCCTGGGCGGCATCGCCGCGCGTCTCGGGCCCGCGCTGCGGGAGCGGCGGGACGACATCGATCCGGGGCTCGTCGCCATCGCGGAGGAGACGCGGAGCTGGAGCCCCACCCGGTTCGTCCAGGCCTGGTTCGACCGGCTGGCCTGGGAGGAGCACCCGCGCCGGCTCTTCGAGCGTTACGACCTGCTGCTCACGCCGACCATCGCGTGCGCGGCCTTCAAGGTCGGCCAGGACGGCCCCCCCGAGATCGCGGGCACGCCCACCGGGATCTACGACTGGATCCCGTTCACCTATCCCTTCAACATGACCGGTCACCCGGGCGCCTCGGTGCCCTGTGGCTTCACCCACGACAAGCTGCCCATCGGGCTGCAGATCCTGGGCCGGCGCTTCGACGATGCCACCGTGCTGCGCGCCTCGGCCGCGTTCGAGAAGATCGCCCCCTGGGCGCATCTGAGGCCGCCGATTTAGGCTCGGAGGGGGGCTCTGCCCCCCTGCCGAACCTCCCCCCGAAAACGGATGGCTCGGGCGGAGCCCGCGCTCGACACGGCCGAGCCAGGGCCCAAGTCTCGCTCTACAAGGCGCTCTACAAGGCCCGCAGTTGCCGTGGCGGCTCCCCTGTATCCATGACGCGGCGTCTGGAAAGGTGGGCGTTGCGCGGCGAGGCCGTCGCGCGCGAGCCTGCGGGGCATGCGCGCGCAGCGTGGCTACTCGCTGGTGGATCTGCTGGTGGCCCTCGCGGTCGGCGGGGGGCTGCTGGCCGCGACCCTGACCCTGCTGCACCTGGGCCTGCGCGCGTGGGTCTGGGGCGCCGCGCGGGTGGAGGCGCAGCAGTCGGCGCGCTACGCGCTCGAGCGGTTGGCCGGCGAGCTGCGCGAGGCCGGGTACGATCCCCTCGCGGCCGGCATCGCCCCGGTGGTGGTGGCGGAGCCGGCCCGCGTCGCGTTCCAGCGCGACTTCAACGGCAACGGCCTGGTGGACCCGACCCGCGAGCGCGTGACCTACGTGCTGCGGACGGGCGAGTCCACCCTGCGCCGGGACGCGGGCGGCGGGGCCCAGCCGGTGATCGAGGGCGTGCGCTCGTTCCACCTGACCTATCTCGACCGCGAGGGGGCGGAGACGACCGATCCCGCGGCGGTCATCGCGGTGCGGGTCCGGATCGTGGTCGGCGGCGACGGCGCGGCCGTGCCGATGCAGACCCAGGCCACCCTCCGCAATCGCCTCTGGTAGCCGATCGGTCTGGTAAACTGGCCGCCGTGCGCCGCCGCGATGCGCTCGTCGCGCTCCTCCTGCTCGTCCTGGCCTCGGTGCCGCTGGGCTGCGAGACCGTGCCCTACACGGGACGCCGCCAGATCCAGCTCGTCTCGGCAGGCGAGGAGGCCCAGATGGGCGTGCAGTCCTTCCAGCAGATCGTGGGCAAGGCGACGCTGTCCACCGATGCGCAGGTCAACGCCATGGTCCAGCGCGTCGGCAGCCGGATCGCGGCGGTGACCGATCTCCCCTACCAGTGGGAGTTCCGCGTGATCCAGGACGACAAGCAGGCCAACGCCTTCGCGCTCCCCGGCGGCAAGGTGGCGGTCTACACCGGCATGCTGTCGGTCACCCGCGACGAGCCGGGCCTGGCCGCGGTGCTGGCCCACGAGATCGCCCACGTCCTCGCGCGCCACGGGGGCGAGCGCCTGAGCCAGCAGATGGGCGTGCAGACCGCGACCCAGGTGCTCGCGGGCATGGCCAGCAGCAATCCGGCCACCGTCCAGCTCGTCGGCGCCGCGCGCGGCGCCGGCGCCTCGGTCGGCCTGCTGCTGCCCTGGGGCCGCGCGCAGGAGTCGGAAGCGGACCAGGTCGGGCTCATCCTGATGGCGAAGGCCGGGTACGAGCCGCACGCGGCGCTCGGCCTGTGGAAGCGCATGGCCGAGGCCGCCCAGGGCCAGCGCCCCGCCGAGTTCCTCTCGACGCACCCCTCCGAGGCCACCCGCATCCAGCAGATCGAGGGCTGGCTGCCGGAGGCCATGAAGTACTACCGCCCGGCCCGCTAGGGCCGGGTCCCCGAGCCCCCGCCGTCTACCTGCAGTAGCCCCAGCTCGGCCAGCCCCCAACCCATGGTCCGGGAGTGGGCGGGGATGGTCTTGAAAACCCTGGAGTTTTCGCTTGACACCCCTAGCGACCCCTTCTAGGATGGTCCCTCGAAGTGGGATGAAATCCCATGAAGTGTCATTGACGGGTCGGTTCCGGGGCGGTTGAGCCCCACCGAGGGGGACAGTGTTTCGGGGACATTTCAGACACACGATCGACCCGAAAGGGCGCCTGAGCATCCCGTCGAAGTTCCGGGAGTGGCTGCGTGAGGGCGGCAGCGACCGCCTCGTGATGGCGCCCAACGGCAATTCGCTCGACGTGTACCCCGAGGACAAGTGGCGCGAGCTGGAGGAGCGCGTGAACGGCCTGCCCAAGCTCGACGCGGATCGTCGCCGCTTCCAGCACGTGTATCTCTCCGCGGGCCTCGACGTCGTGCTCGATCCGCACGGCCGCATCCAGATCCTGCAGGACTATCGCGAGCGCGGCGCGCTCGCCAAGAACGTGGTGATCATCGGCATGATGGATCACTTCGAGATCTGGGACGAGGACCGCTGGTCGCACTACCAGCGCGAGAATGCGGGCCCGCTCGACGATCTCCGCGAGCGCCTCGCCGCGAAAGGCATCTAGCGTGCTCATACCCGCGACGCTCCCCCACGTGCCGGTTCTCCTCGACGAAGTCGTGTTCCTCTTGCGCCCCCGACGCGGGGGCTGGGTGGTGGACGGGACGATCGGCATGGGCGGACACGCAGAGCAGCTTCTGGAAACCGCGGGCGACGACACCCGCCTGCTCGGTATCGATCGCGATCCCGAGGCCCTCGCGCGCGCGGCGCGGCGCCTCGAGCGCTTCGGCGCCCGGGTGGTGCTGTCGCACGGCAGCTTCCGGCATCTCCGCGCGCTCGCGACCGGCGCGGGGGTGGAGCGCGCGGCCGCGGTCCTCCTGGATCTCGGCCTCTCGTCCTATCAGATCGACGAGTCGGGCCGCGGCTTCTCCTTCCAGGGCGACGAGCCGCTCGACATGCGCTTCGATCCCACCGAGGGAGCCACCGCCGCCCAGCTGCTCGGCCGTCTGCCCGCGGAGGAGATCGCGGGCCTCCTCGCCGAGTACGCCGAGGAGCGGCACGCCCGCCGCATCGCGCGCGCGCTCGTCGAGCAGCGCCGGCGCGCCCCGCTCGCCACCTCCGCCGACCTGGTCTCGGTGGTGAAGCGCGCGGTGCCGCGGGCCGCGTGGTCCAAGCGCACCCACGTGGCCACGCGCACCTTCCAGGCGGTGCGCATGGCGGTCAACGACGAGCCGGGCGCGCTCGCGGAGGCGCTGCCGCAGGCCGCCGCGCTCCTCGAGGACGGCGGCCGGCTCGGCGTCATCTCCTTCCATTCGGGCGAGGACCGGGTGGTCAAGCGCGCGTTCCGCTCGCTCGCGGGCCGCGGCTTCGTGGAGCTCGAGCCCTCGCCGGTCACCGCCGGGCGCGAGGAGACCGCGCAGAACCCGCGGGCCCGGAGCGCGAAGCTCCGCGTGCTCGCGCGCCGGGAGGCGGCATGAGCGCCCGGGCCGCGCGCCGCGACGTGCCCCAGTCCGCGTGGGGGCTCGAGCACCGCGCCCGCCAGACCGAGGCGGTGCGCCGCCACCGCCAGAGCGACCGGCGCCGCCTCCGCTCCATGGCCAACGCGGCGGTGGGCGCGGGCCTCGCGGTGGCCCTGATCCTCGGCGTGGTGGGCCTGCGCGTGCAGCAGGTGCGCCTGTCGTATCGGCTGGACGCGCTTCGCAACAGCCGCGCCGAGATCGAGGAGGGCAACCGGCGGCTGCGGGTGGAGATGGCGACCCTCAAGTCGCTGTCCCGCATCGAGGGCAAGGCCCGCACCGAGCTGGGCATGGTGGCGCCGACGCGCGACCAGGTCCGGCTCGCGCGCGAGTTCATCCTGGGCGGCAAGGGCGCCGCCGCCCTCGACCGGCCGGCCGTCGTGGCCGAGCGCGCGGTGTCTCGCGACGTCGGAGTGCGCTAGCGGGACCGCATGACCGAGATCCGGATCGAGGGCCTGAGAACCCGGACGCTGATCTTCGCGGCGTGCCTGGCTTTCGCCTTCTTCGGGATCCTCGGGCGCCTCGGCTATCTACAAGTCTGGAAGCACGACGAGTACGCTCGCCTCGCCGAGAACCAGCACGCCAAGACGGTGCCGCTGCGCCCCAAGCGCGGGCCCATCGTCGACCGCGGCGGCCAGGCCCTCGCGGTCTCCTCGCGCGCCGACACGCTCTACGTCACCCCGGCGAAGGTGGAGGACGCGGGCCGCCTCGCCGCCCGCCTCGCCGCGATCCTGAGCGAGCCGTCCCGCGACATCGCCCGCAGACTCACGGTGTCGAAGAAGTTCGCGCCGGTGCACCGGCGCCTCACCCCGGACATGGCGCGCGCGGTGCGCGAGCTCAAGGATCCCTCGCTCACCCTGGTGGAGGACAGCCTGCGCCTCTACCCGAACCGCGAGCTCGCGGCCCAGCTGATCGGCTTCGAAGGCGCGGACGGCAAGGGGCTCGCGGGCATGGAGCAGATGTGGGACGAGCACCTGGCCGGCGTGGAGGGCCGCGCGGTGGTGGAGCGGGACGCCCTCGGCCGCGAGGTGACCGGTGCGCCCATCGTGCTCAAGCCCGCGGTGGCGGGTCAGGGGATCACGCTCACCATCGACGCCACCATCCAGTACCTGGCCGAGAAGGAGGTGGACGCGGCGTGGCGGCGCACCCGGGCCAAGTCCGCGATGGCGGTGGCGATGGATCCCCGCACCGGCGAGATCCTCGCGATGGCGATCCGCCCCACGTTCAACCCGAACGCGTTCACGACCGCCACCGACGACGACCGCCGCGCCCGGGCGGTCACCGACCCCTTCGAGCCGGGCTCGACCTTCAAGGTGATCATGGCCGCCGCCGCGCTGGAGGAGGGCGTGGTGCGCCCGACCGACCGCCTCTACGCCGAGAACGGCGCGATCAGGGTGGCGAACGCGACCATCCACGACTGGAAGAAGTACGGCTGGCTCACCTTTGCCGAGGTGCTCCAGAACTCCTCCAACGTGGGCTCGATCAAGGTCGGGATGCAGCTCGGCCGGGAGCGCTACTACAAGTACATGACCGCGTTCGGCTTCGGGTCCCCGACCAATCTGGGCCTGCCCGGCGAGAGTCGAGGCCGGCTCCGTCCGCCCGCGCAGTGGTCCGGCCTCTCGCTCGCCACCCTGTCCATCGGCCAGGAGATCTCGGTGACCGCGGTGCAGATGGTGGCGGCGTTCGGGGCGGTGGCCAACGGCGGCCGGCTCATGCAGCCCCAGATCGTCCGCGCGGTGCTCGACGCGCAGGGGCGGGAGCTCCGCGCCTTCGAGCCCAAGACGGTGCGCCAGGTCATCAGCCCCGAGACCGCGCGCACCCTCACCGACATGATGGTCAACGTGGTCGCCAACGGCACCGGCCGCCACGCCGCGATTCCCGGCTACGACGTGGCGGGCAAGACCGGCACCGCCCAGAAGCTGGACCCGGCGACCAAGCGCTACTCGCGGGCCCCCGGCGTGCTGTCGTTCGTGGGCTTCGTGCCCGCCGACGATCCGCGCCTCGCCATGATCGTGCTGCTCGACGAGCCCAAGAACGAGAAGTGGGGCAGCGAGGCGGCCGCGCCGATGTTCGCCACGATCGGGCGCGAGGCCCTGCGCTACCTGAACGTGCCCCCGCGCGACACCAGCCCGGTGCCGATCGTGCGCGGGGAGATCGTGGCCGCCGAGCCGGCCACCCCGCGCGCCGGCGGCTCGGCGGTGCTCGGCTCCCCGGTGCGTCCGGCCGGGCTGACCCAGGAGCCGTGCGCGGCCGCGGACGACAGCCGCACCCAGTCCTCGAGCGCGCCGGATGAGGCGCTCATGCCGCGGCTCGACGGCCTCTCGCTCCGCCAGGCCCTGGAGGCCCTCGCGCCCTTCGGCGTGCGGCTCGAGATCACCGGGCGCGGCATCGTGACCAGCCAGTCGCCGCCGCCCGGCGCCCCCCTCCCGGCGGGCGCGCGGTGCCGGCTCCACCTGGCGTCCCCGGCCGACCGGGCCCCCGCCGCCGTGGCGGCGAGTCTTCGGCCGTGAGGACATGAGCGACACCGCCGTGCCCACCACGACCCTGCTCGAAGCCCTGCCGGACAAGACGGTGCTGGGCACCCTGCCTCGCACGGTGACGGGCATCGCCTACGATTCGAGAAAGGTCGCGGCGGGCGCGCTGTTCGTGGCGATCCCGGGGTTCAAGCAGGACGGCCGCCGCTTCGCCGCCGACGCGGTGGGGCGCGGCGCGACCGCGGTGGTCGCCGAGGGCGCCGATCCGCTGCCGGGGAGCGCGGCCGCGCGCGTCATCGTGCCGTCCTCGCGCGAGGCCCTGGCCCGCCTGGCCGACGCCTACCATCAGCATCCCTCGCGCCGGCTCACCGTGGTCGCCATCACCGGCACCAACGGCAAGACCACGACCTCGCTGCTGGTCGAGGCCTTGCTCGGCGCGGGCGGCCGCCCCACCGGGGTGATCGGCACCATCGAGTATCGGGTTGGCTCGCAGGTGGAGGCGGCCAACCAGACGACACCCGAGGCGCTCGAGCTGCAGTCGCTGCTGGCGCGCATGGTGCGGGCGGGCGTCGGCGGGGCCGCGATGGAGGCGTCCTCGCACGCCCTGGCGCTGCACCGGGTGGACGGCATCGAGCTCGACGTCGCGGTGTTCACCAACCTGACCCAGGACCACCTCGACTTCCACCGGACGATCGAGGCGTATCGTGACGCGAAGGCCCGGCTGTTCACCTTGCTGACCGGCAGCCGCAAGCCCTCCCGCGCCGCGGTGGTGAACACCGACGACCCGGCGGGGGCGGCCATGCTGAGGGCGGCCGCCGCCGACCCGCGGGTGCGGCCGATCACCTACGGCCTGCACGGCGAGGCCGAGCTACGGCCGCGCCGCTGGGAATCCGGCCTGGACGGCATCCGCCTGGAGGTCGCGTCGTCCCGCGGCGCCATCGAGATCGCGTCGCCGCTGGTCGGCGAGCACAACGTGATGAATCTTCTGGCCGCGGTCGGCGTCGGACTGGCTCTGGACATGGAGCCGCGGCGGATCGGCGAGACGCTCTCCCGGGTGGCCACGGTGCCGGGCCGGTTCGAGCGGGTGGAAGCCGGCCAGCCGTTCCTGGTGGTCGTGGACTACGCGCATACCCCCGACGCGCTGGAGCGGGTGCTGACCACCGCGCGCAAGCTGGTGGGCCCGGGCGGGCGGCTCGGCGTCGTCTTCGGCTGCGGCGGCGACCGGGACCGGGGCAAGCGACCCATCATGGGCGGCATCGCGGCGCGCCTCGGCGACCGGGCGTGGGTGACGTCGGACAACCCGCGCAGCGAGCGCCCCGAGGCGATCCTGGCCGAGATCGAGACCGGCATCCCGGCCGGGGCGGCGGGCCGGCACGAGCTGGTGGCCGATCGCCGGCGCGCGATCCAGGCCGCGGTGGACTGGGGCCGCGAGGGCGACGTGGTGGTGATCGCGGGCAAGGGGCACGAGGCCTACCAGATCATCGGCCCCGAGACGCTCGACTTCGACGACCGGGACGTGGCGCGCACCGCGCTGCTCGAGCGCGGCGGATCCGGAGGGCCGGCATGGCGGCGCTGAGCGTCGAGGACGTGGTGCGCGGCACCCAGGGGGCCCTCGTGGCCGGCGACCTGGGCGTGCCGGTCACCGGCGTCAGCATCGACAGCCGCCACCTCGGCATCGGGGAGGCCTTCTTCGCCATCCGCGGGCCGAACCGCGACGGCCACGGCTTCCTGCGCGACGCGGCCGCGCGGGGAGCGGCCTGCCTGGTCCTGCACAACCTGCCCGACGATCTGCCGCCCTCGGTGCCGACGGTCCTGGTGGACGACACCACCCGGGCGCTCGGGCGGCTGGCCGCCTACCACCGCGCGCGCTTCACGGTGCCGGTCGCGGCGGTGACCGGCTCCAACGGCAAGACCACGACCAAGGAGATGCTGGCCGCGGTCCTCGAGGCCCTGGGCCCGGTGCTGAAGCCGGAGGGCAGCTTCAACAATCAATGGGGCCTGCCCCTCACGCTGCTACGCCTCGGGCCGGAGCACCGGGCGCTCGCGCTGGAGCTGGGCGCGAACACGCCCGGGGAGATCGCGGCGCTCGCCGCGATCAGCCGGCCGACGGTGGGCGCGGTCACGGTGGTGTCGAGCGCCCACACCGAGTTTTTCGGCTCGCTGGAGGGGGTGGCCGCGGAGAAGAGCGCGCTGGTGCGCGCGATCCCGCCGGACGGCGCGGTGGTGCTCAACGCCGACGACCCGCGGGTGCTCGCCATGCACACCCAGAGCCGGGCCCGGGTGCTCTACTTCAGCACGCGGCCCATCGCCGACGTCTTCGCGGCGGGGCCGGTCGAGGACGACGGCGACGGTCTCCGCTTCACGCTGGCCGCGGGCCCCGCCCGGCGGCCGGTACGCCTGCACTTCGCGGGCCGCCACAACGTGGTCAACGCGCTCGCCGCGGCGGGCGTCGGGCTCGCGCTGGGGCTGTCGCTCGAGCAGATCGGCGTCGGGCTCGAGGCGGCGCGTCCGGCCAAGGGCCGCTGCGTCTGGCGGCGCGCGGGCCGGCTGCGCATCCTGGACGACACCTACAACGCCAACCCGACCTCGGTGAGCGCCGCGCTCGCCACGCTGGCCGCCGCCGACGCGCCGCGGCGCGTGGTGGTGCTGGGCGACATGCTGGAGCTGGGCCCGATCAGCGAGTCCGCGCATCGGGAGATGGGCCGCGCGGTGGCCGCGTCGGGGGCGGCCGAGTTCATCGGCATGGGGCGGTGGGCCCAGACCGCGGCGGACGCCGCGCGCGAGGCCGGGCTCGCGGAGAGCCATCACGTGACCACGTTCGAGGATACGGTGGCGCTGCTGCTCAAGCGGCTCGCGCCCGGCGACGCGGTGCTCGTCAAGGGTTCCCGGGGCATGCGCATGGAGCGTGTGGTGGACGCGCTCGTGGCGCGCTTCGGAGGAGTGAATGGCTGATGCTCTACGAGCTGCTGGTGCCGCTCGCCAAGTACCACACCGCCTTCAACGTGTTCCGGTACATCACCTTCCGGACCGCGATGGCGACCGTCACCGCCCTGGTGATCTCCTTCATCCTGGGGCCCTGGCTGATCAGCCGCCTGCGCCAGATGCAGCACGGAGAGAGCTCGGTCCGGGAGGACACCCCGGAGCGGCACCGGGCCAAGGCGGGCACCCCCACCATGGGCGGTATCGGCATCCTGGTGGCGATCCTGGTCTCGACCCTGCTCTGGGCCAACCTGCGCAACCGCTACATCTGGGTGCTGATGCTGGCCACCCTGGGCCTCGGCCTGATCGGCCTGAAGGACGACTGGAAGAAGCTCCGGACGCGCAAGGGCATCTCGGCCAAGGAGAAGTTCGGCGCCCAGATCGTGCTGGTGGGCGTCCTGATGGGCGCGCTGTACTGGTGGCCGGCCGACGGGTTCACCACCAGCGTCGTGATCCCGTTCTTCAAGGGCTGGCTCATCACGTTCGGCTGGCTCTGGATCCCCTTCGCGATCCTCGTGATCGTGGGGGCCTCCAACGCGGTGAACCTGACCGACGGGCTCGACGGGCTCGCCATCGGCCCCATCGTGACCGCGGGCGGGGCCTTCGCGGTGATCGCGTATCTCACCGGCAACTTCCGGGCCGCGGAGTACCTGCGCATCCTGAACGTCAAGGGCACCGGCGAGCTGACGATCTTCTGCGGGGCGCTGGTGGGCGCGGCGCTCGGGTTCCTGTGGTTCAACAGCTACCCGGCGCAGGTGTTCATGGGCGACGTCGGCTCGCTCGCCCTCGGCGGGGCCATCGGCACGCTGGCGGTGCTCACGAAGTCGGAGCTCCTGTTGCCGCTCATCGGCGGCATCTACGTGGTGGAGGCGGCGTCGGTGATCATCCAGGTGGGCTCCTTCAAGCTCACCGGGCGGCGGGTCTTCAAGATGGCGCCGCTGCACCATCACTACGAGATCAAGGGTTGGGCGGAGCCCAAGATCATCGTCCGGTTCTGGATCCTGTCGTTCATGTTGGCGCTCCTGGCCCTGACCACACTCAAGCTCCGCTAGGGTGACATGCGATGGCAATCACGAACACGTTGCGGCGAGACGTTTCCTACCCCACCGGGATCTTCGTGAGCGGTAACGGCGACCGCGGGGCGCGGTACCGACAGTCGCTCGCGGGCAAGACCGTCTCGGTGGTCGGGCTGGCCAAGAGCGGGGTGGCGGCGGCGCGGCTGATCGGCCGCCTGGGGGGGCGCGTGCTCGCCTCCGACGCGAGCCCCCTCGAGGCGCTGCCCGCGGAGGCGCGCGGGCTCGAGCGCGAGGGCTGCGCCCTCTGGGCGGGCGGGCACCCCGACGCCGCGTTCGTGGGCGCGGAGCTGGTGGTCGTGAGCCCGGGGGTGCCGCTCGACCTGCCCGCGCTGGGCGCGATGCGCACGCGCGGGGTGCCGATCATCGGCGAGCTGGAGCTGGCGTGGCGGGTGATGGAGGCCGACGTCATCGCGATCACCGGCACCAACGGCAAGACCACGACCACCGCGCTGACCGGCGAGCTGCTGCGCACGCAGGTGCGCCCGGTGCTGGTGGGCGGCAACATCGGGACGCCCCTCGCCGAGCACGCGCTCGAGTTCCCGGGCGACGGGATCGTCATAGCGGAGGTGTCGAGCTTTCAGCTCGACGCGGTCGACCGGTTCCGCCCGCGGGTCGGGGCGATCCTGAACGTCACCCCCGATCACCTGGACCGGCACGGGACCTTCGAGCGCTACGTGGACGCCAAGGCGCGAATCTTCGCGAACCAGGGGGCGACCGACTGCGTGGTCCTGAACGCCGACGATCCGGTCACCGCCGGGCTCGGGAGCCGGGCGCGGGGGCGCGTGATCTGGTTCAGCCGGCTCACCACCCTGGCCTACGGCGTCTTCATGTACGACGGCTGGATCGTGGCCAAGCTCAACGGCACCACCGAGCGCATCTGCCCGGTCTCGGATATCACCCTGCGTGGTTCGCACAACGTGGAGAACGTGCTCGCGGCCACCGCGTGCGCGCTCTGGACCGGCATGGCGCCCTCGGCGATCCGCCGGGGCATCGCCGCCTTCCGCGGCGTCGCCCACCGCATCGAGCGGGTAGACCACGACCGCGGGGTCGTCTACTACAACGACTCCAAGGGCACCAACGTGGACTCGACCATCAAGGCGCTCCAGAGCTTCACGGAGCCGGTCGTGCTCATCGCGGGAGGCAAGGGCAAGGGCCAGGACTTCGGGCCGCTCGCCGAGGCGGCCCGCGGCCGGGTGCGCCACGCGGTGCTGATCGGGCAGGATCGCGGCCGGATCCGCGCCGCGCTCGAGCCGGCGGGTATCCCGGTGGAGGACGCGGAATCGATGGACGAGGCGGTGCGGCGGGCCCGCGAGGCGGCCCGGGTGGGCGACGTGGTGCTGCTCTCGCCCGCGTGCGCGTCCTTCGACATGTTCCGAAACTTCGAGCACCGCGGCGACGTCTTCAAGTCCGTGGTGCGGGCGCTGCTCGCCTGATGCCCCGCAAGCTCACCCCCGATCTGCCGCTCTTCGGGGTGGTGGTGACCCTCGTGTGCGTGGGCGTGGTGATGGTCTACTCGGCCAGCGCCATCGTGGCCGCGGACCGGTTCCACGATCCGTTTTTTTTCCTCAAGAAGCAGCTCTTCTGGGCGGTGCTCGGGTTCGGGTGTCTCTGGGGCGGCATGCTGCTCGACTACCGGTGGCTCGAGCGGCTGGTGATCCCGCTGCTCGTGGTCTCCTTCGTGCTGCTCGTGCTGGTCCTGGTGCCGCCCTTCGGCCAGTCCATCAACGGCACGCGACGCTGGTTCCACGTGGGCCCGCTCTCCTTCCAGCCGGTGGAGCTGGCCAAGTTCTCGCTCGTGCTGTACCTCGCCTCGTTCCTGACGCGCCGGCAGGAGGTCATCGGACGCTTCACGGAAGGCCTCCTGCCGATCCTCCTGGTCGCAGGCGGCATGGCCGGGCTCACGCTGCTGCAGCCCGATCTGGGCAACAGCCTGGCCCTCATCGTCCTGACCCTCGCGCTCGCCTACCTGGCGGGCGCCCGGGTGCCGCACATGGTGGCCATCGCGGCCTGCGCGCTCCCGGTGGTGATCGCGCTCATCGCCATGAAGCCCTATCGCTGGCGCCGCATGGTCGCGTTCATGAACCCGTGGGACGATCCGCAGGGCAGCGGCTTCCAGATCATCCAGTCCTTCCTGGCGCTCGGCTCGGGCGGCTGGCTCGGGGTGGGGCTCGGCGACTCCAAGCAGAAGCTCTTCTACCTGCCCGAGCCGTACACCGACTTCATCTTCGCGATCATCGGCGAGGAGCTGGGCCTGGTCGGCGCCACCGCCATCGTCGCGCTCTTCGCGCTCCTGATCTGGCGCGGCCTGCGCGTCGGCCTGCGGGCGCCCGACGCCTTCGGGGCCTACCTGGGCCTGGGGCTCACCATCATGCTCGCCACCCAGATCCTGGTGAACCTGGGCGTGGTGACCGGGGCCTTGCCCACCAAGGGATTGCCGCTGCCGTTCATCTCGTTCGGCGGCTCCGCGCTCCTGATGACGCTCTTCTCGACGGGCGTGCTGCTCAACGTCTCTCAGCACGGAACCGGCGACCGGGAGCGGTTCGTGGGGAAGGCCGCCTGATGTTCAAGAAGTACCAGCACATCCACTTCGTGGGCATCGGCGGCGTCGGCATGAGCGGCATCGCGGAGGTGCTGCTCACGCTGGGCTACCGGGTCACCGGCTCCGACGCGCGGCGGAGCGAGACGGTGGAGCGGCTCGAGCGCCTCGGCGCCAAGGTGTTCCTGGGCCACGAGGCGGCCCACGTGGAGGGCGCGCACGTCGTCGTCTACTCCTCCGCGGTGGCGCGCGACAACGTCGAGGTGCAGACCGCGCGGCAGCGCGGGGTGCCGTCGATCGGGCGGGCCGAGATGCTCGCCGAGCTGATGCGGCTCAAGTACGGCATCGCGGTCGCGGGCACCCACGGCAAGACCACCACCACCTCGATGGTGGCGGCGGTGCTGAACGCGGGCGGCTTCGATCCCACCGTGGTGGTGGGCGGGCGCGTGCACGGGCTCGGCACCAACGCGCGGCTCGGCCAGGGCGAGTTCCTGGTCGCGGAGGCCGACGAGTCGGACGGCTCGTTCCTGAAGCTCTCGCCGACCATCGCGGTGGTGACCACGGTGGACGCGGAGCACCTGGACCACTACGCCGATCTCGACGCGATCGTGGCCGCCTTCCTCACCTTCGTGAACAAGGTGCCGTTCTACGGCGCGGCGATGGTGTGCCTCGACGACCAGAACGTGCAGCGCATGATCCCCCGCATGGACAAGCGGGTGGTGACCTACGGCCTCGAGGCGGGCGCCGACGTGATGGCGCGCCGGCTCCGGTTCTCGGAGATGCGCTCGGAGTTCGAGGTGGGGCATCGGGGCACGGCCCTCGGGCCGGTCACCCTCCAGGTGCCCGGCCGGCACAACGTGCTGAACGCGCTGGCCGCCGCCTCGGTGGGGCTCGATCTCGAGATGCCGTTCGACAAGATCCAGGCGGCGCTGGCCGGCTTCGCGGGCGTCCAGCGCCGATTCCAGATTCGGGGTGAGGCCCAGGGCGTGCTCGTGGTGGACGACTACGGCCATCACCCGGCCGAGATCCGGGCGACTCTCGCCGCCGCCAAGGCGGGGTTCGACCGTCGTGTGGTCACGGTGTTCCAGCCGCACCGCTATTCGCGGACACAGCACCTGCGGGACGACTTCCTGACTGCGTTCTATCAATCTGACGTGCTCATCGTCATGGACATTTATGCGGCGGGCGAGGCGCCGATTCCCGGCGTCCACGCCCGCGACCTGGCCGACGGCATCGCGGCCCACGGGCACCGAGAGGTGCTCTACCGGGGCGGCGACCGCGCGGCCATCGTCGACTACCTGTGCGAATCCACCCGACCGGGTGATCTCGTGCTCACTCTCGGGGCCGGCGACGTGGGGCAACTGGGCGGGGAACTGCTCAAGCGCCTCGGCGAGGCCCCGGACACGCCGTCCAAGAGGAGATAACACATGCTGGGAGAGATTCGAGGCGAGGTCCGGTTCAAGGAGCCCCTCAGCTTCCACACCTCCTTGCGCATCGGAGGCTCCGCGGACATCTTCATCGTCCCGCAGGACGTGGAAGACATCCGGGTCGCGCTGTCGTTCGCGGAGCGGGAGCAGCTCTCGCTCGACGTGATCGGCGGCGGCAACAACCTGCTGGTGAGCGATCGCGGGGTGCGCGGGGTCGTGCTCAAGCTCGAAGGCTGCCTCGGCCGCGCCGAGTTCAACGGCGAGGAGGCGGTGGCCGGCGCGGGGGTGAGCCTGTCCGCGCTCATCCGGGAGGCGGCCGCCCTCAACCTGGGCGGCATCGAGTGCCTGGTGGGCGTGCCCGCCTCGGTGGGCGGCGCGGTGGCCATGAACGCGAGCACCCCGGACGGCGGCATCGCCGACTTCATCTCGGCGGTGTACTTCCTCTACCCCGACGGCACCCTCGGCGAGTTCAAGCCGGGGGCGGGGTCGTTCAGCAACCGCACGTTCCACGCCCCGGCCGGCGCGGTGCTGATCGGGGCGCGCCTGCAGCTGCACCGGCGGCCCTTCGCGGAGATCCAGAAGGACATCAAGCAGCGGCTCAAGCAGAAGAAGTCGACCCAGCCGCTCGCCCTGGCCTCCGCGGGCTGCGTCTGGAAGAACCCGCCGGGCGAGACCGCGACGCGGCTCATCGAGAAGGTGGGGCTCAAGGGCAAGCGCCTCAACGGCGCGGAGATCTCGGCCAAGCACGCCAACTTCATCGTCAACCGGGGTGGGGCCGGCGCCCACGACATCAAGGCGCTCATGCAGCTCACGCTGGAGCGGGTGAAGAACCACTTCGGCATCACGCTCGAGCCGGAGATGAAGACGCTGGGGGAGGTCTGAGGCGCGCGCGAAAATGAGCGCCGAAACGGTCGTGAGCCGGAACGGAAGTCCGCCCACCGCGGCAAAGTCCGCTCGCTTTCTGGTCGTCCGCGGTTGGGGGAGTGCGGGGGCCATTTCTGGGCCCCCGCATACAAAAACAAGAGCGGGTAGAAACAACCCCCCAACCTCATGAGAACCCATAGCTCGGTCATTTCACCGCGCGGGGCGCGGGCGAAGATCGAGGACCTCGCCGAGGTGGGTACCGCCATGACGCGCCAGCGCGTGTCCCGGGTGCGCATGGCCCGGCGCATGACCCGGCGCGCGCGGTGGGTCGCCACGCGCATCGTGCCGATCGGCGCGGCGCTGGCGGTGCTGGCCGCGGCCGGGGTCGGGGCGGTCTGGCTGCTCACGTCGCCGCGGTTCGCGGTGACCGAGGTGGCGGTGGCGGGGGCGAGCCGCCTGACCCCCGAGGAGATCGTGGCCGCCTCCGGCATCGGCCCGGGCACCAATCTGTTCCGGCTGGATCGGAGCGCGGTGCTGGCGCGGCTCGAGGGCCTGCCGCTCGTGCGCCGCGCCGACCTGGTGCGGCGCTTCCCGAACCGGGTCACGCTCGCGGTGGAGGAGCGACGGCCCTTCACCCTGGCCCACGCGGGCCGGCTGCACTGGATCGACGAGCAGGGCGTGAGCCTGGGCGCGGAGACGCGCGCGGTGGACCCGCAGGCGCCGGTGATCACCGGCCTGAGCCCCGCCGACCTCGCGGGGAGCGCGGGGGCGCCGACCCCGCGGGTGGCCGCCGGGATCTCCCTGCTGCGGGTGCTGCTCCGCTCCGAGACGACCTTGCTCGGGCAGATCTCGGAGATCGACGTGAGCCGGCCCGACGGCCCCGTGCTCTACACGGTGGAGGGCGTCGAGGTCCGGCTGGGCGCCGAGGACTGGGAGGCGAGGCTCGGCCGGCTGCAGGGCGTGCTGGCCCAGGTGCGCGCGGGAGGCGAGCCGGTCAGCGCGATCGATCTGCGCTTCCGCGACCAGGTGGTTCTCAAGACCGTGGCGAGGTGAGGAGGGGAATGGCCAGATCCCGAGTGCGTCAGGTCATCGCCGGGCTCGACGTGGGCACGACCAAGATCTGCTGTGTCATCGCGGATTGGTCGCCGGTGGGCAATCTCGACATCATCGGCGTCGGGGTGAGCCCGTCGCGCGGGCTGCGCAAGGGCGTGGTGGTGAACATCGACTCCACCGTCGAGTCCATCAAGCACGCGGTCGCGGAGGCCGAGGAGATGGCCGGCGTCGAGATCCAGTCGGTGATCGCGGGGGTGGCGGGCGGGCACATCCGCGGCATCAACAGCCGCGGGGTGGTGGCGGTCTCCGGCAAGCACCGCGAGGTGAGCCAGGCCGACGTCGAGCGCGCGCTCGACGCGGCCCGCGCGGTCAACCTGCCCCAGGACCGCGAGATCATCCACGTGCTCCCCCAGACCTTTCTGGTGGACGACCAGGACGGGGTCAAGGAGCCGCTCGGCATGTCCGGGGTGCGGCTCGAGGTGGAGGTGCACCTCGTCACCGGGGCGACCACCTCGGTGCGTAACGTGGTCCGCAGCGTCAACCGCGCGGGCCTGCAGGTGCAGGACCTCGTGCTCGAGCCGCTGGCCTCCGCGGAGGCGGTGATCTCCGCCGAGGAGAAGGAGCTCGGGATTCTTTTGATCGACCTCGGCGGCGGCACCACCGACGTGGCCCTCTTCCGGGACGGCGCGGTCTGGCACACCAGCAGCCTGCCGCTCGGCGGCGACCACATCTCGAACGACATCGCGGTGGGCCTGCGCACGCCGACCGCGGACGCGGAGGAGCTGAAGAAGCGTCACGGCTGCGCGCTCACCGCGCTGGTCCGCGAGGACGAGGTGGTGGACGTGCCCAGCGTGGGCGGGCGCAAGGCGCGGCAGCTCTCGCGCCAGATCCTGTCCGAGATCATCCAGCCCCGGGTAGAGGAGATCTTCACCCTGGTCGCGCGCGACCTCGTGCGGGGCGGGCTCAACGACGTGGCCGCGGGCGGGGTGGTGGTCACCGGCGGCAGCTCGATCATGCAGGGCGTGCCCGAGCTGGCCGAGCAGGTCTTCGACATGCCGGTGCGGCGTGGGGTGCCCACCGGGCTCTCCGGGCTCGCGGACGTGGTGCAGAGCCCGATCCACGCCACCGCGGTGGGGCTCGCGCTCTACGGGGCGCGCGGCCACGGGGCGGGCGGCGGGCCCACCGAGGTGGACGACGGCACGCTGGTCGGGCGCACCGGCCGGCGCCTGAGGGACTGGTTTGCGGAGCTCTTCTAAGGGAGGCGGCGAGGGGAAGCCCTCGCGTGCCGCCGGACAGGCGGAGTTGTTCTCGAACGTGCCGCCCGTCCGGGCGCGGCAACCACGAGCTCGATTGAAGGAGGACTCGATGGAGCACACTCAGGGGCGGCGGCCGGTGTTCGAGCTGGAGGTGGAGCGCGAGACGGCGAAGATCAAGGTGATCGGCCTCGGCGGAGGCGGCTCCAACGCGGTCAACCGCATGATGGCGGCCTCCTTCACCGGCGTGGACTTCATCGTGGCAAACACCGACCTGCAGGCACTCAAATCCTCACCGGCCCCGGTCAAGCTTCAGCTGGGCGCTCGGCTCACTTCAGGACTCGGAGCGGGCTCGGATCCGGAGGTCGGCAAGAACGCGGCCCTGGAGGATCGCGAGGCGATCAAGAAGGAGCTGGACGGCGCCGATATGGTATTTGTCACCGCGGGCCTGGGCGGTGGCACCGGCACCGGCTCCGCGCCGATCGTGGCCTCGGTGGCCAAGGAGCTCGGCATCCTCACCGTCGCGGTGGTGACCAAGCCGTTCGCGTTCGAGGGCCGCAAGCGCGCGCTCCAGGCCGAGGCCGGCATGGCCGAGCTGCGCGCGGTGGTGGACACCCTGATCGCGATCCCGAACCAGCGGCTGCTCGCGGTGGTGGATCGCGGCACCCCCCTGCTCGAGGCCTTCAAGGTCGCCGACACCGTGCTGCTCCAGGCGGTGCAGGGCATCTCGGACCTGATCCTCGTGCCCGGGCTGATCAACCTCGACTTCGCCGACGTGCGCACGATCATGTCCGGCATGGGCATGGCCCTCATGGGCACCGGGCTCGGCAAGGGCGAGCACCGCGCGCTCGACGCGGCGCAGAAGGCGGTGGCGAGCCCGCTACTGGACGAGACCTCGATCGAGGGCGCGCGCGGCATCCTGATCAACTTCACCGGCGGCCCCGATCTCTCCATCCACGAGGTCGAGGAGGCCGCGCGCATCGTGCAGGAGGCGGCGCACGAGGAGGCCAACATCATCTTCGGCGCGGTGATCGACGAGAGCCTGCACGACGAGGTGCGCATCACGGTGATCGCCACGGGATTCACCGAGCGAAAAGAAGCGACGCTGCCGAGCTCCAAGGTGGTGCCGCTCTCCGCGAGCCCGCGGGGGCCCGCTCCCGCCAAGGACTGGCGCAAGCGAATCGCCGATCTCCGCGCGGAGGGCGAGGAGCCCGCGGAGGAGGACCTGGACGTGCCCGCGTTCCTGCGCCGCCAGGCGGACTAGCGCGGCACTCCCTCACTCGCATCGGTAGCCGCTCGCCTCGGCTCCGGCCGCCCGCGACCCTCTCCCCTCGACGGGGAGAGGGTATCGCAGTCGTGAGAGAATGGCCGGGTGACGGCCCCCCCTCCGCACTTCCACGACGATCCCCCGCGGTTCGTGACCTCGCGCTTGCTCGAGGACATCGGCCTGCCGCATCTGTTCACCACGCGCCACTTCCCCGGGGTGGTGAAGCCCACCGAGCGGCGGCCGCCCTTCGGGCCGGAGGCGGCGCCACTCCTGGCCGCGCGCGGGCTCCGCGCCCCGGCCGCGTTCGCGCGGCAGGTGCACGGCGCCGTCGTGCTGCGCGCCGAGCGCGGCGGACTCGCCGGGCACGGCGACGCCCTGTCGACCACCCGGCCCGGCCTGCCCCTGGTCATCTCCACCGCCGACTGCCTGCCCATCGTGCTCTACGACCCGCGCGCGGGACGGTTGGCCGCGGTGCACGCGGGCTGGCGGGGCACCGTGCAGTCGGTGGCCCGCGCCGCCGTCGCCGATCTGGTCGCGGCGGGGAGCGCGGTCGCCGACCTGGTCGTCGCCATCGGGCCGTCCATCGGCCCGTGCTGCTACGAGGTGGACGCGCCGGTGCTCGAGCGGCTCGAGGCGGCGTTTCCGGACGGCTGGGAGGCGTGGGTGACGCCCAAGGGGCCGGGGAAGTGGATGCTCGACCTCTGGCGGGCCAACCAGGATCAGCTCACCGCGGCGGGGGTCCGGCCGGGCCGCATCGAGGCCCTGGGCCTCTGCACCGGCTGCCGCCCGGACCTGCTGTTCTCGTATCGCCGTGAGCGCGGCGCCGGCCGCCTGGTCACGGTGGCGGCGCTGCCCGAGCGGGCATGCTAGAATCCCCCCCACTCATGCTGGACATACGCGCCAATCTCGGGCGGGTCCAGGAGGCTGTGGCGCGGGCGTGCGCGCGAGCCGGTCGCTCCTCCGACCACGTGCTCCTCATCGCGGTCTCCAAGACGATGGACGCGGAGCGCGTCCGACTGGCCGTCGCGGCGGGCGTCGCGGCTCTGGGAGAGAACCGTGTCCAGGAGGCGCGGGAGAAGATCGAGGCGGTGGGCCGCCCGGTGCCCTGGCATCTGATCGGCTCGCTCCAGACCAACAAGGCCAAGGACGCGGTGCGGCTCTTCGACTGGATTCATTCGGTGGACCGCCTGGAGCTGGCCCAGGAGCTGAGCCGCCGCGCCCACGGCGCCGAGCGCACCGTGAGCGTCCTGCTGCAGGTCAATGTCGGGGACGAGCCGCAGAAGGGTGGCGTGGCGCCCGCCGAGGTGAAGCGCCTCTGCGACGCCGTCGGTGGCCTGCCCGGCCTCCGGGTGCGCGGGCTGATGGCGATCCCGCCGGCGACGCCGACGCCGGAGGATACGCGGCCCCACTTCCGGGCCCTGCGCCGGCTGCGCGATGGACTCGGGCTCGAGCACCTGTCCATGGGCATGAGCGCCGACTACGAGGTGGCCATCGAGGAAGGCGCCACCATGGTGCGCGTGGGCACCGCAATCTTCGGCCCCCGCACCCCCACCCTCTCCCCTCTGGGGAGAGGGCAGGGTGAGGGGAGCCAGGGTGAGGGGAGCCAGGGTGAGGGGAGCTCAGCGTGAGCATCAAGGACAAGAGGGTGGCGTTCCTCGGCGCGGGCAACATGGGGGAGGCGATCATCAAGGGCCTGCTCCAGACCGGCCTCGTCCCGGCCTCGGCCATCGCGGCGACCGACGCGCGCGCCGATCGGCTCGAGCAGATGGCCAAGCAGTACGGCATCCGCGCCGCCGCCTCCAACCCGGAGCTGGTGGCCGGAGCCGACGTGGTGATCCTGGCCGTCAAGCCGCAGATAATGGGCTCGGTGCTGAAGGAGATCGCGGGCGCGGTGGATCCCGGCAAGCTGCTGATCTCGGTGGCGGCCGGGGTGCCGGTGGCCGCGCTGCGCGGCGGGCTCGGCAAGCCGGCGCGGCTGATCCGGGTCATGCCGAACACGCCCGCGCTGGTGCTGGAAGGCGTCACCGCGATCGCGCGGGCCGACGGACTCGACTCGGGGGACCTCGAAATGGCGCAGGAGCTGTTCGGCGCGGTGGGGCGCGTGGTGGTGCTCGATGAAGACCATCTCGACGCGGTCACCGGCCTGTCGGGCTCCGGGCCGGCCTACGTGGCGATCGTCATCGAGTCCCTGGCCGACGGCGGCGTGAAGATGGGACTGGATCGCGCCACCGCCATGATCCTGGCCACCCAGACCGTCCTCGGCTCGGCCAAGCTCATCCTGGAGACCGGGGCCCATCCGGGTCAGCTCAAGGACATGGTCTCGTCCCCCGGCGGCACGACCATCGCCGGGATCGCGGCGCTGGAAGAAGGGGGAGTGCGGCGGACGTTCATCAACGCGGTGGAGCGCGCAACCGAGCGCTCGCGCGAGCTGGGGAAGAGGCCATAACGTGGAACTGATCTTCAGGCTGCTGCAGATCTATACGTGGGTCATCATCGCGGCTGCGCTGATCACCTGGGTGAGGCTGGATCCCCGCAACCCCATCGTGACGTTCCTCCGTCAGGTCACCGAGCCGGTGTTGGAGCCCGCCCGGCGGCTGCTGCCACCGTGGAAGACCGGTGGGCTCGACTTCTCACCGCTGATCGTCATATTCGCCATCAATCTAGTGGAGTGGGTTCTCCGGTACCTGCTCCGGGCGCAGCACTGAGGAGGCCGCCGTGCGCATCACGCCCATGGATATCCGCCAGCAGCAGTTCACCGTCCGGATGTTTCGCGGCTTCGACGTCCAGGAGGTCGACACCTTTCTCGAGGACCTGGCCGGCGACTACGAGGCCATGCTGAAGGAGAACACGCTCCTCAAGGAGCATCTCCAGGCGGCGGAGGAGCGCACCCGCGGGCTCGAGCAGCGCGAGCGCATGCTGCAGGAGACGCTCGTCACCACGCAGCGGATGGTCGAGGAGATGAAGGACAACGCCCGCCGCGAAGCCCAGATCGTGATCAAGGAAGCCGAGATCCAGGGCGAGAAGACCATCGAGGCCGCGCGCACCGCCGAGGCCGCCATGCAGGCGCAGATCAGCCAGCTCAAGCGGACGCGGCGCCAGCTCGCCGAGTCGCTGCGGGCGACCGTGGACATGTACCAGCGTCTGCTGGACCAGGACCTCGAGGCGGATGCCAATCAGAACGAATGAGCGGACCGAACCCTCGGGTGAGATGGTGGCGGTGCGGGTCCAGGCGCGGGCGCGACGGAACGAGGTCGTGGCGCAGCCGGACGGCGTCGTACGGGTGCGGGTGACCGCGGCGCCCGAGGGCGGGGCGGCCAACCGGGCGGTGATCGCGCTGCTGGCCGAGGCGCTCGGCGTCGCGCCGTCGCGCATCGCCCTGGTGCGGGGCGCGGCGTCTCGCGACAAGCTCTTCCGGATCGATCGGGAGCCCCTCACCCTGCCCTCTCCCCGGAGGGGAGAGGGGATCCGATCCCTCGCCCCCCGTTTGGAGAAAGGCCCAAAGCCGAAAACCCTCTCCCCTCTGGGGAGAGGGCAGGGTGAGGGGGGACGGGCGTGATCTCGCCGGTTCGCTGGGAGGACGGGCGGCTCGTGCTCCTGGACCAGACCCGCCTGCCCACCGAGGAGTTCGAGCGCGGCTACGCGGCCTGGCCGGACGTCGCCGACGCCATCCGCACCCTGGTCGTTCGCGGCGCGCCGGCGATCGGCGTGGCCGCCGCCTTCGGGGTCGTGCTCGCCGCGCGCGCGAGCCGCGCCACCAGTCATGCCGCCCTGCTTGCCGACCTCGAGGACGCGATCAAGGGGCTGGGCGCGACGCGGCCCACCGCGGTCAACCTGTTCTGGGCGCTCGACCGCATGCGCCGGCTCGCGGTGGCGAGCGCGCACCTGCCGGTCGCTGCCCTCCGTGATCGCCTCCTGGAGGAAGCCCAGGCCATCCTCGCGGAGGATCTTGCCGCGAATCGGGCCATGGGCGCGCATGGGGCCGCGCTCGTGCCGGACGGGGCCCGCCTGCTGACCCACTGCAATGCGGGCGCGCTGGCCACCGCGGGCTACGGAACCGCGGTCGGGGTGATCCGCGCCGCCCACGAGCGGGGCAAGCTCGCGCTGGTGTGGGTGGACGAGACCCGTCCCGTCATGCAGGGCTCGCGGCTCACCGCCTGGGAGCTGGCCAAGGAGGGCATCCCGCACCGGTTGATCGCCGACGTGGCGGCGGGCTTCGTCATGCAGCGCGGCGAGGTGGACCTGGTGGTGACCGGGGCCGACCGCATCGCGGCCAATGGCGACACCGCCAACAAGATCGGTACCTACGGGGTGGCGGTGCTGGCCCGCCACCACCGCATCCCGTTCTACGTGGCGGCGCCGTGCTCCACCATCGACCCGTCGATCCCGACCGGCGACGCCATCGTGATCGAAGAGCGCGACGCGGCCGAGGTGCGCGGCGTGGCCGGGCGGCAGACCGCCCCCGCGGCGTCGCCGGTGTTCAACCCGGCCTTCGACGTCACCCCCGCGGCCCTGATCACCGCCATCATCACCGAGCGCGGCGTCGTCCGCCCGCCCTACCACTTCTCCTGATCTCGAATGCCCCCTCTCTCCCTCTCCCCTCCGGGGAGAGGGCAGGGTGAGGGTCGCTGGGCGAGCTGAGGGGGCTCCCATCTCCGCCAACCGCGACATCACCAGCGCCCGCCGGTATCACGACCGCACCGTCCACTCGCCCGAGTCGGTGCGTGGCAGCGGGCACCGGCTCGACTGGGAGATCAAGCCGCTCCCATTCAAGATCTACCCCGCGCTCGAGCAGGTCCGACTGCCCACCGATCTCCCCGCGCTGCCCGCGGACACGTTCGAGGCCCTCGCGCCGGGCGAGCCGCTCGGGCTTCCGGCCCCGCTCGATCTCGAGCGCCTCGCCGCGGTGCTCTTCTTCTCGGCCGGCGTCACGCGGGTCAAGACCTATCCGGGGGGCGCCCAGGTCCACTTCCGCGCCGCGGCCTCGACCGGCGCGCTCTACCAGACCGAGGCGTACGTGGTGGCGGGCGCGGTGGACGGCCTCGCGCCCGGCGTCTACCATTTCAGCCCGGGCGACTTCAGCCTGAGGCGGCTCCGGGCTGGAGACTTCCGGGGCGCGGTGGCGCTGGCCACCGGCGACGACGCGGTGGCCGCCCAGCCGGCTTCGGTCATCCTCTCGGCCATCTACTGGCGCAATACGTGGAAGTACCAGGCGCGCGGTTACCGGCACCTCTTCTGGGATGCGGGCACGCTCCTCGCCCAGCTCCTGGCGACCGCGCGCGCCCTCGACCTGCCCGCCCGCCTGATCACGGGCTTCGTGGACGCGCAGCTCAACGGCCTGCTCGGCCTCGATGCCGAGAGAGAAGGCGTGCTCGTGGCCGTCCCGGTGGGCGCCGCGGGCTCGGTCGCCGCCGCGTCCCCGGTCATCACCACGCTCGCGCTGGACGTCATCCCCCTGTCCTCGCGAGAGGTCGACTACCCGCTGCTGCGCGACGCCTACGACAACTCCAGCCTCGACTCCGAAGCCGAAGTCGTCGACTGGCGCGAGGCCCGGAGTCAGGTCTCGCATTCCGAGAATGTCGGAATGCAAGACCTGACCCCATCCGGGCGATCGCTGGGGGAGACCATCGCCAAGCGGGGCTCGACGCGCGAGTTCTCGGGCGAGGCCATCCCGGCCGAGGCGCTGTCACGGGCGCTCCACCACGCCACGCGCGGGTTCCCGGCCGATGTGCCCGCCGGCCTGGTGGATCTCTACGTCAACGTCCACGCGGTGACGGGCCTCGAGCCGGGCGCCTATGCCTATGACCGCGCGGCGAGCGGCCTCGTCCGGCTGAGCGCGCGGGACGTCCGGGCGGAGTCCGCGTTCCTCTGCCTCGATCAGGCCCTGGGCGGCACCTCGAGCGCGACGGTGTTCTTCCTCGCCGACCTGGACGGGGTGCTCGACCGCTGGGGCAATCGCGGCTACCGGCTGGCGAACCTGGAGGCGGGGCTGATCGGCGGGCGGCTCTACCTGGCCGCCTACGCCCAGCGCTTCGGGGCCAGCGGCCTCACCTTCTACGACCGCGCGGTGGTGGACTTCTTCTCGCCGCACGCCGCGGGCAAGGACGCCCTCTTCGTCACCGCCCTCGGCCGTTCCGTGAAATCCTCCTAGAAGTAGGCCAGCAGCCGCCCGCAGGAGATCGCGCCGATCCAGCAGGCGAGCGAGACCACGGCCGCCGACTTGGCCCAGGCCGGGGTGCCGGCCGCCACGTCCCAGCGCGCCACCGACCGGAACGGCCACCGCTGAAACGCGGCGGCGTTGAGCAGCGCCGCGGCGATCAGGATCAGCTTGAGCCGGAAGACCGGGCTGATCGCGAACTCGGTGGCGTGAGCCGCGAACATCATGACGCCGGTGGGCACCACGAGCGCCAGGCCCGCCCGCGCCCAGGTCAGCAGGTGCACGGCCAGTCCGCTGACTGCGAGCGAGCGGCCCCGGCCGAGCAGCCGCAGGTCGAAGAAGACGGCGCCGCCCACGACCAGCACGAAGCCCAGGATGTGCAGGATCTCGACGATGGGGTAGAGCCACTGCCACTGCCGCATCGCCACCGCGAGCGCGGACGTCTCGATCCAGACGAGCCAGGCGGCGCCCTCGGGAGGATGCACGGCCTACCGCAACTCCGTCGTCTTCCCGGCGACCGTGATCCGCTCGGCGCGCAGCTCGTCCGGATCCGTACGGTTCGGGTAGCCCACCACGGTCACGGTCCCGCCGGGCTTGAGACCGGCGCGCGGCAGGCCGCGGTTCTCCATCCGGCTCGGCGGAGCCAGCACCACGACCCAGACCTTGCCGCCGGTCTCGAGCCGGATGTAGCCGTGCGGGTGCTCGTAGCCTGACTCGCGGATCGTCCCGGTGAGGGTCGTCTCCTTGCTGCTGTCGTAGCCGCTCCAGCCGTGATGAGCCGGCGCGGGCGCGGCTAGGGCGAGGAGGATGGCCAGCGTTGACGGGATCGATACGTGTAGTTTCATCGTGACGGCTCCTTTATATCCGCTCGGCTCGCCTTCGGCTGCGCCTCGCCCTGCTCGGACCAGCT
This sequence comes from Candidatus Rokuibacteriota bacterium, assembly GCA_040902305.1. GTDB lineage: Bacteria > Methylomirabilota > Methylomirabilia > Rokubacteriales > CSP1-6 > CAMLFJ01. Next base: position 12,846 of record JBBDXN010000013.1, on the reverse strand, counting down.
CTCTCACCCTTTGTATTCGCTCGGCTCGCCTTCGGCTGCGCCTCGCCCTGCTCGAGCTAGCCTTCTTACCGTGGTTAAGGCCTCACCGTGGTTGGGGGGCGGGAAGGCGGCCTGCCACGGTGTAGGTTCCGCCACGCTGCGGGGTCACGATCACCATCTCGGCCATGGCCGGGCTGACGCCGACGAAGGCCACCACGTTGGCGCCGTGGGTCACCAGCACGGTGTTGCCGCCGGGGCGCGGCTCGCTCGCCAGGGTCCGGAAGGCCCGGCTCTGCTCCGCCTGCCGCGTCCGGTCGGCGAAGAGGGACTGGAGCGGCTCCCACGGCTCGGCCGAGCCGAAGGCGAGTCGCGCGGTCTCGAGACACCGGCACCACCGGCTCGAGAGCACGCGCTCCACCGGGATCGCGCGGGTCTTGAAGGCGGCGCCGATCCGACGCGATTCCTCGCGGCCGGCCTCGGTCAGGTTCCGCTGGCTCGCGCAGTCGTCCAGGCGGAAGCCGGCGGGGTCGCCGACCCCGGCAGTCGTGGTGCCGTGCCGCAGGAGCACGATCTGGCCGCCGGCCTTGAGCAGTGCCCACAGGGCGTCGTCGGCGCGCGCGGGGGCGGCCAGGGCCAGCGCCCCGAGCAGCAGCAGCGCCGTGATCCGGGTGATCCGCTGGAACACGGGCACATGGTACACGGCTTCACAAGCGGGCGCAGATTGCAACGGATCGCGGGGTTCTGATACCGTGGTCGGGTCAACCTGACTTCCAAGGAGCCCGTCATGAAGAAGTACTACCTGATGGCGCCCGGGCCCACGCCGGTGCCCTCGAACGTGCTGCTGGCGATGGCGCAGCCGATGCTCCACCACCGGACGCCGGAGTACGAGGCGCTCTTCCTCGAGGTGCGCGCCGGACTCAAGCGGCTCTTCCAGACCGGCCGGGACGTGATCCCGTTCACGTCGTCGGGCACCGGGGCCATGGAGGCCGCGGTCATCAATACCCTGTCCGCGGGGGACACGGCGCTGGTGCTGCGCGCGGGCAAGTTCGGCGAGCGCTGGGAGGAGATCTGCCGCGCCTACGGCGTCACCGTGATCGCGCTCGACGCGCCCTTCGGCCACACCGTGCCCGCCGAAGCGTTCGCGGCGGCGCTGCGCGAGCACCCGGAGACGAAGGCGGTGCTGATGCAGCACAGCGAGTCCTCGACGGGCGTGCTCCACGACGTCAAGGGCATCGCGGCGGCCACGCGCGGGACGGCCGCGATCCTGATCGTCGACGCGGTGTCGAGCCTCGGCATCGCCGACCTGCGCACGGACGAGTGGGGCGTGGACGTGGTGATCGCGGGCTCCCAGAAAGGCCTGATGCTCCCGCCCGGGCTGTCGTTCTGCGCGCTGTCGGAGAAGGCGTGGGGGCACGTGAAGGCCTCGCGGCTGCCGAAGTACTACTTCGACATCGCGACCGAGCGGAAGTTCGTGGCCCGGAACGAATGCCGCTTCACCCCGGCCGTCTCCATCTTCGTGGGACTGCGGGAAGTGCTGAAGATGCTCGAGACCGAGGGCCTGCCGAACGTGTTCCGACGGCACGAGCGGCTGGCCCGCGCCACCCGCTCGGGCGCGGAGGCGCTCGGGCTCGAGCTGTTCGCCAAGGCGTCCCCGAGCCCCGCCCTCACCGCGGTGCTCGCCCCGCACGGCCTCGACAGCGAGGCGGTGCTCTCCACCTACTCGACCTCGCACAACATCACGATCGCGGGCGGGCAGGGGGAGATGAAGGGCCGCGTGTTCCGCCTCGGCCACATGGGCTACGTCGGCGACTTCGACGTGGTGATCGCGCTCGCCGCCCTCGAGCAGGTGCTGCACGAGCTCGGCCACCCCGTCGACTTCGGCGCCGCGGTCCGCGCGGCTCAGAAGGTTCTGGCCGAGCGCTGAGCGCCATGCGCATGCTGCTGCTCCGTCACGCGGAGACCGACTGGAACCGGGAGCGCCGCTTCCAGGGCTGGCGCGACAGCCCGCTCTCCGTCACCGGCCGCGAGCAGGCCGCGTCGGCGGCGCGGCTCCTGGCCGGCTCCCCGGTGGCCGCGGTGTGGTCGAGCCCCCTCGGGCGCGCCCGCGAGACCGCCGCGATCATCGCGGCCCCGCACAAGCTGGCGGTGCGCGAGGCGGACGCCTTCCAGGAGATGGGCTTCGGGGACTGGGAGGGTCTCACGCGGGACGAGGTGCAGGCGCGCTTCCCCGGTGAGCTCCTGGCCTGGGCCGAGACGCCGCGCGAGGCCGCCTGGTCCGGGGCCGAGGGGCTCCACGCGGTGCGCGTTCGCGCCCTCGCGGGTCTCGAGGAGCTGCGCCGGGCGCACCGGGGGGAGACGATCTGCCTCGTCTCCCACGGGATCACGAGCCGGGTCCTGATCCTGGAGGCGCTCGGACTCGGCCTCGACCGGCTCTGGTCGATCCAGCTCTCCTCCACCGGCATCTCGGAGCTCGAGTTCCGCGACGACTGGACCACGCTGCATCGGATGAACTCCCTGATCCACCTGACCGACGTCGCGATCGTCTGAGGTCGCCGTGAGCGCGCCGCGCAAGAGCCAGCCGACCCAGCTGCCCCCAAGACAACTTCCAAAGGGCGCCAAGATCTATCTGCCCGACGAAGCGGCGCGCAAGCGCGCGGTCGAGGAGCGTCTGTTCGAGATCTTCCGGCGGTGGGGCTACCGGGAAGTGGTGACCAGCGCGTACGAGTACTTCGACGTGCTCTCCCACGGCACCGACCAGGAGCTGCAGGAGCGCATGTTCAAGATGGTGGACCGGGAGAGCGGGCGGCTGCTCGCCCTCCGGGCCGACGTCACCCCCCAGGTCGCCCGCATCGTCGCCACCCGGATGCGGGACGAGCCGAAGCCCCTCCGCCTGGCCTACGTCACCGACGTGTTCCGCTACGACGAGCCGCAGGTCGGCCGCTACCGCGAGTTCTACCAGGCGGGAGTCGAGCTGATCGGGCTGCCCAATCCCGAGGGCGACGCCGAGATGATCGCGATGACGGTCGAGGGCCTGCGGGCCCTGGGCCTCGAGCGCTTCCAGATCGACGTGGGGCAGACCGAGTTCTTCCGCGGCATCCTGGAGGACGTGGTCGCCGACCCCGCCACCGGGCGGGCACTGCGGGCGGCGCTGGGCCACAAGGACCTCTCGGCGCTCGAGCGGCTGGTGGGCGAGCTCGCCGCGCCCGCGGCGGTCACCGAGCTGCTGCTGGCCTTGCCCACGCTCTACGGCCGGGGCGACGTGCTCGACCGCGCCGAGCGCCTCGTCAAGAACCCGCGCTCGGAGGCCGCGCTCGCCAACCTGGCGGAGGTCTACCGGCTGCTGCGCGCCTATGGGCTCGCCGACTCGGTGCTCCTGGACCTGGGTGAAGTCCGTGGCTTCGACTACTACTCGGGCGTACACTTCGAGGCTTACGTGTCCGGTCTGGGCGCCCCGCTGGTGGGGGGTGGGCGCTACGACCAGATGCTGGCCCGCTTCGGCTATGACTGCCCGGCCACCGGCTTCGCGTTCGAGACCGGCCGGGCGCTGCTGGCGATGGCGTCCCAGGGGGCGGAGCCGCGGCTGGCCGGGCCGGACTTCTTCGTGATCGACTTCACGCCGGACAAGACGCGCGCGCTCGCGCTCTCCCGGCGGCTGCGCGACGCGGGGGCGGCGGTGGCGCGCGACATCATCAGCCGGCCTCTGGAGGAGTCGCTGGGATATGCCCGAGGACAGCGGGCCGCCTGGGCGCTGATCATCGGCGCCGACGGGGCCGATCCGGACCGGGTCCGGGTCGTGGATCTGCGGACGGAGGGGGCGGCGGAACGGATGGTGATGTTCGGCGAGGTGCTCGCGGACCCGCGGCCGCACTTCCCGGGCATCGGAGGTGGACATGCCTAATATCGTGGTGGTGGGCGCCCAGTGGGGCGACGAGGGCAAGGGCAAGATCGTGGACGTGCTGGCGCCCCACGTGGGCGTGGTCGTCCGCTATCAGGGCGGCAACAACGCCGGGCACACCGTGGTGGTGGGCCGGGAGAAGTTCGTGCTCCAGTCCATCCCCTCCGGCATCCTGCATCCGGGGGTCCGCTGCGTCATCGGCTGCGGGGTGGTGATCGACCCGGCCTCGCTGATCGAGGAGATGGAGTCGCTGGTGCAGCGGGGCGTCTCCCTGGACGGCAACCTCTATATCTCCAAGAACGCGCATCTGATCATGCCCTATCACCCGGCGCTCGATCGGGCCTCCGAGTCGCAGGCGGGCAAGCGGCGGATCGGCACCACCGGCAAGGGGGTGGGCCCGGCCTACGCGGACAAGGCGGCGCGGATCGGCATCCGCATGGCCGATCTCCTCGACGAGCGCCTGTTCCGGGAGAAGCTCGAGTTCAATATCCAGCAGAAGAACCGGCTGCTCCGCGAGATCTACGACGAGCAGACGTTCACGGTGGACAGCATCCTCGGCACCTACCTCCGCTACGCGGGGTGGCTCGCCCCGTATGTCACCGACACCGCGCTCCTGCTGCACCGCTGGATCGAGGCCGGGCGCTCCATCCTGTTCGAGGGCGCGCAGGGGACCATGCTGGACATCGACCACGGGACCTATCCGTTCATCACCTCCTCCAGCACCACCTCGGGGGGCGCCTCCACCGGCACCGGCGTGCCGCCCACCAAGATCAACGGAGTGCTCGGCATCTCCAAGGCCTACTGCACCCGGGTGGGCGGCGGCCCGTTCCCCACCGAGGTGTCCGGGGACATGGCCGAATTGCTCCGCGCGCGCGGCAACGAGTACGGCGCGGTGACCGGCCGGCCCCGCCGCTGCGGGTGGGCGGACGCGGTCGCGCTCCGCTACGCCGCGCGCATCAACGGGCTCGACACCATCGCGCTGACCAAGCTCGACGTGCTCGATGGCTGCGAGACCGTGAAGATCTGCGTGGGCTACCGCTACCGGGGCGAGGTGCTCACCGACTTCCCGGAGGAGGAGCGCATCTGGAGCACCGCGGAGCCGGTCTACGAGGAGCTGTCGGGCTGGCAGAGCTCCACCCATGGCCTGCGCGATTACGCGGCGCTGCCGTCCAAGGCGCGCGAGTACGTCGAGCGGCTGGCCGAGCTGATCGGGGTCCCGTTCTCCCTCGTCTCCACCGGTCCGGTGCGCGACGAGACCATCCTGGTGAGCGACTCCGCGCTGACGCGCTGGTTTCCCGCCCTCCGGAGCGCGCTGCCCGCGCACTGAGGACTCCCGTCGCATGGCCCTCAAGATCCTGATCGTCGACGACGAGGAGCCGGCCCGCCAGGGCCTGACCGCGCTCCTCGCCCGCTGGGGCTACGACGTCGACGAGGCGGGCGATGGCCAGGAGGCCGTCGCCAAGGCGGCGGCCGGCCTGCCGTCGGTGGTCGTCTCCGACCTCGTCATGCCCAAGATGGACGGCCTCGAGCTGCTCCGCGCGCTCAAGACCGACGTGCCCTTCGCCTCGGTCATCCTGTTGACCGGCCAGGGGTCCATCGACACCGCGGTGACCGCGATGAAGGAGGGCGCCTACGACTACCTGACCAAGCCGGTCGACGTGGCGCGCCTGCGGCTGCTCATCCCCAAGGCGGCCGAGCGGGGCGAGGCGCTGCGGGAAGTCGCGCTGCTGCGCCGCAAGCTGAGCCAGGTCTGGGGCATGGGGCGCCTGGTCGGCACCAGCGCGGGCATGCAGGAGGTCTACCGCCTCATCGAGGTGGCGGCGCCCACCACGGCGCCGGTGCTGATCAGCGGGGAGAGCGGCACCGGCAAGGAGCTGGTCGCGCGCACGCTCCACGATCTCTCCCCGCGGGCCAAGGGCCCGTTCGTGGCGGTCAACTGCGCGGCGATCCCCGAGACCCTGCTGGAAAGCGAGATCTTCGGCCACGAGAAGGGGGCCTTCACCGGCGCGCTCGAGCGGCGGCCCGGCTGCTTCGAGCTGGCCCACGAGGGCACCATCTTCCTCGACGAGATCGCCGAGATGAACCCGGGCACCCAGGCCAAGTTCCTGCGCATCCTGCAGGACGGCACGGTGCGGCGGCTGGGGGGCCGGACCGAGATCAAGGTGGACGTGCGGGTGCTCGCCGCGACCAACAAGGACCCGGTCAAGGCCATCCAGGAGGGTAGCTTCCGCGAGGACCTGTACTATCGGTTGAACGTGGTGAGCCTCGCGCTGCCGCCGCTGCGCGAGCGGCGGGACGACATCCCGGCCCTGGTGCAGGCGTTCATCGAGGAGTTCAACTCCCGCTACGACAAGCGCATCCGGTCGCTCGACCAGATCGTGCTGAACGGGCTGATCGCCCAGCCCTGGCCCGGCAACGTGCGCGAGCTGCGCAATACCCTCGAGCGCGCCATCATCGTGTGCGAGGCCGACACCATCCTGCCCGCGCACATTCCCCCGTCGCCGTCGTTGCGCGCGACCCAGCTCGGCGACGGGCCCGACTCGGTGAGCTTCCGGGTGGGCACGAGCCTGGAGGACGCGGAGAAGGCGCTGATCTTGAAGACCCTCGCCGCCAACGGCAACAACAAGACGCGGGCCGCCGACGTGCTCGGCATCAGCCTCAAGACGCTGCACAACAAGCTCAAGGCCTACGGCACCTAGGGATGCGGCTCGGAGTCCGCGGCCGGGAAGCGCTGGTCGTCAGCCTGCTGACCCTGCTCGTGGTCACCACCGCCACCGCCATCCACCTCTCGCAGCTCAGCCGGGTGGTGGTGCAGGAAGGGGTGAAGCAGGCCGAGCTGATCGCCAAGCAGATCTACGCCCAGACCGGCCGGGCGCTGCAGCGCACGCCCGGCGCCGATCCGCTCGTCGCGCTGCGGGACGATCCGGAGCTGCGCAGCTTCCTCGACGCGAGCGTCGGCTACTCGCCGCACCTGGTCTACGCCCTCGTCACCGACCACACCGGCACCGTGCTGCTGCACACCGAGCGGCAGAAGGAGGGCAAGCCGGAGCCGGAGCGCCCGAACCTGGACGGCCTCCTCAAGGTGGACACCCTGAGCCGTTTCTCCGCGCTCTACACCGCGGGCCGCACCTACGAGACGGTGCTGCCCATGACCCTCAACGACCGCCTCTTCGGGTCCATTCGTCTGGGCGTTTCCACCACGCTGTTGCGGCGCGAGGTCACCGGCTCGCTGCAGCAGAGCCTGGCGGTGGCGGCGGTGGCCCTGCCGCTCGCCTGGCTCGCCGCCATGGTGCTGGCCCAGCTCACGGTGCGGCCGATTCGCGCCATCGTGGGCCAGGTGGACCGGATCCGCCGGGGCGAGCCGATGGAGGCCGCTCCGGTGGCGCTGGGGGGCGACGAGTTCCAGGAACTGTCCTCCCAGCTCTCGCGCCTGGGACGCGAGCTGCAGGCCGATCGGCTGTCGACGCTCAGCGAGAAGGCCCATCTCCAGGGCGTGGTGGACCAGCTCGAAGACGGAGTGATCTTTCTCAACCCGGAGCGGCACATCCTCTTCTTCAACCGGGCCGCGGAGACGGTGGTGGGGCTCTCGCTCGAGCAGACGGTGGGCCTGCCCATCCACGAGGTGCTGGACCCCGCCCACCCGCTCCTGCCCTTCGTGGACCAGCTGCTCGTCGGCTCCGCGGGCGTCCGCAACGCCACCGTCGTCCTGCCCCACGCGGGCCGCGACAAGGAGTTCCTGGTCTCCGCCTTTCACATGGAGGACGCCCATCGCGTGATGGGCCTGGCGATCCTCCTGAAGGACCTGGAATCCATCAAGACGGTGCAATCGCTGGTGAGCTACTCGGCCAAGCTGGCCGCGCTCGGCCGGCTCACCTCGGGCGTGGCCCACGAGGTCAAGAACCCGCTCAATGCGATGATGATCCACGTCGAGCTGCTCAAGGAGCGCCTCGAGGACGCGGACGCCGACGTCAAGCAGAGCCTCGAAGTCATCGGCAGCGAGATCCGCCGCCTGGACCGCGTGGTGCAGGGCTTCCTCAAGTTCATGCGGCCGCAGGAGCTGACGCTCAAGCCGGTGGATCTCAACGCGATGCTGCAGAGCGTGGGCGCGCTGCTGGAGGCGGAGAGCCAGAGCCACGGCGTGCGCTTCGTCCTCGACCTGGACTCGGCCCTGCCGCTGGTGAGCGCCGACGAGGAGCTCCTGCGCCAGGCCTTCATCAATATTCTGCAGAACGCGGTGCAGGCGATGCCGACCGGCGGGTCGGTGCGCATCCGCACCCGCCCCGAGGGGCTCGACTGGGTGCGGGTGGCGGTCACGGACCAGGGGGTGGGGATCCCGCCGGAGGACGTGGACAAGATCTTCAAGCTCTACTACACGAGCAAGCCGGGCGGCAGCGGCATCGGCCTCTCGGTGGTGTACCGCATCCTGCAGCTCCACGACGGCACGGTCGAGGCGAAGTCGCAGCCGGGACGGGGGACGGCCGTGATCGTCCGCCTGCCGGTGCGGTGATGAGCATGCGCGGGCCCCTCGGGCTGCTCCTCGCCGCCGCCACGCTCGGTGGCTGCGCCGGCCTCAGCGACCTGCTGGTGCCCGCGCCGGCCATGCCGTCGCAGCGGGCCCCCGTGATCGTCGAGGCCGAGCCCACGCCGCCGCCCGCCCCGCCGGCGCCGGTCGCCAAGGAGCCCGAACCCGCGCCGACTCCGCCCAAGCCCGCGCCGCCGGCCACGCCCACGCCGCCCACGCCCGCGACGCCCCCGAAGACGGCGGCTCTTCCCCCCCAGCCCTCGACCCCTACCCCGGTGCTGGCGCCCCAGGCCAGCGCCGAGGAAGAGCAGCGCATGAAGACCCAGGCCGAGCGCCGCATCGAGGGCACCGAGCGGCTCGTGAAGAAGATCGATCCGTCGCGGCTGGCCCGGGAGCAGCAGGAGAACTACAAGACCATCAAGAGCTTCCTCGTCAAGGCACGCGAGGCGCTCTCGAGTCGCGACGTTCAGCGCGCCTTCACGCTGGCCGACAAGGCCTATCTCCTCGCCGACGAGATGTCCAAGGTCCCGCGCTGATCAGAGTGCGTAAGGCTTACCTGCTCCGGTAAGTCTTACCGATCCCGGGGGTGGGGGGTCCCGGGCGCCTGCCCTACCCGGACAGCTAAGCTACTAGCCCGTTAGTGATTTTTCGGTGATTTCCGCGTCGCTGGCTTCCTGGCACAGGGGTTGCGACCTTCTCGCGGGATTTCAACCCGGTCCGAACAGGAGGCGGTTTATGGTCAGCGCACTTCGACCTGTCGCAGTCCGTGGTCTGGCTGTCCTGCTCGGAGCCAGCACCGTCGGGTGCACCATCGAGCCGCCGGCGGGAACCCCGCCGCCACCGATGGCCGGCGTGCTCGAGCGAGGCCCTCGCGAGGCCGCATTCGGCCGCACCGGGGAGGAGGTCGTCAACAACCCGCAGCTCCGCGACAAGATCCAGAGCCTCTTCGGCCAGGACTGGACCCCGGCGGCGGAGGGGCGCGGCAGGATCCTGAAGGGCGCGGCCGCGTACCTCGGGCGCACCGAGCCACCGCGCGGCGTGCGGATCGGCGCCGCGAACTACGTGGCGGTAACGGGGTGCGTGCCCGCGGCCTGTCGCACCGAGCGAGTGCTGCTGCTGATCCAGGAGGGCGGGCAGGGCCTGCTGGCCCGCCTCGATGAGGGCGGCTTCTCGCACTACTACGCCTACGGCGGCACCTGGGGGCTCGCCGGCTCGACGTCGCAGATCGTGGACAGCGGGCTGCGGGCGCTCGAGCGCTCCGGCGATCCCTATCCGAGGACTTGAGGGCCCGCCACCACCCTTGACCCGCCCCAGCTCGACCGATATGCTGAGGCCTGCCTGCCGGGTCCGGCCGTCCTCGCTGTTTGCGTGTGCCATGTCGATATTGAACGCGCGAGTAGTCTCCCTGGTGTTGGTGGCGCCCTGCAGCCCGGAGGGCGGCGCGTGAGCGATCTCGCCCGCCTCCTGAGCTGGGCGGAGGAGTCGCTCGCCGGCCCCGGCAGCATCCTGCTCATGACCGATTACGACGGCACCTTGACCCCCATCGTGGACGACCCGGCCGACGCCGCGCTCGCCGCGCCGACCCGGGACGACCTGGCGCGCCTCGCCCGCTCCCCGCGGGCGCGCGTGGCGGTCATCTCCGGGCGCGGCCTGGAGGACCTCCGGAGCCGCGTGGGCCTCGACGACGTCATCTATGCCGGCTGCCATGGGCTCGAGATCGCGGGGCCGAACCTCGTCTTCCGCCATCCGGACGCGCTGGCCCAGCAGCCCATGCTGGGCGCGGTGAGCGATATCCTGGTCCGTCGCGCCCCGTCCGTGAGCGGCATGCGGGTGGAGGCGAAGGGCTTGGCGGTGGCCGTACACTACCGGCATGTGGCCGCGGACGAGATCCGCCGGGTCGAGATCGAGCTGGCCCGCGCGATCCAAGGGCAGGGCGGGCGCCTCAAAATCTTCCATGGCAGCAAGGTGATCGAGGTGCTGCCGCAGGTGGCCTGGACCAAGGGCGAGTGCGCCCAGTGGATCCATGAGCAATTGCAGGGGAGCCTGCCCGGGCCGACGCTCTGGCTCTATCTCGGCGACGACTGGACCGACGAGCACGCCTTCGAGGTCCTGAGCGGCCAGGCCCTGACGATCCGGGTCGGCGACACGGTGCCCGTCTCCAAGGCGGCCTACCGCCTGCGCGACGTCTCCGAGGTCCACCAGCTCCTGGCCCTGCTGGCCGCGGGCGCCGCCGCGGAGAGCCGCGCATGAGGTTCCAGTTCCGGCTGGTCGCCGCGCTCTGGGTCGCCTCCCTGGTCGTCATCGGGGTGTTCGCCTACCTGCAGGTCGCGGAGGAGCGGCAGCGGTTGACCGGTGAGCTGGATCGGCGCGCCGCCCTCCTGAGCGAGAGCCTCAAGGAGGCGCTGGAGCCCGCGCTCGTCCGGGGGGGCTCCAAGACCCAGATCGACCGGCTGATCAAGAAGTTCAGCAAGCCGGATCAGGGCCTGGCGGCTTACGACCGGGTCGCCTCGATGATCTCGATCACGCCCGACGTGGCCAAGGTGATCGAGAACCCGCCTCCGGAGGTGACGTGGGCGCTCACGTCGGGCGCGGTGCAGACCGGGGTGCGCAAGCTGAACGGCAAGACGCTCTACGTCTACGCCGACCCGATCGTGCGCGACGACAAGGCCATCGGGGCGCTGGCGGTGTTCCTCGACGCCTCCGACCTCGCGACCGCCGAGTGGGATCGGTGGCGGTTCAACGCCATGCGCTTCGCGGTGCTCGCCGCGGTGCTGGCGCTGATCGCGCTGCTGGTCGTCCGCATGAGCCTGACCCAGCCGCTGGCCAAGATGGCGCGCTGGACCAAGGCGGTGCGACGAGGCCACGCGATCGATCCCCCCGAGATGCCGGACGAGAGCCTCTTCGGCCCCATCGCGCGCGAGGTCTCGGTGATGGCCAAGAACCTGCAGCGGGCGCGCGCCGCCGCCGAGGAAGAGGCCGCGCTGCGGCTCATCGGCCAGACCCTCTGGACGGAAGAGCGGCTCAAGCAGTTCGCCAAGATGCGGCTCGGGGAGCGGCCGCTCGTGGTGGTGTCCAATCGCGAGCCGATCAGCCACGTCTGGAAGGACGGGCGCATCCAGGTCATCACCCCGGCCAGCGGCCTCGTCACCGCCATGGACCCGGTGATGCGCGCCTGCGGCGGCATCTGGGTGGCGCAGGCCAGCGGTGACGCGGACCGGGAGACCGCCGACGGGCGGGGCCGGCTGCGGGTACCGCCCGACGATCCCAAGTACACCCTCAAGCGCGTCTGGCTCAGCCCGGAGGAGGAGCAGGGCTACTACTACGGCTTCTCCAACGAGGGGCTGTGGCCCCTCTGCCACATCGTGCACAACCGCCCGCTGTTCCGGCCGGAGGACTGGGCGCAGTACCGCGCGGTCAACGAGAAGTTCGCGGCGGCCGTCCTCGAGGAGATCGCGGGCACCGAGTCGCCCATGGTGCTGATCCAGGACTACCACTTCGCGCTGCTGCCCGGGCTCATCAAGCGCGAGCGGCCCGACGCCCGCACCGCGATCTTCTGGCATATCCCGTGGCCGAACTTCGAGGCCTTCTCGATCTGCCCGTGGCAGGACGAGTTGCTGCTCGGCATGCTGGGCGCGGACCTCATCGGCTTCCACACCCAGTACTACTGCAACAACTTCCTGGACACGGTGGAGCGCGCCATCGAGGCCCGCATCGACTGGGAGCGCTTCTCGGTCACGCGGGGCCAGCACGTGACGTCCGTGAAGCCGTTCCCGATCAGCGTGGCCCCCGGCTTCGTGGACAACCCGCCCACGACCTCTCGGCAAGCGCTCCTCGAAAGCCTGGACACCCCCGTCGAGTTCCTCGGGGTGGGCGTGGAGCGGCTCGACTACACCAAGGGCCTGCCCGAACGCTTCCGCGCCCTCGGCCGCTTCTTCGAGCGCTTCCCGGAGTATCGCGAGCGGGTGGTGTTCGTGCAGCTCGCCGCGCCGAGCCGCAGCACGATCCCGCGCTACCAGGCGCTGGAGGCCGAGGTGGACGCGGCGATCCAGGAGGTCAACGGGACGTACCAGACCAAGCGGTGGAAGCCCATCCTGTACCTCAAGCGCCACCACGAGCACCGCGACATCTGGCCGTTCTACCGCCACGCCGACTTCTGCATGGTGACGTCGCTGCACGACGGCATGAACCTGGTCGCCAAGGAGTTCATCTCGGTGCGGGACGACGAGGACGGCGCCCTGATCCTGAGCCAGTTCACCGGCGCGTCATCGGAGCTGCGTGACGCCATCCTGGTGAACCCCTACGACGTGGACGCCATGGCGGAGGCCATCCGGTACGCGATCGCGATGCCGGCGGAGGAGCGCCGGGCCCGGATGGGACGCCTGCGCGAAGGGGTGCGCGAGCACAACATCTACCGCTGGGCGGGGCTGCTGTTGAGCGAGCTGGAGCGCAT
>JBBDXN010000012.1:0-9121 GCA_040902305.1 Candidatus Rokuibacteriota bacterium | reverse complement strand
GGGGGGCGGCGCCCGGGGCGGGGCGTCTTCGTCGGGGTCGGCGCGGCGGTCCTGGCCCTGGACATCCTGGCCCCGGTCCTGGTCCTCTCGATCGCCCGGGCCCCCGTCGACTTCTACACCTTCAATCCCTGGCTGGCCAACCTCCCCGGCTACCTGGCCTCGGGCAAGGGCTCGCTCGCCGAGCGGCTCGGCCGGGTCTGGGAGCTGGCGCTCTTCTGGTTCTCGGCCGACGGCGTCTTCGGCATCGACTGGGGCTTCGCGGTGACCACCGCCGATCTGGCCCGCTTCATCCTCATGGCCGCGCTCATCGGGGCCTACTTCGCGCTCTGGGCGCACCGTCGGGATCGCGGCGGCGCGGCGGGCTGGCGCGTGAGCGCGGGACGACCGGGCGGGATGCTGGGGGCGGTGGGCAGCGTCTGCGGGCTGGCCACCGGCGGCTGCACGGTGATGGGCTGCGGCGCGCCGGTGATCCCGGTGGTGGGCCTGGCCTTCGTGGGGCTCTCGAGCACCACGCTGACCTTGTTCGCGCAGGTCTCGACCTACGCCACCCTCGCGGTGATCGGGGGACTGGCGGCCGCCATCGTCTATCTGGCGTGGCGCGCGGGCGGCCCGCTCCCTCACCCTGCCCTCTCCCCCGGAGGCGGCGAGGGTTCAGCCCCTCTCCCCTCTCGGGAGAGGGGCGGGGTGAGGGGTCCTCGTTCAGGTAGTCGCTAGCGCCCCTTGAACTGCGGCTCGCGCTTCTCCACGAAGGCGCGCGCGGCTTCCTTGTGGTCCTCGGTCATGCCGGTGCGGGTGTGATGCCACGCTTCGAGGTCGAGCATCTCCTTGAGCGAGGCGCTCTCCGCCGCGTTCATATTCCGCTTCATGTAGCGATAGGCCACCCGCGGCCCGCGGGCCAGGCGTGAGGCCAGGGCCATGGTCTCGTCTTCCAGTCGCGCGTCGGGCACCACGCGATTCACCAGGCCGAGCGCGAGCGCCTGGGGGGCGTCGAGCAGATCCGCGGTGAAGTACAGCTCGCGCGCCTTGGCGGTGCCCACGAGCTGGGTCAGATAGTAGCTGCCGCCGAAGTCGCCCGAGTAGCCGACCCGCGCGAAGGCGGTGCCGAAGCGCGCGGTGTCCGAGACGACGCGCATGTCGCAGGCCAGGGCCAGCGAGAGCCCAGCCCCCGCCGCCGGCCCCCGCACCATCGCGATGGTGGGCTTTGGCAGCTCGTGCAGCCAGCGCGAGGCCTCCATCCGCGAGCGCAGCGCCTGCGCCTTCTCCTCCATGGTCTGGCCGCCCAGCTCGTTGCCCTCGGCCATGGCCTTGACGTCGCCGCCGGCGCAGAAGCCACGGCCCGCTCCGGTGAGCACGACCACGCCGACCGCCGGATCCTCGGCCAGGCGCGGCAGGGCCTCGAGCAGGGCCTCCAGCATCGGCCGCGACATCGCGTTCAGCCGATCGGGGCGGTTGAGCGTCAGCACGGCCACTCCTTCCTTCACGGTCTCGAGCAGGTCGGTGGTCATCGGGCCCTCCTTCCGGGCCCGGCGATTGTACCGCTTCTAGCTTCGCGCCGCGGCGGCGCGCTCGCCCTCGCGGGTCTTCGCGCCCTCCGGGGCCGAAAAGGGGCGGGGCCGGAACGCGGCGGGCGGCAGACCCAGCTCGAGGATGCCCCGCTCGAGCCAGGTGTGCTGATCGGTCATGACCGACGCGGCCAGACGATTCTTGAGCGCGTCGTCGTTGCGCCACAGATCGGCGAAGAGCCGCCGCACTTTCCGCCGAGCTTGCCGGCAGAAGAGATCGGCCAGCTCGCGGGCGCGCTCGGCTTCCGGATACCGGCCGTCGGCCAGGCGGGCCGCGTGGGCAACCGCGGCCGCCATCGCGAACAGCTCCATCACGATGTCCACGCTGCGGAACAGGAAGGCCTGCTTCCGCTCCATCCGCGCGCGGTAGACCAGCATGCCGTGGAAGCTCTGCCGCGCCAGGCGCCGCGCGCTCCGCTCCACGAAGCGCAGGTGTTGGGCCAGCGGCCCGAACTCGCCGAAACGACCGCCGGCCGCGAGGCCCTTGAGCCACAACATCGGGTACCAGCGGGCGTAGAAGCCGAGCACCCCGGGCAGCGCCGCGCGCTTCTCGGCCGCCCCCCGGCGGGGATCGATGAGCGCGCCCGCCACCTGCAGGTGCTTGTCCACCGCCTCGCGGGCCATGAACAGATGCATGATCTCGCTCGAGCCCTCGAAGATCAGGTTGATGCGCAGATCGCGCATCATGCGCTCGACCCCGATCGGCGCCTCGCCGCGCCCGGCCAGCGACGACTCGGTCTCGTAGCCGCGCCCGCCGCGGATCTGCAGGGTCTGGTCGGCCAGCTCCCAGGCGCGCACGGTGTTCCACTCCTTCGCGGCGGCCGCCTCGAGCCGGATGTCGTACCCGCCGCGGTCGGCCATCTCGGCCGCGAGCTTGGCCACCGAGTCCATCGCGAAACCGGTGGCCGCCATGTCCGCGATCCGATGGCCGATCGCCTCGTGCTTCCAGATCGGCACGCCCCACTGCACGCGGGCGGCGGCCCAGCCGCGGCAGATCTCGAGGCAGCGCTTGGCCACCCCCGCGCACACCGCGGGCAGCGTGAGCCGTCCCGTATTGAGGGTGACCAGCGCGATCCGGAGCCCCTGTCCCTCGCGGCCGATCAGGTTCTCGCGCGGCACCCGCACGTTGCGGAAGGTGATGACGCCGTTGGCGAGCGCCTTGAGTCCCATGAACCGGCACCGATACTCAACCGTGACGCCCTCCCAGCCGGTTTCCACGATGAACGCACTGATGCGATGGCTCTGCGGATCCCGCGCCATCACCACCAGCAGCTCGGCCAGGGTGCCGTTGGTGCACCACAGCTTCTCGCCGTTGAGCACGTAGTGATCGCCGCGCCGCTCGGCGGTCGTCGACAGGCTCGCGGGATCGGAGCCCACGCCGGGCTCGGTGAGGGCGAAGGCGGAGATGGCCCCCGCGGCGCAGCGGGGCAGATACCTGGCCTTCTGCTCCACGGTGCCGAAGAGCTTGAGCGGCTGCGGCACCCCGATGGACTGATGCGCGGAGAGGATCGCCGCGATGTTGCCATCGTAGCTGCCCACCAGCTCCATGATCCGGCAGTACTCCGCGACCGTGAAGCCGAGGCCGCCGTACTCCTTCGAGATCTTCATGCCGAAGGCGCCGAGGCGCCGCAGGCCCGCCAGCACCGCCGCCGGGTATTCCCCGCTCTGGTCGATGGCGACCGGATCGACCTCATCGCGGAGGAACTTGCGCAGGTCCTCGAGGAAGCGCGTGAACTCCGGACGGTCCTTGCCCGCGTGCGGGAACGGATGGATCAGGTCGAGGGCCAGGTGGCCCAGGAAGAGGTCGCGCAGGAATCCGCGACCCTCCCAGATCTCCTGGCGGGACTGCTCGGCCACCCGCCGGGATTCTTCCTCGCTCGGCGCCCGGGTCTCTGTCGTGTCCATGGCTCCCTCCACCGACCTTGATTCTCGCGGTTGATTCTAGCGGATTCGCCCGCCCGGCGGTATGCTCGGCCGGCCGCCACTTCCCCCGAACCCGCTCCGCCAAGCGATCAGCCAAGATCAGGAGGACATCGTCATCGCCACCGACGAGATCGAGCAGCGGGTGCGCCAGGTCCTCACCGGACTCGGCCTGCCCCATCAGATGGTCGAGATCGACCCGCAGTACGCCGACACCGCCGCCTTCTGCGCCCAATACGGGTACCCCATGGAGCAGTCGGCCAATACCATCGTCGTCGGGTCCAAGAAGGAGCCGAAACGCTACTGCGCCTGCGTGGTCCGGGCGACGAAGCGGGTGGACGTCAACCACACCGTGCGCAAGCTGCTCGGGGTCTCCCGGCTCTCGTTCGCCGATCCCGAGGAGACCCGCGCGCTCACCGGCATGATGCTGGGGGGCGTGACCGTGTTCGCGCTGCCCGCGGACCTGCCGATCTACGTGGACGAGGGGCTGATGCCCCTGCCCTGGATCATCCTGGGCGGCGGGAGCCGGTCCCTGAAGGTGAAGATCTCGCCGGAGGTCTTCCGGGCCCTGCCGGGCGCGGCGGTCACGCCGGGGCTCGTGTCGGAAGCGTAGCCCCTTGCCATCGGGCCCCTCACCCTGCCCTCTCGCCTCCGGGGAGAGGGAAAAGTGGAGGAAGACCCTTCGGCTTCGGGGTTATTCGCGGAGGGCGCCGGCGAGGAGGCCGCGGACCAGGTAGCGCTGGAAGGCCACCACGATGCAGATCGGGGGGAGGCTCGCCAGCAGCGAGGCGGCGGCGATGTCGCCCCACGGCACCTCGAAGACGCCGGGAAAGAGGGCCAGCGCCACCGGCACCGTGCGGCTCGCCTCGGTGGCCGTGAAGCTGTAGGCGAAGAGGAACTCGTTCCAGGAGAAGAGGAAGGCCAGGAGCCCGGCCGAGGCCATCCCGGGCGCCACGAGCGGCAGAACAACCCATCTGAGAATCGCCAGCCGGTCCGCCCCGTCGACGTGCGCCGCTTCCTCGAGCGCGCGCGGGATCTCACGGATGAAGCCGGCCAGCAGCCAGATCACCAGCGGCAGCGCGAAGGACGCGTTGGCGAGGACGAGTGCGAGCCAGGTGTCGCGCAGGCCGAGCGCCCGCATCAGCAGGTAGAGCGGGCTGACCGTGGCGATCTGCGGAAACGCGGTGGCCGCGATCATGCCGAGGAGCATGACGCTCCGGCCTCGCACCGGCAGGCGCGCGAGCGCGTAGGCGGCCAGCGCGCCGAGCCCGACCGCGAGAAGCGTGCTGAGCAGGGCGATGCCGAGGCTATTGACGAGGGCGCGGGGCATCAGGCTCTGGCGGAAGACGACGTCGTAGTGGACCAGGGTGAGCCGGCTCGGCAGGAGCCGGGTCAGCGGCAGCAGTTCCGCGTCGGGCCGCATCGAGGTCAGCGCCTGCCAGAAGAACGGGGCGGCGTAGAGGGCCAGGGCGAGCAGCACCAGGCCGTCGCGCAGGCGCCCCCTCACGCGGTCGTCTCCTGCCGGTTGATCAGGCGCAGGTAGGCGACCGCGACCGCCATGACGAGGACGAACACCACCGCGCCGATGGCGGAGCCGAAGCCGACCTGCAGCGTCTGGAACAGGGCGCGGTAGGCGTAGACCGTGAGCGACTCGGTGCTGCCCGCCGGGCCCCCGCCGGTCAGCACGAACATGATGTCGAAGGCCCGGAGCGCGTCGAGGGTGCGGAAGAGCAGGGTCACGAGGAAGATCGGCCGCACGAGCGGCCAGGTGATGCGGGCGAACGCCTGGAGCCCCGCCGCGCCGTCCACGTGCGCGGCCTCGTAGAGCTCGGGCGAGATGGTCAGGAGCCGCGCGTAGCAGAGCAGGGCCACGAACGGGGTGGCGCGCCACACGTCGGCCAGGATCAGCGCCGGCAGCGCCAGCGCCGGATCGCCGAGCCAGTTGACGACGCCGCCGCCGAGCAGGAAGTTCACGAGGCCGCCCGCGGGATGATAGAGCCACTCGAACATCTTGGCGGTCACCACCGAGGGCAGCGCCCACGCCAGCAGCAAGAGCGCGAGCGCGGTGCGCCGGCCGCGCCGCTGCCCGCGCAGGGCCAGCGCGATGGCCAGACCCAGCGCGCCCTCGAGCGCGACCGACGCGGCCGTGAACACGCCGGTGACCCACGCCGCGTTCCAGAAGCGCGTGTCCACCGCGAGGAACGCGAAGTGCTCGAGGCCGGCCCAGCGCGAGATCCCGAACACCGGGATGCGGTATTGCAGCGAGAGCCACAGCACCCACAGCGCCGGATAGACGGTGAGCGCGCCGAGGACTATCAAGGCGGGGGCGAGGAGATACCACGCCAGACGGCGGTCGGCGGCCTCGCGTCGGGCGCTGCTCATTCCTGGCGCGGCGTGCGGGCAACCGGGGCGATGGCCCGGCGGAGGTGCTCGACCTGGGCGGTGGCGTCGCGCATCGCGCGCTCGGGCGACTTGCGGCCGACCAACACCGCGGAGAACTCCGGTTGCAGCGTGGTCGAGAGCATCAGGTAGTAGGGCGTGATCGGGCGCGGATGGCCCCGCAGGATCAGCGCGTGGAGCGCGGGCAGGCTCGGATCGCGCGCGACCAGGGCCGGGTCGTGGTAAAGCGCGGGGCGCGAGGGGCGCAGCGCGGCACCCTGGGTCATCGCCCGCTGGGCGAGGTCGCCGGTCAGGAAGCGCGCCAGCTCCACCGCGAGCGCCGGGTGCCGGGTGCGCGCGCTCACCGCCAGGTGCGCGCCACCGGTGGACGCCGCGCCCACCTCCCCGTGCGGCAGTCGCGGGAGCGGCGCCACCCCGACCCGGCCGCGCACGCGCGAGTCGGGTAGCTCGAAGAGATCGAGCGCGTAGGGCCAGCTCCGCAGGAAGATCGCGCGGCCGTCGCCGAAGGGCCGGCGCGTCAGCTCTTCGTCCGCCGCGGTGACCCAGGCCGGGCTCACCCCGCTCTCGATCAGGCCGCGCAGGAAGGCGAGCGACTCGCGCGCGCGCGCGGGCTCGGGAAAGGGCCGGCCGCTCTCGTCGAGGAGCCGCGTGCCGTTGGCCCACAAGGCCTCGAGCACGTTGACCATGCCGCCCTCGTACTGCTTGCCCTGCCAGAGATAGCCGTCGAGCCTCGGGTCGCGCTCCCCGGCGCGTATCCGCCGGACCTGATCGGCCAGCTCGGCGTACGTCTCGGGCGGGCGGAGCCCGTACTTGGCCAGCAGATCCGCGCGGTAGTAGAGAAGACCCACGTTCATGAACCAGGGCAGCGCCCAGAGCTTGCCGTCCTGCACCGCCGGCTCGATCGCGGTCGGGAAATGCGCGTCGCGCTCCGCCGCGGGGACGAACGCGGTGAGGTCCAGCACCCAGCCCGCGCGGGCGAACTCGGGGACCCAGATCACGTCGAGCATCATCACGTCGAAGGGCGGGCTGCCGCCCTCCAGGTTGATGACGTAGAACTGATGCTGCTCGTCCGAGCTCCAGGTGAGCGCCTCGCTCTGCACGCGCACCCCGGGGTGCTCCGCCTCGAAGCGCCGGAGCAGCGCGGGGACCGGATCGGCGGGCCCCAGGATCTTGGCGTGCTTGAAGACCAGGGTGACCGGCGCGCCGGCGGCGGGGCCCTCGCGGCAGCCGCCCGTGAGCAGGACGAGCAGACCGAGCACGAGACCGCCGACGGCCACCGCGCGCGCCGGAGGGAGCACCATGGGCGGTCCTGGTCGGGTCAGCCCGCGCCCAGCAGGTCGCGGAGCGCCCCGCCCTCGGTCTTGAAGTACTCGAAGAGCACGCTCACGTCCCAGCCCATGCAGAAACGCCGGACGCCCAGGTCGAGATAGGCCTTGGCTTCGCTCGGGTGCGAGATCTCGGCCCGCGGGGCAATGCCGAGCCGCAGCGCGGTCTCGATCACGTGGCGCTCGGCCTCGACGACCCGGGGATGGCTCCATTGCCCTGGGAGACCGATGCTCATCGAGTAGTCGGCGGGGCCGAACTGCACCATGTCCACCCCCTTGACCGCGAGCATCGCCTCCAGGTTCTCCACCGCGGAGGCCTTCTCGATCATCACCGCCACCACCGCGTCGTCGAGCGCCTGGACGAACGCGGGCGAGCCCACGTCCACCACGTAGCCGACGTCGCGGCGCATGCCCACGCCGTGGATGCCGCCGGCCTCGGGCGTCTCGGCGCGCACGCTCCGCACGCACTCGCGCACGTCGTCGGGCGTGCGCGGGTCGGCGAAGAGCACGTTCTGGATGCCCGACCCGATGGCCCGCACCGCGAGGTAGGTGCGGGGCTGCTGCTCGACCTTGAACATGGCCGACATGTGGTCGAAGGTGTTCACCGCCCGCCCGAGGTTCTCGAGCGCGAAGAGATCGTAGGGGGCGTACTCGCCCGCGAACTCCACGTAGTCGAAGACCCCCGCGTGGCCGGCCAGCTCCACCACCGCCGGCCACGCGGAATGGATGTGCGTGCCCAGCGTGGGCCGTCCCGCCCGCAGCAGCTCCCGGAGTCGGTTGCGTCGCATGCGCCGAGTCTAGGGGGGCAGGTGCGCCCCGTCAATCACCGCGCTATACTCGGCCGGTGCGCGACGCCGCGGGCCCGCTCTCCGATCTCCCCCTGTCCGATCTTGTCGTCCTCGATCTCACCCGCGTGCTCGCCGGCCCCTACTGCACGCGCCTGCTCGCCGACCTCGGCGCGCGGGTCGTCAAGATCGAGCGGCCGGGCGACGGCGACGACATGCGGAAGAATCACCTCCAGCTCGAGGCGGGCCGGGCCGACCAGTCCACCTACTTCATCCGCATCAACGTGGGCAAGGAAAGCGTGGCGGTGGACCTGACGCACCCGCAGGGCCGCGGGGTCGTGGAGGACCTCTGCCGCGCGGCCGACGTCTTCGTCGAGAACTTCGCGCCCGGCGTCGTCGAGAAGCTCGGCCTCGGCTACCCCGCGATGGCCGCGATCAAGCCCGATCTCGTCTACTGCTCGATCTCGGGCTTCGGCCAGACCGGCCCGTGGCGGGAGCGGCAGGCCTTCGCCCACATCGTCAACGCCGCGTCGGGGATGATGCATCTCGACCAGGGCGAGCAGCCGTCTCCCCGCTCGTCGAACCTGCAGGCCGCCGACGTGCTCGCGGGCACCCACGCCTTCGGCGCCATCCTGGCCGCCCTCCGCCGGCGCGACCGGACGCGGCAGGGCGCCTACCTCGACGTGTCCATGCTGGAGGCGCTGATCGCGGCGGACGACGTCTCCTACGCGGCGGTGCTGAACGGCGGCGAGCCGCAGGGCTCCCCGCGCCCGGCGATGGGCGTCTTCGCGGTGGGCGGCCGGCACCTCGCGCTCCAGACCGGCGGCGCGGCCGCGCTGTGGCCGCGACTTCAGGCCCTGCTTGGCCGGCCGGATCTGGCCGCCGATCCGCGCTTCGAGACGCCGGATCTGCGCCGGCGCAACTGGCCCGCGCTGCGCGACATCATCGGCCAGTGGATGACCCGCTTCGCCACGGTGGACGAGGCGCTCGACGCCCTGCGCGGCGCCCGCATTCCCGCGGCCGCCGTGCTCACGCCCCAGGAGGTCGCCGCGCACCCGCATCTGGAAGCGCGCGGCGCGTTTCCCACCGTGCCCCATCCGGGCCGCGGCCGGGGGCGGCGACGTCGCAA
>JBBDXN010000011.1:0-9123 GCA_040902305.1 Candidatus Rokuibacteriota bacterium | reverse complement strand
CGGCATGCACACCGATCTCTCCGGCCCCGCCGCCACCTACGGGGTCTCCTCCTCGAACGCGGTGAAGATGCGCTTCGACGAGGCCAACGAGGCGGGTGGCATCCACGGCCGCAAGATCCGGCTCGTCGTGGAGGACACCCAGTACCAGGTGCCGCGCGCGGTCCAGGCGGGCGCCAAGCTCATCCAGCGCGACCGCATCTTCGCGATGGTGGCCGGCCTCGGCACCCCCATGAACAACGCGCTGTTCAAGGACCAGTTCGACGCGGGAGTGCCGAACCTCTTCCCGCTCTCGGCCGCCCGCTCGATGTACGACCCCTTCCACAAGCTGAAGTTCTACGGGGCGGCCAGCTACGTGGACCAGGTGCGGGCCGGCATCACCTACTTCGTGAACAACAAGGGCAAGAAGGCGCTCTGCGCGATGTACCAGGACACCGACTTCGGCAAGGAAGTGCTGGACGGCGTGCAGGCCCAGGCCGAGAAGATGAAGCTCAAGGTCGTGGAGACGGTGACCCACAAGCCCACCGACCAGGACTTCAGCGCCCAGGTCACCAAGCTGAAGGCGGCCAACTGCGACCTCGTGGTGCTCGGCACCATCGTGCGCGACTCGATCGTGCCCTACGCCACCGCGCGCAAGATGGGCTGGACCAACGTGGACTTCCTGGGCTCCGCCGCCTCCTATGACCTCTTCGTGGCCGCCGCCCAGGGCGGCGTGACCGAGGGCTTCTACGCCATGGGCCTCACCGCGATGCCCTACCGCGACACGCTGGGCGCGGATGCCCAGAAGTGGTTCGACCGCTACAAGGACCGCTACAAGGTGGACCCGAACATCGGGGCGATCTACGGGCACGTCGCGGCGGACCTGACCGTGACCGGGCTCACGAAGACGGGCCCCGAGCTGACCACCGACAACTTCGTCAAGGGCCTGGAATCGATCAAGGGCTACCGTGACATCTTCAACGGCCCCGAGGTCAACTTCGCGGCCGACAAGCACCAGGGCGCCGACTCCTCGTTCCTGGCGGTGGTGAAGGGCGGGCGCTGGACGCGCCTGACCGACCCGCTCCGCTTCTAGCCCGCGCGTGGTGACGGCGCCCCCGCGCCGGCGCCGTCACCTCGCGCCGCTCTCCGGCCTCGGCGGTGCCCGTTGTGCGCGGGACGAGATCGCTCGTACTCTACCGGCATGGCCCGCTTCGCCGGCAGCTTGCTGTGGGCCGATGCTCCTCCCGCCCGGCGAGCCGCCTGGGCCGCCCCGAGCGGCTGGCCCGCGATGCGGCACCTGCTGGGGCCGTCGAGCGTGGAGGCGTGCGCGTCACTCACCGAAGCTCGGCTCGCGGTCTGGACGCCCGACGGGCGGGTCGTGGACGGCATCCACCACGCCTCGGCGCCGGGCATCGCGGTGGCCTTCAATGGCTATCTTCGCGACCTTCCCGCCGGCCATCGGGGCGAGCCCGACGTCGTCCTCGCCGCTTACCAGGCCGACGACTGGGCATGGCTGCGCGAGGCCAGCGGAGTCTTCGCGTTCGCCGTCCTCGACCAGGTCCGCGGCCGCGCCGTGCTCGCCACGGATCGACTCGGGATGCGCCCGCTGTTCTTCGCGCAGGACCGCGCCGGCGTGGCCTTCGCCAGCGACCTGGGCGCGCTGGCCCCGTGGGGCGGCGCGCAGATCGAGATCGATCACGACGGGCTCCAGGAGATGGTGGCGCTGGGCTTTCCCCTCGGCTCGCGCACCCCGTGGCGCCACGTGGAGTGCGTGCCGCCGGGGAGCCGGCTCGAGCTCGGGCCGGGCCGCCGGCGTCTCCACCAGTACTGGTCGCTGGGCGACCTGCCCGCGGTCACCGCGACCGATCCCGACCGGTTCGTCGACGAGTCCCGCGAGCGCCTTCGCCACGCGCTGACGCGCATGCTGGAGCGCAGCGGCGGCGACCTCCTGTGCCTGCTGAGCGCCGGGCACGATTCTCGACGGCTCCTGCTGGAAGCTCACGGCCTGGGCGCCCGCCTCGAGACGATCACCGCGGCGTGGGGATATCCGGCCCGGCCGGGTACGAGCCTCGATCCCGCGGTGGTGCGCGAGATCTGCGGCCGCCTCTCGGTGCCCAATCGCGTGGTGTCGCTCCCCGGCTCTCGCGATTCGCTCGCGCTCGCCGCCGACCGGCGAGCCCGTGACGCCCTGCTCGCCCATCAGGTGAAGGGCCGGGATCACGTGTGGGCGATGCCGCTGCTCGCGTCGCTCCCGGCGTCGTCCGCGCGGCCCAATCTCGACGGCATCGCGGGCGACACCTTCTTCAACAACCCCTTCTACTTCCTGCCCCGGGCCCTGTGGGGGTGCTCGCGCCCGGACCGCCGGATGCTCGACGCGATCGTCCCCGAGCACGAGCGCCTGGATCGGGGCTGGGGAAACCTCATCTCGTCGCCCCTGAGCGAGCGGGTGCGTGAAGCGATCGAGGCGCTGCCCGACGGGCCGTATCGCCTCTCCCACTTCTATCTGCTGGGTCGCACCCGCCGCATGGTGGCCCTGCTGCCCTACGGCCTGCTGGACCTGCGTGTCGAGTCCTTCTGCCCCTATCTGGACCGGGACGTCATGGACCACGCCCACACCCTGGACCCGGTGGTGAAGGGGGAGCTGCGACTCCAGGCGCGGGCCCTGCACCGCCACCACCCGCCCTTCCGCGACATCCCGTCCTCACATTCCGCTCCGGCCGACGTGGCGCCGGCCTACCTGACCCCGATGGACGTGGCGGATCCGGACGCGAGCAGTCGCTTCACCGGCGCCGACCTCTGGCGTCTGCTCCGTCCGTCGCCGACCACCGCCTGGCGGCCGCGGATCGCGCGCAACGACGTGGCTGTCGTCGGTCTGGAGGTGCTCGGCCTGGGCGGGTCCCTCGGCGCCTGGCGGAAGCCGCGCCTCCTGGATCTGCTGCACGCGGTGCGCACCGTCGACGCCTCGCGGGCGGGGCGCGCGCGCGGGGGGCGCGCGCGGGGGCAGGCGCTGGACTGGCTAGCGCGGGGCCGGATCTAGCCGCGCGTCGGCCTCCGCGACGTCGAGGGCCGCGGTCATGCCGAGGGCCTGGAAGATCGACACCGCGGCCGCGCGCTCGGCCCGCGCCTCCCGCGCCCGCCCGGCCCGCGCGTACAGCCGGGCCAGTCCCAGCCGGGCGTGCCCGAGCAGGGGCCGCATCGCCAGCGCTTCGGCCAGCCCGATGGCGCGGCGATACGCCGACTCGGCTTCGTCCAGGTCGGGCCGAGCGGCCCGCGCGCGAATCTCGGCGGTGATGCGAAGAGCGTACGCCTCGTTGCCGAGCGCGCCCAGCTCCCGCGACAGGCCGATCGCCCGCTGGGCGATCTCGAGAGCCCGCGCCGGCTGGCCGGCCAGCAGGTAGGCCTCGCTCAGCCAGGTATCCCAGAGCGACTGCCGGGCCCGGATCTGGCGGGACGCGGCATGGGCGATCGCCTGCTCCAGGAGCGGGATGCCCTCGCCGGCGCGACCCAAGAGCACGTAGGCGTAGCCGAGCGCGGACGCGACGCCGGGAAACAGGGCCGCCACGTCACTCACCCGGGACAGCGTGAGGGCCCGCTCGAGCACCGGAGTGGCGCGGGCCAGCTGCCCCCACCGGATGTGGAGGATCCCGACGCTGATGTAGGCCTGACCGAGGCTGAACGGATGCTCGGCCACCTCGGCCAGGCGGATCGCCTCGTCGCCGAGGCTCGCGCCCTCGGCGAACTCGCCCAGCTCGCTCTGGCAGCCCACCAGGTACGCGCGCGAGATCACCGCCGGCACGCCCGCCCATCCGAACCGGCCCCGCGCGTGATCGCCCTGGAGAATGGTCATGGTCTTGCGCAGGCACTCGATCGCGCGCGGATAGTCGCCCACCGTGTAGTAGGCGAGCCCGAGGGCGTTGTTGGTGGTGTGCAGGCTCACGTCCTGCAGCTCGTCCGCGATGGTCAATGCCCGCTGGCCGGACTCGATGGCCCGGACGAGGTCGCCCACGCGCCAGTAGTAGTGGCACATGTAGGCGGCCACCCAGCCCAGCCGGCGGCGGTCCCCGAGCGCCTCGGCCAGCCCGGCCGCCAGGTGCAGGTGATCGGCGATGGGAGCCAGCGTGCCCAGCGCGAAGAGCGCGTTGCGCAGATCGAAGCGCAGATCGATGGCCTGCTCGAGCGTCCGGCGGCTCTCCGGGGCGTGCCGCAGCGCCTCCAGGGCCTGCTCGAAGAATCCGACCGCCTCCCGGTTGGCCGAATGCGCCATGGCCCTGCCGCCGGCCGCGCGCAAGTACGTGACCGCCTTGTCCCAGACCTCGCCGCGCAGCGCGTGGGCGGCCAGCCGCTCGCTCTGGTCGACCAGCCGATCGGGATAGAGCCGCTCGATGGCGTCCACGATCCGGCCGTGCAGGATGCGCCGGCGCTCCTGGAGCAGGCTGCCGTACGCGACCTCATGGCTCAGCGCGTGCTTGAAGGTGTACTCCGGCTCCGGGAACATGATGGTCTCGTACAGGAACTCGGCGCCCCGCAACCGGGCGAGCCCCTGGTGCAGCGCCTGCTCCGGCACGTCCGCGACGGCCTCCAGCAGCGCGAACGGCACGTCCTTGCCGATGACCGCCGCGGTCTGCAGCAAGCTCTTCTCCACGGGGTCCAGTCGATCGAGGCGCGCGGCCAGGATGGCCTGCACCGTGGCCGGCACCTGGATGGCGGGCAGCTCCTTGCCGAGGCGGTAGCCGCCGCGCTCCCCCAGCAGCACCTGGGTCTCGACCAGCGTCCGGACACTCTCTTCGAGGAAGAGCGGATTGCCCTCCGTGCGCGCGATGAGGAGCTGCTTGAGCGGGTCCAGGGCGGGATCGGAGCCGAGGAGCGATGCGAGCAGGGCCTCGGCGCTGGCCGGCGAGAGCAGGTTGATCTGGAGCTGGTTGTAGTAGGTCTTCCCGGCCCAGCCGTGCTGGTAGCTGGGACGGTAGTTGACCAGCAGGAGCAGGCGGGTGGCGGGCAAGCTGTCCACCAGGTTGTCCAGCAGCGCCTGGGTCTCGGAGTCGATCCAGTGCAGGTCCTCGAAGACGATGAGCAGGGGCTGGATCCGGCTCTCCCGGAGCAGGAGGTGCTTGACCGCATCGAGCGTGCGCTGGCGGCGCTGCGGCGGGTCGAGCGCCTCCCAGGCCGGATCCGTCACCGGGACGCCCAGCAGCGAGAGCACGGCGGGCGCGGCGGCCGCGAGGGTCTCGTCGAGGGCCAGGAGCTTGCCGGTCACCTTCTCGGCAATCTTGCGGGGCTCGTCGCGATCCTCGACCTGGAAATAGCTCTTGAGGAGATCGATCACCGGCAGGTAGGACGTCGCCTTGCCGTACGAGACCGAGCGGCTCTCCACGACCAGCCACCCGCGGCAGTGCGGGGAGCGGATGAACTCCCAGAGCAGGCGCGACTTGCCCACCCCGGGCTCGCCGACGAGCGCCACCACCTGGCCGTGGCCCGCGCGGGCGAGCTGCTGCGACTGCTCGAGGCGGTCGAGCTCGATCTCGCGTCCCACGAACCGGGTGAGCCCCCGCGCCGCCGCCGCCTGCAGGCGGGTGCGCGTGGGACCGCTGCCCAGCAGCTCGAACACCTCGACCGGCGCGGTCAGGCCCCGAATGGGCGTCGGACCCAGGGCACGGACCTCGACGAAGCCCTCCACCAGCCGCAGCGTATCGCTGGTCATGAGGATGGCGCCGGGGCTCGCGATCTGCTCCATGCGGCCCGCCATGTGCGTGGTCTGCCCCACCGCGGAGTAATCCATGTGGAGATCGTTGCTGATGGCGCGGACCACGACTTCTCCCGAGTTGATCCCCACGCGGATCTGCACCCCGGGCCGGGTGCGGCCGGGCTCGCCCGGCCTCTCGTCGAGCTTCCGGACGGCGCTCTGCATGGCCAGGGCCGCGAAGCAGGCGCGCAGGGCGTGGTCCTCGTGGGCCAGGGGCGCGCCGAAGAGGGCCATGATGCCGTCGCCCATGATCTGGTTCACGGTGCCTTCGTAGCGATGCACCGCCTCGATCATGCGCTCCAGCACCGGGTCCAGGACCTCGCGCGCCTCCTCGGGATCGCGATCGGCCAGCAGCTCCAGCGAGCCCTTGAGATCCGCGAGCAGCACCGTCACCTGCTTGCGCTCGCCCTCGAGCGCCTGCTTGCCCCCGAGGATCCGCTCGGCCAGGTGGGCCGGCGTGTAGCGCTCGGGCGAGGCGAAGCGGGCCGGCGTGGGCACGCCGGCGGCCGCCGCGCCCAGGGCCGCCCCGCAGCTGTCGCAGAACTTGTAGGTGGCGACGACGCTCGCTCCGCAGGCGGGGCACAGGGTCTCGATCCGCGCCCCGCACTCGCCACAGAACAGCGCCCCCGCGCGGTTGTCGGCCTGACACCGGGGACAGAACACCATCGGGTCTCCTGAGCGGAGCTTATCGGCAGGAACCGGATGGGTCAACCAAGCGATCGCGTGACCGCGACGGATGCTATGCTGCCGCTGTCATGGCCGGCCCCCGCCTGTCCCTGGTCATCGAATGGGAGAATGCCCGCCACTCCGAGGTGGCGCGCGCCCGGACCATGCTGGACCGGCTGCTCGCCCAGCTCGACGAGACCGGCGCGCGCGCGGCCGGCGCCGAGGTGCTCCTGGTCTTCGACTCCCACGAGATCGCCCCGCGGGTCGTCACGGACGCCGCGGCGAGCCTGCGCCGGCGGGGCGGCCCGGAGCTGCCGGTCCACGAGGTCCCGCTGCCGGGCGGCCGCTACTACCAGCTGAAGAACGAGGGCGCGCGCCGGGCGCGCGGCGAGCTGATCCTGTTCCTGGACAGCGACGTGCTGCCCGAGACCGGATGGCTCCGGCATCTGCTGGCCACCTTCGACGACCCGAAGGTCCAGGTCGCGGTGGGCAACGCCTCGGTCGACCTCACCAGCCTGTATGGGCGGATCTTCGCGCTGGCCTGGTACTTCCCGCCCCGCTCGGCCGACGGCCCGCCGGCGGTCAGCCGGACCTCCATGGTGAACAACCTCGCCATGCGGCGCGGCGTCTTCGATCGGTACCCGTTTCCCGGCGATTCTTCACTCTACATCGCGCAATGCACGGACTGGGCGGAGACGCTTCGCGCGAACGGCATCGACATCTATCTGAATCCCAGCGCGCGCGTGGCGCATCCGCCCCCGCAGTTCTTCCGGAGCGCCCTGATCAACGGCCACGATATCGGTCGCAGTCTCCGCCGCCCGGGCGACAGCCGGCTCCACGCCTTGCGGGCGGCCGGCGCGAGCTGGCGCGCGCACGTGGTCACGGCGCGGGCGCGCATCGCGGCCGAGGGTCGGCAGGTGGGCTTGAGCCAAGCCGCGGTGCCCCTGGCCCTGGGGCTCGGCAGCACGTACTGGGCGCTGTGGGCCCTGGCCGAAGCGGTGTCCCGCTGGAATCCCGAAGTGATCCGCCACCGGTACGGTGGCTAACTCCCACAGGAGGTTATCGATGCGCTCTTCGCTCCGGACCCTGACCGTCGTCCTGGCCCTGCTGACGTTCGCGGCCGCCCCTGCGGCGCTCGCGGCTCCCCCGGACGGCACCCTGGCCATCGGTGTTCACGTGACGCTCGTCTCGCGCTGGCTCGACCCGGGCGAGACCGAGGCCCTCATCACCCCGTTCATGCTGCTCTACTTCATCCATGACGCGCTGGTGAAGCCGATGCCGGGCAACATCAACGCCCCGAGCCTGGCCGAGTCCTGGTCGCTCGCCAAGGACGGCGTCACCTACGAGTTCGTCCTCCGCAAGAACGCCAAGTTCCACAACGGCGATCCGGTGACCGCGGAGGACGTGAAGTTCTCCTTCGAGCGCTACAAGGGCAGCGCGGCCTCCCTCCTCAAAGCGAAGGTGAAGGAGATCCAGATCGCGGCGCCGAACCGGGTGCGCTTCGTGCTCAAGGAGCCGTGGCCCGACTTCATGGCCTTCTACGGCACCTCGGCCACCGGCGCGGGCTGGATCGTGCCGAAGAAGTACATCGAGAAGGTCGGCGAGGACGCGTACAAGAAGGCGCCGGTCGGCGCGGGGCCGTACAAGTTCGTCTCGTTCAACCCCGGCATCGAGCTGGCGCTGGAGGCCTTCCCGGACTACTGGCGCAAGGTCCCGTCGGTGAAGCGGGTCGTCATGCGGTCCATCCCGGACGAGGCCACCCGCGCCGCCTCGGTGAAGACCGGCGAGGTGGACCTCGCCTACCTCTTCGGCGGGCCGGTGGCGGAGGACCTGCGGCGCTCCCCCGGGGTCAAGGTGGTGGCGCCGCTGCTCTACGGCGTCTACTGGCTCGACTTCCTGGATCAGTGGGACCCCAAGTCCCCGTGGCACGATCGCCGGGTGCGGCAGGCCGCGAGCCTCGCCATCGACCGTAACGCGATCAACCAGGCCGAGATGCTGGGGCTCGGCAAGGCGGCCGGCGCGTTCGTGCCCCCCGAGTTCGACTTCGCGCTGAAGATGGCCCCGCCGCCGTTCGACCCCAAGCGGGCCAAGCAGCTCCTCGTGGAGGCCGGGCATCCCAACGGCTTCGACGCAGGGGATCTCACCCCGCTGCCGCCCTACACCTCGGTGGGCGAGGCGGTGGGCAGCTATCTCCAGGCCATCGGCATCCGGACCCGCGTGCGCGCGATGGAGCGGGCCACGTTCCTCGCCAACTGGCGCGAGAAGAAGGTGCACGGGCTCCTGATCGGCGCGACCGGCGCCGCCGGCAACGCGGCCGCGCGCCTCGAGCCGTTCTTCACCAAGGGTGGCACCTACGCCTACGGCACGCGGCCGGACATCGACGATCTGTTCCAGCGCCAGGCCCGGGAGACGGATCGCAAGAAGCGGGAGGCGCTGCTCCACCAGATCCAGAAGATCGTGGCCGATCACACGCTGGCCGCGCCGATCTTCCAGCAGGGCTTCCTGTGGGGGGTGGGGGCGCGCGTCGAGCAACCCGCCGCGGGCCTGATCCAGGGCTACCCCTACGCGGGACCACCCGAGGAGCTCAGGCTCAAGTAGTGTCGCGCGGCTCGTCCTTGATGAAGTGGCCGCTGCGCAGGTCGCGCAGCGCCTGCTCGATCTCCGCGCGGGTGTTCATGACGAACGGGCCGTGACGGGCGATCGGCTCGCCCAGCGGCCGCGCCGCCGCGAGCAGGAACCGG
>JBBDXN010000010.1:45839-52602 GCA_040902305.1 Candidatus Rokuibacteriota bacterium | reverse complement strand
CGCGGCATCTCGCGCGGCCCGACGCGCGCGTGGCCACCATCGTGGGCTGCGGCCGCCAGGGCCGCATCCAGCTCGCGGCGCTGGCGCGCGTGCGGACGCTCGAGCGCGCCTACGCGGTGGACACGGACCCGGCGGTGGCGCGGCGATTCGCCGAGGAGATGTCCGTCCAGCTCGGCCTGGACGTACGGCCGGCCGGCGCGCTCGCCGACGTCGTGCCGCTCGCCGATATCTGCGTGACGTGCACCCCGTCGCGCGCGCCCTTCCTGCGCCGCGAGCACGTGGCCCCCGGCACGTTCATCGCCGCGGTGGGCGCCGACAACGAGGACAAGCAGGAGCTCGATCCGATGCTGATGGCGGGCGGGACCCTCGTCGTCGACAGCCTCGAGCAGTGCGCGAGCATCGGAGACCTCCACCACGCCATCGCGCGGGGGGTCCTCTCCCCGGCCGACGTGCACGCGGCGCTGGCCGACGTGGTCACGGGCCGCAAGCCGGGGCGGCGCTCGCCCGAGGAGATCACGATCTTCGACAGCACCGGCGTGGCCATCGAGGACGTGGCCGCGGCGGCCGCCGTCTACGAGAAGGCGATCGGCACCGGCCGGGGCCTCACCGTCGATCTCGCCTCGTGACGGCCGGCGCGAGCGGCTGGAGCACCCGCCGCATGCCCAGGTCCACGAGCCCCGGGGCCAGCACGCTCATCACCGCCAGGATCCGCAGCGGCCAGTAGGGATACACCTCCAGACGCGGCCGCCGCACGCAGCGGAGGATGGCCCGCGCCACGCGCTCGGCCGACTGCACCGGGCCCCTGGGCCGCCACGGCACCTTCTGGACCTCGACCTGGTGAAACTCCGTCTCGGTGCTGATCGGGTACACGAGCGTCACCGCGATCCCCGACCCGGTCAGCTCCACCCGCAGCGCCTCGCTGAGGGCGCCGAGCGCGAACTTGGTCGCGCTGTAGGCGGCGCGGTAGGGCACGGCGCGGCGGCCGACGATCGAGGACACGTTGATGACGTGCCCGCTCCCCTGCCGCCGCATGATGGGAAGCGCGGCCTGGATGGCGCCGAGCACGGCCACCACGTTCAGCTCCATCAGGGCGCGGAGCTCCGGAGCGGTGGTCTGCTCCAGCGTGGCCGCGAAGCCCCGTCCCGCGTTGTTGACCAGGACGTCGAGGCGCCCCCAGCGCGCGGCCACCGCGTCCATCATGGTCCCCACCGCGACCGCATCCGTCACGTCCACCACGTGCACGCTGGCGTCCCCGCCCCGGGCGGCGATGTCGGCGGCCAGCCGCTCCAGCCGGTCCTTGCGGCGCGCGCAGAGCGCCACGCGCAGCCCGGCACCCGCGAGCGCGCGCGCGGTGGCCGCCCCGATCCCCGACGATGCCCCCGTGACGAGCGCGACGCGCCCGCGCGGGTCACCCACGCGGGCGGCCCAGCATGCAGGAGATCTGGTAGCGGTGCCGCGCCACCCAGCCGTAGAGCCGGGGGGCGAGCAGCTCCATGCCCGGCAGCCGGAAGACGCCCGCCAGCCAGCGCCAGCCGCGGAGCCGCCGGAGGATCTCGGGAATCGCCGCGTCGCCCGCGAGCACGCGCCCGTCGGGCAGGATGAGCTGCATGGCCTGGAGGCAGGTCTGCTCGGGCATCCACGGGTAGCGGGCGCGCCGCTCGGCGGCCTGGCAGGGCAGGAACTCGAAATGCCCGCTGACCGCCCGGCGCGAGAGCCACGAGACGCCCCCCCGACAGAGGCCGCAGGTGCCGTCGTAGATCAGGACCGCCCGCGCCCGGTCGGCCGGCGCCTGCGTCTCTTCGAGCTTCGAGGTCATCGGGCGCTATTGTACGCCGCGCAGGGACGGCGGGGCGCCGCAGAACGCTTCTTCCGGCTCGTGCCTCCACTGCTTCGTCGCGTCGTTGCAGGCCTTGAGATCGGCCGCCACGGCCTCGGCCGGCTGCCGGGGCTCGGCGGTCGACCGAACCCACAGATCGCCCAGGACGGTGGAGTAGATCTGTCGGTGGCCACGACTGATGAGACAGGCGTCCTTCATGCGGCCCCGATGGTCCGCAAAGCCGCGGGCGTACTGCTTGCATTCGGCCCGGTCCTTCGACTCCGCAGTCGGCGCACTCGTCGCGCACCCGACGAGAACGGTCGCAAGCCAGGCCAGGCCCATCAATCCCTTCCGCATGTGGCGACGTGCCCTCGGCGCCTCACCGGTAAGCGCACGGGGGCACTGCGGTCTTCCAGGGCCCCTGCGTCAGGTGCTCGCCGTGTGGGAAGAGGCGAAGCTGCTCGGCGGGCCGCCCAGCCCGAAGCCGGCGACCCCGCAAAGTCAGGAAGAATCCGGCGCGCGCCGTGTCCACCCCGAGCCGGCGGAGGTCGAGCGCGTCGCGCGGCAGCGTCCGGCGCCGCTCCGCGACCAGGCGCCGGGCCGCGGTAGGGCCGATGCCGGGCACGCGCAGCAGCAGCTCGTAGGGGGCGCGCTCCAGCGCCACCGGGAACCGCTCGACCTGGGCCAGCGCCCAGGCGGTCTTCGGATCGTGGTCGAGGGCGAGGTTGCCGTCGCCGCCGTAGACCAGCTCCTCCACGCGGAAGCCGTACTGCCGCAGCAGATGCTCCGCCTGGTAGAGCCGCCATTCCCGCGCTGCCGGCGTGGGCGGGAGCCCTTCCATCGGCGTGCCCGCCACCGGCTGGAAGGCGCTGAAGTGCGCGTGATGGAGCAGCCCGCGCCGCTCGAGCCCGCCCACCACCTGGAGGATCTCGCGGTCCTTCTCCCCCTGCGCGCCCACCACGAACTGCGTGGTGGTGCCGGCCGCCGCGATCCCCGCGCGGCCTTCGAGGCGCGCCTCGCGCGAAAGGCGGCCCGCGAGCATCAGGTTCGGGAGGAGATCGCCCGAGTAGTCCTTCTCCCGCGCCAGGCCGCGCACGACCGCGTCGTTCGGCCCTTCCAGGTTCACCGACACCCGCGTGGCCAGGCGCGTCGCCTGCACCACCTGCTCCGGTTCCGCGCCGGGCAGTAGCTTGATGTGGACGTACCCGGCGAAGCCCTCGCGTGTTCGAAGGATCTCGATCGCCGCCAGCATGCGGTCCACTGCGCGCGCCGGCCGCCCCGGAACGCCCGAGGTGAGGAAGAGGCCCTGGGCCACTCCCGCGCGATGCGACTCCATGAACGTGCGGGCCACCTCGTCCGGGGACAGGGCCGTCCGCTTCACCCGCCCGCCGCAGAAGGTCGGGCAGTAGCCGCACGAGAGCGAGCAGGCATTGGTCTGCATCACCCGCATCAGCGTGGTGGAGCCTCCACCCGGCAGCCGCACCGGGCGGATACCGACGGGCCCCTCGCCGAGCCGCAGGCGGCCGGGCAGGCCGGTCTCCTTGTCGTCGGCAGCCGCCTCGGCCAGGATCGCCAACCGCTGACGTCGGTCCATAGCGAATACTAAACACAAGACGAGCTAGAGGGCAAGTGCAGTACAATGCCTCGCGATGATCCAAGCTGCGATCGCGGGGGCCTTGCTTCTTGCAGCGGCGGCCGGCTGCGCCCGGGTGCCCGGCCAGGAGGTTCCAGACGTCCGGACCCCTCTGGTGGTGGTCGACGAGATGCTGAGGCTGGCGGCCGTAACCGCGGACGACATCGTCTATGACCTGGGCTCCGGAGACGGCCGCATCCTGATCGCCGCGGCGCGGGATCGCGGCGCCCGCGGAGTCGGCCTGGAGATCGATCCCGCGCTGGTGGAGCAGAGCACGGAGCGGGCGCGGCGGCTGGGGCTCGCCGATCGGGTGAGCTTCCGGCAGCAGGACCTGTTTCAGGCCGATCTCAGGCCGGCGACGGTGGTGACGCTCTACCTATCCCCTGATCTCAACCGCCGCCTGCGGCCCAAGCTCCTGGGCGAGCTTCGGCCGGGGGCGCGCATCGTCTCTCACGCCTTCGACATGGGGGACTGGGCGCCGGCGCGGACCCTGCAGGTGTCGAGCAACGAGGGGAGCCACACCCTGTACCTCTGGGTGGTGCCGGCGCGGTAGCCCCTCACCTCACCTCCCGCCCCTCACCCTGCCCTCTCCCCGGAGGGGAGAGGGGAAAGTGGAGGGACGGCCCTTCAACTCGTGACCGCCTTGATGGCGTCGTGCGTCACCGAGACGAGGCGGTCGACCTGCTCCTCGCTGACCACCAGCGGCGGCGCGAAGAAGATGTGCTCGAGCCGGGCGCGCGTGATGACGCCCCGCTTGGTCATCTCGGCCAGCACCCGCGGCCCCACCTTCTTCTCGACCCCGAACGGGGCCTTGGTGCCGCGGTCCTCGACCAGCTCCACGCAGGCCAGCAGCCCCTTGCCGCCGCGGATGTCGCCCACGTGCTTGTGGTCGCCCAGCGCCTGCTTGAGCCCCTGGTGCAGGCGCGTGCCCATGGCCGCCGCGCGCTCCCACAGCCGCTCGCGCTCCATGATCTCGAGGTTCTTGATGCCGACCGCGCAGCAGGTCGGGTGCCCCGAGTAGGTGTAGGCGTGCATCCACTTGTCCTCGGGCTTGACCTCATCCATGGCCTGCTTGATCGCCTTCGAGATCATGATGCCGCCGAGCGGGAGATAGCCGGACGACACCCCCTTGGCGAAGGAGACGATGTCCGGCTGCACGTTCCAGTGCTCGAGCGCGAACCACTTGCCGGTCCGGCAGAAGCCGGTGATGACCTCGTCGGCGATGAAGAGCACGTTGTGCTTGTCGCACACCTGGCGCACGAGCGGGAAGTAGTCGTCGGTGGGATACAGCACGCCGCCGCCGCCGTGGATCGGCTCGGCGATGAAGGCGGCCACCGTGTCCGGACCTTCGCGCAGGATCGCCTCCTCCAGGAGCCGCGCCGCGGTCTGGCCGGCGGTTTCGCCCGGCTTGCCGCCCTCCTGCCGATACGGATAGCAGGTCGGGATGTGCACGAAGCCGGGGACCCGCGGCTCGAACATCTTCCAGTAGGCCGCCATGCCCGTCGCGCTCATCGCCTGGAGGGTCACCCCGTGGTAGGCGAGACTGCGAGCGATGATCTTCACCTTGTCGGGCTTGCCCTTGGTCTTCCAGTAGAAGCGCGCCGTCTTGAAGGCGGACTCGTTGGACTCGGCGCCGCCCGAGGTGAAGAAGACCCCCTGCATGTTCTTGTACGCGATGGTCATGAGCTTGGAGGCCAGCTCGATGGCCGGGATATTGGTGGAGCCCGAATAGGCGGAGTAGTAGGCCAGCTCACGGATCTGGGCGGCCGCCGCGTCCGCCAGCTCGGTCCGGCCGTGCCCCACGTTGACGTTCCAGAGCCCGGCCAGGCCGTCGATGTACTCGCGGCCCTGCACGTCGGTCAGCACGGCCCCGCGGCCGCGCACGTAGACCATCGGCTCCAGGTGATCGCTCGGGTGGTGCAGCGGGTGGATCAGGTGGTCCTGGTCGTCCTTGATGAGCTGCGCGGCCTCGACCGGCATCGGGCGCCTCCTACGGGCTCTGATGGTAGATGGACGTCGCGGGCGCGTGGGCCCGGTAATCGCCACCCGGAATGGGCACGCCCCGATCGAGCGGCCCGATGTACCAGTAGATGGAGGCGGCCAGCTCGCGGCCGTCCTCGCTCCGGACGGTGACCTCCCGGCGATGATACTGGGCTCCCTCCGCCGAGTCCAGCGCCGCCCACAGCGCCGCCTCCGGGACCCGGTAGACCTCGCCCTGCAGGGTGCTGACCGGGTCGGGGATCGCGCCGGGATAGGAGCCGAGATCGATGATCCGCGCCCTCACCTCGCCGCGCGCGACGTACTCGGCCCGCCCCTCCAGCAGCCGGTGCAGGCGGAAGCCGCGCATCAGCGTGCCGTAGGTGAAAAGGAGATCGGCGCTACGCGCCGCGGTCGCGGGTCTTGACGTCTTGCTCCTCACGGGAGCACCCGGCGGGCGCCGCTCAGGTGCGGATGCCGAAGCGGGGCAGGATCCACCGGTTCAGGGCGACCCAGCCGATCAGGACGCCGATGACGATCAACGCGGATTCCATGGCTCAGGCCTCCGGCCTGGGCTCGACGGCCTGGAGCACCGCGCCCAGGAAGTCCCGCTCCGGAATCGCGCCCTCGAAGCCGACCCGGTCGTTGATGACGATCTTCGGGACGGCCATCACCTGGTACCGCTGGGACAGCTCGGGGAACTCGTTGGCCTCGATGCACTCCGCGCGGACTCTCGGGGACGCGATCGCCATGTGCTGCGCCAGGCGCACGGCCCGGGGGCAGTGCGGTCAGGTGGGAGTCGCGAAGACCTTGATCGTGACGTCCTCGGTGAGCCCGGCCAGCGCGGCCTTGGTCTCGTCGCTCAGCCCGGCCTCCCCGGTGGACACCGCGACAATGGAGTCGATCAGGTTGGAGAACTCATAGCCGGCGGGGATACCGAGAAAGCGGATGCCGTAGTCCTGCGCTCCTTCCACCACCACCGCCGGCGATTCGCTGATCCCGTAGGCCGCGGCTTGGTCGCGCTCGATGTGCGGGTT
Source organism: Candidatus Rokuibacteriota bacterium (assembly GCA_040902305.1). Classification (GTDB taxonomy): domain Bacteria; phylum Methylomirabilota; class Methylomirabilia; order Rokubacteriales; family CSP1-6; genus CAMLFJ01. The sequence goes on along the minus strand of JBBDXN010000010.1, from coordinate 46,139 downwards.
CAGCACCGCAACTGATATCTGATCCGAGAGCGCCGCGACCTCTCGGATGAGCGAGACCGCCTGGCCATTGCTCTCGCCGCCCAGCTCCGAAGCGAACACCGTGAGCTTGACCGGCCCGCCGATGCGCTCGAACTCCTTCTTGACCGCCGCCTCGTCCTTCGCGGACAGAAACGCCATGCCTTGAAGTATACCCCTCTTCGCGTGAGCCGATCGGCGCCGAGGACCGACCCGTGACGACGGGCGGGTGGCGTCGGGGTCGCCCGGCCGGGCGGCCGAAGTGGGCCCCCCGAGCCCGGTGCG
>JBBDXN010000010.1:0-45829 GCA_040902305.1 Candidatus Rokuibacteriota bacterium | reverse complement strand
CGCCGCTCGAAGAGCGGCGATTCCGGCGAGCGGGTGACGCAGGCCGAGCCGGCCGGGCGACCCGACGACAGGACCCGCCCGCCTCGCGCGCGAGTCCGACGACGTCAGGCCCGCGGCGCGCCGCGGACGATTTCCAGCATCTTCCGGTAGCCGGAGGGGTCGATGCGCGCGTCGATCAGCGTGGGGCCGGGCGCAGTCTGCGCCGCGATCAAGGCATCGTGCAGCGTCGCCTCGTCGGTGGCCGCGAGCGCGCGGATCCCGAAGGCGCGCCCGAGGGCGAGGAGATCGGGCCCCGCGTAGCGCATGGAGACGCCCTCGAAGCCCTTCTGCTCTTGCTTCACCTCGATCAGCGAGAGCGCGAGGTCGTTGAAGACCACGATCACGATGGGCAGGCGCAGGCGCTTCACCGTCTCCAGCTCGGAGGCCACCATCATGAGACCGCCGTCGCCGGTGAAGCAGATCACCCGTCGGTCGGGATGGACGAGCTGCGTCGCGATGGCGGCGGGCAGCGCGAAGCCCATCGTCGCGAGACCGTTCGAGATCAGCAGCTCCCCGGGCTCGAGGGCCTGCCAGTAGGTCGTGGTCTGGAACATGTGGGCCCCCGCGTCCACCGTGGCGATGCTGCCCGCCGCGGTGAGCTCGCGCGCGATCTGGGCCACCCGGTGCGGGGCCAGCCCAGGCACCGGCACCTCCAGCGCGGCCGCCCGCTCGCGCCGGATGCGGTCCACCTCGGCCACGTCCCAGTCCGCCCGGACCTCCCGCCGCATGATCCGTGGCGCCAGGTCCTCGAGGATCGTGCCCAGATCGCCGACGACCTCGAGCGCGGGGGTGAAGTAGGCGCCGCCACCCACCGCGCGCAGGCGCGGATCGCTCGAGGGGCCGCGCGCGAGGCTCAGCACCGGCGCGGGGTAGGACCAGCGGCGCGGGATCAGCTCGACGGGGTCGAGGCCGAACGTGATGATGAGATCCGCGCGCCGCACCAGCGGCTCCTCCAGCGCTCCGCCCGTGAAGATGCCGAGCGCCAGCGGATGCGGGTCGGGGATCGCTCCCTTGGCCTTGTAGGTGGTCAGCACCGGGGCGGGCAGCGCCTCCGAGAAGGCGCGCAGCCACTTGGCGTCGGCGCCGCGGCAGCCGAGTCCCGCGATGACGAGCGGCCGCCGCGCCGCGCGGATCATCTCGGCCGCCTGCTCCAGCCGGGCGTCGTCCGGGGCCGCGGGCGGCGCCGGCTTCACCGCGGCGGCCACCGGCACCGCGGGCGCCCCCGCGACATCCGCGGGCAGGTCGAGGTGCACGGGCCCGCGCGGCTCCGCGAGCGCGAGCTGGACGGCGTGCGCCACCCAGTGCCCGGCGGACTCCGGCGTGACCGTGACGCTCCCCTTCACGATCGGGCCCAGGTGCGCCGCGTGGTCCACGTACTGGTGGGTGGCGTAGGCGAGAACGCCCGACGGGTGGCGGTCGCTGATGTAGATCAGCGGCGAGCGATCGAGCTGCGCGTGGGCGAGGCCGGTCGCGCTGGCGGTAACCCCGGGCCCGAGCGTGGAGAGCACGGCGCCCGGCCGCCCGGTGAGCTCGCCGGTGACCGCGCCCATGATGCAGGCCGCCCACTCCTGGTGGCAGAGGACGAAGGGCAGGCCGCGGGCCCGCGCTGCTTCCAGCACTTCGAGGTTCGAGCCGCCACCCGGCACCCCGAAGACCCGGGGCACCTCAGCCCGCAGCAGGCCCTCGACGATCAGCTCGGCGACGGTCGGCACCGCGGGAATCGGTTACGCGCCGGCCAGCCGCGCCAGCACCGGCTCCATCCGCTCGAGCGCTTTTTTCAGATTGGCCTCGGAGCTGGCGTAGGAGAGCCGCAGGTACCCCTCGCCGTACTCGCCGAACGCGGAGCCGCCGAGCACGGCCACGCCCGCCTCCTGCAGCAGCGCCTCCGCCACCTCGGTCGACGGGCGCTTGAGCGCCTTGATGTTCGGGAAGACGTAGAAGGCCCCGCGCGGGGAGCGGCACGACACCCCGGGCAGCCGGTTCAGCCCCGCCACCAGCACGTCGCGGCGGCGCTTGAACTCCGCCACCATCTCGATCACCGGCGTCTGATCGCCCTGCAGGGCCGCGATGCCCGCGAGCTGGGTGAACGACGCGGTGCACGAGTTGGAGTTCACCATGAGCCGGGTCACGTGCTCGGCGAGGGCCACCGGCATCACCCCGTAGCCGAGCCGCCAGCCGGTCATCGCGAACGACTTCGAGAAGCCGTCGAGGATGATGACGAGGTCCTTCATGCCGGGAAAGCGCGTGATCGAGGCGAACTCGCCCTCGTAGAGGAAGGACTTGTAGATCTCGTCGGACAGCACCGGGATGCGGTAGGTCTTCGCGATCTCCGCGATGCGGCCGAGCTGCTCGACCTCGAGCACGCCGCCGGTCGGGTTCTGGGGCGAGTTGATGATGATGAGCTTGGTCTTGCGGGAGACGCTCTTCTCGAGCACGTCGAGGTCGAACCCGAAGCCGCTCTCCTCGCGCAGGGGGATCGGCACCGGCTTGCCGCCCACGAAGTTGATCACCGATTCGTAGATCGGGAAGCCGGGATTGGGGTGCACGACCTCGTCGCCCGGATTCACCAGCGCGGTGATCACGAAGTACATGATGGGCTTGGCCCCCGGCGTCACCACCACCTCGTCGGGGGCGACCGGGATGCTGCGCGTGCCCTCCACGTCCTTGACGATGGCCTCGCGCAGCTCGGGCAGGCCCGCGGCCGGCCCGTAGTGGGTCGCCCCGCCGTCGAGCGCGCGCTTGCCCGCCTCGCGGATGTGGGCCGGGGTGTCGAAGTCCGGCTCGCCGATCTCGAGGTGGATGATCTCCTTGCCCTGCCGCTCGAGAGCCTTGGCCCGGGCCAGGACCTCGAAGGCCGATTCCGTCCCGAGCCGCGACATCCGATCCGCGAAGTTCATGGTGGCGCTGATTATACTCGACCGCATGGACGTGGTGGAGGTCGCCGCCGGCTGGTTCTGGATGGGCTGGGAGCACGGCCATCCGGGCGAGCGGCCACGGCATCGCGTCTGGCTCGACCGCTTCGCGATCGCCCGGTCCCCGGTGACCAACCGGGACTACGCCGACTTCCTCGCGGAGGGCGGAGTCGAGCCACCGCCCTGGTGGCAGGATCCCCGCTTCAACGATCTCGACCAGCCCGTGGTCGGCGTGAGCTGGTTCGACGCGGTCCTCTTCTGCCAGTGGTTGTCTGGCCGCGAGCGCGCGCCCTACCGCCTGCCGGCGGAGGCCGAATGGGAGAAGGCGGCCCGAGCCGGCCTCGATGACGCGCGCTTCCCCTGGGGTGAGGATCGGCCGGCGGCGACCAGGCTCGATCGGCCGCCGCGGCCCGCGGAGACCCGGTCCAACTCGCTCGGGCTGCTCGCCCTGTCGGGCGTGTGCCACGAATGGTGTCTCGACTGGGAGGACGAGACCTACTACGCGCGATCGCCGGAACGCAATCCCCGAGGACCGGAGACCGGAACGCGCCGGGTCTCGCGGGGCGGCGCCTGGCGCCATCAGGACGCGTGGAGCCCGGTGGCGCACCGCTCCTCGCTGCCCCCGGCGCTCCGGTACTCGGACTACGGCTTCAGAGTGGTGGGCGAGACGGCCTGATCAGCGCCCGCCCCCGCGCTCGTAGATGTCGCGCCGGAGCTCCTGGAGCGCCACCCGGACGACCACGTGGGACGCGGTGAAGCGCGAGTCCATCTCCGCCCGCAGGTCCCTGCCGAGGCGCTCGATCGCCTCCGAGTTGGCCGCGACGCCTTCCGCGACCGCCCGTACGTCCGACCGGATCGATTCGCCGACCACCTCGAAGTGCCGGCGGGTCTCCCCGGCAGTTTCCCTCATCTCCTGCCGAAGCCCTGCCAGCGCGGCGTCGAGGTAGGCTCGCGTCTCCGTGTCCACGCGGTCACTCTAGCGGGCCGGCCGAAGCCCAGGCAAGTGTCTCCGGGCCGAGACAGCCGGCGCCTAGACCTCGCGCAATCCGGCCTCGGCCTGGGGCACCCATCAGGGCCAGCACCGGATCCAGCATCCGCCGCGCGTCCTCGGGATCGCGGTCGGCCAGCAGCTCGAGCGAGCCCTTCATGTCCGCGAAGAGCACCGTCACCTGCTTGCGCTCGCCCTCGAGCGTGCCGCGGGCGGTGCGGATCTTCTCGGCCAGGTGGGGTGGGGTATACGCGTCCGGCGAGGCGAAGCGCCCGTCGGCGGGGCCGGAGGCGAGAATCGGCTGGCCGCACGCCACGCAGAAGCGGTGGCTCGGCAGGTTGCCGGTGCGGCAGCGAGGACAGGGGACGGTCACGCGGCTACCCGGGCAGCGGCTCTCGCGGCGCGAGCCCCTTGCTCTCGAGCGCGTCGCGTAGGAGGTGGAGCTGCGCCGCCGCGGCGGCGGTGACACGCTCGAGCAGCTCGTGCCCGGGCAGCGGCCCGTCGGGGGCCGCGATGGGCCGCGCGAACTCCCGCGGCCCGGCGCCCTCGAACCATCCGGCGAGGCGCCCGCGCACGAGAGCGCCGTAGCGCGCCACCGCCGCGCCGTCCCGCAGGTCGGCGGGGGCCGTCTCGCGCCGCCACGCTTCGGGAAAGCGGCCGAGGTCCATGCCGTCCGCGAAGCCCAGGCCGAGCCGGAAGAGGCGGAAGGCCAGGTCGCGGAGGGCGTCGTCCATATCCGCCTCCGGCACCGCGCGGATCATGCGCTCGGCCGCCGCGAGGATGTCGTCCAGCCGGCGGCCGAGCTCGCCGGGATCGAGCCGGTCCACGGATCCTAGCGGCCCGAGAACGTCACCGGCTGCTTGCGGGCGAACGCGGTCACGCCGTTTCGGAAGTCCTCGGTATGGCCGCTGGCCGCGATGGCCTGCGCCTCCAGCTCCATCTGGGTCTCCAGGCTCTCCTGGGTGGACTGATGGAAGAGGAGCTTGGCGCGCCCGAAGGCCTGCGTCGGCCCCTGGGCCAGCTCGCGGGCCAGGCCGGCGACGGCGGCCGGGAACTCGGCGTCCGGGTGCACCCGGTTGACCAGCCCCCACTCCATCGCCTCGCGGGCCGAGAGCACGCGGTTGGTGTAGTGCAGCTCCAGCGCGCGCCGCAGCCCGATCATGCGCGGCAGGAAATACGACGAGGACCCGTCCGGCGACGCGGCGATCTTCGAGTACGCCATGGTGAACTTCGCCGACTCCGCGGCCACCACCAGGTCCCCCGAGAGCGCGAAGCTCATCCCGCCACCCGCCGCGATGCCGTTGACCGCCATGATCACCGGCTTCATGGCCCGCGACAGCCGCGAGACCGCCCCGTGCAGGTAGGTCGTCAGCTCCTTGACCAGGATCCCGATCCGGTCCGGATTGTCCGCGAAGTCCTTCACGTCCCCGCCCGCGCAGAACGCCTTCCCCGCCCCGGTGATCACGATGCACCGCACCGCTCGATCCTCGTCCACCTCCAGCGCGGCGTGAAACAGATCCCGCCCCAGCGCCAGATTCAACGCGTTGTACGCCTCCGGCCGGTTCAACGTGATGGTGCCGATGCCGTCCTTCACCTCGTAGCGCAATGTCTCGTACGCCATATCACTCTCCTATGGGTGGGGTCAGGTCTTACATTCCGACATTTCGTCGTGACCCTGGCTAGCCGATTGTCGGAATGTAAGACCTGACCCCGGGCTAGCGGCGATCGCCCACGCGGTGAAGCTTGAGGAGGTTCGTGGTGCCGGTCACCCACATCGGCGCCCCCGAGATGATCACGATCACGTCGTCGTTGCGCACGGTGCCGTCGCCGAGCAGGGTGGCCTCCACTTCCTCGATCATCTCGTCGGTGGTCTCCACCTTGTGCACGAGCCGGGAGGACACCCCCCAGAACAGGCCGAGCCGCCGCTGCACCTCCGAGTACGGCGTCAGCGCCATGATCGGCACCTCGGGCCGATCCTGGGAAATGAGCCGCGCGCTGAAACCCGACTGGGTAAAGGCCACGATCACCTTCGCGTGGAGCAGCCGGGCCGCCTGGCAGGCCGCCTCCGCCACCGCCTCCGGGAACCCGTAGGCCTCGGGCCGCGGCCGCGACGCGCCGGCGAGGGGTGCGGCCCGCTCGGCCCGCTCGGCGATGCGGGCCATCACCTGCACCGTCTCCACCGGGAAGCGGCCGGTGGCGGTCTCGGCGGAGAGCATGATGGCGTCGGCCCCGTCGAAGATGGCGGTGGCCACGTCGCTCACCTCGGCGCGCGTCGGGCGCGAGTGCGTGACCATGGACTCCAGCATCTGGGTGGCCACGATCACTGGCACCTTGCTCTGGCGGGCCTGGCGGATCACGTCCTTCTGGATGATCGGCACTTCCTCGAGCGGCACCTCCACCCCGAGGTCGCCCCGCGCCACCATAACCGCGTCCACCAGCGGCAGCATGCCCTGCAGGTTCGCCACGATCTCCGCCCGCTCGAGCTTGGCCACGATCGGGATGTTGGCGCCCTGGTCGTGGAGGAACTTGCGGACCTCCTGGATGTCGGCGGCCGAGCGGACGAAGGAGATGGCCACGTAGTCCACGCCCTGCTCGATGCCGAAGCGGAGGTCCTCGCGGTCCTTCGGAGCCAGGCAGGACACCGGCACCGGGAGCCGCGGGAAGGATACGCCCTTGTGGTCCGAGACCGGCCCGCCCGAGACGATGCGGCACCGGACCTCGCCGTCCTCCACCTGCTCGACGACGAGCTGGATCATGCCGTCGTCCATCCAGACCGCGTCTCCCGGCCGCAGGGCGGCGAGGAACTCGGGATGATTGAGCGAGCTGCGGGAGGCCGTCCCCTTCACGGTGCGGGTGGTCAGGACGAAGTGCTCGCCCGGCAGGAGCATGGCCTGCCCGCCCACGAAGGTGCCCAGGCGCACCTTGGGGCCCTGGAGATCCTGCAGGATGGTGATCGGGCGGCCCCAGCGGGCTTCCCCTTCCCGGATCGCGCGGATGACCTCGGCGTGCTCGGCGTGCGTGCCGTGGGAGAAGTTGAGACGGGCCACGTCCATGCCGGCCGTCACCAGTCGGTCGAGCATCTCCGGCCGGCTGCTGGCGGGGCCGATGGTGCAGACGATCTTCGTGCGTCTCATGCGTGACCTCGCGTCCCCTGACCCGGCTCTCTCCCCCTCCGGGGGCGAGGGTAACCTTCTCCCTCTCCCCTCTGGGGAGAGGGCCGGGGTGACGGGTTCCTCTTGCCCATGACCATCAGCTGGCCTTGAGGGTCCGGGCCAGGAATTGGCCGGTGTAGGACGCGGCCTGGCGGGCCACGTCCTCGGGCGTGCCCGACGCGATCACCTTGCCCCCCTCGTTGCCGCCTTCGGGACCCAGATCGATGACCCAATCCGCGGTCTTGATGACGTCCATGTTGTGCTCGATGATCACCACCGTATTGCCCTGATCCACCAACTGGTTGAGGACTTCCAAGAGACGCCGGATGTCGGCGAAGTGCAGCCCGGTGGTGGGCTCGTCCAGGATGTAGAGCGTGCGCCCGGTGGCCCGACGGCTCAGCTCGGTGGCCAGCTTCACCCGCTGGGCCTCGCCGCCGGAAAGCGTGGTGGCGGCCTGGCCGAGGCGGATGTAGTCGAGGCCGACGTCGTGCAGCGTCTGGAGCTTCTGCTTGATGGAGGGCACCGGCTCGAAGAAGGTGAGCGCCTCCGCCACCGTCATGTCGAGGATGTCGGCGATGTTCTTGCCCTTGTAGCGCACCTCGAGCGTCTCGCGATTGTAGCGCTTGGCGCGGCAGACCTCGCACGTGACGTAGACGTCGGGCAGGAAGTGCATCTCGATCTTGACGAGCCCGTCACCCTGGCAGGCCTCGCAGCGCCCGCCCTTGACGTTGAATGAGAAGCGGCCCGGCTGGTAGCCGCGCACCCGCGCGTCGGGAGTGCGCGCGAGCAGCGTGCGGATCAGCGTGAAGACCCCGGTGTAGGTCGCCGGATTCGACCGCGGCGTCCGCCCGATCGGCGACTGGTCGATGTCGATGACCTTGTCGAGATGCTGCGCGCCCTCGATCCGGTCGTGGGCCCCCGGCCGGTCCTGCGCGCGGTGGAGCATCGAGGCCAGCGCCCGGTACAGGATGTCGTTGACCAGCGTGGACTTGCCGGAGCCCGACACGCCGGTGATCGCGGTGAAGGTGCCGAGCGGGATCTTCACGCTCATGCCCTTGAGATTGTGCTCGCGGGGATTGTGGACGATCACGACCTTGCCGTTGGCCTTCCGGCGGAGGGCGGGCACCGCGATGCGCTCCACCCCGGCCAGGAACCGCCCGGTGAGCGAGTCCGGGTTCGCCATCACCTCGTCGGGGGTGCCCACCGCGACCACGTGCCCGCCCAGCTCGCCCGCACCGGGGCCCAGGTCCACCACGTAGTCGGCGGCCCGCATGGTCTCCTCGTCGTGCTCCACCACCAGCACCGTGTTGCCGAGGTCCCGCAGGCGCTTGAGCGTGTCGAGCAATCGGCCGTTGTCGCGCTGGTGGAGGCCGATGGAGGGCTCGTCCAGGATGTAGAGGACCCCGACCAGGCTGGAGCCGATCTGGGTCGCGAGCCGGATGCGCTGCCCTTCTCCGCCCGACAGGCTCGCGGCGGGCCGGTCGAGGGTCAGGTAGTCGAGCCCGACCTGGGACAGGAAGCCCAGCCGCTCGCGGATCTCCTTGAGCACGCGGCGCGCGATGGCCATCTCGCGCTCGGACAGGGTCAGGGTGTCGAAGAACTGGCGCGCCGCCTTGATGGGAAAGCGCACCACGTCGGCGATCGAGCGGCCCGCGATCTTGACCGAGAGCGTCTCCGGGCGCAGCCGGGAGCCGCCGCAGGTGGGGCAGGCCCGCTCGGCCATGAACTGCTCGACCTCGCCGCGGGTGTCCTCGGACACCGTCTCCTTGTACCGGCGGTCCAGCAGCTTCACGACGCCCTCGAAGCCGTCGTCCGGCTCGCCGAACAGGATGATGTCGCGCGCCTTCCTGGGCAGCCTGGCCCACGGGGTGTCGAGGCTCACGCCGTGACGCTTCGCGAGCACGCGCAGGGTCTGCTTGAAGATCGAGGACGCGGCCGGCCCCGCCCAGGGCCGCAGCGCGCCCCCCGCCAGGGTCTTGGTGCCGTCCGGCACCACCCGCTCGGGATCGATCTCGTAGCGCGTGCCGATGCCGCCGCAGTCCGGGCAGGCCCCGTAGGGATTGTTGAACGAGAACATGCGCGGCGACACCTCCGGGAAGGAGATGCCGCAGCCGGCGCAGGCCAGCCGCTCGGAGAAGAGGAAGGAGGGCCCGTCGGGCACCTCCACCTGCACGATCCCGTCGGCCAGCCGGAGCGCGGTCTCGAGCGAGTCGGCCAGGCGCCCCCCGAGGTTGTCCTTGACCACCAGCCGGTCCACCACCACCTCGATGGTGTGCTTCTTGGTCTTCGCCAGCTCGATGTCCTCGGTCAGCTCGCGAAGCTGCCCATTGACCCGCACCCGCACGTAGCCCTGCCGGCGCAGGTCGAAGAAGAGCTTGCGGTACTCGCCCTTGCGCCCGCGCACGATGGGCGAGAGGATCACCAGCCGGCTGCCCACCGGCAGGGTCATCACCCGATCCACCATCTGCTGCACGGTTTGGGCCGAGATGACGTTGCCGCACTGGGGACAGTGCGGGATGCCGATCCGCGCGAAGAGCACCCGGAGGTAATCGTAGATCTCGGTGACGGTGCCCACCGTGGACCGCGGGTTCTTGGAGGTCGTCTTCTGCTCGATCGAGATGGCCGGGGAGAGCCCCTCGATGGAGTCCACGTCCGGTTTCTCCATTTGCTCGAGGAACTGGCGCGCGTAGGCCGACAGCGACTCGACATAACGGCGCTGCCCTTCAGCATAGATGGTGTCGAAGGCGAGCGAGGACTTGCCCGATCCGGACAGCCCGGTGATCACCACGAGCTGGTCGCGGGGAATCTCGAGATCGATCGCCTTGAGATTGTGCTCGCGGGCCCCGCGGACGATGATGCGGTCGTTGGCCATGGACGCTACATCATACCCCCGAGGCGGATCGGGGTAAAACCGCCCGCCCTGCCACGCGCCGCTCGGCCAGCACGAACAGCACGAGCCCGGCGAGCGCCCCCGCCGCCGCGATGTGAAAGCCGGCGCCGAACGAGACGCGATCCACCGTGAGCCCGACCAGCAGCGAGCCGAGCACGCTGCCGAGGTCGAAGGAGCCGGACAGCGTGCCCATGGCGGAGCCGCGCTCGGCCTCCGGTGTCCGGTCCACCAGGAGCGCCAGGAGGGTCGGATAGAACAGGGCCACCCCGGCGCCGAGCAGGACCGCCGCCGCGGCCAGCGTCGGCACCCGGGGCGGCAGCGCGAGAAGCAGATAGCTCAGCAGGGTGGCCGCCACCGCGGGCACGATGACCTGCGCCCGCCCGATCCGGTCGGACAGCCCGCGGAGCGTGAGCCGCCCGGTGATGATGCAGACCGAGAAGAGCACGTAGAACCAGCCGAGGTTGCCGTCGAGCCCCGAGGCCAGCGCGTAGAGCGGCAGGAAGGCGTAGATCGAGCTGTACCCGACGTTCACGCAGACCACAGTGGCCGCGGCGGGGAGCGCGCGGCGGCTGAACCAGCGAAACGCCTGCAGTGACGCGGGTGCGGTGGCGCGTGGCTTCAGAGTCAGGATGAGCACCGCGATCAGCGCCCCGAGGGCCCCCGCGGCGACGAAGCAGCGACGGATGCCGCCGCCCGCGTAGAGGGCCAGCCCGAGCGGAGCACCCGCCGCGAAGGAGAGCGCGGTCGCCAGGAAGTAGACGTTCAGCGCCTCGCCCCGCCGGCTCGCCGGGCTGGCCTGCGCCACGAGCACCCCCGCCGCGGTGGCGAGCAGCCCATTGCCGAAGCCGAGACCCGCCATCAGGGCAATGTACGCGGCGGGAGTCGCGACAAGCGGGAGCAGGAGGAGAGTGGCGAGGAGCACCGCCGCCCCGGGCAGCATCACCGGGCGCGCCCCGAAGCGATCCACCCAGCCGCCCACGAGCGGACGCAGGACCATCGACACCGTCGTCGCCACCGCGAAGAGCAGGCCCACCTGGATCTTGCTGCCCCCGAGCGCGACCAGGTGCAGGGGCAAAGTGGCGTTGAGCAGGTAGACGACCACGTGCACGCCACCCGAGATGGCGAGGCAGGCGGCGACCGCCGGGGTGAGCAGCGGCGCCACGATCAGCGGCGCGCGCGCCGTCCCAGCCAGAGCACGAAGAATCCGGCGGGCGCCGCGACGAGCGCCGGGTAGGCGACGGCGGTGGCAAGCCGGCCGCCGCTCGACTCGCCGAGCTGCGCGGCGGCGAAGCTGGCGAACACGATGAGCCCGACCACGCCGGCGGTGGCGGCGGTGCGCCCTTGGGCCGGCGGCCAGAGCGCGGCCGGCCCGAGGGCGCAGCCGGCGCCGCCGAGCGCGAGGAGGCTCAGCGCCCAGGGATCGACCGGCCAGAGGCTCGCGAGGGCCGCGCCCCCGAAGAGCCCGGCCCAGAGACCCGGATCATGCCCGATCTCGCCGCCCCCGGTGGAGTCGAGCGCCCCGAGCCGCTCTCGCAGCGCCAGGCTCGAGGCGAGGAACGCGGCGAGCCCCGCGACGAGCAGCACCGCCTGCAGCGTCCGGCGCCAGGGCTCGGCGAAGAGCGCGGGCGCGGGCAGCTCGATCAGCCGCTCGAGCGTGACCCCGCCGAGGAGGACGTCGGGCGCCTGGATCATCGCGTAGAGGGCCCACGCCTGCGCCCACGCGAACGCGAGCAAGAGCCCGCCCGCCACGAAGCCGACGCCGTCCCGGGACAGGCGCACCGTGAGGCCCGCGCGCAGCACCGCGGCGGCGCCGACGAGCAGGGTGACCAGGAGTCCCACGCGCTCGAGCCAGCGGCGCGGCCGGCCCTCGGCCCAGGCCATCCCCGAAGCCGGCGCGCCCGGCACCCGCTTGTCGGCCTCGAACCGGAGGCGCAGCGCGGAGCCGGGCGTGATCTGGTCGCCCGCGCGCAACGTCACCATCTGTCCGGGCGCGAGCGCCCACTCGATCTCGGCGAGACGGGTGCCGTCCCGCGTGAGCGCGCGGAGCACCCCCCCGGCGGGCGCGATGAGGCGGTGGACCTCGTCGAACACCAGCGGCCTGCCCCCGCGAACCGCGCCGAGGTCCCGCCCGCTGGTGACCCAGGGGCTCGAGGGCGGGAACCGGAACGCGGGCTGGGTGGCCACGCGCTCCCACACCGCGAACGGGCCGAGCCCGAGGGCCCAGGCGAGCTGAAGCAGCGCCGCCGCCGCCGCGACGAACGCGACCGCGAGCAGGAGCGGCGTCATCCGCCGCAGGGGGCGCCAGGCCGTCAGCAGCCAGCCGGCCGCCGCCGCGACGACGATGCCTTGCCAGCGGCGCGCGCCGAGCCACGCGGCCACGTCCCCCGCGAGGGCGATATTCGCCCAGAGCAGCACGCCGACCGTGATCAGGAGCGTTACCACCGGGAAGAGCGTCGCGCCGGTCCGGAAGGCGTCGCCCGGCGGCGCCGTCGGGCGGCCGGCGCCGAGCCCCAGGACGATCAGCGGGACCAGGGTCACCACGAGCCCGAGCCAGAGCCCGTCGGGCCCGCGCCCGGCGAGGCCGGCCGGCACCGCCAGCATCACCGCCGGCGTGAGCCAGACCGCGAGGATGCGCGAGACCGACGTCATTCGTCGGGCGGCGATGTGGGCAACGGCTCGGCCAGCCAGCGGATCGCGACGAGCACGGCCAGCACCGGCGCGAGCACCCCGCCGTACCACCAGAGCAGCGCGAGCCCGGCGACGCGGATGTCCGCCACCTGGTTGGGCAGCGCGCCGAGGAGGAGAAAGCCCGCGAGCAGGAGCGCGAGCAGCACGACGCCGATGGTCCGCGTGGTCACCCGCCGCATTATAGCGGACCCTCCTGAAGAGCCCTTCTTCCTCACACCCCTCTCCCCTCCGGGGAGAGGGCAGGGTGAGGGGCCCAGGGTGAGGGGCCCTAGGGTAAAATGGCCCCACGAAAGGAGCACCCTCCATGCCCGACGCGTCCCAAACCCCGCCGATCCAGCGAGCGCTGATCCTCACCGCCCACCCCGACGACTCCGAGTTCGGCGCGGGGGGCACCGTCGCCAGGCTCGTGCGCGAAGGCATGCACGTCGCCTACTGCATCGTCACCAGCGGCAACAAGGGATCGAGCGACCGGACCATGACCCCCGAGCGCCTGGCCCGCATCCGAGAGGACGAGCAGCGCAACGCGGCGCGGGTGCTGGGGGTGGAGACGGTCGAGTTCCTGGGCTTCCCCGATTGCGAAGTCGAGGACACGCGGGAGTCGCGCCTGGCGGTCACCGCCGCGATAAGGCGTCACCGGCCGGATCGCCTCATCATCCAGAACCCGCACCGCACCAAGAACCTGGGCGCCTCGCATCGCGACCACCGCACGGTGGCCGGCATCGCGCTCGACTGCGTCTATCCCCTGGCTCGCGACCACCTGGCCTTCCCGGAGCTGCTCGCGCAGGGCCTCGAGCCCCACAAGGTCCGCGAGGTCTACATGATGTGGTGGGAGAATCCCGAGCTGGTGGTGGACATCTCCGACACGATCGACCTGAAGATCAAGGCCCTGTCCTGCCACGCGAGCCAGTTCCGGGACTTCGCCGCGGTGGAGAAGCGGGTCCGCGAGCGGGGCGCCGAGCTCGGCCGGCCCAAGGGCTACGCCTACGCCGAGACCTTCGAGCTCATCTCGCTCGACCGCTAGCCGGGCCCGGTATGGCGGTCCGGTGAGAATGCTTTCCCGGCCCGGGCGCATTCGCTAGAATGCCGCCCGTGAAGCCAGGAGCGCCGATCCCGGCCACCCTGACCGAGCTGATGGGGGGCCGGGCCGCCCGGGACCCCGAGACCCCGTACTTCCACCTCTTCGGCGAGGCGGTGACGTACGGGCGCCTGTGGCGGGAGAGCGCGCGCTACGCCGCCGGGCTGCGCCGGGCCGGCATCGACCGCGGCGACAAGGTGTGCCTCATCTATCCCACCTGCGCCGAATTCTTCTACACCTTCTTCGGCGCGCTCCGTCTGGGCGCGGTCCCGGTCCCCCTCTACCCCACCCTCGGGGTGGAGGCCACCGCCAACATCTTCCGCGACTCCGAAGCGAAGGTGGTGGCCACCATCGGGTGGTTCCGCAAGGGCGTGGAGGAATCGCAGGCCGGGGCGGCCAATATCCGGCACGTGCTCGAGCCGAGCGATCTCGAGGTGGACGATCCCCCCCCGCCCTTCCCCGACGCGTCCACCGGCGACGTCGCCTTCATTCAGTACACCTCGGGCAGCACCGGGCAGCCCCGCGGGGTGGTCCTGAGCCACGCCAACGTGGTGCGGACCGTCGAGTTCATGGCGGAGGCCGCCCAGCTCACCCGGGACGACGTGGTGGTCTCCTGGCTGCCGCTCTATCACGACATGGGCCTCATCGGCTGCGCCTTCACGCCCCCCTGGAACGGAGCGGCGCTCCATCTCCTGCCGCCCGATCTCAAGAACCCGCGCGTCTGGCTCGAGCTGGTCACCCAGGTCGGCGCCACCTTCACGGTGTCGCCCGACTTCGGCTACCGCAACTGCGTGCGCAACATCTCGGACACCGCCGGCCTCGATCTCTCCTCGCTCAAGCAGGCGCTCTCCGGCGCGGAGCCGGTGCGCGTGAGCACGATCGAGGCGTTCGAGGAGAAGTTCGAGGCGGAGAACCTGATCACCCCCTGCTACGGCCTGGCTGAGGCCACCCTCGCGGTGGCCATCTGGCCCCGCCAGACCCCGCGGCGGCTGGACGCCTCCGGCAGGTTCCTCTCGGTGGGCCGGCCCTGCCGCGGCGTGCGGGTGCGCATCATGGACGGCGACGAAGAGGTCAAGGCCGGCGTGGAGGCGGAGATCTGCGTGCAGAGCCCCGGGGTGATGATGGGCTACCACAACAACCCCGAGGCCACCCGGAAGGTGCTCTCCCCCGACGGCTGGCTCCGCACCGGCGATCTCGGCTTCGTGGACCCGGAGGGCTTCCTGTACGTCACCGGCCGGCTCAAGGACGTGATCATCCTGGGCGGGGAGAACGTGATCCCCGCCGACATCGAGGAGATCGTGGACCACGTGGCCGGCGTGCGCTACTCCGCCGCGGTGGGCGTGGAGAGCGACCGCACCGGCACCCAGCGCCTGCACGTGGTGGCCGAGGTGCGCGAGCAGGCGGCCGACCCGCAGGATCTCTCCCGCCTCGTCCGGGACATCGTCCAGCGCGTGCGCGAGGGCCGCGGCCACCGCCCCGCCCGCGTGCTCCTGGTCCGCCCCAGCACGATCCCCAAGACCTCGTCGGGCAAGATCCAGCGCTCGCGCCTGGGGGAGATGATCGCGCGCGACGAGCTGGGCGACCGCATCGTCTACGCCTCCGGCGCTCGATGAAGATCGGCTGCCATCTCCCCATGTTCGGGCCCATCGGCACGCGCCACAGCGTGCTCACCTTCGCGCGCCGCATGGAGGCCCTCGGCTACGACTCCCTGTGGGCGAGCGACCACGTGGTGATCCCGCACCGGATCGCGTCACGTTACCCCTACAGCCCGACCGGCAAGTTTCCGCTCGCCCCCGAGGTGCCGTTCCTCGAGCCGCTCACGACGCTCGCCCTGGTGGCGGGTGTCACCGAGCGCGTGCAGCTCGGCACCAGCATCCTGGTGCTCCCCCACCGGAACCCGGTCATGGCTGCGAAGATGGCCGCCACCCTCGACCACCTCTCCGAGGGCCGCCTGGTGCTCGGGGTGGGCGTGGGCTGGATGCGCGAGGAGATCGAGCTGCTGGGCGGCAACTACGATCGCCGCGGCGCCTGGAGCGACGAAGCCCTCACCGTCATGCGCGCGTGCTGGCGCGACGCGCGCACCGCACACCACGGCGAGTTCTTCTCGTTCGACGAGATCGGCGTCTTCCCCAAGCCGACGCGCGGCGACATCCCGATCCTGGTCGGCGGCCATACCCCCCGCGCCCTGCGCCGCGTCGTCGAGCTCGGCGACGGCTGGCACGCCGCCTTCATCGCGCCCGAAGCCCTGAAGGCCGACATCGCCCGGCTCCGCGAAGAGTGCGCGCGGCAGAAGCGCCCATTCGACCAGCTCACGATCAGCGTGCGCGCCGGCCTGTCGTTGCGAAGCGCGCCGCTTGGTTCTGACCGCAAGCCGCTGCAAGGCTCGCGCGAGCAGATGCTTGCGGACCTGCTCGCCTTCCGCGACCTCGGCGTGGACTCGATCCTGCTGGAGACGCGCTACCGAGACCTCGACGACATGATCGGCATCTACGAGACCTTCGCCGCCGACATCCGCCCGCATATCTGAGCCCCCCTCCCGGGGGTGAGGGAGTACTCATACTCCACCCTCTCCCCTCTGGGGAGAGGGCAGGGTGAGGGGCCGCAGGGTGAGGGGCCGCAGGGTGAGGGGCCTACTTCGCGTCGTGAAAGATCACGCCAAGCGTATACCGCTCCCCTGAAGCAACGCGGCTGACCCCGTGGCGCAAGGTGACACGGTAAGCGCCGCGTGCCCCGCGCGCCGGCCGATGGCGCGTCGCAAAGATCACAATCTGGCCGCGCTCGAGCGGAACCACCGACCCGGTCGATTGCGCCCGCGGCCGCTGCTCGACCAGCAGGAACTCGCCGCCCGTGAAATCCTGCCCCGGACGGCTCAGCAGGCAGGTCATCTGGAGCGGGAAGGCCACGTCGCCGTAGAGATCATGATGGAGGCAGTTGTAGCCGCCGGCCTCGTAGCGCAGCAGCAGCGGGGTGGGCTTGGTCTGGCCGTGCTCGGCACAGACCGCGAGGAACTCGTCGAGCTCGGCCGGGTAGCGACGCTCGGCCCCGAGCGTATTCTCCCAGCCGCTCGCGATCGGCGCCAGGTGCGGATAGGCGTGGCGGCGCAGCCCGAGCACCACGGGGGGCAGCGGGTTCGCGAAGTACTTGTACTCCCCCTCCCCGAAGCGGAAACGCGCCATGTCCACGCGGCTGCGGAAGCGGCGCTCCTCGGGGTAGAGGCGGATCAGCTCCGCGCACTCGGCGGCGGTGAGCAGCGGCGGCGTGGTGGCCCAGCCCCGGTCGTCCAGGGCTTGGCTGACCTCGTTCCAGGCGATCCGCTGCAGTCGCGTCTGGAGCGACGGCGCCCGGATCAGGCCGCGGGCCGGCATACTTTGCACGGCCGGTAGCCCACCGAGCGCGCGTCGTCCACCGAGGCGAACACCACCCGGTTGTCCGGACGCATGTGCCGGCCGTGGATGCAGCCCACGCGGCAGACGATGCGCGTGCTCGTGCAGCCCTCCAGCACCGGGGTGGTCCGCTCGAGCGCGGCCAGCCGGCCCTTGACCGCCCCGCCGAAGATGTAGCCCCCGAGACCACCGTCGCTCCGCCACACGCGATGGCAGGGCAGGATGAGCGGCACCGGGTTGCGGCCGAGCGCGGTCCCCACCGCCCGCACCGCGCGGGGATTGCCGATGCGCGACGCGATCCACGCGTACGGGCGCGCCTCGCCGAACGGGATGAGCCGGGCGGCCTCGAGGACCTTACGCTGGAAGTCCGGCACCGCGACGAGATCCACCGGCACCCGGAAGAACGCCCGCTGGCCCCGCAGGTACTCGTGGATCTCCTCCCGCGCCTGCTCGGTCAGCTTCCGCGCCGCCGCGGTGGCCGGCTTCCCGGCCGGGCCGGTGCGCACGAGCGAGATCCCCCGCGGGGTCGCCTCGATGCCCAGCTTGCCTTCGAGCCGCGTTAGCGCGGTCTCGGACTCCCGCGCTGCCGCCGCGAGCCTGCGGCCCACGTCCACGGGCGACGTCGTCTCCGGCCGGAAGTAGTCCGCCAGCAGCCGGTCGAGCTGGTCCTGCGCCTGCATCTTGCCGTCACTCATGGCCTGCTCCTCGCTTGCCGAGCTCATCCCGCAGCAGGGCCTTGCCCCGCGCGAGCTGGCTCTTCACGGTATTGATCGTGATGCCCCGGATCCGCGCCAGCTCCCCGTAGGAGAGCCCGTCCACGTAGCGGAGGGCCAGGAGCACGCGCGCCTCGCGCGGCACCCGCTCGAGCGCCCGGTGCAGGTCGAGGTAGGCGTCGGGCGGCCGGTGGTTGCTCGACGAGAGCGGCCTGGCGGCCGAGCGCTCGTCGTAGGCTGTGCGGGTGGCCCGCCGACGCAGCTCGTCCACGCACACGTTGGTGAGGATGCGGTACAGCCAGGTGGAGACAGCCCACTGCGGGTTGTAGCCCGCCGCCCCCGCGTAGCACTGGAGGAACGCCCGCTGGACGGCGTCCTCGGCGTCGGCCCGCGACCCGAGCAGCCGCCCGGCCACCGTCAGCAGCTTCCCGCTGTACCGCTGGGCCAGGTCGCCGAACGCGCCCTGGTCCCCCCTGGCCACCCGCTCCATCAGTTCCCGCTCCGCGTCCATCTATGCCCCCACTGAGCTATACGCCCAGCAAGGCGGAAAGGGTGGAGCGAAACGACGTCCGATCCGCGCTCGCGACAAACGGCGCACGGGACCGGGGAGATTCTTCGCCACCCCCGCGTGCAAGCTGCTGGACCGGCACCGCTTCCCCATTCGGGCCCGGACTACCTGTACCCTGCCCTCTCCCCGGAGGGGAGAGGGTTATAAGAGAGGCCGCCTAGATCTTTTCACCGAGCTTGTTCCAGTCGTCCAGGAACTTCTTGAGGCCGATGTCGGTGAGGGGGTGCTTCATGAGCATCTCGAGCACGTTGAACGGCATGGTGGCGACGTGGGCGCCGGCCTTGGCCGCGTCGACCACGTGGAGCGGGTTGCGGATCGAGGCGGCCAGCACCTGGGTCTTGAAGCCGTAGTTCCGGTAGATCTCGCAGATGTCCCGGATCAGGTCCATCCCCACGTGGCCGATGTCGTCGAGCCGGCCCAGGAACGGGCTGATGTAGACCGCGCCCGCCTTGGCGGAGAGCAGGGCCTGCGGGGCGGAGAAGCAGAGGGTCTGGTTGACGCGGATGCCCTCCCCGCTCAGGTACTTCACCGCCTTGAGCCCGTCCTTGGTGAGCGGGCACTTGACGACCACGTTGGGGGCCACCTGGGCCAGCTCCTTGCCCTCCTTCACCATCCCGTCGAAGTCGGTGGCCACGACCTCGAGGCTCACGTCCCCCGGCACCACCTTGCAGATCTCCTCCACCAGGGGGCGGAAGGGGCGCTTCTCCTTGGCGATCAGCGAGGGGTTGGTGGTGCAGCCGTCCACCAGGCCCATCGCCACGCCCTCGCGCAGATCGTTCACGTTCGCGCTATCCAGAAAGATCTTCATTCACTCCTCCATCTCAGGCGCGCTCCACGCGGACCGTGGTCCCGGAGCGCACCGACTTGAACACGGTGGGATCGCCCAGCACCCGCCCCACGACATTGACCGGGCTGGCCGCCCGGATCTCGTCGCCGAAGCTCGCGGGAGTCGGGCCGAAGAAGATGCAGAGCGCGGAGCCGGGCGGCCAGTAGGCGAGGTCGCCCATCTCCACCACCTCACGGGCGTCCTCGGGCGTGGCCTTCACGGGAATGCCGAAGTAGATCTCGTCGCCCCAGGTCTGGCCCGCGATGCTGAGCGGCAGCGCGTCCCAGATCGCGGTGGCCGTCCGGGACCCATTCAGCTCGGCCTCGACCGCGAGGCGGCCCGCGGTGATCCGGATCTTCTGCTCCGCCATGTGGATTCGCTCTCGCCTCGACCCGAGTGTAGCCCCGGGGCGCGGCCGGCGGCAAGGCGAAGGCGGATTCATCTGCCCTGGCGGCGCCGGTACGCGGCAAGCCGCGCCTCGAGACCGTCGCGGTCCGGAATGCCCGCGACTCCTTCGCCCTCGACGGAGCCGGCCGCGCCGCAGGCGGCCGCCGCGCCCGCGTCCCACGCGTTGCCGTCGCGGTTGTAGGCGATGAGCAGCGCGGTGGCGAAGACGTCACCGGCGCCGGTCGCGTCCACCTCCACCGCTCGATCGGGCTCGACGCCGTAGCGCTCGCCGTTCACGAACAGGATGGCTCCCTCGGGCCCGTGGGTGATGGCGCCGACCGGCACCCGCTGGAACCATTCGAGCGCCTCCTTCTCGAAGGGCTCGACGTCCTCCCGGCTGACCACCAGCGCCTGCACGCGCGGCAGCACCAGGTCGGCGGCCTCCCACGGCTGAGGCGATAGCACCCCGCCCTTCCCGCGTTGGCGCATCCAGCCCTGCGGCAGGGCGGCCAGCGAGGTCTCCGGGAACGCGGCGGCGAAGGCCGGGTCCACCTCGCCCGCCACCGGGGCCAGGGCGCCCAGGGTCGCGTCCCGCCACTCCTCGGGCAGCGCGGTCGCCTCCAGATCGGCCGCCCGCGCGAGCACCGCCAGCTCCCGGGCGCGCCCACCCGCGCCGGCGCGGCTCTGCCCGATCCGGAAGATTGTCGTGCGCGCCGAGGGCACGTTCACCACGCTGATCGCGGCGGGAATGGCCTCGCGGGGGAAGTCGGACCCGAAGGACGTGAGCAGGCCCACCCGCAGGCCCAGGCGGTGGGCGGTCACCGCCGCGTAGAAGGCGGCGCCGCCCGGCCGGATCCCCCGCGTCGTCTGATCCAGCGTGACGTGCCCGACGGCCACGAAGTCCACCCGATCCCCTCCGACGTCAGATCGCGAGCTGCTTGGCGATGATCTCCTTCATGATCTCGGAGGTCCCGCCGCCGATGGTCATGAGCCGGATATCCCGGAAGAAGCGCTCGATGGGGTACTCGCGCATGTAGCCGTAGCCGCCGTGGAGCTGCACGCAGTCGTAGGCCACCTTCTGGGCCATCTCCGCGGTGAAGAGCTTCACCATGGAGATCTCCTTCACCGCGTCGTCCCGGTCCCGGAACTTGAGACAGGCGGCGTAGGTGAGCCACCGCCCCGCCTCGATCAGGGTCGCGAGGTCGGCGAGCTTGTGCCGCACCACCTGCTTCCTCGAGAGCGGCTCGTCGAAGGCGTGGCGCTTCTGGACGTAGGCGATGGTGTCCTCGAGGGCCCGCTCGCAGCCGGCCACCGCGTGGAGGCCCGCCACCAGCCGCTCCCGCTGGAACACCCGCATGACCTCGTAGAAGCCCTTGCCCTCGACCCCAAGGAGGTTCCCGGCCGGCACCCGCATGCCCTGGAAGGCCAGCTCCGCGGTGTCGGAGGCGCGGTTTCCCATCTTGTCGAGCTTCCGGCTCACCGTGAACCCGGGCGTGTCGCGCTCCACCAGGAACATCGAGATGCCTCGGTGTCGCCGCGTCTCACCCTCTCCCCCCTGGGGAGAGGGTAGGGTGAGGGGGCCGGTGGTGAGGGGGCCGGTGGTGAGGGGGTCCTGGATCCGCGCGGCCACGAAGTAGAGGTCGGCCAGCACCCCGTTGGTGATGAACATCTTGGAGCCGTCGAGCACGTAGTGCCCGCCGTCGCGCACCGCGCGGGTGCGGATCGCGGCCACGTCCGAGCCCCCGCCCGGCTCCGTCACCGCGATCGCGGTGAGGGCCTCGCCGCGGCAGATCGCGGGCAGGTACTTCTCCTTGAGGGCCTCGCTCCCCGTCCAGTAGAGATGGGGTGAGGCCATGTCGGTGTGCACGCCCACCGCCATCGCCAAGGACGCGCAGCGGGCGCGGGCCATCTCCTCGCAGAGCACCGCGGTGGTCAGCACGTCGGCCCCGGCCCCGCCGTACTTCTCGTCGTACTCGACGCCCAGGAACCCGAGCGCGCCCATCCGGGGCCAGATCGACTTGGGGATCTCCCCGGCCTCCTCCCACTCCTCGACGTGCGGCTCCACTTCCTTCTGCACGAACGCCCGCACCGCCTGGCGGAACATCTCGTGCTGCTCGTCGAAGATCTTCACGCGCCGTGTTCGAACGCCGGCCTCGCCGGTGCAACCCGGCTGGGGGAGGGCCTGGGAGGGGGCCGCCGAGGCCCTCTCCCACTCAACATCTCGTGCTGCTCGTCGAAGATCTTCACGACCACTTGGCCTTGACCGCGTCGCGGTCCACCACCCCTTCTGCGTTGCGCGGCAAAGCCTCGCAGAAGGCCACCACCTGCGGCCGCTTGAAGCGCGCGATCCTCGTGCCGACGAAGTCGGTGACCTGCTCGGCGGTATGCGCGCCGGCCGCCCTGACCTCCACCACCGCCTTGATCGCCTCGCCCCACTTAGCGTCGGGGATGCCGTAGACGCAGACGCCGGTGACCCCGGCGATTTGCATGATGACGGCCTCGACCTCCGCCGGGTACACGTTCTCCCCGCCCGGTTTGATCAGCTCCTTCTCCGGCTTGCGCTTGACGTAGTGGAGATAGCCGTCGGCATCGAAGCGGCCCACGTCCCCGGTGTGGTGCCAGCCGTTGCGGAAGGTGTAGGCGGTGACCTCGGGCTGGCCAAAATAACCCTGGAAGACCAGCGGGCCGCGCACCACGATCTCGCCCGGGGTGCCGACCGGCACCTCACGGTCATAGTCGTCCACGAGCCGTACCTGAGCGCAGGGGACGGGCCGCCCGGAGGCGCCCGGGCGCTCCGCCACGCGCTGGATGGTCACGAAGCCGCTCGTCTCGGACTGGCCGAAGCCGGTCCAGAACTTGGCCCGGGTCTTCTCGTGCAGCCGCTGGATGGTCGCGGGCGCGTCGAGACCGGAGACATGGGTCAGGCTCGGGAGCGCGCTGCCCCCCTTCTCGGCCGCGTCGAGCAGGCTCGCGAGCACCGGCGGGAAGTCGGAGACGTGAGTGACGCGGTGGCGGTCGATGAGCGACACCGCCTCCGCCGGGTCGAACCGCGCCACGATCACGTTGGCGCCACCCGCGTGCAGGTGGGCCATGGTCATGCCGAGCGCGGTCACGTGGAACAGCGGCAGGGCCACGAGGTAGCGGTCCTGCGACGTGAAGCCGAGGCTGCCGATCGTGGTGAGATTGGCGGTGATCACGTTGCCGTGGGTGAGCACCGCGCCCCGGGGCACCACGTCCACCGCCGCGGTGGAGATGACCGCGAACGGGGCCTCGGGCGAGACCTCCGGCGGTGCGGGCGCGGCGTCCGGACGGTAGAGGTCCGCGAGGGGCGTGAAGCCGGCCCCGGCGCCGAGCTGGTACCGGTGCGCCACCCCCGTACCTCTGAGCCAGTCGCCGACCAGGGCCAGCGTCGAGGCGTCCACCACCATCATGGCCGGCCGGGCCCGCTCCACCACCCGCTCGACTTCCGGCGCGGTGAGCCGCCAGTTGATCGGATAGGCGATGATACCCTGCCGCGCGCAGGCACCGTAGAGCTCGAGATAGGCGGCGTCGTTCTGAGCGAGCACGCAGACGCGGTCGCCGGGGCCCAGCCCGAGCTTCACGAGGCCCCCGGCCAGCTCGTCCACCCGGCGCCGCAGCGCGCGGAACGACAGGGTGCGCTCTCCCTGGATGATCGCGGGCGCCTCCCCGTTTGCCGCGGCGCCCCGCGCGATCATGTCGTAGACCGTGAAGGCGTGGACGCTCAGCTCAGCCACCGCTTTCTCCGCTTGTAGTGCTTCACGTCGCGGTACGACTTGCGGGCGCCCACCTCGGTGAGTCCCAGGTAGAACTCCTTGACGTCCGCGTTCTCCCGCAGGGCCTCCCCGCTGCCCTCCAGCACGATCCGCCCGTTCTCCATCACGTAGCCGTGCTCCGCGATGCCGAGCGCGAGAGTCGCGTTCTGCTCCACCAGGAGCACGGTGAGACCCTGCTCGCGATTCAGACGCTGGATGATCTCGAAGATCTCCTCCACCAGCATGGGAGCCAGCCCGAGCGAGGGCTCGTCGAGCAGCATCACCCGCGGCGCCGACATGAGCGCGCGACCGATGGCCAGCATCTGCTGCTCGCCGCCCGAGAGGTAGCCCGCCTGCACCGCGCGGCGATCCTTGAGCCGGGGGAAGTATTCGTACACCCGCGCGATGCCCTCCGCCACCTTGTGCCGGTCGGCCTGCACGTGGGCCCCCGCGATCAGGTTCTCCTCGGTGGTGAGATGCTCGAACACGCGCCGCCCCTCGAACACCTGGACGAGACCGCGCTTGACGATCTCGTGCGGGGGCAGCCGGTCGATGCGCGCCTTGTCGAGCTCCACCGAGCCCTTCGTGACCTCGCCGCGCTCCGAGCGGAGCAGCCCGGAGATGGCCTTGAGCGTGGTCGTCTTGCCCGCCCCGTTGGCCCCGAGCAGCGTGGTGATGCCGCCCTTGGGGACGGTGATCGACACGCCCCGGAGAACGAGAATGACGCCGTCGTAGATGACTTCGATGTTGTTGAGC
Source organism: Candidatus Rokuibacteriota bacterium (assembly GCA_040902305.1). Taxonomy (GTDB): domain Bacteria; phylum Methylomirabilota; class Methylomirabilia; order Rokubacteriales; family CSP1-6; genus CAMLFJ01. The sequence goes on along the minus strand of JBBDXN010000010.1, from coordinate 21,679 downwards.
GTGAGCATTGGGATCTTCCGCGGACCACCGCCCCCTCACCCTGCCCTCTCCCCCGACCGGGGGGGAGAGGGAGATGAGGAGGAGGGGCCTCTTATTTGGCGGCCTTGATGTGCTTGGCCAGGACGTCCGAGTAGGCCTTGTCCCACTCGGTGGCCTTCACGAACTTGCCGCCCTTGACCGTGAAGATCTGAACCCAGCCGCCGCCCTCGTGGTCGGTCGGGGTGATCTCGAGCGGCGGCACCAGCCCGCCGAGGGTGAAACCCTTGATCTTCTCGAAGCCGGCCTTGACGTCGGCGCCGGTGATGTCGCCGCCCTTCTTGGCCTTCAGCGCGTTCCGGACCGCCTCCACGTGCACCGCCGCGATCAGCACGCCGCGGTTGTAGAACACGGTCGAGGCCATCTCTTTCGGGGCCTCCTTGTTCTGCTTCTTGTACATCTCTCGGATTTCGTTCAGTACCGGGTAGTCGCTGCCGACCCCCGCGAACTGCATCGCGTTGTAGCCCTCCGCCACCGCGAAACCACCCGCGGCCTCGATGTCGGCCTCGGAGGCACCCCACACCATCGCCACGACCTTCCGGAGCGGATAGCCTACTCGCTTGAGCTCCTTGATGGACACCGACGGCGAGCGGCCGAACAGGTGGCTGATCACGAAGTCGGCCCGGTAGCGCTGGGCGATGTCGAGCACCTGCGCGCCCATCTCGACGCCCGGCGGCGGCACCGCGAAGGTCCTGAGCTGGAAGCCCTCCATGGCCGCGAGGTCCTCCAGGATCGGCAGCGGCTCGCGGCCGGCCGGATTGTCGTAGTAGAGGTACGCGATCTTCTTGCCTTTGAGATTGCCGCCGAGCTGGGTCTTGGCGAACTTGACGCCGACCGCCGCCTGCGACCAGTAGGTCGCCGCGATCGGGAAGATGTACGGGTACTTGGTGCCGTCCGCGGCCGCGGAGGTACCGAAGCCGGGCGAGGTGCCCGGGATCTTGTCCTCGGTCAGCTTTTGGGTCAGGGCCTGGGTGTGGGGGGTGCCGTAGATGCCGATGAGCACCGCCCCTTCCTTCTTGTGGCGCTCGTAGGCCTCCATGCCCTGCGGTACCTTGTACTCGTGGTCGATCTCGAGCGCCCGGATCTTGTGCCCCTCGACGCCGCCCTTGGAGTTCACCAGGTTGATGTAGTCGTGGTAGCCCGGGCACAGGTTGACGCCGACCAACTGGGTCGCGCCGGTGCGGTCGCACTGCAGGCCGAGGACGATCTCCTTCTGGCCCGCCGCGGGCCCCGGGACGCCCAGGGTCATGCCGGCGACCAGCAACAGCCCGATCACTACAGAGAGGGCTCGCTTCATTGGGTGCTCTCCTTTCTCGATGTCACGCTCAGTACGCGAACGGCCACACCCGGAAATAGCTCCGGATGTTGCGCCACAACCGGTTGAGCCCCTCCGGCTCAACCACCAGGAACACGATGATCAGAAGCCCGAACAGCATCAGCCGCAGGTTGGGAATGATGTTCAGCACCGCCTGCTGGGAGAAGACGAGCTCGCCGAAGGCCTCCATCACCAGACGGCTCGCGATGGGCAGGAGCGTCACGAAGATCGCCCCGAGGATGGACCCGAGCACCGACCCCAGCCCCCCGATGATGATCATGGCCAGGTAGTCGATCGACACGTTGATCTGGAACTGCTCGTAGTTGGCGATGCCGAGGTAGTAGGTGTACAGCACGCCGGTGACCCCCGCGTAGAACGACGAGATGCCGAAGGACAGGAGCTTGTAGCGGAAGATGTCGATGCCGATGATCTCGGCCGCGATGTCCCGGTCGCGGATCGCGATGAAGGCGCGGCCGATGCGACTGCGCACCAGGTTCAGCGTCCCGACCACCGCCAGCACCACGAAGAACAGCAGGAAGAAGTACATCTCAGTCTGCGAGGCGATCTCGTGGCCGAAGAGGCTCGGCCGGGGCATCTGGATCGAGGCCTGGACGCCGCCGCTGATCCAGGTCACGTGGTTGATGATCCACTCGATGATGAGCTGGCCGGCCAGGGTCGCGATCGCGAGATAGAGACCCTTGATGCGGAGCGAGGGAATCCCGACCACCGCCCCCACCGCGGCCGCCATGAGACCGCCCGCGGGCAGCGCCACCCAGAACGGCAGGTCGAGCCGCACCACCAGGTTGGCCGCGGTGTAGGCCCCCACCGACATGAAGGCGCCGTGGCCGATCGAGATCTGCCCGGTATACCCCACCAGGATGTTGAGCCCGAGCGCGCCCACCACCGCGATCGACACCAGGTTGATGATCGACAGGTAGTACTCGTGCAGGACGAGGGGGAGCACGAGGAACATCACCACCGCGATCGCCGCCACCGTCCATCGCGCGATCGGCAGCGGGAAGAGGGCCATGTCGGCTTCGTACGTCGTCTTGAGGACTCCCGACTCGCGATGGATCATGGGCTAGACTCGCTCGATGATGGCCTTGCCGAAGATGCCGTACGGCCGGACCATCAGCGCGACGATCATGAGGATGTAGGGCGCGAAGTCCTTGGTGCCGCCGCCCACGTAGGGGTCGATGTAGCCGGCCGCCATGTTCTCCACGAGCCCCACCACGAGCCCGCCCACGATGGCGCCGGGGATCGAGTCGAGCCCGCCCAGGATCACCACCGGGAAGACCTTGAAGCCGACCAGGGCCAGGTGCACGTCCACCCCCAGCAGGCTGCCCCAGACGATGCCGCCCAGCGCGGAGACCACGCCCGCCATGGACCACGCCAGCGCGAAGTAGCGCTCCACGTTGATCCCCATGGCCATGGCCACCTGCTGGTTGTCGGCGACCGCCCGCATCGCGATCCCCTTGCGGCTCTTCAGGAAGAACCAGCCGAACGCGGCCAGGAACAGGATGCTCACCACCGCCCCCAGGAGCTGGATGGGCGGCACGAACAAGGGCCCCCAGATGAAGGGCTCGTCGCTGATCGGCAGGGTGAGGGCCCGGGTCTCGGCACCCCAGAGCAGCGGACCCAGCCCCCGCAGCACCGCGGCGAGCCCGATGGTGGCCATGATCACCGCCACAACCGGCCGGCCGATCAGGGGGCGCAGCACCACTCGCTCGAGCCCGAACCCGAAGCTGATCATGGCCGCCAGCCCCACCGCGACGGCCAGCCAGAGAGGGGCACCGTAGGAGCCAAGGGCCACCGCGACCACGAAGCCCGCGATCATCACGAACTCGCCCTGGGCGAAGTTGATGGCGTCGGTGGCCTTGTAGACGAGCACGAAGCCCAGCGCGATCAGAGAGTACATCAGCCCGATCAGGATGCCGTTGGATATCAGGAGGCCGAAGAAATGCCAGTTGAAATCAAGCATGGCTGAGCGCCCCCGCCTCCACGTCGGCAATGCGCACCCGGGACTGGATGGTGGCCTGCCGGCCGTCCTCGTAGGTAATCAGGGTGCTGAGCTCCACCTCTTCGCCGCCCGAGTAGAAGGCGTCGATGACGCTCGCGTACTTCTCGGCGACGAAGCGCCGCCGGACCTTCCGGGTGCGCGTCATCTCCGCGTCGTCCGCCTCCAGGTCCTTGGTGAGGAGCAGGAAGCGGCGGATCCTAGTGCTGTCGGGCAGGGTCGCGTTGACCTTGGCGATCTCCTCGCGGATCAGCTCCCGGACCTCCGGCTTCTGGGAAAGATCCATGTAGCTCGTATATGGAATGCCCCGCCGCTCCGCCCAGTTCCCCACCGTGTTGAGATCGATGGCAATCATGGCGGCCACCAACGGCTGCTCGTTGCCGAAGGCCACCGCCTCGCGGATGTACGGACTGAACTTGAGCTTGTTCTCGATGAACTGGGGCGCGAACGGGGTCCCGTCCACCATCGCCCCCACGTCCTTGGCCCGGTCGATGATGACGAGGTGGCCCCGCGGGTCCAGGAAGCCCGCGTCCCCGGTGTGGAACCATCCCTCGTCGTCCACCACCTCTCTGGTGGCTTCCTCGGCCTTGTAGTAGCCCTTGAAGATGCCGCGGCTCCGGATCAGCACCTCGCCGCGATCGGCGATCTTCACCTCGATGCCCGGACAGGGCCGCCCCGCCGAGGTCGGGTTGGCCTCGGCGTCGGGCTGGATCGAGATGAGCGCGCTCGACTCGGTGGAGCCATAGACCTGCTTGAGGTTCACCCCGATGGAGCGGAAGAAGCGGAAGGTGTCCGGACCGAGCGGCGCGCCACCGGTATAGGCCCAGCGGGCGCGACGCAGCCCGAGCTGGTCGCGCACCGGGCCGTAGACGAAGAACTCGCCGAGCGCGCACATGAGCCGCAGGCCGAACGGCACCGGCTTGCCGTCCGAGCGCAGGATCTCGGCCTCCTCGGCGGTGCGGCGGAAGCGCGCGAACACCCAGCGCTTGAGCGGGGTGGCGTCACCGGCGCGCACCTGCACCGAGGTCAGCATGTTCTCCCAGATCCGCGGCGGGGCCAGCACGGTGGTCGGGCCCAGCTCGCGCAGGTCGCGCTGCACGGTCTCCGGGCTCTCCGGGCAATTGCAGCAGAAGCCCGCGGCCAGGCTGAGCACGAGCGAGTATAGCGAGTCGCCGACCCAGGCCATGGGCAGATAGCACAGCCACTCGTCGGTGGCCCGCACGTCCTCGGCGGCCATGAACGTCCGGGCGGTGGCCACCACGTTGGCGTGGGTGAGCATGGCGCCCTTGGGATTGCCGGTGGTCCCCGAGGTGTAGCAGATCATGGCCACGTCGTCGGGCTGGCCCTGCTCCACCTCCGCCTCGAAGGCGCCCGGGTGCTGGGCCTCGTGCTTGCGCCCCAGCTCCTCGACCTCCTCGAAGGACTTGAGCCAGTCGAAGCGGTACTTGACGAGCCCGCGCGCGTCATCGTAGATCACGTGGCGCAGACCGGGGAGCCGGTCTCGGAGCGAGATGATCTTGTCCACCTGCTCCTGGTCCTCCGCCACGATGATCGAGGCCTCGGCGTGGCTCCACACGTACTGCAGCTCCCGGGCGATCGAGTCCTGGTAGACCGGCACCGCGATCCCGCCCAGGGCCTGCGCGGCGAGCTGCGCCCAGTACAGCCGCGGGCGGTTGTCCCCGATCACCGAGAGCTTCTCGCCGCGGCGGAAGCCGAGGGCGGCCAGGCCCAGCGAGAAGACCCGCACGTGGTCGTGGTACTCGCGCCAGGTGTGAGTCTGCCAGATCCCCCGATCCTTCTCGCGGATGGCGGGGCGGACGCCCCGCTCGCGGACGTTCTGCTGCAGCAGCCGGGGGAGCGTCGTGACCTCCGAGGCAGCATGCGCCATTAGTGTCTCCCTGCTTTCACTTCTCCAAGGTAGGCTTTGATGACGCGCGTATCGGCCCGCACCTCGTCGGGCGTGCCCTCCGCGATCTTCTGTCCCATGTCCAGCACCGCCACCCGGTCCGAGATGTCCATGACCACGCCCATGTCGTGCTCGATCAGGATGATGGTCGTCCCCCACTCCTGGTTCACGTCGAGCACGAAGCGCGCCATGTCCTCCTTCTCCTCGTGGTTACACCCGCCCATCGGCTCGTCGAGCAGCAGGATCTTCGGGTCCAGAGCCAGCGCGCGCCCCAGCTCCACCCGCTTCTGGAGCCCATAGGCGAGCGAGCCGGTGGGGCGGCGGCGCAGGTCCTGGATCTTGAGGAAGTCGATGATGTCCTCGACCCGCCGGCGGTGGACCACCTCCTCTTTCTGGGCGAACCCCCAGTAGATGAACGAGCTGAGCACGCCCGCCCGCATGTGCACGTGCCGCCCGAGCATCAGGTTGTCGAGCACGGTCATGCCCTTGAAGAGCGCGATGTTCTGGAAGGTGCGGGCCACTCCCATCTCGGCCACCCGGCTCGGCGCGCTCTGGGTGACGTCGGTCGCGTCGAGCGTGATGCGGCCGGAGTCGGGGTGGTAGAAGCCGCTGATCATGTTGAGCAGGGTGGTCTTGCCCGCGCCGTTGGGCCCGATCACGGAGAGGATCTCGCCCCGCCGCACCTCGAGGCTCACCCGGCCGACCGCCTGCACCCCGCCGAAGGACTTGGAGACCTCCGTGATCTGGAGCTGCGCGCTCATGTCAGGGCCCTCACGACAGCCATCGTTTCCGCCGCTTGTAGTGTTTGACGTCCCGATAGCTCTTGCGTTGACCCACCCCGGACAGCCCCAGGTAGAACTCCTTGATGTCCTCGTTCTCGCTCACCGTCTTGCCGTCGCCGTCCAGCACCACCCGCCCGTTCTCCATCACGTAGACGTACTGGGCGAAGCGCAGCGCCATGTTGGCATTCTGCTCAGCCAGCAGCACCGCCACCCGCTCCTCGCGGTTCAGGCGCCCCACGATCTCGAAGATCTCCTGCACCAGCATGGGCGCCAGCCCCATCGACGGCTCGTCCAGCAGCATCAGCCGCGGCTTCGCCATCAGGGCGCGCCCGATCGCGAGCATCTGCTGCTCGCCACCCGAGACGTAGCCGGCGCGGATCGAGCGCCGGTCGCGCAGGCGCGGGAAATAGGTGTACACCATCTCGAGATCCTGCTTCAGGGAATGTCCGTTGCGCCGCGTGTAGCCGCCGGCCAGGAGGTTCTCCTCCACCGTGAGGTGCTCGAACACGTGCCGGCCCTCCATCACCTGGACGATGCCGCGCCGCACCACCTCCGACGGGTCCTTCCGGTGGATCGTCTCCCCCCGGAACTCGATGCTCCCCTTGGTCACCTCGCCCCGCTCGGTCCGCAGGAGGCCCGAGATGGCCTTCAGCGTGGTGCTCTTGCCGGCGCCGTTGGCCCCGAGGAGGGCCACGATGCCCTCCTCGGGGACCTGGAGCGACACGCCCTTCAACACGAGGATCACGTGGTCGTAGATCACCTCGATGTTGTTGATCGACAGCAGCGGCCGGGCGACGTCGCTCACCGACGCGTCTCCCTACTTCTCCTTGCTGCAGTCCCGCATGGTGTAGCCGAGCTTCTTGGCCTCCTCCACCGCGGCCGCTTCCAGCTTCGGCCGCACCACCTCCCGCATGGGCTCGATCCAGTCGGAGACGATCTTCCACTGCTTGCCGTCCCACTGCTGGACCGCGGCCATCCCGTTGCCCTCGTGATTCTCGCAGGTGACCTTGAGGGGCCGCAGGAGCCCCTTCATGCCCAGCTCATCCAGCCGCTTCTCGGTGAGGTTGAGGTTCTCGAAGCCCCAGCGCACCTGCTCGCCGGTGAGCGGCTTGTTGCCGAACTTGGCCATCGCGCTGCGGATGGCCTCGGTGTCGAGCATCGCGTTGATCACGAAGCGGTTGTACAGCACCTCGCCGACCCGGGACCGATCGCTCCCGTAGGCGCCCTTCCCCTTCTCGTAGACGTGCTTGAAGATCTCCTGGTGCACCTTGAAGTTCGCACCCGCGGCATGGAACGCCATGGACTTGTAGCCCTTGGCCGCGTCACCGGCGGGGATGACGTCGGCCTCGGTGCCCGTCCACCAGTTCCCGATCACGTGATCCATCTTCATCCCGTGGGCGGCCGCCTCCTTGACCGCCACCTGGTTCATGACCCCCCAGCCTGAGATGTAGATCCAGTCGGGATTGAGCCGGCGCACCTGCAGCCAGGTCGCCTTCTGCTCCTGTCCGGGGTGGTCGACCGCGAGGAGGGTCAGCTCGAAGCCGAGCCGCCGAGCCAGCTCCTCGAGCGTGGGATTGGCTTCCTTGCCGTAGGGGCTGTTGTGGTAGATGTGAGCGATCTTCTTGCCCTTCAGCTTGTCCGTCCCGCCTTCCTGCTGGCCCACGTACTTGACGAAGGCGGAGGCCTGGCTCCAGTAGGTCATCGGGAAGTTGAAGATCCACGGGAACCAGCGACCGTCCGCAGACGCGGTCATCCCGTAGCCCATCGAGTGAACGACGATCTTGTCCACCGGGGCCTTGGGAATCAGCTGGTAGGTGATGCCGGTGCTGTACGGGTTCACGACGACCGCCCCGCCGTTCTTGTTCTTGAGTCGCTCGTAGCACTCGACTCCCTGCTTCGTATCGTATTGCGTCTCGCACTCCTCGAAGACGATCTTCACGCCGTTGATGCCGCCGTCGCGCTCGTTGAGGAGGTTGAAGTAGTCGGCGCCGCCGTTGGCGAGCGGGATCCCGCTCGGCGCATAGGGGCCCGTGCGGTAGACCAGCAGCGGGATGAAGACCGCCTTGTCCTGGGCGAGGGCGACGCCGGCCCACGGCGCCAGTATGAGCGCCAGCGCCAGGACCGTGATCGTGAAGGCTCGTGCTTTCATGGTGTCCTCCTTGGGTTGCTCGGTCAGTGCGGGAACGGCCACAGCCGGAGCTTCTCCTTGGCGATCTGCCAGAGGCGCGCCAGCCCGTGGGGCTCGACGATGAGGAAGAAGAGGATGAGGCCCCCGAAGATCATCACCTCGATCTGCTTCTGCAACGCCACCGAGATGTCGAGCCCGAGCCAGTGGGGAACGTTGGCCAGGAAGATCGGCATCAGGATGATGAAGGCGGCCCCGAGAAACGAGCCCAGGATGGAGCCGAGGCCGCCGATGATGACCATGAACAGCACCAGGAACGATTGGTTGATGTCGAAGGCCTGCGTCTCGGCGCTGCCCAGGAACAGGAACACCAGCATGGATCCCGCGATGCCGCAGTAGAAGGACGAGATCGCGAAGGCGAGCAGCTTGGTCCGCAGCGGCCGTATTCCGATGATCTCCGCCGCGATATCGCGGTCCCGGATCGCCATCCACGACCGGCCCACGCGGCCGCGCACCAGGTTCTTGGCGATCATCCCGAAGACCACGACGAGGCCGAGCGCGACGACGTAGCGCGCCGCCGCGGTGGCCTCCGGGCCCGTCACCATGACCCCCAGCATCGTGCGCGGCGGGGCGGTGATCGTCCCCGACGGCGCGTAGTTGACGAACCAGGCCACCTTGTTGAAGAGCCAGATCAGGAAGAACTGCGCGGCCAGGGTCGCCACCGCGAGGTAGAAACCCTTGATGCGCAGGCTCGGCAGGCCGAAGACGATGCCGACCCCGGCCGCGATCACCCCGGCCAGCACGAACACGAGCAGGATGTTGAGCCCGGGGAACGCGGTGGTGAGCTTGAAGGCCGCGTAGGCGCCGACCGCCATGAAGCCACCGGTGCCCAGCGAGACCTGGCCCGCGTAGCCGGTCAGGAGATTCAACCCCACCGCCGCCATCGCGTAGACCAGGAACGGGATCAGCACGGCCTGCAGCCAGTACTCGCCGGCCAGGGCCGGGGGCAGCACGAAGGCGAGCGCGAGGAACGCGCCCACCACCACGCGGTCCTGCACGATGGGGAACACGGCCTGGTCGGCCGCGTAGCTGGTCTTGAACTGCCCCGCCTCCCGATAGATCACCGCGCGGTCCCCCAACCTCGCGCGTGTCTAGAGCGATGAGAATGGTCCAGCTGCGAGGCGGCGCCCGAAGGCCGCACGCGAGGCGTAGTCCCTCTACGTTGAGCGTGCGGCCGAGGGCGCCAACGAAGCAGATGGGCCGTTATCATCGCTCTAGACTCGCTCGATGATCTTTTCCCCGAAGAGGCCCTGCGGCCGCACGAGCAGGAACGCCAGGGCCAGCACGTAGGCGAACCAGTTCTCGATGGCCCCGCCCACCAGCGGGCCCCAGTAGACCTCGCCGATCTTCTCGCCGGTGCCGATGATCAGGCCGCCCACGATGGCCCCCGGCACCGAGGTGAACCCGCCGAGGATCAGCACCGGCAGGGCCTTGAGCGCGATCAGCGACAGGCTGAACTGCACCCCGCTCTTGGCGCCCCACATGATGCCGGCCACGAGGGCCACGATGCCCGCTACCGACCAGACCACAATCCAGATCGTCCGGAGCGGGATGCCGATGCTGAGCGCGGCCTCGTGATCGTCGGCCACCGCCAGGAGCGCCCGGCCGATCTTCGTGCGCTGGAAGAACACGGCCAGGATGCCGACCAGCACCGCCGCGGTGGCCGCCGCGGTCATCTCGAGCTTGTTGATGAGGATGCCGGCCACCGTGAAGGACTCGTCGGGGATGCCGATATCGAGCCTCTTGACGTTGGCGCCCCACACCATCTCGCCGAGCCCTTCGAGGAAGAAGTTGAGCCCGATGGTGGCCATGAACAGGATGATGTGCTCCTGGTTCACGAGCGGCCGCAGCACCACCCGCTCGATGGCGAAGGCCAGCGCCACCATGACCCCGATCGTGAGGGCCAGCGCCAGCACCACCGGGACCCCGCGCTCCATCAGCCCCACCAGGGTCAGCGCGGAGAAGAGCACCATGACCCCCTGGGCGAAGTTGAAGACGCCGGAGGCCTTGAAGATCAGCACGAAGCCGAGGGCCACCAGCGAGTACATGAGGCCGGCCGCGACCCCGCCGATCAGGACCTCGGCCAGGAAGGTCGGCGCGGTGACCATGTCCCGGAACGGCCCCACGAACACGCGGTAGAGCAGATCCATCACGGACCCGCCTCACACATGGCTCACACCCAGGTAGGCGTCGATGACGGCCTGGTCGCGGCGGACCTCATCGGGGGTCCCGTCCGCGATCTTCCGGCCGTAGTCGAGCGCGGCCACGTGATCGGAGATGTCCATCACCACGCTCATGTCGTGCTCGATGAGGGCGATGGTCGTCCCGAACTCCGCGTTGACGTCGAGGATGAAGCGGCACATGTCTTCCTTCTCCTCGACGTTCATCCCGGCCATGGGCTCATCCAGCAAGAGCAGCGTGGGCTCGGCGGCCAGGGCCCGCGCCAGCTCCACCCGCTTCTGCAGCCCGTACGGCAGCTTGCCCGCCGGGGCCTTGCGGATCGCCTGGATCTCCAGGAAATCGATGATCCGCTCCACGAAGGCCCGGTGCTCGATCTCCTGGGCCTTGGCCGGCCCCCAGTAGAGCGCGTCGAGCAGGAAGCTCCCCTTCATCTTCAGGAGCCGGCCGGTCATGATGTTGTCGAGCACGCTCATGCCCTTGAAGAGGGCCACGTTCTGGAAGGTGCGGGCGATGCCCAGCGCGGCCACGTCGTACGGCGCCAGGTGGGTCCGGTCACGCCCCTCGAAGCGGATCTGCCCCTCCGCGGGGTGGTAGAAGCCGCTGATCACGTTGAGCAGCGTGGTCTTGCCCGCGCCGTTGGGGCCGATGATCGCGACGATCTCACCCCGGCGGATCGCGAGGCTGACCTGATCGAGCGCCTGCACCGCCCCGAACCGGACGCTGACGCGCGCCACCTCGAGGAGCGGGGCGGGCACCTGGCTCACCGGGCCATCCCGGCCGCGAAGGCCTCTACCTCGCGGATCTGGACCTCCGCGCGCACGGTGCCGGTCCGTCCGTCCTCGTACGTCACCTGAGCCTCCACCTTCACGTGATCGGCCCCGGAGTAGAGCGCGTCGATGAGCGCCGCGTACTTCTCGGCGATGAAGCCCCGCCGCACCTTCCGGGTCCGGGTGATCTCCTGGTCGTCGGGATCCAGCTCCTTGTGCAGGAGCAGGAAGCGCCGGATCTGAGCCCCCGCGAGCGGGCCCTCGTCGAGCAGACTGCGATTCACCCGGGCCACCTCCTGGCGGATGAGGTCGTACACCTCGGCCTTCTGGGCCAGGTCCGTGAAGCTCGTATACGCAATCCCCCGGCGCTCCGCCCAGTTCCCGACCGATCCAAGATCGACGTTGATGAGGGCGGCCACGAAGGGCCGGTCGCCTCCCACGCACACCGCCTCCCGGATGAAGGTCGAGAACTTGAGCTTGTTCTCGAGGTACTTGGGCGGAAAGATCGTCCCGTCCGCCAGACGGCCCAGGTCCCGGGCCCGGTCGATGATCTTCAGGTGTCCGTCCCGGTCGAAGACGCCGGCGTCCCCGGAGTGCACCCAGCCGCCCTCGATCGTCTCGGCGGTGGCCGCCGGGTTCTTGTGGTAGCCGAGAAAGACGCCGGGGCTTCGATACAGCACCTCACCGGCCTCGCTGATGCGCACCTCCACCCCGGGCAGCGGGGTGCCTACCGTGTCGAGCTTGACGTCGCCGTCCTTCTGGATCGAGATCAGCGCGCTCGATTCCGTCATGCCGTACACCTGCTTCACGTTGACTCCCAGCGACCGGTAGAAGCCCAGCAGCTCCGGGCTGATCGCCTCCCCCGCGGTGTAGGCGATCCGGATCCTTCGCATCCCCAGGTTGTCCCGCAGGGGCCCGTACACCAGGATCCGGCCGAGCGCGTACCCCAGGCGATCGGCCACGCCCACCGGCCGGCGCGCGAGGCGGCGCTCCTCCACGCGCCGGGCCAGCGCGAGGAAGGCGTGGACCACGCGCCGCTTGATCCAGGAGGCGTCGTCGACCCGGATCATCACGGTGGTGAGGATGCTCTCCCAGATCCGGGGCGGGGCGAAGAAATAGGTGGGGCCGATCTCCCGGAGATCCGCGAGCACGGTGGCCGCGCTCTCCGGGCAATTGATGGTGAAGCCGGCGACGAGGGACTGGGCGTACGAGAACATGTGGTCTCCCGCCCAGGCCATCGGCAGGTACGCCAGTCCCTCCTCGGCAGAGGTCAATCCTTCGTGGGCGATGGCGTTCTGCGCGGTCTCCATCAAGTTGCGGTGCGAGAGCATCGCCCCCTTGGGCGCCCCGGTGGTGCCCGAGGTGTAGAGGATGATGGCCAGATCGTCGGCCGCCCCGCGCCCCACCTCCTGGTCGAAGTGGCCCGGGTTTTCGAGCGCGAGCTTGCGGCCTCGCTCCTGCAGGTCGTCCAGGCTCAGCAGGCACGTCTCGCGGTAGTGACGCAGACCGCGGGAGTCCTTGTAGATGATGTATTCGAGCCCCGGGCACTGCTCGCGGACGCGCAGTAGCTTGTCGACCTGCTCCTGATCCTCGACCACCGCGAAGCGCGCCTCCGCGTGGGCGACGATGTACTGCATCTCCTTCTCGATCGAGTCCTGGTAGAGCGGCACCGGGACCCCGCCGAGCGCCTGCGTGGCCAGCATGGCCCAGTAGAGCTGCGGCCGGTTGTCGCCGACCACCGCCGTCTTGTCACCCCGGGCGAAGCCGAGCGCGGCCAGCCCCAGGGCGATGAGCCGCGCCTGCTCGACGTACTGGCTCCAGGTGTGGGATTGCCAGATGCCCAGGTCCTTCTCCCGGATGGCGACGTTTCCCGGACGGCGCCGGGCGTTGCGGAGGGCCAGCTTCGGAAAGGTGTCGCAGCCCGGATCGAGCATCACGCGCGCACGCGGGTGCGCATCGCGCTCGGCCGCGCGAGGCGAAGCTCACCTGCACCGTTGGAGAGAGTCTTCACGCTCGTCAGGCTCCATGAGGAGCACTCGCGCTGGGGGTGATAAAGTGGCGCGAGTCTAGCCCACGCCCCGGGGACTGTCAAGGACTTTGCCCACCAAGACAAGGGTTTACGGCCCCCCAAGGGGCCCCGCACTCGCGGCCGCCGTCGCGGCCCTGGGCCTGGGTGCCGCCCTCTGGACCGGCGCGGCCGCTCCGGCCCAGCCGGAGATCGACTGCGCCCGGCCGGCGCGGGGCCGGGAGCTGATCGCGCGGCTCCGGCTGGCCGAGATCGAGGGCGCCGAGGACATCCACCGCGCGGCCATGTGGGCGGCGTTCGGCCGCTGCCCGGAGGGGACGGCGGGCGGCGCCTGCCGCCTCGCCGCGCAGCAGCGCTTCGACGGGGAGTGGGAGCGGCAGCGAGCGCGCATCGAGGCGAAGTACCGGTCGGTTCTCGGCGACTTCGAGCGGCGCTGCCGCGCGATCATCAGCCGCCCCTGAGCGGACCGCTCACGTCCTTCGCGCGCGGGACCGGCGGCGGGTAGAAGCGCGGCTCCCGCCGCTCGTCCCAGGCGCGGTTGGCCTGCTCCATCTCCCAGGAGGTCATGCACTCGGCCTGGGCCCGCACCACGTCCTCGATCATCTCGCGCGGATCGCGGTGGAAGGAGGCGTGGAGCAGCCGCTTGGCGTGCCCGGTGGCGGTGCGGGAGGAATGAAAGGCCTTCTCGACGATGCCGGCGAGCGCCGCGTCCACCGCCGCCGGCTCCACCACCCAGTTGACCAGCCCCATGGCGAGCGCCGCCGCCGGCTCCACCCCATCGTTGAGCAGGGTCAGCTCCTTGGCGCGGCCGAGCCCGACGATGCGGGCCAACCGCAGGATGGAGCCGTCCGGGATGAGACCGTGCCGGGTCGCGCCCAGGCCCAGGACCGCGTCGGTGGTGGCCAGCCGCAGGTCGCACGCCACCGCGAGCTGCAGCCCGCCCCCGATCGAGTAGCCGTGGAGGACCGAGACCACGAGCTTGTCCATGTCCTCGAGGCAGTTCAGCGCGCGGATCCAGTTCCGGTAAAAGGCCTCGTCGATCCCGCCCGCCGAGAGCACCGTGCGATCCATGCCCGAGCAGAACGCCCGGCCCGCGCCCCGCACCACCACGACCCACACCGAGGCGTCCCGGGCGGCCGCGGCCGCGGCGTCGGCCAGCTCCGCGGACAGCGCGAGGTCGAGCGCGTTGAGCACCCGGGGCCGGTTCAGCGTGATGGTGGCCACGCCGTCCCGCGCCGCGTAGAGCACCCTCGGCCCGGCCACGCGCTCAGGCCCGCATGCCCAGGATGTCCCGGGCGATGACCATGCGCTGGATCTCCGACGTCCCTTCGCCGATCTCGGTGAGCTTGGCGTCGCGGAAGATCCGCTCGATGGGGAACTCGGTGATGTACCCGGCGCCACCGTGGATCTGCAGCGACTTGGTCGCCGCCTTCATCGCCACCTCGGAGGCGAAGACCTTGGCCATGGAGGCGGCCGTCCTCGCCGGCCGCCCATGGTCCTTCAGCGCGGCGGCCCGCAGGGTCAGCAGCCGGGCCGCCTCCACCTCGGTGCCCATCTCGGCGATCATGCCCTGCAGGCCGTTGAACTCGGCGAGGGTCTTGCCGAAGGCCGAGCGCTGCTTCATGTACTTGAGCGCCTCGTCGAGCGCTCCCTGGGCCAGCCCTACCCCCATGGCGGCCATCGCGATGCGCCCCCCCTCGAGCACCTGCATGGTGTTGACGAACCCCATGTCGCGCTCCCCGCACAGGGCGGTGGCGGGCACCCGCACGTTGTCGAGATGCAGCTCCGCGGTGTTGGAGGCGTGCAGCCCCAGCTTCCGGTACGGCTTCCCGGCGCTGAAGCCCGGCGTGCCCCGATCCAGGATGAAGGCGGAGATGCCCTTGTTGCCGCGCGCGGGGTCGGTCACCGCCATCACCACCGTGACCTCCGCCACGCCCGCGTTGGTGATGAAGGCCTTGCTGCCGTCGAGCACGAAGTGCTCCCCGTCCTGCACCGCCCGCGAGCGCATCGCCGCCGCGTCCGAGCCGGAGCCGGGCTCGGTCAGCCCCCACGCGCCCAGCGCCTCGCCGCGGGCCAGCCGGGGAAGGTAGGCCGCCTTCTGCTCGCGCGAGCCGAAGAGCGCGATGTGGTTGGTGCAGAGCGAGTTGTGGGCCCACATGGTGATGCCGACCGAGGCGTCCACCCGGTTCAGCTCCTCCACCGCGAGCGCGTACGAGACGTAGTCGAGGGCGGCCCCGCCGTACTCCTCGGGCACCAGCGCGCCCAGGAGCCCGCTGGCGCCGAGCTTGGCCAGGATCTCGTGCGGGAACTCCTGGGCCTCGTCGAAGCGGTGGATCACCGGCGCGACCTCGCGGACCGCGAAGTCGCGGGCGAGCGCTCGCACCTCCTTCTGCTCGGGGGTCAATTCGAAGTTCATGTGGCGCTATCGGCTGACACGGTGACTACCTTTCTTCTATTCGCTCGGCTCGCCTTCGGCTGCACCTCGCTAAGCAACTGCTCGGATGTTTTCCCGGACGAAGCGGATGATGTCCTGGGTTGAGGTCCCGGGGGTGAACAGCTCCTTGACGCCCAGGGCCTTGAGGGCCTGGATGTCCTCCTGCGGGATGATGCCCCCCCCGAACACCGCGATGTCGTCCGCGCCCTTCTCCTTCAGCAGGTCGAGCACCCGGCCGAAGAGGTAGTTGTGAGCACCCGAGAGCACCGAGAGCCCCACCGCGTCCACGTCTTCCTGCACCGCGGTGGCCACGATCTGCTCCGGAGTCTGGTGCAGGCCGGTGTAGATCACCTCGAAGCCCGCGTCCCGGAGGGCCCGCGCCACGATCTTCGCCCCGCGGTCGTGCCCGTCCAGCCCGGGCTTGGCCACCAGCACGCGGATCTTGCGCTCGGCCATCTCGTCAGTGCAGGAGCGCCCGCAGGCGCTCTCCCGCCTTCATGATCTGCTCGCGGTTGCCCGGCTGGAGCTTCCAGTCGAAGCCCTTGCCGTCGTTGGCCCAGCGCGGGATGAGATGGAGGTGGTAGTGCAGAACGGACTGGAACGCGGCCGCCCCGTTGGCCTGGAGCATGTTGAGCCCGTCGGGTTTGATCCCGTCTCGGATGGCCAGGGCCACGCGCTGGGCGGTGGCGATGGCCGCCTGCAGATCGGCGACGTCCGCCTCGAACAGATTGGGGGCGTGCGTCTTGGTGATCACCAGGCAGTGGCCGGAGTTGATCGGGTTGATGTCCATGAAGGCGAGCGTCTGGTCGTCCTCGAAAATCTTCAGCGAGGGAATCTGGCCGTCCCGGAGCTTGCAGAAGACGCAGTCGGTCATCGCCCCCTCCCCCTCAGATCGCCAGCGTCCAGCCGTCGGGGTCCGGCGCCTGGCCGTACTGGATCCCCACGATGGCGTCGTAGAGCCGCTGGGTGAGCGGCCCGATCTCCCCCCGGTTGATCACCATCCTCCGGCCCTGGTAGGCCAGCTCGCCCACCGGCGAGATCACCGCCGCCGTCCCCGTCCCCCACACTTCCTCGAGCCGGCCCTTGTCGTGCGCGGCCACCACCTCATCGATGGACACCTGGCGCTCGCTCACCTTGAGCCCCCACTTGCGCATCAGGGTCAGCGAGGAGTCCCGGGTGACGCCGGGCAGGATGGTCCCGGTCAGCGGCGGGGTGATGATCTCGTCGCCGATCTTCACCATGATGTTCATGGTGCCGACCTCGTCGAGGTACTTGCGGTGCACCCCGTCGAGCCAGAGCACCTGGGTGAATCCTTCGTGTTTCGCCTCGTCGCTCGCGAAGAGGCTGGCCGCGTAGTTGCCGGAGGTCTTGGCCCCGCCCACGCCGCCGTCCACCGCGCGGACGTACTTGTCGACCACCAGGATCTTCACCGGCGCCATGCCCTCCGGATAGTAGGCGCCCACCGGGGAGAGGATGACGAAGTAGATGTACGACTTCGCGGGCCGCACGCCCAGGAACGGCTCGCTCGCGATGACGGTGGGCCGGATGTAGAGCGAGGTCCCCACCGTGCTCGGCACCCAGTCGCGGTCGACGTCCACCAGCCGGACCAGCGACTGGAGCGCCATGTCCGGATCGAGCGGCGGAATGCAGAGGCGCCGCGCGGAGCCGTTCATGCGCTCCACGTGCTTCTGGGGCCGGAACAGGCGGATCTTGCCGTCCACCCCGCGGAAGGCCTTCAGGCCGTCGAAGATGGCCTGCGCGTAGTGCAGGACCGCGGTGGCCGGGTCGAGGGAGAGCGGCCCGTACGGCTCGACCCGCGGGTCGTACCAGCCCTTCTCTTCCTGGAAGTCGGCCAGGAACATGTGGTCGGTGAAGATCTGCCCGAACCCCAGGTCGGCATCCTTCGGCCTGGGCTTGCGGGTCGTGGCGCGGTTGATCCGGATCGGCTCGGTCATGGTTGGCTCTCCTCAGAAGATGATCGGCTCTCGATAGAGCCCGAACACCCGGCGATACACGTCGGCGATCTCGCCCAGCGAGACGTAGTCCTTCACCGCGTCCACCAGCACCGGCATGACGTTCTGGTTGTCGCGGCAGGCGGCGGTGAGCTGCTCGAGGCGCTTCTCGACCCGCGCCGCATCGCGGGAGGCCTTGACCCGCCCCACCCGCTCGACCTGCTCGCGCTCGATCGCGGGGTCGATGCGCAGGTACTCGACCGGCTTCTCGTCGGGCATGACGTACCGGTTGACCCCCACCACCGCCTTCTCGCCGCGGTCGTCCATCAACTGGTAGCGATAGGCCGCGTCCGCGATCTCCTGCTGCGGGTAGCCGATGTCGATGGCCCGCACGATGCCGCCCAGCTCGTCGATCTTGCGGATGTAGTCCATCGCCTGCGCTTCCATCTGGTCGGTGAGCCGCTCCAGGAAATAGGATCCGCCCAGCGGATCCGCGGTCAGCGCCACCCCGGTCTCCTCGGCGATGATCTGCTGGGTGCGGAGCGCCACCGTCACCGCTTCCTCGGTGGGCAGGGCGAGCACCTCGTCGTAGGAGTTGGTGTGGAGGGACTGGGCCCCGCCCAGCACCGCGGCGAGCGCCTGCAGTGCCACCCGCGCCACGTTGTTGAGCGGCTGTTGCGCGGTGGCGGAGACCCCCGCGGTCTGGGTATGCGTGCGCAGGCGCATCGACTCCGGCTTCTTCGCGCGAAATCGATCGCGCATCACGGTGGCCCAGATACGCCGCGCCGCCCGCAGCTTGGCGATCTCCTCGAAGAAGTCGTTGTGGATGTCGAAGAAGAACGACAGGCGTGGGGCGAAGTCGTCCACGTCGAGCCCACGCTCGACCCCCGCCTGCACGTAGCCAAAGCCGTCGGCCAGGGTGAAGGCCAGCTCCTGCACCGCGGTCGAGCCGGCTTCGCGGATGTGGTAGCCGGAGATCGAGACCGGGTTGAAGCGCGGCACGTGCTTGGCGCAGAACTCGATGGTGTCCACCACCACCCGCACCGCGGACTCGGGCGGGGAGATCCACTCCTTCTGGGCGATGAACTCCTTCAGCATGTCGTTCTGCATGGTCCCGCCCAGCTTGTCCCAGCCCACCCCCTGCTTGTCGGCGAGCGCCAGGTACATGGCGAGCGCCACCGACGCGGTGCAGTTGATGGTCATCGACGTGGTCACCTGATCCAGTGGGATATCGCGGAACAGGATCTCGAAGTCGGCGAGCGTGGAGATCGACACGCCCTCGCGGCCGACCTCTCCGCGGGCCCGCGGATGGTCGGCGTCGTAGCCCATCAGCGCGGGCATGTCGAAGGCGGTGGAGAGGCCGGTCTGGCCCTGCTCGAGGAGGTACTTGAAGCGGGCGTTGGTGTCCTCGGGGCGGCCGAACCCGGCGAACATGCGCATGGTCCACAGCCGTCCCCGGTACATCGACGGATACGGCCCGCGCGTGTAGGGGAACTCCCCCGGGTATCCGAGCTTGTCCTCGTAGCGCCAGCCCGCGAGATCCTCCGGCGTGTAGAGCGGCTGCACCGGGATGCCGGAGAGCGTCTCGTAGGGCACGTCGCGCTCGGGCGCGCGTCGCACGAACGGGCGGTAGCTCTCCTCCTCCCACCGCGGCTTGCCGTCGGGCCCCCGTCGAGCATCCCCCCGTCGAGCATCCCCCCGTCGAGCATCCATGGTCGCGATCCCCTCTCAGGCCACCTGCGCGACGCCGGCGAGCAGGTGACGGGCGATGACCAGCTTCTGGATCTGGGACGTGCCCTCGTAGATCTGGGTGATCTTGGCGTCGCGGAAATGCCGCTCGACCTGGTACTCCTTGATGAAGCCGTAGCCGCCGTGCACCTGGATGGCGTCGGTGGTGACGCGCATCGCGGTCTCCGCCGCGAAGAGCTTCGCCATCGCCGCGTCCGCCCCGTAGGGCGTGCCGGAATCCTTGCGCCAGGCCGCCCGGAGCGTGAGCAGGCGCGCCGCTTCGATCCCGGTCGCCATGTCGGCCAGCATCCACTGCACCATCTGATGCTGGCCGATGGGCACCCCGAAGGCCCTGCGCTCCCGCGCGTAGGCCAGCGCCGCCTCGTAGGCGGCCACCGCGATCCCGAGCGCCTGCGCGGCGACCCCGATCCGGCCGCCGTCGAGCGTGCCGAGCGCGATCTTGAAGCCCTGCCCCGCCTCGCCGAGACGATTGGTCGCGGGCACCCGGCAGCGCTCGAAGAGGAGCTCGGCGGTGTCCGAGGCGCGGATGCCGAGCTTGTCCTCGGTCTTGACCACCGTGAACCCCGGGGTGCCCTTCTCGATGAGGAACGCGCTGATCCCCCGACGTCCGGCCGCGCGATCGGTCTGGGCGAAGACGAGGGCGGCGGCGGCCTCGCGGCCATTGGTGACGAAGACCTTGCGGCCGTTCAGAACGTAGTGATCGCCGTCGGCGGCGGCGAGCGTGCTCTGGTTGCTCGCATCGGAGCCCGCTTCCGGCTCGGTGAGGGCGAAGCAGCCGAGCTTCTGCCCGGAGGCGAAGGGAGTGAGGAAGCGGGCCTTCTGCTCCTCGGTGCCGTGGGCGCAGACGGGGTCGCAATAGAGCGAGTTGTTCACGGACATGATCACCGCGTGGGAGGCGCAGGCGCGGGCCAGCTCCTCGACGGCCAGGACGTAGGCGACGGTGTCGCCGCCACTACCGCCGTAGGCCTCCGGGATTGCGATGCCCATGAGCCCCAGCTCGGCCATGCGCGCCACCGTCTCTCGCGGGAAGCGGGCGTCGCGGTCGATGGCCTCCGCGATCGGACGCACCTCTTTCTCCGCGAAGTCGCGGGCAACCTGCTGGATCATCGTCTGCTCGTCCGTGAGGTCTAGGTCCAATCTTATCTCTCCAGGAGCTCTTTGAACTCCTTCGTCAGGAGGGGGGCGACTTCGAAGAGATCGCCCACGATGCCGTAGTCGGCGATCTTGAAGATCGGCGCCTCCGGGTCCTTGTTGATCGCGCAGATCACCTTGGACGTGCGCATCCCCGCGAGGTGCTGGATCGCGCCCGAGATGCCGAACCCCAGGTAGAGCTTGGGCGAGATCGTGCGGCCGGTCTGGCCGATCTGGAAGCGGTGCGGCCGCCAGCCCGCGTCCACCGCCGCCCGCGAGGCGCCGACCGCCGCGCCCATCACCTTGGCCAGCTCCTCGAGGATGACGAAGTTCTCGGGGCCCTTGAGGCCGCGGCCGCCCGAGACGACGATATCCGCCTCGCTCAGCTCGGGCAGGCCCGTGGAGGCCTCCTGCTTCCGCTCGACCAGCTTCATGCTCTCGGTCGGGATGTTCGCCGCAGGCTTCTCCACCGCCGCCGCGCCCCCCTGCCCGTCGCCGGGACGGAACACGTTGGGCCGCAGCGTCGCCATCCACGGCGTCTTCGCCCACGTCATCTGGGCCAGCAGCTTGCCCGCGTAGACCGGCCGAGTGGCCACCAGCTTGCCGCCCTCGGCAGCCAGGACGGTGGAATCCGCCGAGAGGCCCGCGCCCAGGCGGGCCGCCAGGCGGGCCATGAACTCGCGCTGCCGCGTGGTCACCGGCGCGAAGATGGCCTGCGGCGACTCCTTGCCGGCCAGCTCCGCCACCACCGACGTCCAGACTTCCCCCCGGTACGGCGCGAAGGCCGCGTTCTCGAGCAGCCAGACGCGCTTGGCGCCCCACTCCCCGAGCTGCTTGAGCCCCTCCGGCGTGGCCTTGTCCGTCACCCACACCGCCTCGGCCTGCGCCCCCGCCGCGCCGGCCAGGCGCGAGGCCTCGCCCAGCACCTCGGCCATGACCTTCTTGGGTGCGCCCTGCCGATCGTCTTCCACCATGCACCAGTACGCGCCAGGCATCTCGTCCCCCTCTTTCTTGGCTACCGTTTACTTCCTTAAGCTCTTCAGCTGCGGGGGCCCCGATATGGCCCCCGCACTCCCCCCGGTTCATCGGACATCCGTTTACTTCTTCCGGCTCTTCAGCTGCGGGGGCCCCGACATGGCCCCGGCACTCCCCCCGGTTCATCGGACATCCGTTTACTTCTTCCGGCTCTTCAGCTGCG
>JBBDXN010000009.1:39689-52640 GCA_040902305.1 Candidatus Rokuibacteriota bacterium | reverse complement strand
GCGGAACCCCCCACGATGGCCCAGCAGCAGGCGGACGCGCTGGCCCTGCTCGCGGAAACGGCTCTCCACCACGAGCTCGATCCCGGCGCCCCGGGCGAGCGCTACCAGGTCGTGGTCCACGTCGCCGCCGCGGCGCTCGCGGATCCGGATCAACCCGGCCAATCCGTGCTGGAAGAGGGGAGCCACGTTTCCGCGGAAACGTCGCGGCGCCTGGCGTGCGACGCGAGCCGCGTGGTGATGCGGCAGGACGAGGACGGGCGCACCGTGGAGGTCGGAGCGCGAACCCGCACGATTCCCCCGGCCTTGCGGCGCGCGCTTCACCACCGGGACCGCGGCTGCCGCTTCCCGGGCTGCGGGCTCCCTTTCGGCCAGGGGCATCACGTCCGTCACTGGGCGCAGGGTGGCCCAACCACGCTCGGGAATCTCGCCCTGCTCTGTCGCCGGCACCACCGCGCGGTTCATGAGGAGGGCTATCGGGTCGATCGCACGCCCGACGACGTGCTCCGGTTCCGAGGCCCACGCCCGCAAGGTCCAGAGCGAGGTCGTGTCCCTGTCGTGAGCGACGTCTCCTGTCCTACTCAAGATAGCTGACGGTCCGTCGAATGACCCGCGACTGACCGTGTCCCTCCGGCTCCCGGCGTGAACGATCCCCCGCCGGGGACCCGGCGCGTCGTAGCACTCCCGCTGTCCGACCTCGCGCGCCGTGACAGCCGCGCCGGACGATGGCATGCGAGAGGGGGGCCCCGCGCCCCCGGCTGGAATGCTACCCTACGGTCGTCCGGACGAGGCAATGACGCCTATCACCGTGACCTGGCTGCACTGCGACGTATTCCCCTGGATTCCTGGCGGAGCCAAGACCCCGGCCTCTCCCGCATGACGGCCTCCGCACCGGATCCGCCGCCGATCTCCGCCGGCCGGAAGTGGGCCATCACCCTCACGGTCATGGTGGTGGCTTTCATGCAGATCCTGGACACGAGCGTGACCAACGTCGTGCTGCCGCACCTTCAAGGATCGCTGTCGGCGGGGCTCGACGAGGTCTCGTGGGTGATCACCTCGTACCTGGCCGCCAATGCCGTGGTCATCCCGGCCACGGGATGGCTCGTCAGCGTGTTCGGGCGTAAGCGGTTCTTCCTGATCTGCTGCACGTTGTTCACGGTCAGCTCGTTCATCTCCGGGGCCGCGCCTGACCTGACCACGCTGATCGCCGCTCGGATCTTCCAGGGCCTCGGCGGCGGGCCGATCATCCCGCTGTCGCAGGCCATCCTCTGGGAGATCTTCCCCTTCCATCAGCGGGGGATGGCGATGGCGGTGTGGGGGGTCGGCTTCATCCTCGGCCCGATCCTGGGGCCGACCGTCGGCGGCTATCTGGCCGACGAGTGGTCATGGCGCTGGATCTTCTACATCAACCTGCCGGTCGGAATCGTCGGCTTCGTCCTGGCCAGCGCGTTCCTGTTTGACTCGCCGTTCCAGCGCAAGGCCGGCCGGATCGACTCCTGGGGCCTCGTTTTCATGGTCGTGGGCTTCGGATGCCTGCAGCTCGTCCTGGACCGGGGGGAGCGTGAGGAGTGGTTCGACTCGGCGGCGATCCTCACGATGGCGATCGTGGCCGTCTGCGCGCTGGCCGGCTTCCTGATCCGGGAGTTGATGACCGCCGACCCGATCCTGGATCTGACCGTCTTCACCGACCGCAACTTCGCCACGGGCGCGACGTTGATCGCGGTCATCGGCTTCGGCATGTTTTCCAGCATGCTGCTGGTCGCGGTCTTCTCGCAGAAGCTCCTGAACTACGATGCGTGGACGGCGGGACTCGTGCTGGCGCCGAGCGGCGTCGGCAACATCCTGTCGCTCTTCGCCTCCGGGATCGTCACGCGGGTCGACCAGCGGATGATGCTGGGGTTCGGGTGCTTGCTGAATGCCGCCAGCCTCTACATGATGACGTCCCTCACCCTGGGGATGGACTACTGGGCGCTGGCGTTCCCGCGCCTCATCCAGGGGTTCGCCGTCGGCTTCATCTTCGTGCCGCTCTCGACACTTACGCTGGCGACGATCCGGCGCGACAAGCTGGTCAACGCCACCGCCATATACGGCATGATGCGCAACGTGGGGGGCAGCGTGGGCATCGCGCTGCTCACGACGGTGCTGGCCCAGCGAAGCCAGTTCCACCAGTCCACGCTCGTGAGCCACGTCACCGTGTGGGACCCGGAGACCCGCGCTCGCCTGGCGGACTGGACGAGCTACTTCTCGACCCGGAGCACCGACACCTTCACCGCCGAGCGCCGAGCGGTGGCCATGCTGTATCGCGAGACGGTGACGCAGGCGCAGCTCCTGGCCTACACGGACGCCTTCTGGCTGCTCGCGCTGCTGTTCGCGGCGGCTCCCCTTCTGCTGCCGTTCATGCGCCGCATCCGGCTCTCGGCGCCCCCCGTCGAGGCCAAGCGCGAGGGCGCCGCCGGCGCTCCGGCTGCCGACACCGGGCGCGACGCGCTCGATCGCGGGTAATCAGTCCCTCCGGGAGCGCGGGCCGCCGGCTCGCCTTCGGCTGCACCTCGCCCGGCTATTGCTTGAGCGACATGTCGTACGCGCGGATCAGCTCGTCGCTGCGCGCCTTCCAGTTGAGCCGCCGGTTGGCCCCGTAGAGGTCGATCTGCTGGTAGAGGGGGATGGCCGGGACCTCCTCGATCCACAGCTTGTTGATCCGGTGGTACTGGGCGAGGCGCTTCTTCTCGTCCATCTGCGACTGCGCCTCGTCCACCATCCCGTTGAAGTCCTCGTTGTGCCAGTTGACGAAGAGGTTGGGCGACTTGAAGAGCGGCACGTAGATCGCCTCGGCGTCCATCGTCGGATGCCCCCAGCCGATGAGCCACACCGGGCCGGCCTTGTGGACGTAGACCATGTTGTTCAGGTAGGTGACGAACTCGAAGGTCCGGAGCGTCGTCCTGATGCCGGCCTTGGTGAGCTGGCCGGAGACCGCCTCCGCAACCTCCTTGTCCCGCACGTACCGGCCCTGGGGGCCGTTGAGGACGATGTCGAGTCCGTTGGGGAACCCGGCCTCGGCCAGGAGCTTCTTGCTGCGGGCCAGGTCCTGCTTGATGGGCTTGAGCGAGGCATCGAAGCCGAAGTGCAGGCTGGGCAGCATGGTCGCCACCCGCACCGCCTTGCCGTCCATCACGCCCTTGATGATCTCATCGGCGTCGATGGCGTAGGACAGCGCCTGGCGGACGCGCTTGTCCGCGGTCGGCCCCGCGTACGGCCCGGTCGGCTTGTGGGAGCCGTCCATCTGGTGGGTGTAGATCATGAGCTGGATCGTCCGGATGGACGGCGCGGTGCTGAGGAAGAGCTTCGGGTGCCGCTCGATGATCCCGCCCATGTGGGGCGGGATGTTCACCGCCACGTCGATCTCGCCGTTCTGGAGCGCGGCCACCCGCACCGCGTCGTCGGGAATCGGCTTGAACACCACCGTCTTGATCTTGGCCGCGCCGTTCCAGTAGCCCGGGAAGGCCTCCATCACGATCTCTTCGTCCTTCGACCAGCGGACGAACTTGAACGGTCCGGTGCCGATGGGGCCCCGGGAGATCGCCGCCGCGTCCTTGCCCGCGTACTCCTTGGGCGGGTACATCGCGGCCTGGCGCAGGGCGATGTGGCTCAGGAACACCGGCCACGGCTTCTTGGTGTGGATCCGCACGGTGTAGGGATCCACGATGTCCACCCGATCGATCGGCGCGAACGACGAGGAGCCCCGCAGCTTGTTGGCCGGGTTGGCCAGACGCTCGATGCTGAACTTGACCGAGTCGGCGTTGAAGGTCTCGCCGTTGTGGAACTTGACGTTCCGGCGCAGCTTGAACTCCCAGGTGGTGGGCGCCACCAGCTTGGGCATCTCGGCCGCGAGCGCGGGGACCAGCTTGAGGTTCTGATCGCGCTCGAGCAGGGACTCGAACATCTGCGCGCCGACGTTCGACGCCGGCTGCTCCTGCTGGTTCATCATGTCGAGCGTGGTGGGGTCCACCCCCTGCGCGATCACGACCTTGCCGGCCGGGGCCGCCCCCGCGGTGAGCGGGACCAGGACGAGAGAGAGGAGGACAACCGCCGTGCGCCACTGGCTCATGTGTACGGCTCCTTCCGGGAGAGGTTCGCGTCGAGTTGCGCTACTCTATGGGGCATCGCCGGAGGAGTCAAGGATGGGGTCAGGTCTTGCAAGACCTGACCCCAGCGGAGGTGTTTCGCTATGCCCAAGGTGCTGACGGAAGCGCAGGTCCAGGCTTACCAGCGGGATGGCTGCCTCTCCCCGATCCGGGCGATGAGCGCCGAGCGCGCCCGCCACTACCGCGAGCGGTTCGAGGCCCTCGAGGCGCGCGTGCCCGACATCAAGAAGATGAAGACGAAGTCGCACCTGCTCTGCCCGTGGGTGCTGGAGATCGCCGAGGACCCGCATATCCTCGACATCTTCGAGGATCTGATCGGGCCGGACATCCGCTGCTGGAGCATGGCCTGGCGGGTGAAGAAGGCCGACGGCGAGACCTTCGCCGGCTGGCACCAGGACTCCGCCTACGGGGCGGCGATCCCGGTGGTGCTCGGCGGCCTGGCCCTGTCGGAGTGCGGCGTATCGCAGGGCTGCCTCCGCGGCGTCCTGGGCTCCCACAAGTGGGGCATCCTGAAGCACGATGAGAGCGACGATCCCCGCAGCATCCTCTCCAAGGGGCAGTTCATCACCGACTCCTTCGACGAGACGAAGGCGGTGGACTTCGCGCTCCAGCCCGGCGAGATGGTGATGTTCGACAACACCCTCGTCCACGGCTCCGGCACGAACCTGGGCCCCGATCGGCGCTTCCTGCTGCTGGTGGAGATGCTGCCGGCCTGGGCCCGGCCGCCCCGCGTCCGCCAGGCCGCCATGCTGATGCGCGGGGTGGACACCTCCGGCAACTTCGACGACGAGCCGCGGCCCGACGCCGAGTGGTCCGAGACCGCGGTCGCCAACTGGTCCGCGGTGGTGAACCGGCGCGCCCAGCTCATCTTCGCGGACAGCAAGGTCGGCCCGAGCGAGGCTTACGGGGGGACGCGGGCGGCGACGTAAGCCGCGCACCCGGAAGACCCCTCACTCGGAAGACCCCTCCCCGGAAGGCCCCTCACCCTGCCCTCTCCCCAGGGGGGAGAGGGAGAGGGCTACTGCGCGAGGGCGCCGCCGTCGATGAGGATCTCGCTGCCCGTCATGTAGGAGGAGTCGTCGGAGGCCAGGTAGAGGACCGCGCTCACGATCTCGGCCACCGTGCCCATCCGCCCCAGCGGGATCCGCTGCAGGCGCCGCGCCATGGCCTCCTTGTCGCGGAAGGCGCTGTGGAACATCTCGGTATCCACCGGGCCCGGGTGCACCGAGTTACAGCGGATCTTGTCCTTGGCGTGCTGGCTCGCCGTCACCTTGGTGAAGATCCGGATGGCGCCCTTGCTCGCCGCGTAGGCCGGCTCCTGGTGGAGCGACTGGCCGATGCCCGCGATCGAGGAGATGTTCACGATCGACCCGCCGCCCGCCCGGCGCATGGCCGGGATCGCGTACTTGGTGCCGAGGAACACCCCCTTGGCGTTCACCGCCATCACCTGGTCCCACTCGGCCACCGTGCGCTCCTCGATCGGCACCCGGGGGATGACGATGGCCGCGTTGTTGATCAGGATGTCGAGCTTGCCGTGGCGATCGGTCGCGGCCTGCACCGCCGCCTTCCAGTCCGCCTCGCTCGTGACATCCAGATGGAGGTAGGTGGCCTCGCCGCCCGCCGCGCGGATCGCCGCCTCGACCTTCTTCCCCTCGTCGTCCCGGATATCGCCGAAGACGACCTTCGCGCCTTCCCGGACGAAGGTCTCCGCCTCCGCCGCGCCCTGTCCCCGTGCCCCGCCGCTGATCAGCGCCACCTTGCCGTCGAGCTTGCCCATGGCCCGAGATTCTACGCGGGGTCAGGTCTTGCATTACGACATTTTCGGCCGGGAGACGCGTCGTTGCGCCAGCGAAATGTCGTAATGTAAGACCTGACCCCAAGCGTTGACAAGCCGTGGGCGGCGTGCGACAGAATCGCCATGCTCGAGGAGCCGACCTCGCTCCGGATCGACGACCCCGGCGTCCGCGCCCTCTTCACCGAGCCGGCGCGCTTTCAATCCTGGCTGGACGTCGAGGCCGCGCTGGCGCAGGCCCAGGCCGAGCTGGGCATCATCCCGGAGGCCGCCGCGCGCGAGATCGTCCGCAAGGCGCATCTCTCCTTCCTGGATCTGGCCGCGGTGAGGGAGGGGCTGGCGCGCACCGGCCACCCGCTCGTCCCGCTGGTGTGGGAGCTGGACCGCGCCTGCGAGGGCGACGCGGGCGGCTACGTGCACTGGGGCGCGACGACCCAGAACGTGACGCAGACCGGCCAGCTCCTCCAGGTGCGCCGGGCCCACGATATCTTCCAGCGCCAGCTCGCGGCCATCCTGATCACGCTGGCCGACCTGGCTGAGCGCACCAAGGACGTGCTGCTCCCGGGCCGCACCCACGGTCAACATGCGGTGCCCGCCACCTTCGGGTTCAAGGTGGCGGTGTGGATCGACGAGCTGGGCCGCCACGTCGAGCGGCTGCAGGGCTGCGAGGGGCGCGTCTTCGTGGCCATGCTGGGCGGCGGCGCGGGCACGCTCGCCTCGCTGGGCGAGCTCGGCCTGGCGACCCAGGAGCGGATGGCGGGCCACCTCGGCATGCGGCCGATGCCCTTGCCCGCGCGCACCATCGGCGACCACCAGGCCGAGTACGTCCTGCTGCTGGGCATGCTCGCGGCGACGTGCAGCAAGATCGGGCGCGAGATCTACACGCTCATGAAGCAGGAGTTCGGCGAGGTCGAGGAGCCGGTGCCGCCCGGCACGGTGGGCAGCAGCACGATGCCGCAGAAGCGTAACCCCAAGCTCTCACAGGACATCATTGCAGCGGCGGCTCAGATCCGCGCGCTCGCCCCGCTGGCGCTCGAGGCCATGCAGACCGAGCACGAGGCCGACCGCACCACCAGCATCATGATGAGCCGGGCGCTCGTGCAGGCCTGCGAGCTCACCGGGGACATGCTGCAGCGGATGATGGTGCTCTTCGACGGCCTCCAGGTCTTCCCGGACCGCATGCGGGAGAACCTCGATCTCTCGGGTGGCCTCATCATGGCCGAGGCGCTGATGCTCGAGCTCGGGAAGCAGATCGGCCGGCAGCGGGCCCACGACGCGGTCTACGAGGCGGCGCAGGGCTCGGTCACCCAGTCGCGGCCGTTCCGGGAGATGCTCGCGCTCGACCCGCACGTGAGCGCGGGGTTCACCCCGGCCCAGATGGAGGCCCTGCTCGATCCCGCGCGCTACGCCGGGCTCTGCCGCGAGTTCGCCGAGCGCGGCGCCGCGTCGGCCCGCGCGATCGCCTCCGCGATCGAGCTGCGGCTGGCCTGAGGCCGGGCTCAGGTCTTGCAGACGTGACCCCAGGAGAGGGAGGACGAAGACCATATGCTGCCGACCCACGGGCGCTACGACTACTCCAGCATCACCAGCCGGCCTGACTATAGCTGGCCGGGCGGCCGCCGGCTCGCGGTCTACATCGCGCTCAACATCGAGGCCTTCGGCTTCGGGGTCGGCAAGGGCGCGGCCATCGCGCCGCCGGACCAGGCGCAGAGCCACTCCATCTATAGCTGGCGGGACTACGGCAACCGGGTCGGCATCTGGCGCCTCTTCGATCTGCTCGACGAGCTCGGGCTGCCCGCGGAGGCCCAGCTCAATGCCGCGGTCTACGAGGTGGCGCCCGACATCACCGCGCGGCTGCGCGCGCGGGGGGACGAGATCCTGGGCCACGGCATCACCAACTCGGACGAGCAGGGACACCTCGCAGAGGATCAGGAGCGCGCCCTGATCGAGCAGGCCACCGCCACGATCGCGCGCCACGAAGGGGCCCGGCCCGTCGGCTGGATGAGCCCGTGGCTCTCGAACAGCCCGGTCACGATGGACCTGCTGCAGGAGGCGGGCTACCGGTACGTGATGGACTGGACGATGGACGATCAGCCGATCTGGCTCCGCACCCGCAAGGGACGCATCCTCGCCATGCCGTATCCGATCGAGGTCAACGACACCCGCGGCATCGTCTGGTACCGCTACACCGCGGACGAGTTCGCGGACATGATCGTGGACCAGTTCGACGAGATGCGGGAGCAGTCGGTGGGCCAGCCGCTGGTGTGCCCGATCTCGCTGCACCCGTTCGTCATCGGCCGCCCGTACCGGATCCGCCGGCTGCGCCGGGCGCTGCAGCACATCCTCGGCCACCGCGACCGCGTCTGGCTGACCCGCCCGCGCGACATCTGCGCGCACGTCGAATCGCTGCCGGCCAAGGTCGTTCCCGGATAGCGAGCCTCATCGAACGCCGCTTGACGGCTGATTCGACGGTGACCTACCATCGGCCAAGCCGGAACCGAACCACGAGGAGAGCCGCCAGTGAAGACCGACGACGCATCGCTGCCGCCGCCGCCATGGGAGCCCGCGTCGCGCCCGAAGCGTCAGCCCGTCCGGCTCACCGGGGAGACGCTGGAGGAGTTCCTGGCGTGGGCCGCCATGCTACGAAGCGACGAGGCCGACCTGGTGCGTTCGCAGATTGCCGCCGACTGCACCGCGGAGGTCGTCGCGGCGCTTGGCCGCAAGCTGACGACCCTGCCGGTCGCGGACTGTGCACGCCACTTGATGCTTCTCGCCGTGCTCGGCGAAACGCGCCACCCCGCCGCGCTGGCGCCGCTCGACGAGTTCGTGTGGACCGAGGGCGACATCCTCGTGGCCGCCGAGCACCTGGAGCCGGGTGGTTTCACCCCGGAAACGGTTCGTTGCGACCTGTCCTTCAACATGAGCGGAGCCTTGCGGGCCCGAGCCGTCGAGATGGTCGCTTACCTCAATACCCCGGCGGCCGTGGCCGCGACGATCAAGGCGGTGCAGGAGCACCCCGAGACCGACGTGCGCTGGGCCGCGATCGACGCCCATCTGTTCAACCGCGAGGACAGCCCCGAGGCGGCGGAGGAGCTTCGCAGGTACGTGCGCCCGGAGGACCTGGACTGCGTGATGCTTCCCCGGCGCACCCGGGACATGGATCCGGCCCAGTTCGACGAGCGCTTGGCGGAAATGCATCGGCGAGGAGAGCGGCCGCCGGTGCCGGTGCAGACCCAGGACTAGGTCGGACATCCAGGGAGCGCAACGTGTGTACCAACGGGGTAGGGGTTGCGGACCAGGGGATTCCGGCGCTCGGCATCTCGGCCGCGTTCATCGGCTGGTCGGCCCAGGCCCTGAAGCTGGACGATTCGTGGGACCCGGTCGGGCTCTACGACGGCGGAAACCTGTCGCTGCCATTCGGCAAGCTGGTCAACAGTGTGTTTCTCATCGTCTACGGGTTCGCGCACAATGGCGGGCAGTGGCACTCGGCGGAGGACTACCGGTCCCTGTCAGTGGCCGAGAAGAATCGCTTCCACGCCGAATTCTATGTCCGGTTCACCCAGTACGATGGCGCCAAGCCCGCCAGCTCCGAGCTGCGCCGGTTCCTGGCCACCGATCGCATCAACCTTCACTGCCCTCTGTTCGATCTCGGCAGCACGTTCTGCACCCCGACGCTCCGTGCCGCGGCTCTGGTGCATGAGGCGTGGCACCACTGGCAGTACAAGAACGGCTTCAGCGTGAGGCACGAGAGCTGCGGAGGCGAGGACTGCGACTGGTTCTACGTTCACGGGCTCAGCGCGTTCCCGCACGGGCAAATGCACACCTACGACAAGGACCCGGCCCACCTGCGTTTCCTGTCGCCGTACCAGGTCATGGTGGAGTTCCTCGACGACATCGCGGTCTGGGGACGAGAGGATCTGCCCATCGTCGTGCCGATGATGGCGCGAACCGAGGGCAACGCCGTTCTGGCCCAGAAGTTCAGGAACCCCGTCTTCTATCGCATCGGGCAGCCGCGACCGTTCTGAACGCGGTGCCCGGCGCCTCGGCCTGAGATGCG
This sequence comes from Candidatus Rokuibacteriota bacterium, assembly GCA_040902305.1. GTDB lineage: Bacteria > Methylomirabilota > Methylomirabilia > Rokubacteriales > CSP1-6 > CAMLFJ01. The sequence goes on along the minus strand of JBBDXN010000009.1, from coordinate 42,652 downwards.
AAGGTGGGCGAAGCGGGCCGCCGTCGCGCTCCTCGTCTTCGCGGGGGCGCTGGCCGCGCCGATCGTGTGGATCGAGGGGGCCTGCACGACCCCGCGGGAGGCCGGCACCCTGACCCGCGCGCCGGCGGTGGCCGAGTCGGGCTACGCGCGCCGCGAATCGGATAGCTATCTGTCGTTTCCGGCGTGGCACATCGTGTACGCGCACGAGGACCTGGCCGGCGTCCTTCGCCGCGGCGACGAGAGCGATTTCGCCTACGGCCGGCAGATCGCGGCGTTCTGGACGAGCTTCTGCCGGCTCAACCGGGTCGTGACCGCGCGGGGCCGCGTGGGGGCGGACCAGAAGGTCACGCTCTACACGAGCGGGTGGAGCTTCACCGCCGAGCTCGCGATCAAGGGCGCCTACGAGAAGACCATCGGGCGGGTGTTCGAGTGGCTGCGGGGTCCCGGCAAGACGGCGGAGGACGAGTTCGCCGCGCGCGATGCGCAAGCGTACGCCCTGTTCCTGCGGCAGACCCCGTGGTACGAGTACCCGTTCGGCTGGCGGCTCATGACCTTCTGGCGGAGCACGCCGATGCGAGGCGCCGATCTGCCGCGAAAGCTGGAGCGCCGGGTGGCCTTCACGCTCGAGTACGGCGCCAGGACGCTCTACGGCGCCGTGATCGGCTACGCGTCCGCCACCGCGCTGGGCGCCTCGGACCTCGAGATCGACACGGTGGTCGTCGGCCTCGATCCCGCCGACGCGGCCCGGGAGCCCGGGATCCGGATCGTGCGCGACCTCGGGGGCGGCCGGACGCTGATTCGCACCCCGCGGTTCCAGGCCTACACCGATCTGCTGGTGCGCCTCGCTCGCCGCGGCCGGAACGTCGCGGAGATCGCGGGCAACCACCGGATCCTGGTCACGGTGCTTGCGCCGAATGGCCTGCTGCCGCCGGTGCCGGGCACGACCGAGCTGTTCGAGGCGCCGATCCAGTCCAGACCGGATCGCCGGCGAGTTGGCCTCGACGTCTCCGTCGAGCACCTCGCCGCGGTGATCCGCTCGATGGAGGCCGCGGGCGCCTCCATCGAGCACATCCACGACTACTGATGATCCACCCTCTCCCCTCTGGGGAGAGGGCAGGGTGAGGGGTCTGAGGTGAGGGGTCAGGAGGTCAGGCTTGATGCCGGGGACGCGTGTGGCGGACGTCCTCGCCCCGCCGGCCCATCGCGACCAGGCCGATCACGATCACGATCACGAGCACCGCGCCGATGACCATGGCCACCGTGGGATCGACGCCGAGGAACTTGCCCGGCTGCTCGACGATGCGCTCGGTCGACTCGGCGCGGGTCTCGATCTGCCTGTCCGTGGGAGGGGCCTGAGCCGGACGTCCGCCGTACTCGGGTTGCGGAACCGGAGGCGTCGGCTGCGGGGCCGGCTGCGTCGCGCTGCTGTCCGGCGCCTGCTTGGTCTCCGCGGGCGCGGGGGGTGCGGGCGGCTGTTGCGCGCTGGCATCGAGCGCGAGGCCGCCGATCAGCATCAGGCTCAGACAGACACCAACGATCCATTGCATGCGCGTCATAAGGTGCTTCCTCCTTTGATCTCTGGGGGAGCAATGCCGATGCCAGTGGCGCTCGCCGCAAGATCAGCTACTTGCGGTCCGGCCACCGCGATGTCCGGGCCGGGTGTGCAGTCTCTCCCGGGTAGGGGTTACCGGGAGGCCCAGCGCGGCGGTACAGTCGAGGCATGCCGGTCACCGCCCGCGCGCGAGGCGTCAAAGGCACGCCCCGGAGGTCCCGGGCGTGGCTCGCCCGCGTCCGGCCGATCGTGCGCGCGCTCGCCCGCACCCTCCGCCGCGCGTTGCGCGCGCTGCTCGCCGCGCCCCTGGCGGTCCGGATCGTCGTGTTCGCGATCGTGGCGGTGGTGGTCTGGTCGGCGGTGAACGGCGCGTACCAGGTGATCCGCAAGCCCACCGAGCTGTTCTTCCCGGTGAGCGGCACGCTCACCAAGCGGCCGGCCGAGACCTGGCGCAGCTACGCGCCACTCTTCCGCCGGCACGCGACCACCACGATCACGCCCGAGCTGCTGGCCGCGCTGGCCCAGGTCGAGGGCGCGGGGGATCCGGTGGCGCGGACCTACTGGCGGTGGCAGGCGGCGTGGAACCCCTTCGAGGTCTACCGCCCGGCCTCCAGCGCGGTCGGCATGTACCAGATCACCGATCCCACGTTCCGGGAGGCCAAGCGCTACTGCGTGCGGGACCACGTGGCGGTCGAGGACGAGTGCTGGTTCAACCGCCTCTACACGCGCGTGCTGCCGAGCCACGCGGTCGAGATGACCTCGGCGCTGCTCGATCACGGGGTGGCGCGCACGCTCGATCGCCGGCGCATCGTCGCCGCGACGCCTCTCCAGAAGCAGAACCTCGCCGCCATCATCCACCTCTGTGGCGCCGGGCCGGGCGACGCGTACGCGCGGCGCGGCTTCCGCCTGACCCCGAGGCAGCAGTGCGGGGACCACGACGTCGCCCGGTATCTCGCGCAGGTCAACGGCATGAAGCGGCAGTTTGCCCGGCTGGCCGCCGGCGAGCCCTCCATCTCGGCGAGGCGATGAACGCGTGCTGACCCGCATCGACCACGTGATGATCTGCGTGCCGGACCTGGCGCGAGGGATCGAGGCGTACACGCGCCTCGGGTTCAACGTCTACCCGGGCGGCTCCCACACCGGCCGCGCCACCCACAACGCCATCGCCTTCCACGACGAGGACTATCTCGAGATCCTGAGCATTCGCGATCGCGCCGCGGTGGCGCCCGGCGGCCCGGACGCGAGCCTCGCCGAGTACCTGGACCAGGGCGGGGGGTTCCGGATCGTGGCGCTGCAGAGCGACGATCTCGCCGCGGACGTGGCCGCGATGCGCCAGCGCGGCGTGGAGGTGGGCGAGATCCGCGACGGCGGGCGCCGGACGCCGGAGGGCCAGGAGCTGCGCTGGCGGGGG
>JBBDXN010000009.1:0-39679 GCA_040902305.1 Candidatus Rokuibacteriota bacterium | reverse complement strand
CGCGGCCTTTCTCGGGCCGCGCGACGAGCTGCCGATCTTCTTCATCCAGCACCTCACGCCGCTCGCGGAGCGAAAGGCGCACGCGGTGCGGCTGGGAAGCCACCCGAACGGGGTGACGCGCGTGGAGCGCGCGTATGTCGCGGTGCCCGACGTGACCGCGGCCGCCCCGGCCTACGCGCGCGTGCTCGGCCTGCCGGTGCCCAGCATAAAGCGTGGCGCGGTGATCAAGGCGGACATGGCGGTCTTCGATCTCGGCCCTACCGGGCTCGGCGTGGCCCAGCCCGCGGAGCCCGGCCCCGCCGCGGAGGCGCTGGCCCGGCGCGGCCCCGGCCCCTTCCAGGTGCTCCACCGCACGCACAGCCTGGACGCGGCGACGCGCTTCCTGGCCGATCATGGCGTGCCGCCGCCGATGCGTGGCGAGCGCAATACCGGCGAGCCGGCGATGCTGGTGGGCCCCGAGCACACCGGCGGCGCCTACATCGGCTTCGTCGGCCCGCCCTAGCCGAATCTCCCTCACCCCGGCTCCCCCTCACCCTGGCTCCCCCTCACCCTGCCCTCTCCCCCTCCGGGGGCGAGGGTAAAAAAGCGGCCCGCTCCCCTTCGGGGGCAAGGTGGAAGAGCGGCCCGCTCCCCCTTCGGGGGCGAGGGTAGAAGAGCGGCCCGCTCCCCTTCGGGGGCGAGGTGGAAGAGCGGCCCGCTCCCCCTTCGGGGGCGAGGGTGGAGGAGCGGCCCGCTCCCTCTCCCCTCTGGGGAGAGGGCAGGGTGAGGGGCTACGGGGCGGAGGGCTAGCTGAGCTCTGCCCGGATCACGCGCGCGCTCGCGGTGAGGGTGCTGAGCTTTCCGAACGCGGTGTCCCGGGCGAGGTACTTCATCCCGCAATCGGGCGCGAGGATCAGCCGATCCGCGGGCACGCGCGCGAGCCCGGCGCGAATGCGCGCGGTCACCTGCTCGACGGTGTCGATGGCGGGATCCGCGAGGTCGATCACGCCGAGGATGATCTGCTTGCCGGCCAGATCGGCCAGGACCCCCAGGTCGAGCCGGGGCTGCGCGGCCTCGATCGAGATCTGCGCGGCGATGGTCCCCGCGAGCTGGGGCAGGAACGAGTAGCCGGTGGGCTTCTGGTGCTTCACGACCGCCGCGTAGCCGAAGCAGAGGTGGAGCGCGGTCGGGACGGTGAGGCCGGCGAGCGCCCGGTTGATCGCCGGGACCGCGTAGCGCGCGGCCGCCTCGGGATCGTTGCGCAGCCAGGGCTCGTCGAGCTGGATGACGTCGGCGCCCGCGTCCTCCAGGTCGTGCGCCTCGAGGTTGACCGCCTCCGCGAAGTCCATCGCCAGCTCCTCGACGTCGCGGTAGTACTCGTTCTTGGCCTGCTGGGCCATCGTGAAGGGGCCGGGCAGGGTGATCTTGGTGGGCCGGTCCGTGTTGTGACGGAGAAACTGCATGTCCCGCAGCTCCACCGGCACGATCCGGCGGATGCGCCCGACCACGCGCGGCACGAGGGTCTCTTGACCGACCCGGTTCGTGATGACCCCCGGATGCTCCGCGTCCACGCCACCCAGCGCGGTGGCGAAGCGGTTCGAGTAGCTCTCGCGCCGTATCTCGCCGTCGCTGATGATGTCGATGCCGGCCCGCTCCATGTCCCGGATCGCCACCACGGTCGCGTCGTCCTGCGCCTGCTCCAGGAACGCCTCCGGCACGCGCCACATCGCCCGCATCCGAACGCGCGGGACGCCCTGCGACAGCATCGCGCGGTCGACGAGCCAGTCCGGCTGGGGATAGCTGCCCACCACCGTCGTCGTGAGGATCTGCGGGGGCATGGCTCCACTCTCCTTCCGTTCAGGACTGGCGATAGGCGGCCACCTTCCGCTCCAGGCCGCGAAGAAGGACCTCGTGCATCCCGGTGATCACCAGCACGAGCACGATGCCGGCATAGACGCCGGGGCTGTTCAGCAGGGTCCGATGACGGGTGATCAGGAAACCGAGGCCGTCGGCCGCGCCGAGCATCTGGGCCACGATTACTCCCACGATCACCAGCGCGCCGCCGAGCCGCAGCGCGGCCACGATGGACGGCAGGCTCGCGGGAAGCGAGACGTAGAGAATCTGCTGGGCGCGGGTTGCCCCGAAGGCCCGGGCGGTCTCGCCCAGCGCGGGGCTCAGCGCGGCGACCCCGGCCACCGCGGTCAGCAGCGTGGGGATGAAGGCGTAGATCGAGGCGAAGGCGATCTTCGACCCCGATTCCAGGCCGAACCACACCATCATCACCGGGTAGAGCACCACCACCGGCACCGCGTAGGCGCCGCGGAGCACCGGCAGGAGCGTCCGCCGCGCGGAGGCCGACGCTCCGATGAGCTGGCCCAGGAGAATGCCGCCGCCGCACACGATGACGTAGGAGACCAGGATCTCGCCGAACGTGGTCGGCAGGCTCCCGAGGTACTGGCGCCAGTCCGTGACGAGGGCGCCGAGCGCTTCGCTGAGCGGCGGCACGAACAGGCGAGGGATCACGTCCAGGCGTGGCAGCAGCTCCCAGGCCGCGAGGATCGCCATATAGAGGATGGCCTGGCTCAGGCGGAGGTGCCGCTCGGGCCAGGTCATCGGCGCTCCGCGTGCTTGATGTGCTGCCAGATGCGGTCCTTCAGGACCCCGAAGCGCTCGCTCGAGGTCATCGCGAAGTCGCGGGGGCGCGGCAGATCCACCGAGACGTCGTCCACCACCCGGCCGGGCCGGGCGCTCAGCACGATGACCCGGTCGGCGAGGTACACCGCCTCGTTCAGGCTGTGCGTCACGAACAGCACCGTCTTGCGCGTCTCCGACCAGATGCGCAGCAGCTCGTCGCCCAGCACCATGCGGGTCTGCTCGTCGAGCGAGGCGAACGGCTCGTCCATCAACAGCACCGCCGGGTTCTGCACCAGGCCGCGGGCGATCGACACCCGCTGCTTCATGCCGCCCGAGAGCTGGTGGGGCAGCCGGTCCTCGAAGCCGGCGAGGCCGGTCAGCTCGAGCATGCGGGCCGCCGCTTCCAGCCGCTCCCGCCTGGGCACCCGGCGCAGCTTCAGCGGGAACGCGACATTGTCCAGGGCCGAGAGCCAGGGCAGGAGGTTGGCTTCCTGGAAGATCATCCCGACCTTGCGGGGCATCGGCGCGATGATCAGCTCGCCGTCGCAGAGGACGGCACCGCTCGAGGGGCGCCGCAGGCCCGCGATGAGCGAGAGGAGAGTGGACTTCCCGCAGCCGCTCGGGCCGACGACCGAGACGAACTGCCGGTCCGGGACCTCGAGATCGATTCCGTCCAGCGCGGCCATGCTGGCGCCGTCCGCGCCGAAGCGTTGCGAGACCCCGCGGATGGCGACCAGGGGACGCGTCACACCCGCTGTCTCCATGCCCCGAGCCGGGTCTCGACCAGGCGCAGCGCCTCGTTGACCGCCACCGCGGCTACCGCCACGAGCACGAGGGCCGCGTAGAGCTGCGGCATCTGAAGGTTCTCGCCCCACGCCGCGATGCGGTAGCCGATACCGTCGCGGGCGCCGTAGATCTCGCACAGGAGCACCGCGGTGATGTTGAAGACCATGCCGAGGCGGGCCGACTCGAGCAGGATCGGCGCCATCGCGGGCAGGTAGATCTCGCGGACGACCTGCCAGCGAGTGGCCCCGTACACCCGGCTGACCGTCACCAGCTCGCGCGGCACCGACTGCACCGCCGCGATGCCGCCCACGATCAGCACGAAGATCGTGGTGAACACGCCGAAGGCGATCTTCTGGGGGATGCTCACCCCGAACATCAGGATGAACACGGGCAGGAAGATCGACTTGGGCACCCCGAACAGGAAGTTCACGAGGGGCCGGAACAGCGCGGCCAGCACCGGCACCTCGGCGAGGGTGAAGCCCAGAGCCAGGCCCACCGGCACCGAGATCAGGAAGGCCGCGAGCGCCTCCCAGGCGGTGACCCCGAGGCTCCGCAGCACCTCGGGCCGCTTCAGGAGCCGGACCAGCGAATCCAGGATCGTGCTCGGGGCGGGCGCCAGGCTCGCGTCGAGCCATCCCAGACGCACCAGCCCCTCCCAGAGCAGAAAGAAGCCGAGGACGCCGGCGGCGACGATCAGCCGCTCGTGCCGCCGCATCGCGTGACCCCTAGGGCTTGGTCGGAGCGATCGGCAGGTTCATGAAGACGTCGGCGGCGGGCGCCATGTCCTTCACTCCGCTCGCGGCGGCCAGGTCCATCGCCTTCTGCACCGAGGCGAGCGACATCTTCCCGTCGCGGGAGAGCCGGAGGAAGGTCTTCTCGTATTCCATCTTGGCGATCTCCATCGGCAGCTCGTTGTTGCTGGCGATGGTCTTGATCGCGTAGTCGGGATTGTTCCGCATGTACTCGAGCGCCCCGTAGAGCGCGTTCAGCCCCTTCTGGATGAAGGGGCGCCGCTCGGTCAGGTTCTTCTCGGTCGCGGTCCAGCCGCCGATCAGGTTCGGGGGCATCGCGGTGGCGAAGTCGATGAGAACGCGCACCTTCCCCTCGGAAACGACCTGGTAGCTGAGCGGCGAGTAGATCACCGCGGCGGCGAGATTGTCGTTGAGCAGGTTCGGCACGAGGCCGCCTCCGCCCACCGGGACCCGCTGAAACGTCGCCTTGTGCTCGCTCTGCGCCCAGAGGGCGAGGGTGTCGGTGCCGGAGCCGGCGGAGGTGATGCCGACCTTCTTGCCGTCCAGCTCCTTGGCCGACTTGACCGCGGAGCCGGTCTTCACCCCGAGGATCCAGCCCGACCACTCGTCGCCGTTGCTGCCGACGATCTTCGTGAGGACCCCGCGCTTGCGCGACGTCGCCACGAGGGGGACGGCCACCGTGCCGAGGTCGGCCGAGTTCGCCGCGATCGCCTCGAAGGTCTCCCCGCCGCCGCGGTAGATGGTGATCTCCGGCCGGAGCCCTTCCTTTTCGAACAGCCCCTTCTCCTTCGCCACGGTGGCGAGGATGGTCGGGAAGTAGGTCTTGGTCGGACAGCCGATCCGGATCACTTCCTGGGCGGCCACGGCAGTGGGCAGCGCGAGCACCGCGCCCAGAGCAAGCCCCGCCGCCAGTCGAGCGATGAACGTCGTGGTCATGATGTGTCCTCCCGGGGAGATCGCGCGTCGCCCCGCATCCTAGCACGGTTGACCGGCCTCGCCGACGGCGGTAGATTCTCGCGGGGACGAGAGGGGGACGGACATGGACGCGGGCGCGGCGATCTTCTTCACCGACTACTCGATCGGCCCGGCGGCGCTGGGCCGGGCGCTGGAGGAGCGCGGCTTCGGCTCGCTCTGGGCGCCGGAGCATTCGCATATTCCACTGTCGCGGGCCTCCGCGTTCCCGCCGGGCGGCGACCTGCCGAAGCAGTACTACGACGTGATGGATCCGTTCGTCACGCTCGCGGCCGCGGCCGCCGTCACCACGAAGCTCCAGGTGGCGACCGGGGTGTGCCTGGTCGTCCAGCGCGATCCGATCCAGACCGCCAAGGCGGTGGCGACCCTCGACCAGGTCTCGGGGGGGCGCTTCCTCTTCGGCATCGGCGCGGGCTGGAACGCGGAGGAGATGGCCGACCACGGCACCGAGTTCAAGGCGCGCTTCCGGGTGATGCAGGAGCGCGTCGAGGCCATGAGGGCGATCTGGACGAAGTCGAAGCCCGAGTACACCGGGGAGTTCGTGAAGTTCCCCCCGATGATGACCTGGCCCAAGCCGGTGCAGAAGCCGCACCCGCCGGTGCTGGTCGGCGGCGCCTTCCCCTACGGCGCGCGCCGGGCCATCGCCTACGGCGACGGGTGGGTGCCCCACGCGCGCCGGCCCGCCTACGGCGACGTGCTCGGCAAGCTGCCCGAGTTCAAACGGATGGTCGTGGAGGCCGGGCGCGACCCGGCGACGCTGCCGATCACCGTCTTCGGCGTGGCCGAGGACGCCGACCTCATCAAGCGCTACCGCGACGCGGGCGTGGCGCGGATCCTCTTCAACCTCCCGCCCGCGAAATCCTCCGAGGTGCTCCCCGTGCTCGATCGCTGCGCTCAGCTCATGCGGCAGGTGCAATCCTGATGGCCACCCACAAGCCCGCCTTCAAGCAGATCGCCTCCGGGCTGCGCTTTCCCGAAGGCCCGGTGGCGATGCCGGACGGCTCCGTCATCCTGGTCGAGATCGAGCGCCGCACGCTCTCCCGGGTGACGCCCGACGGGAAGATCCACGTGATCGCCACCCTCGGGGGCGGCCCGAACGGCGCGGCGATGGGCCCGGGCGGCAAGATCTACGTGACCAACAACGGCGGCCTCAAGTTCGTGGAGCGGCCGGGCAAGCTCTTCCCGGTGCTCCAGGCCGACGATTACGTGACCGGCAGCATCCAGGTCGCGGATCCGGAGACCGGCAAGGTCGAGACGCTCTACGATCGCTGCGACGGCCGGCGCCTGCGCGGGCCGAACGACCTGGTGTTCGACGGCGCGGGCGGGTTCTGGTTCACCGACCTCGGCAAGACGCGCGAGCGCGACGGCGACCGCGGCGCCGTCTACTACGCCAAGGCCGACGGCTCCCTGATCAAGGAGGCCATCTTCCCGCTGGAGCGCCCCAACGGCATCGGGCTCTCGCCCGACGAGAAGACCCTCTACGTGGTCGAGACCCCGACCGCGCGCTGCTGGGCCTTCCAGCTCTCCGGGCCCGGCCGGATCGAATCCGCGAACGGCCCGTATCGGGGTGAGAAGGGCACCGTGATCACCGGGCTCGGCGGCTACCAGATGTTCGACTCGCTCGCGGTGGACGGTGAGGGCCACGTCTGCGTGGCGACGCTCATCACCGGCGCGGTGAGCGATATCTGGCCCGACGGCAGCCGGGTGGACCAGTACCTGCTGCCGGACATGATGGTCACCAACGTCTGCTTCGGCGGCCGGGATCTCCGCACCGCGTACGCGACGCTCTCCATGGGCGGCACGCTCGTGTCCTTCGAGTGGCCGCGCGCGGGGCAGCCGCTGCGCCACCTGAACCGCTGATGCAGGTCGGGGTCTGGATTCCCAACTGCCGGCACCTCGCCACGCCGGAGATCATCCGCCACACCGCGGTCCGCGCGGAGCAGCTCGGCTACGACTCGGTCTGGGTGAGCGACCACGTGGTGGTGCCCGACGCCAATGTCGAGCGCATCGGCGCGGCCATCTTCGATCCGCTCGTGACCCTCGCGGTGGTGGCGGGGGCCACCCGCCGGGTGCGCCTCGGCACCACCGTGCTCATCGTCCCGTACCGCAACCCGGTGGTCACCGCCAAGATGGTCTCCTCGCTCGACGCGCTGAGCGGCGGCCGGGTGGTGCTGGGCGTCGGGGCGGGCTGGCTGGCCGAGGAGAGCGCGGCGCTGGGGGTGCCCTTCGCGGAGCGCGGCCCGATGACCGACGAGTACCTGGCCGCGATGCGGGAGCTCTGGACGAGCCCGGCGCCGTCGTTCACCGGCAGGTACACGCAGTTCAGCGGGCTTCACTTCGAGCCCAAGCCGGTGCAGAAGCCGCACCCGCCGATCTGGGTCGGCGGCCACGGCCGCGCCTCGCTCCGCCGCGCCGCGGAGATCGGGGCCGCCTGGCATCCGATCAATCGCTCGGCGGAGGAGCTGCGCGCCGGGCGCGCCGAGCTTCAGCGCCTCTGCCGGGTCCGCGGCCGCGCGGTGCCGCCGGTGATGACGCTGCGCAACGACCTCTGCGTGCTGCGGCCCGGCCGGCCTGCCGGGACCTCGGTCCGGGGCGGGAGCGTGCTGGTGGGCGAGCCCGCCTAGCTCGTCGAGCGCCGCGCCGAGCTGGGCGAGGCGCGCGTCGAGCACCTCGTGATCGAGTTCCTGGCCGCGGACGGGCCCGAGCTCGACGAGCAGATGGCGCTCTTCGCCGAGCGCATCCGGCCCAAGCTCGCGTGACCCCGCCACGGATGGCGGTCCACCGGTCCGGCCGGGGGCCGGACCTCGTGCTCTTCCACGGCGGCATGGGCTCCTGGAAGCACTGGATCCGCAACGTGGAGCCGCTGGGCGCGCGCTTCACGGTGCACGCGCTCGATCATCCGTCCTACGGCGACTCGGCCTCGGTCCCGCGCGAGACCACCGGCCCGCAGTACCTCGACCTGGTGCACGAGCTGCTCCTCGAGCTGATGCCGGCCGCGGCCCCATTGCGCTTCGCCGGCTTCTCGTTCGGGGCGGCGATCGCGGCCAACCTGGCCCGCCGCCTCGGGCCGCGCGTCAGCCATCTCGGCCTGGTCTCGCCCGGTGGCTTCCCGATGCGCAGGTTCGGCGAGCGGCCGATCCGCAGCTACAAGGAGGCGGGCGGCGATGAGCGGCTCTTCCGCGAGATCTGCCGTCACAACCTGCTGGTGAACATGCTGAGCGATCCGACGAGCGTCTCCGAGGAGACGGTGGACATCCAGGCCGCCTGCGTCCGGCGAACGCGTTTCGACAGTAGAAAGGTCAGCGGCGGGGGCACGCTGCTGGGCGATCTCGCGGAAGTGGCGCGGCGCGGCGGCAAGATCCGCCTGCTGTGGGGTGAGCGTGACGACTCCGCGTTCCGGCCCGCGAGCCTACTCATCGGCGAGATCCAGGAGGCCGTTCCCGGCCTCGACCTGCATCGCATCCCGAAGGCCGGCCACTGGTCGGCCTATGAGAACGCACCCGAGGTCAACCGGCTGCTGCTGGCGTTCTTCTCCAGCGGCGCAGAGGAGAAATCCCAATGAGCCCGACCCGTCAACCGGTCGCCGTCGTGGTGGGGGCGACCTCCAAGTGGCAGGCAGATGGCCGCAATACCCGACTGGCCCACGGCAAGGCGCTCGACGACAGCGCCCTGCCGGTCGGCGTGCGCTGGGGCATCGGCGGCGCCGTCGCCCAGAAGTTTGCCCAGGAGGGCTTCGTCGTCGTGCTGACGACCCGTCGCGCCGCCAATGCGGATGCGCTCGACCAGGCCATCCGTGCGCAGGGCGGCGCCAGCATGATCGTCGAGCTGGACCTGGTGTCGCAAGACTCCATCTCGAAGGCGTTCGCGACTGTCCGAGAGAAAGCGGGTGATCCCGACGTCCTGGTCTACAACGCGGGCTACCTGGAGGGGCGTGACCTGCCGCCCGAGAAAGAATTGCTGGAACACATCCCGGTCGAGATGTTCGACACCGCGCAGCACATCGCCAGCCGCGGACCGTTCCTGGTCGCCAAGGAGGTGCTGCCCGGCATGCGCAAGCGCGGAGCCGGCTCGTTTCTCATCTCGAACAACGCGGCGTCTCTGAGGGGGCGCAAGCGGCTCACCGAGCAGTCGCTCTACTATCCGCGGGTGATGATGCGCACGCTGGCGCAGGTGCTGACCGAGGAGTATTCCGAGCACGGCGTGCACGTGGCCAACGTGGTGATCGACGGCCTCATCGACTCGCCGGGGACCAGGGCCCTGCCGAGAGCCCAGCAGCAGCCGGACCTGGTGATGAATCCCGTGAAGATCGCGGAGGCGTTCTACTACCTCCACACCCAGGACCGATCCGGCTGGACCCACGAGCTCCAGCTGACGCCGTTCGTGACCAAGCCGAGCGTCTAGCCGGGGTCACGTCTAGTCGGGGTCAGGTCTTACATTCCGACAAATGTAGGAATGTAAGACCTGACCCCGTCAGTGCAGGGTGAACCCGGCGTAGCCCTTGGCCGCGACCTCGTCGCACTTCTGGCGGTAGACGCCCACGCCGCCGATGTACGGCATGAAGATGCGCGGCTTGCCGGGGATGTTCGCGCCCATGTACCAGGACGGGGCGAGCGGGTAGAGCGTCATGTGCCCGACCTCGTTGACGTGCCGCACCCACGCCTCCTGCGCGTCCGCGGTCGGCTCGATGCTCGCGTGCCCGTGGCGGCCGAGGTAGGAGAGGCAGTCGGCGATCCAGTCCACGTGCTGCTCGATCGACACGATCATGTTGCTGAGCACCGATGGGCTGCCGGGCCCGGTGATCGTGAAGAGATTCGGGAACCCGGCGATCGCGATGCCCAGATACGTGCGGGGTCCCGCCGCCCAGATCTCTTGAAGGGGGCGCCCACCACGACCGCGGATGTCGATGTTGAGCAGCGCGCCGGTCATCGCGTCGAACCCGGTGGCGAAGACGAGATCGTCTACCGCGTACTCGGCCTCGCGGGTGCGCACCCCCTTCGGGGTGATCGCCTCGATCGCCGACTGGCTGACGTCCACCAGCGTGACGTTGTCCCGGTTGAACGTCGCGTAGTAGCCGGTGTCCACGCACAGGCGCTTGGTGCCGAGCGGATAGCTCTTCGGGCACAGGATCTCGGCGACCGCGGGGTCCCGGACGATCGACCGGATCTTCGCCCGGAAGAACGCGGCCGCGGTGTCGTTGGCCTCCTTGCTGACGAGCAGGTCGGTGTAGGCGGCCGAGAAGCCGAGCCCGCCCCGGCTCCAGCGCTTCTCGTACTCGCGCAGCCGCTCCTCGGCGGCCACCGCGAGCGCGGAGTCCCCGCTCCGGTCGACCACGAAGCCGACGCGGGACTCGCGGGCCCGGCGGCGGAAGTCGGCGTAGGTCTCCTTCACGCGCCGCTCGTAGGCGGGATCCAGCGGCGCGTTCTGGGCGGGCATGCTGTAGTTCGGCGTGCGCTGGAACACGAAGAGGTGGCTCGCCTGCTCCGCGATGATCGGGATGGACTGGATCGCGGAGGAGCCGGTCCCGATGATCCCGACCCGCCGGCCGGTGAAGTCCACGCCCTCGTGCGGCCACTTGCCGGTGTGGTACCACTGGCCCTCGAAGGTCTCGCGGCCCTTGAAGTCGGGCACCCGCGCGTCCGAGAGGCAGCCGGTGGCCATGATGCAGAAGCGCGCCGAGACGCGGTCGCCGCGGTCGGTCTCGATGGTCCACCGGCTGGTGGCCTCGTCGAAGACGGCCGACGTCACGCGCGTCTCGAGCTGGATGTCCCGGCGCAGGTCGAACCGCTCCGCGACGTGGTTGGCGTACTTCAAGATCTCCGGCTGGGCCGCGTAGCGCTCGGTCCACCGCCACTCCTGCTGCAGCTCGTCCGAGAACGAGTAGGAGTAGTCCATGCTCTCGACGTCGCAGCGCGCGCCGGGGTAGCGATTCCAGTACCAGGTGCCGCCCACGCCCCGGCCCGCCTCGTAGACGCGCGCGGTCAACCCGAGCCCGCGCAGCCGGTGCAGCGAGTAGAGCCCGGCGAACCCGGCGCCGACGATCACCGCGTCGAGCATCACGCCTCCTCGTGCACCGGCACCACGTAGGGCCCCTCGGGCACGAAGGCGACCCGCGGGTCCCGGTGCCGCGCCATGCTGTCCGCGATGGCGCCGGTGAGATCGGTCACGCGCTCCGCGCCGGTCGGCGCCGCGTCGTGCGTCTCCAGGCCGTCCGTGTAGAGCCGCACGCGGCCGACCCGCATCGGCTTGAGCTGCATCTGGGTCTGCCACTCGTCGATGTCGGCGTGCGGCTTCCCCGCGATGCTCGCCGCGAACCCGTCGGGGCCCAGGTCGACCAGGCGGTGCTGCGCCTCGACATAGTGCTTCGACCCCATGCCGTCCGCGCACGCGGAGGCGACGATGAGATCGCCGCCCGGCTCCAGGATGTCGAGCGGGCCCACCATGCCCTTGACGGTCTGGTAGTAGGTCCGGTCGAGCGGGTAGCCGGCCGCGCTGGTGACCACGGTGTGGAAGCGGCGGCCCACCGGTACCCGCGCGTAGCGGCGCGCGAAGTCCACCGCCTCGAGATGGCTCTGCACCACCTCGCCGAAGTTGACGAAGGCGAGCCGGCGCCGGTCGTCGATCACGGTGTTGAGGGCGAGCGCGCCGCCGAGCATCTCCATGATGGCGAGCTGCTCCTCGTGGAGCGGGTTGCCGTCGAGCACGCAGTTGGCCGCGCGCGGGTGCGCCATGAACGCGGCGTTGTGGAAGGTGGTGATGGTCTCGGCATGGGCTACCCCGGGCGCGATCACCTTGCGCCCGCCCGACCAGCCGGCCATGAAGTGCGGCTCCACCAGGCCGGTGGCGATCTTGAGATCAGCCTCGACCAGGCGGCGGTCGAGCCGCACGACCGTGCCGCGCCCCGGGGTCCGGCCGAGCAGCACGTGCTCCTCGTCCGCCCGGGCGTCGTGGTTGGCCACGGTCACCGTCTCGAGCACCCACGGATCGCCCACCAGCTCGGCCAGCTCCTGGCCTTCGTTGGGCCGATGCAGCCCCGTCGCGACCAGGACCGTGATCCCTGCGAGCGGGACGCCCGCGTCGAGGAGCGTGCGGATCAGCGGCCGCAGGAAGAGGCCATTCGGGACCGGGCGGGTGATATCACAGATCAGGACGCAGGCCGAGCGCCGGCCGCGGGCCAGCTCAGCGAGGGGCGCGGCGTCGACCGGTGTCGCGAGGGCGCGCGCGACGGCGGCTGCCGGATCGGGCAGCGCCGGCATCGCCTGCTTCTGGATCACGGTGGGTACGCAGCCCGGCGGTGGCGAGACCGGCAGGGTGCCGCGGCCGTAGAGGAGGTCGATCGTCACGGGCGTTCTCCCGCCGATCATAGCTCAACCCCTGGGACGCCCACAGGTGCTGTGCGGCGTAGGCGCGCCACGGCCGCCAGCGCTCGGCGCGGGCCAGGAGCCGGGCCGGATCCGGCCGGCGCCCCGCGCGATCGGCCATCGCACGCATGAGGCCGATATCGGCGGCGGGGAAGGCGTCGGGCTCGCGCATCTCGCGCATCGCGATGTACTGCGCGGTCCACTCGCCGATGCCCGGGAGCGCGCGCAGCTTCAGCACCGCCGCGTCGAGGCTCTGCCGCGGCCCGAAGATCTGCGGGTCGGCCACCACCGCGCGCGCCAGCGAGCCGAGGGCGGCCGCGCGCGCCCGGGTCAGGCCGAGGCTCGCGAGATCGGCGTCGGCCAGTCGCTCGGGGCCGGGGAAAACGTGGCTGAGCCCCTCCGAGCCGCCGGACAGCGGCTTGCCGTAGGCCGCCACCAGCCGGCCCGCGAGGGTGACCGCGCCGGCCACCGTGATCTGCTGGCCGAGCAGCGCGCGCACCGCGAGCTCGAAGCCGTCCCACGCGCCCGCCACGCGCAGCCCCGGCCGCGCGGCCACCAGCGGGGCCAGGCGCGGGTCCTCGGACAGGTGCGCGCCGATCACCTCCGGGTCGGCGATCAGGTCGAACACGCGCCGCAGCCGCGCGACGATCGTGGGCAGCGCGGAGAGCTGCGGGAACTGGATCGTGGCGCGGAGCGCGTGGCCCGCGGCGGGCCGCACCGCCACCGTGCCGTGCGCGCCCGCGACCTCGATCGTGCGCGCGTAGCCGTCGCGCGCCACCACCTCGACGCCGGGAATCGCGCGGGCCCGCAGGAACCCGAGCATCGCCGGCCAGTCGTAGGGCGGGCGATAGGGGAGGAGGATCGCGACTTCCCCGGTCGGCCCGGCCGGGGCCCCGCCGGTCCCGCGCCGCAGCGTGCTCGGTGGGCGGCCGAAGAGCTGCCGGAAGGTCTCGTTGAACCGGCGGATGCTGCCGAAGCCGGCGGCCAGCGCGACCTCCGCCATCGGCAGCCGCGTCTCGTGGATCAGGTGCTTGGCCAGGAGCACCCGTCGGGTCTGCGCCACCGCGATGGGCGAGGCGCCCAGATGCCGGCGGAAGAGCCGGCGGAGCTGCCGCTCGCCCACTCCCAGGCGCTCCGCGAGGGCCTCGACGTCGGCGCCGTCCAGCCCGCCCTTCTCGATCAGCGCCAGCGCGCGCGACACCGTGTTCGAGGTGCCGCGCCAGACCCCGAGATCGGGCGCGGTCTCCGGCCGGCAGCGCAGGCAGGGGCGGTAGCCCGCCTCCTGCGCGGCGGCGGCCGAGGGATAGAATGCGAGGTTCTCCCGCTTCGGCGTGCGCGCGGGGCAGATCGGCCGGCAGTAGATGCCGGTGGACTTCACCGCGATGAAGAGCCGGCCGTCGAAGCGGGCGTCGCGCGTGGCGATGGCGCGGTAGCAGGCGTCGGGATCCAGGTCCATGGGCCCATCATCACGCACCGGAGGCCTCCTCGTCTCGCGGGTTTCGGACACGGTCGGTGACCGGGTCCGGATCCCGCCAGCGCGCGCGCGCCGGTTCTGGGATCATACGCGGCATGGCGACGGTCGACGTGCTCTGGGCGGCCTGGGAGGGCCGCGGGCTCGAGCATCTGCGGCTCTCCACGGACCCGGGCGGCGTGCGCGCGGACAGCCTGATTCTCGCGGTCGACGACGACGGCCGGCCGTTCCGCGCGCGCTACGTGGTGGAGTGCGACGAGGGCTGGACGGTCCGGCGGGCGCGGATCGAGCTGCTCGAGGAGCCCGGGCGCGGGCTCGACCTCCGCGCGGATGGCCGCGGACGCTGGACCGACGCGGTCACCGGCGCGGCCCTGGCCCTCGACGGCTGCGTGGACGTCGACATCTATCCGTCGCCCTTCACCAACACGCTGCCGATGCGGCGGCTGGTGGACGCCGTCCTCGGCCGGCCGGTGGCGCTCGACGTGGCGTGGGTCGTGCTGCCCGAGCTGACCGTCCAGCCGGCGCGGCAGGAGTACACGCTGCTCGAGCGAGGCCCGGCCGGGGCGCGGTGGCGGTTCCGGGGGCTCGATTCGGATTTCACCGCGGAGCTGGCGGTTGATCGCGACGGGCTCGTGCTCGACTACCCGGAGATCGCGCGGCGGATTCTCTAGAGTGGACCACCCCTCACCCTTGGGCCCCTCACCCTCTTAGGCCCCACACCCTCTTAGACCCCTCACCCTCTTAGACCCCTCACCCTGCCCTCTCCCCTGAGGGGAGAGGGGGAACGTACAGTGCGGGCGGCTCTCCTCCCTCTCCCCTTGGGGAGAGGGCGGGGTGAGGGGCTCAAGGGTGAGGGGAGGAAGGAGAGCGGACATGGCATCGATCAGAAGGGAAGTGGAGGTCAACGCGCGGCCCGAGAAGGTCTGGGATGCGGTGCGCGACGTGGGCGCGGTGCATCAGCGCCTGGCGCCCGGCTTCGTGGTGGACACGAAGCTGGAGGAGGGCGCCCGTGTCGTCACCTTCGCCAACGGCATGACCGCGCGCGAGCTCATCGTCGACGTCGACGACGCGGCGCGCCGGCTCGTCTGGTCGGTGGTGGGTAGCCCGCGGCTCACGCACCACAACGCCTCGCTGCAGGTCTTCGCCGAGGGGCAGGGGGGGAGCCGGATCATCTGGATCGCGGACCTGCTGCCGAACGAGGTCGCGGGCTACATCCAGGGGATGATCGAGCAGGGCATGGGGGTCATGAAGCAGACGCTGGAGAAGTAGCCAGCGCGGGCAGCGACATCTCATTCGCGCACTCGGCAAACCATTCGATCACTTCCTTGTGGAGCGGGATCCCGTGGGCGCGGCGGTGGGCCAGCTCCTCGGCCTCGGAGAGCCCCGGGTAGAGCACGCGCTCCTGGCCCGGCGCGGGCGCGGCGGTGCGCAGGGTGCGGAGCATCTCGTCCATGGTGTCCTTGAACCGCTCGAGGTCGGTGAAGGCCGCGATGTCATACGCGGCGAACTGGTTCTTCGAGCCGCTGCCGGGCGCCAGCATGGTGGGCAGGGCGCCCGCCAGCATGGTGGAGAGCACCTCGGCCATCAGCGCGAAGCCGTAGCCCTTGTGCGAGCCCTGCTCGCGGGTGCCGCCCAGCGGCGCCTGGTAGAAGTCGTCGCGGTCGAAGACCGGCTTCTCCTCCATGATCGGCGTGCCCTCCTTGTCGGTGACCCAGCCCGCGAGCAGCGGCGAGCCGATGCGCATGGCCAGCCGGATCTTGTTGCCCGCGATCGCGGAGGTGGCCGCGTCGAAGAGCAGCGGCGCCTCGCGGCGCGCGGGCGCGGCGAGCGCGATCGGGTTGGTGCCGAGCAGCGGCTTCGCCCCGAAGGTGGGCACCACGTGGAGGCCCGCCGCGGTGAAGCAGACGCCCACCATGTCGGCCTGGGCGGCCTGCATCGCGAAGTGGCCGATCGCGCCGAAGTGCCCGCTGTTGTGCACGGTCACGATTCCGACACCGACCTTGCGGGCCTTCTCGATGGCCAGCCGCATCGCCTTCGGCCCCACGATGATGCCGAGGCGCTTGCCCGCGTCGATCACCGCGGTGCCGGGCGCCTCGCGCTCGATCGTCCATCCCGGCCGCGGGTCGAGCTTGCCGGCCCGGTAGTCGCGCACGTAGGCCCGCAGCATGTTGGACACGCCGTGGGTCTCGACGCCGCGCAGATCGGTCATGGTCAGCACGTCCGCGGCGTCGGCGGCGTCCTCCGGCGTGACGCCGAGCTTCTCGAAGATCTGGGTGATGGTCCGGCGCAGCGCCGCTTCCGAGACCAGCACCTGGTCCTGCGGCGGAACCTTGAAGCGCTCGAGGATCATGGATGGCTCCCTCCCGGGGCATCCTAACCGAGTTCAATCTTGACCGATCGGGCAAGATTGGCTCAGGGGGAGGACACGCCATGGCACTCGAGGAGAAGCTCGCCGCGATCCGGGAGATCGCCGCGACCCGCCAGCCGCCGGAGGTCCGCGCGGTCATGCACCAGGCGATCGAGGACCTGCGCGCCTCCGGGATCATGGACCGCGTAGCCCGGGTCGGCGCGCCCGCGCCCGACTTCACCCTGCCCAACGTCGCGGGCCAGCCGGTGAGCCTGGCCGCCCTGCGGGCGCGCGGCCCGGTCGTGCTCTCGTTCTACCGCGGCCGCTGGTGACCCTACTGCAACGCAGAGCTGGACGCTCTGCAGCAGGCGCTGCCCGAGATCGTCGCCGCCGGCGCCTCGCTCGTGGTGGTGTCGCCCCAGGTGGCGCGCACCCCGCGCGAGACCGAGGAGCCCCGGCCCATGACCTACGAGGGGCTGCGCGATCTCGGTAACCGCGTGGCCGAGCAGTACGGCCTGGTCTTCACGCTGCCGGAGGCGTTGCAGGCGATCTACGGGAAGCTCGGTATCGACCTGCCGAAGGGCAACGGGGACGGCACCTGGCGCCTGCCCATCCCGGCGCGCTTCGTGATCGACCGGGCGGGGATCATCCGCGCGGTCGACGCCGACCCCGACTACACCCGGCGGCCCGAGCCCGCGCAGACGATCGAGACCCTGCGGCGCCTGACCGCCCCCTGAGGAAGCGGGCGCAAGCCGCTCGTTGACCCCGGGGCCCCGGCGGGGCTAGATTCACCTGCGGGGCGCTGCGGCGGTTGTTCCTAATCCGGGGCCCCCCCAGGAGGCCGGTCATGCTCGGTCTGGGAATGGCGTCGTCACACGCACCGATGATGTTCCAGAAGGCGGAGTACTGGCCGCGGGTGGTCGGGCGGATCCCGGCCGAGGCCCGCGAGCAGCTGCCGCGCAGCGCCCGCGAGGAGATCGCGACCCCGGCCATCATCGACGCGAACATCCAGCGTATCGAGGCCGGCCTGGCCACCCTGCGTGAGCAGCTCCGGGCCTACCGCCCGGACGCCCTGCTGATGATCGGCGACGACCAGGGCGATCTCTTCGACGACGCCAACAACCCCACCTTCTCGGTCTACACCGGCGAGGAGCCCCTGTGGGGCCGCAGCGCCCGGGACAGCTACGACACGCCGCCGAAGGAGCGCACGAAGGTCGTCTTCCAGCCGCATCCCGAGCTGTCCCGGCACCTGCTGCGCGGGCTGGTCAAGCGGGGCTTCGACGTGGCCAGCATCGGCCGCTTCGACCCGCGCGGCAATCCTACCCGCGGCGTCTCGCACATGGTCTCCAACCTCGTGCCGGAGGTGGATCCCGCGCTCGAGATCCCGCTGGTCTGCGTGTTCATGAACGAGTACTACCCGCCGCTCCCCAGCGCGGCCCGCTGCGCGCGCCTGGGCGAGGCCATCGCCGACGCGCTCCGCGACCGGCCGGAGCGCGTGGCGATCTACGCCTCGGGCGGCCTCTCCCACTTCCCGGGCATGTACAACGCGGGCTGGATCGACCAGCCGCTCGACCGGTGGATCCTGGAGCGGCTCGAGCGCAACGACCTGGCCGCGCTCGAGCACCTCTTCACCTTCGACTCCGACGCCATGCGCTCCGGCACCGGCGAGGTGCGGGCGTGGATCAGCGCGGCCGCCGCGATGAACCGGCCCGCGAAGGTGGTGGACTACGTCCCGGCCCACTGCACCCAGACCGGGTGCGGCTTCGTCTACTGGCCCCTTTAAGTCCGAAGACGAAGAGCCTCTCTCCTCATACCCCTCTCCCCTCTGGGGAGAGGGCAGGGTGAGGGGCCCAAGGGTGAGGGGCCCAAGGGTGAGGGGCCCGAAGGTGAGGGGCCCGAAGGCGAGGCGCTCGTCCCGCTGGATCACCACGCTGGCCGCCCTGCTCCTCCTCGGGCTGGCCCGCGCCGCCGCCGGCGACATCCCGCTCGACCTGCGCTTCGACGGGAAGCCGCTCGAGCCCACCGCGCTGCCCGACTTCACGTGCTTCAGCGCGACGGCCGGGGGCTGGGTGAGCTGTGGCGCCAAGCGGGGCGAGGGGCCGGGCGCCTGGGTGCTCGAGGGCCTCCAGCCCGGCCGCTATCGCCTCCACGTCAGCATCGACGAGAACCCGGCCAACCCGCGCCGCTTCCCGGGAGACTACGAGGCGCAGCCCCGGTTCGAGGTCACCGAGCGGGGGCCGGAACGCCTCGCGGTGGACGCGGTCCGGCTCATTCACCTGACGCGCCCGGGCGACAATGCCCGCGCGCTCGAAGGCATGCTCACGAGCTGCGCGACCCAGCCCGTCTTCGAGACGCCGCGTCATTCCTGGGGGCCGACGGCGCCGATCGAGTTCACGTGGGAGCCGATCGTCCCGGGCGCCGAGTACCGGGTGAGCGTGACCGCGGTCTCCTGCTCCAAGCCGGACCGCCAGCGGGAGGTCCTGCGCACGATGACGGCCGACACCGCGGTCACCCTGGCCCTGCCCCCGAGCGTGGGCGACGAGCAGTACTTCTTCTGGATCGCGGCCTGGCGCGAGGGCCGCCTCGTCGGCGATCTCTACACCCACGACGGCGGCACCCACTCGTGGAACTACCGCTTCCAGGTCCGCAACGCGAGCCTGCCGCGGTGGGTCTACGCGGTCGCCGCCGGTCTCCTCCTGCTCCTCATCCTCGGCGCGGTCCGGTTCCTCCCCGCCGCCGACCCCGCGCGGCGCCGGCGGCTCGCGCGCCGGGCGCTCGCGGTGCTGGTCGTCGGCGCTCTCGCGGGTGGCGCCTACTACGTCGTCCGCGATCGGGTCGAGGAGGGCGAGCGGCGCCGGGCCGAGGAGGAGCGGGCGCAGATCGACGCCGAGGGGCTGGCCCGGCAGCGCGAGCTCATCGCCGCGTTCGTCTCGGCGGCCCCGCGGCCGGCGTGGTGGGACTCGGTGCAGACCCCGTATCGCGTGGACAACGTGGGCGACCTGCTCGCGGCGTGGCAGGGATTCCCGCGCGGAGACGATGGACGGGGCGAGCGGCACTTCTTCAAGGCCGCCTACCAGGGCATCGTGGATCAGCCGGACGACGAGCACGTGGTGGCGACCGCCATCGACCTGCTCTACTGGGTCGTGGACGACTACCCGCACCGCCTGGCGCTCGCCCAGTGGGGCTACGAGCGCTACTTCCAGCATCGGCAGCGCACCGACAACTGCGCCAACTGCATGCCGGGGGACCGGACGCAGGGGCTGGCCCTGAACCTGAGCCGGCTCCTGATGGCGGCCGGCCGCCACGACGAGGCGATCGCGGTCTGCCACCGGCTGATCGAGCAGCGGGGGGCCGACGTGAGCCCCTACAAGCTGGCCGAGACCTGGGACCGGATCGCGTGGGCGCACTGGGAGAAGGGCGAGCGCGAGCGGGCGCTCCAGGTCGTGCGCGAGGCGCTGGCGAAGTACGGCGAGACCGTGCGCGGCGACGACCTCCGCCGCACGCTGGCCCAGTTCGAGGGGAAGCAGTGAGAGCCGGCGCCGGCGCCACACGCACGTTGATCCGTCCGGTCCGGAGGTTTATGCTCGGCGCGTTCGGGTCGGCCTGGGGTGACCGCAGTCCCGCCAAAGGAGGCGCGCAATGGCTCTCTCGGTAGGGTTCATCGGTGTGGGGAACATGGGCAACCCGATGGCCGGCAACGTGCTGAAGGCCGGCTTCTCGATGACGGTGTTCGACGCGAACCCCAAGGCCATGGAGAACCTCGTCCAGGCCGGCGCCAAGCGGGCCGCCTCGGCGCAGGAGGTGGTGGACGCCTCCGAGGTCGTGTTGACCTCGCTGCCGGCCTCCCCCGACGTCGAGGCGATGTACCTCGACCGGGGCGGGCTGGTGGAGCGCGCCAAGCCCGGCACCATCCTGATCGACCTGAGCAGCGTGCTGCCCTCCACGCCCCGGAAGATCGAGCCCAAGGCGCGGGCGCGGGGCGTGCACTTCCTGGAAGCGCCGGTGAGCGGCGGGGTCACCGGCGCCCGCGCGGCCACCCTGGCCATCATGGTGGGCGGCGACGCCTCCGCGCTCGCCACCGCGCAGCCGGTGCTGCGCGCCATGGGCCCGAACATCTTCCACGTGGGGCCGGCGGGAGCGGGCAACACCGTGAAGGCCATCAACAACATGATGGCCTGCGTGAACAGCGCCGCGATGATGGAGGGCTTCGTGCTCGGGGTGAAGGCGGGCCTCGACCCGATGACGATCTACGAGGTGGTGAAGGCGAGCAGCGGCGGCAGCAAGGCCATCGAGCGCATCCCCCGCGCGCTGATCCCGCGCGACTTCGAGCCGGGCTTCAAGGTGGCGCTGATGAACAAGGACCTCGAGACCTTCCACACCATCGCCAAGGAGCTCCACGTGCCGGTCACGTTCTCCGCCCTGGCCCAGCACTACCAGCAGGCGGCGCTGGCCGCGGGCCTCGGCGAGCAGGACACCAGCGTGGTCTTCACCATCATCGAGCGCCTGGCGGGGATGAAGCCGCGCTGACCGCGGCCGGCTGATGGCCCGCCCGCCGGTCGTGCTCGTGCACGGCGCCGCCAACTCCGCCGGGGTCTGGCGCTTCTGGCGCGAGCGGCTCGAGGCCGACGGCTACGCGACCCGGGCCCCCGACCTGCGCGGTCACGGTCGGGCTCCCTGCGACGACCTCGGACGGGTCTCGATGGCCGAGTACGTCGCCGACGTCGCCGCGGCCGTCGACGGGCTCCCGGGGCCCCCGGTGCTGGTCGGGTGGAGCATGGGAGGGTTGATCGCGCTCATGTACGGCGCCGTCGCTCCGACCCTGGGGGTGCTGGCGCTCGGCCCGAGCACGCCGGGACCGCTCCTCGAGGCGCCCGCCGCGCAGCCGCCGTCGCCCGGCGTCTTCGGCCCGGAGGCTTACGGCATCACGACCGTGACGTCGCTGACGCAGCCGACCATGCCGGACCTGGAGCCGGAGGAGATCCGCATCGCCCTGGCCAGCCTGGGTCCCGAATCGGCCTTCGCCCGCCAGGAGCGTCGCCGCGGGGTCTGGTTTCCCCCGCGCGGCTTCGAGGGCTCGATCCTCGTCGCGGCCGGCGAGCGCGACGAGACCTTCCCGCCGCGCGCCTGCCGCCGCGTCGCGCGCTTCCTGGACGCCGGGTACGTGGAATTCCCCGGCGCCTCCCACTGGGGGCTCGTCCTGAACCGCCGGGCCCTGGCCTCCGCCTGGCCGGCGATCGGGGCCTGGCTGGGGCGGCTCGCGTGACGGGGCCCGGCGGGCCTGCGCGTCAGCCGATCAGCCGCACCGCCCAGAGCGAGAGCGCGGGGAAGGCCATCAGCAGGGTGATGCGCACCGCGTCCGAGGCCAGGAAGGGCAGCACGCCCCGGTAGGTCTCGGCCATCGGCACGTCGCGGGCCAGGCTGTTGACGACGTACACGTTCAGGCCCACCGGCGGCGCGATGAGCCCGATCTCCACCACCGACAGCACCAGGATGCCGAACCAGATCAGCTTGTCGGTGGAGTTGAGGCCGTAGAGGGCCAGGTCCGTCACCACCGGAACCAGGATCGGGACCGTGAGGATGATCATGGACAGCTCGTCCATGACGCTGCAGAGCAGGACGTAGAAGCCGAGGATGCCGGCCACCACCGCGACCGGCGGGAGGCTGAGCGCCGCGACGGTCTGCGCGAGCTGGGCGGGCATCTGCGAGAGCGCCAGCGCCGCGTTCAGCATGTCGGCCCCGAGGAAGATCAGGAACACCATCGCGGTGGTCTCGGCGGTGCCCAGGAAGGCGCGCTGGAGCGCGGCGAGCCCGAGCTCGCGCTTGGCCACCGCGGTGACGAAGGTCCCGGCCGCGCCGATCGCGGCGCCCTCGGTGGGCGTGAACAGCCCGCCGTAGATACCGCCGAAGACCAGGACGAAGATCGCCGCGATCGGCCACACGTCGGCCGCCGCGGCCAGCCGCTCCCCGCGGGTCGCGAGCGGATGCTCGGGGGCCTGGCCGGGCACGAGCCGCACGTAGACCGCGATCGCGGTGACGTAGCCGCACGCGGCCAGGATGCCCGGCACGAACGCGGCCGCGAAGAGCTTGGCGATGTTCTGCTCGGTGAGGATCGCGTAGACCACCAGGACCACCGACGGCGGGATCAGGATGCCGAGGGTCCCGCCCGCGGCCAGCGTCGCGGTGGCCAGGCGGCCGGAGTAGTGGTGGCGGCGCATCTCGGGCAGGGCCACCTGGGTGACGGTGGCCGCGGTCGCCACCGAGGAGCCGCAGATGGTGCCGAACGCGGCGCAGGCGAGGATCGCCGCCATCGCCATGCCCCCCCGCCGGTGGCCCATGAGCGCGTTGGTGAACCGGAACAGCGCGCGCGAGAGGCCGCCCTGGGTGGCGAACTGGCCCATGAGCAGGAAGAGCGGGATCACCGACAGGTCGTACACCGAGAGGCGGGCCCAGGCCGCGCCCTTCAGGTGGTTCATCAGCACGAGCGGGCTCGCGAGCAGCGCGTAGCCCACCGCGCCCGGGATGAACATCGCGATGGCGATCGGCACGCGGAGGGCCATCAGCGCGAGCATCGCCGCGAACAGGGCCAGCCCGATCTCGACCGCGCTCAGCCGCGGGCCACCTTCCAGGCGTCGGCCGCGGTGGCGAAGCCGACGAGCGCGGTCAGCACGAGCGAGGGCACGATGGCCGCGTAGCCGATCCAGATCGGGAAGCCGACGATCATCGACACCTCGCCAGAGGCCTTGACCGTCAGCATGCCCTCGAGCGTGCGCCAGGCCAGGAGGGCCATGACCGACGTGAGGGCGAGCGCCCCGAGCGCGTCGAGCGCGCCCTGCACGCGCGGCCCGGCCCGGGCGGTGAAGAAATCCACGATGATGTGGCCGCGCCGGAGCTGGCAGTAGGGCAGGAACGCCGCGATGGAAGCTCCACAGGCGACCTGCACCAGCTCGAAGTCCCCCGGCACCGGCGTGCCGAGCACGGCGCGACCCGTGACGGACGCGACCGACATGCCGGTGAGCGCGACCAGGAGCGCGCCGCCGGCCAGGGCGAAGGCGCGGGCGAGGCCGTCGAGGACCCGGGTTAGCGGATCCGCTCGGCTCGCCTTCGGCTGCGCCTCACCCTGCACGCTACTTGGTGTACTTCTTGACCAGCGCCAGCGCCTCCGCGTACGCCGCGTTGGCGTCGAAGCCGGCCGCCGACAGCTCCTTCAGGAACTTGTCGACCTCGGGCTTGACCGCCGCGCGCACCCGCTCCACTTCGGCCACCGGCATGATCGGGAACTGGTTCCCGGCCTTCTGAGCGGCCTCCTTGCCCGGCTTCTCGATGTCGTCCCAGTTCTGCCCCGCCCATTCCGCGATGCGGCGTCCCGAGTGGTCGTCGATGACCTTCCTGAGGTCGGCGGGCAGGCTCTCGTACTTCGCTTTGTTCATGGCGAACAGGAACACGCTGGTGCCGAGGCGCGGCTGCGGGCCGGCGAACTCCGAGTGGAACTTCACCAGCTCGTGGATCTTGAGCGGGCGGGCGATCTCGTAGGGCAGGAGCGCGCCGTCGATGACGCCCTTCGAGAGCATCTGGGGCACCTCGGGCACCGGGGCGCCCACCGCGTTGGCGCCCACCGCGCGCAGGTAGACGCTCCCGGCGCGGTTCGGGGTGCGGATCTTCAGGCCCTTGTAGTCCTCGAGCTTCACGATGGCCTTGTTGGCGTGCACCAGCGTGCCACCGTGCGCGTGGAGCAGGATGACGTGGTAGTCCTTGTACTCGCTCCGGAGGTGCTTCTCGTAGTAGTCCTGCAGGGCCAGGGTGGTGGCGAGCGCGTTGGTGTGCAGGAACGGCACCTCCATGACCTCGGTCCGCGGGAAGCGGCCGGCGGTGTAGCCGGGCAGGGTCCAGCCGATGTCCACCACGCCGTCCTTGATCTGGTCCACCAGCTGCGGCGGCGTGCCCCCGAGCTGCATCGAGGGGTAGATCTGGATCTTCAGCCGGCCCCCGGACGCCTTCTCGACCTTCTCGGCCCACGGCGCGAGGAAGGTCGCGTGCGGGGGCGCCACCGGCGGGACGAAGTGGCTCAGCTTCAGCGTGATCTGCTGGGCCGCCGCGGGCGCGGCCGGTCCGACGAGCGCGAGAAGCAGGGCTGCGATGAGGGTCCGCTTCATGTCCGCCTCCTTGCGGTGATGGTGCTGCGCGTTGGTAGCGACCTTAGTGACCGGGGCGTGGGCTGTCAAGCGCCGACCGGGCCCAGGAGCGTCTCCAGGTTGCGCCAGAGGATCCGCTCCTTCTCGTCCGGAGTCAGGCTCGGGAGGCTCTCCACCCAGGTGACCGGCGAGGGGTGCCACGGCACGAAGGGCCAGTCGCTGCCGAGCACCACGCGCTCGATGCCCACCTGGTCGATCAGGAAGCGGAGCGCGGCCTCGCTGCCCACCACCGTGTCGTAGTAGAGCCGCTTCTGGTAGCTGCTCGGCGGCTGCGGGATGCTGCGCCGGGCGTCGGGGTTGCCGTGCCAGCCGCGGTCCAGCCGTCCCATCGCGTAGCAGGCCGGCCCGCCGCCGTGGGCGATGCACACCTTGAGATTTGGGCAGTCCTGCATCACGCCGCCCAGGATCAGGATCGCCACCACGATGGCGTCCTCGAAGATGACCCCCAGGCTGTTGAAGAGCCCGTAGCGCGTGGTGCGCTCCATCATGAAGTTGTGCTGGGGCTGCGGGTGGTAGAAGAGCACCGCGCTCATGGCCTCCGCCGCCTTGAAGAGCGGACGGAAGCGGGGCGCGTCCCAGTTCTCCCCGTTCACGATCGTGTCGAGCTCGGCGCCCTTGAGCCCGAGCACGGTCACCGCGCGCTCCAGCTCCTCGATCGCCGCCTTGGTGTCCTGGACGGGCAGGGTGGCGAGGCCCGCGAAGCGGGTGGGCCACCGCCGGGTCATCGCGGCGATCTCGTCGTTGACCTCGCGGGCCAGCGCGCGGCCCTGCGCCGCGTCGAGGTGGTAGCCGAAGAACGGGGTGTGGATCGAGAGCACCTGCACGTCCACCCCCTGGGTGTCCATGTCGGCCAGCCGCTCCTCGGGCGTGAAGCGCACCTTGGGCGAGGTGAAGCCGGTGCGCCGGCCATTGCCCAGGAAGGTGCCGAGGCCCTCGCCGGGCTCGTGGCGATACCCGTACCAGTCCCGCCCGGCCGCGGCGGCCTCCCAGACCTTCGGGGGGACGACGTGCGCATGGATGTCGATGCTCTTCATCAGGCCCTCGTGAGCGCGGCCCGGAGCCGCTGGGCGGTGAGCGGCATGTCGAGGTGGGTGACGCCGAGCGGGGCCAGCGCGTCCACCGCGGCGTTCACCATGGCGGGCGGCATCGCGATGCAGCCGGCCTCGCCGAGGCCCTTGGCGCCGAGGGGGTTCCGCGGCGACGGGGTGTGCATCTTCTCGATCGACACCGCGGGCATGTCGGCGGCGCGCGGGATCGCGTAGTCCATGAGCGTGCTGGTGAGGCACTGCCCGGCGCCGTCGTAGACGATCGCCTCCATCAGGGTCTGGCCCAGGCCCTGCGCGAGGGCCCCCAGGAGCTGGCCCTCGGCCAGGAGCGGGTTGATGATCGTCCCCGCGTCGTCCACCCAGACCAGCTTCTCGATGTGCAGCGCTCCGACCTCGCGCTCGATCCGCACCGCGCAGACCACCGCGCCGAAGCTCCAGACCTCGCCGTCGGGCTGGAAGTACGTGGTGGCCTCGAGCCCCGGCGTATCGCCGGGCGGCAGCGCGTGCCCGCCCGCGTAGGCGGCGGTGGCCACCTCCTTCCACGCCACGCGCTTCTGCGGCACGCCCGCCACCTGGAAGCCGCCGCGCACCGCGACCACGTCCTCGACCGCGGCCTCGAGCAGGCGGGCCGCGATGCGCCGGCCCTTGTCGCGCACCTCCACCGACGTGCGCACCAGCGCGCCGCCGCCCCGCGCCACGCTGCGGCTGCCGAAGGTGCCGAAGCCCTCGGGGCCCGAGCGCGTGTCGCCGTGCCGCACCGTGACCTCGTCCGGGGTGACGCCCAGGTGATCGGCCACGACCTGGGCGAACGTGGTCTCGTGCCCCTGGCCGTGGGCGCTCGAGCCGGTGATCGCGGTGACCTTGCCGGAGCGCTCCACGCGGATGCTGCCGCTCTCCCAGCCGAGCGCGCACGGCTCCACGTACGACGCCAGGCCGACGCCGACGATCTCGCCGAGCGCGCGCCGCTCGGCCTGCCGGCGCCGCAGCTCGGCGTAGTCCGCGGTCTTGAGGGCCCGATCGAGGGCCTGGGGATAGTCTCCCGAATCGTAGACCTGCCCGGTGATGGTCTTGAACGGGAAGTGATTGGCGGGGATGAAGTTGCGCCGGCGCAGCTCGGCGGGGTCGAGCTGCATCGCGCGGGCCGCGGTGTCCATCAGCCGCTCGATGAAGAAGCAGGCCTCCGGCCGGCCCGCGCCGCGATAGGCCGCGACCGGGGCGGTGGTGGTGAGCGCGCCGTTGACCGTGATGTCGCAGCTCGGGACCACGTAGGCGCCGGGCAGGAGGCGCGCGTGGTTCCACGGGGTGCCCGCGGCCGCGTTCATCAGCGACGAGCCGAGCGGCGCGGTGATCGTGGCCCGGAGCCCGGTGATCCGCCCGCCCGCGTCGAGCGCCAGCTCGCCCTCGCAGACCGAGCCGCGGGCCTGATTCGTGGTGACCTGGTCCTCGCGCCGCGTGGCCACCCACTTCACGGGCCGGCCGAGCTCCCGCGCGAGCCAGGCCAGCAGCACGTCCTCGCGGTAGGGGCCGGTCTTCACCCCGAAGCCGCCGCCCACGTCGGGGGCGATGACGCGCACGCGGCTCTCCGGCAGCTCGAGCAGCCGCGCGACCTCGCCGCGGATGCGGAACGGGGCCTGGCAGGACACCCACATCGTCAGCTCGTCGGTGAAGCGGTCGAAGTGGGCCAGCACCGAGCGCGGCTCCATCGCCACCGCGGAGATGCGGTTCTGCGCCACGCGCAGCGGCACGACGTGGGCCGCGGCGGCGAAGGCCCCCGACGCGTCGCCCTCGCGCAGCGTGCGGGTCAGCACGCGGTTGCCGTCGATGCCCGAGAAGAGCAGCGGGGCGCCGGGGGCGAGGGCCGGCTCGGGCTCGGCCAGGGCGGGCCGCGGGTCGTAGTCCACCGCGATCAGGTCGAGCGCGTCGTGGGCCGCGTAGACGTCCTCGGCCACCACCGCGGCCACCGGCATGCCCGTCGCATGGACCTGGCTCTCGGCCAGGATCGGATGCGGCGGCACGCGCATGTCGGGCATCAGCCGGGCCACCGGCATGGGTTGGAGATGCGCCACGTCCTTGCCGGTGACGACGAGGAGCACGCCCGGGGCGCGCCGCGCGGCCTCGACGTCGAGGCGCCCGATGCGCGCGTGGGCGTGCGGGGAGCGGAGCAGGGCCACGTGGACGCAGCCCGGGGGCGTCATGTCGTCCACAAAGGCGCCCGCGCCGGTCAGGAGCCGGTGATCCTCGCGCCGCTTGAGCGGCCGGCCGATCCAGCCGTCGCCCGGGCGCTCGCTCATCCGAGGAAGCGGGAGACCGCGCCGGCGAAGGCGCCCGGCTGCTCGTACGGCAGCATGTGCTCGTCCTCGGCCCACGCCTTCATGATCATGTCGTGGGCTTCCTGGTACTTGTCGCGGGTCAGCGCGGGGATCTGGCCGTAGCAGAAGTTGGTGTCCATCGGGGTGCCGACCGGAAAGCCGGCCACGAGGCGCCCGCCCGAGATGACGTCGAGCATCGCGAACTCCTCGGCCACCCGGATCGGCGGGTTGTGGCCCTTCTTCGGATCGTAGAGGCGGCTCGGGATGTCCACCCAGACCGAGCGGTTCTGCTCGCGGAAGTCGTCGGGCAGGTACGGCCAAGGCATCAGGTTGAACCAGGTGAACTTCATGGATTCCCTCCCCGCGCTGGTTACCGGTGCGCCGGAGTGTATAACATATCCGCGTGGACGCCAGGCTCGGCAAGCGGCTGGTCCTCGACGAGCTGTTCGACCTCTCGCTCTACAAGGCCCTGCGCTCGAGGGCCCCGGGCCCGCTCCAGGCGATCCTCGATCAGCTCATCCCGATCGAGACGCGCCACTACCAGTTCTGGCGGAGCTTCTTCGGCCTCGAGATCGAGCGGCTGGACCTCCGGGTCGGCGTGAGCTACGTGATCGGCGCGGTGGTGCCGCTGCTGCCCGTGCTCTTCGGCGCGCGGACGCTGTGGCCGTCGCTGATCGTGGCCGGGGGTGTGATCGTGCTGGTCTCCACGCTCCTGGCGTTCCTCTCCGGCATGGACGTGAAGCGGCGCATCCTCATGAACCTGGGCGTCATCGCGGCGGCGGTGGCGCTCAGCTACGCCATCGGCCTGCTCGCCCAGCGCGTGTGGGGCGTCAGCGTGTGACCGGGCCCCTCACCCTGCCCTCTCCCCAGAGGGGAGAGGGAGATCATCGCGCCTTCCTCAGGGGGAGAGGGAGATTGCACCCTCTCCCCTCTGGGGAGAGGGCAGGGTGAGGGGCGGGCCTGACTTCAGGCGCGCTGGGGCGCGGAGGCCGTGCCGGCCGGCCGCTGCCACATGGCCGCGCGCCACTTGAGGCCGATCAGCACGGTGAACAGCAGCCCCACCGCGGCCAGCACGGTGATCGTGACCGGGTAGCCGATGCGCTCGATCAGCGCGCCGGACGCCATCAGCCCCAGCGGCAGCCCGTAGACCGCGAGCATGCGCACGCCCATCACCCGCGCGCGGAAGCCCTCGCCCGCGGCGGTGAGCAGGGTGGCGGTCATCGCGATCATCGCCACCGACTGCACGAAGCCGGCCGCGAAGAGCACGAGCAGCCCCACGCTCATGCTCTGCACGTGGCCGAAGCCGATCAGCAGCGCGTACCAGATCGCGGTGTGGATGAGCGTGAACCGCTCCGGGTGGCGCGGCCCGCCGGTCATGACCATGGCGATGGACGCCAGCAGCGCCCCGAACGAGAACGCGGCGACGAGCGATCCCAGCCCGGTGGCGTCCACCTGGTAGACCTGCCTGGCCACGTAGGGCAGGAGGCCGCCCGTCACCGGGTAGGCCGTGAGGTTGATCAGGAAGGCGAGCCACATCGGCGCGAGGAGCTGCGGGCGCGTCAGGATGTGGGCGAGGCCGTCCTTCAGCTCTCGCCACCTTGAACTGCCCCTCTGGGAACCACCCCTCACCCTGCCCTCTCCCCTGAGGGGAGAGGGGGAGGGCTTCTCCCTCTCCCCCGGGCGAGAGGGGGAGGGCTTCTCGCTCTTCCTCGGGGGAGAGGGGGAGGGCTTCTCCCTCTCCCCCGCGAGGGGGAGAGGGTAGGGTGAGGGGGTGGCCGTCGGGTAGGGGGAGGGAGCGCTGGGATCGGGCACCGGCCGCGCGCGCGCCACCCCGAAGGTGAGCGCCAGGCTCGCCAGGTAGAAGCTCGTGACGAACACGTAGGTGGTGCCGATCCCGAGCATGGTCGACAGGCCCGCGCCCGCGAGGGCGCCGCCCACCCGCGCCGAGTCCATCGTGGCCCGCGACATGCCGAGCGCGCCCATCAGGTGATCCGGCGGGATCGTCTCCCCGATCAGCGTATTGCGCATCACCAGGTCGTTGGGGCGGACGAGGCCGTTGAGCCCGGCCAGGACGATCACCCACGCGGGCGCCAGCAGCCCGGTGAAGGCCAGGAGCATCACGGCCGCGGCGAGGACGATGTAGATCGCGCGCATCGCGCACAGCATGAGCCGGGCGCCGACCCGGTCGCCCAGCACGCCGAACATCGGCGCGGCGAGGGTGCCGAGGAACTGGAGCGACCCGAAGACGGTGAGCGCCAGCACCGAGCCGGTCTGCACCAGCACGTACCAGCCGAGGATGAGCGTCTCCATCTCGAAGGCCCAGGAGGCGAGGAGGTCGGCGGGCCACTGGAAGCGGAAGCTGCGGACGCGGAACGCGGCGAGGATCAAAGAGCGCCGGCGACCTCCTTCGTGAAGCGGCGCATGAAGGCGCGCGGATCCGGCACGAAGCCGGTGATCATGAACTGCCGCGCCCCCGCGCCCATCGCGCGCCGGATCTGGGCCACGCAGTCGGCCGGCGTCCCCGCGATCGCGAAGCGGTCCACCAGGAACTCGGTGAGGTCGAAGCGGTCCGGCAGGCTCGCGTTCGCCGCGCCCGCGATCTCGTGATGATGGGCGTTGTACTCGCGCTGCAGCGCCCGGATCTTCTCGTGCAGGTCGGGCGAGAGCCCCTTGCCCTCGAGGGTGAACCGGAACGCGTGATTGGCGCTGGCCGCCAGCGCCATCTTGATCGGCTCGATCGCCGCGCTCCGCGTGTCGGCCAGGCTGGTCTTGGCGAACCACCAGACGTCGAGATCGTCGAGCCGGCGCCCCGCCGCGCGCGCGCCGCGCTCGATCGCGGCGAGCGAGAGCGCGATCACCTCGGGGGTGAGCCCCAGCCCGCAGATCACGCCGTCGGCCACGCGGCCGGCCAGCTCGAGCGTGCGCGGCCCCTCGGCGGCCAGGTAGATCGGCACCCGGCGCGTCGCGCGATGCACCCGCCAGGGCCGGCCCCCGCGGTCGACCGGCTCGCCGCTCGTGAGCCGCCCGAGCGTGACGATCGAATCCTCGAGCCCGGCCACCGTGGCGGGCGGCGCCGCGATCGTGGTGATGGCGCTGTCGCCCGACCCCAGGCCGAGCCGCACGCGGCCGCCCGACAGCTCGTCCACGCTGGCGATGGCGCTGGCCGTCACCACCAGGTGTCGGGTCAGCGGATTGGTGACGAGCGGGCCGATCTTCACCCGCGAGGTGTTGAGCGCGGCCAGGGTGAGCGCGACGTACAGCTCGCGAAACACCGACTGCGAGTCGGCGACGCCGAGCCAGTCGAAGCCGGCGGCTTCCGTCTCGCGGCACAGCTCGCCGAATCCAGCGAGCGATTCCGGCAGGAACACGATGCCGAACCGCGCCCGTGCGGTCGCCATGACGGCCAATCTATCACCCTTCCGATCGCGATTTCGATCCTTGACCGCCCGCGGACCGGGGTCTAGTCTTGCTCCACCGCCAGTCTGGTCCGCCGCCAACGCTGCCTCATCGGAGGAGGCCGGTCATGAAGAACGCGTTCAAGGTCATGGACAGCGATCTCCACACCATGGAGCCGGACGGCCTCTGGGAGCGCTACCTCGACGAGCCGTTCCGGAAGTTCGCGCCGAAGTTCGACCGGCGGCCCGGCCAGTCTCCGAACCAGCCGGTCATCCAGATCGGAGAGCTCGCCCTGAACGAGATGGCGAAGCGCCCGCAGACCGCGGCGGTCGGCGCCGATCTCTTCCGGCGCTCGAGCCGGCGGCATCCCCACTACGCGGTCGCGCACGCCCGCGAGTACGACGCCCCGAGCCACGTGCAGGCCATGGACATCGAGGGGATCGACGTGGCGATCCTCTACGGCACGCGCGGCCGCCAGGTGCTGATGCACGACGATCTCGATCCCGAGGTGGCCGCCGCCCTGGCCCGCGCCCACAACGACTGGACCCACGACTACTGCCAGCACGATCCGAAGCGGCTCAAGTTCGCCGCGCAGGTCGCCTTTCACGATCCGAAGCTCGCCGCCCGCGAAGCGCGCCGGGCCGTCCGCGACAAGGGGGCGGTGGCCGTCATCGGCAACCCCAACCCGATCAACGGGCGCCACGTCCACGATCCCGCGTTCGAGCCCCTCTGGGACACCATCGAGGAGCTGGGCGTGCCGGTGGGATTCCACCCGACCGGGCAGTCCTCGCTGCGCGACGACATCGCGCGCCGGTACCTCGATCAGCCCAACGGCCGGGTGATCGGCCAGGCGGGACGCAATCCGGTGGAGCTGATGATGGCCTTCGCCAGCGTCGCGGCCGGCGGCGTGCTGGAGCGGCATCCCGGCCTGCGCTGCGCGTTCCTGGAAGGCACGTGCGGGTGGCTGCCCTGGTGGCTCTGGCGGCTGGACGAGGCCTGGGAGAAATTCGGCCCCGGCTCGGAGGTGCAGATCAGCGGGCGTCCGAGCGAGTACTTCCATCGCCAGTGCTACATCGCCACCGACGCCGACGAGCGGGTGCTCCGGCAGGTCGTGGAGGCGATCGGCGACGACAACATCGTGGTGTCCACCGACTACCCGCACTCCGACGGGCTCTTCCCCGAGGCGATCGAGGAGTTCGTCGGCCTCCCGGGGGTGAGCGACGAGAGCAAGAAGAAGATCCTCTGGGACAACTGCGCACGCCTGTACTCGCTCGCCGCGAGCTGACGCTCCCCACGAGCCTCCGAAAGGAGCCCGAGCATGATCTACGAGTTCCGGACCTACACCCTCAAGCCCCGCAGCCTCGCCGAGGTGGAGAAGCGCTACGCCGAGGCCTACGAGTACCGGAAGAAGTACTCGCCGCTCGCCGCCTTCTGGCACACCGAGGTCGGTCCGCTCAACGAGATCATCCACGTGTGGGGGTACAAGGATCTCGCCGAGCGCGCCCGCATCCGGGCCGAGGCGGTTAAGGATGCGAACTGGCCGCCCAAGATCCGCGAGTTCGTCGTCGATCAGGACGTCGAGGTCGTGACCCCGTTCCCGTTCATCCCCGACATCACCCCGGGCACGATGGGCCCCATCTTCGAGATCCGGCGCTACAGCCTCACCCCCGGCTCGCTGCCCGGCGTGATGAAGCGCTGGGAGGGGAGCATCGGCGAGCGGGCGAAGCTCTCGCCGGTGGTGCTGGCCGGCGGGGTGGAGTTCGGCGGGGCGAACCGGTTCATCCACATCTGGGGCTACAAGAGCATGGACCAGCGGCTGGCCGTCCGGGAGCAGGCGCGCAAGGCGGGCATCTGGCCGCCGCCGGGCGGCGGCGACGAGCTGCTCGCGCAGGCGAGCAAGATCGTCATGCCCTCGGCCTTCTCCCCGCTGCAGTAGGGGTCATGACGCCCGAGCCTCTCCCGCCGCCCGCCGTCGCCGCGCTGCTGCAGTCCGCGGCGGCGATGATCCGCTTCTCACTCCCGAGCCCCTCCTGAGGATCCGACATGGCTGACTCGATCAAGCCCCGCTCCGCCGAAGAGACCAAGCTGCTCGAGCGCGCGCGCCAGCGCCTGCCCGGCGGCGTGCTGGGGACCTCCCGCTACGCCGACGACGTCGGCTTCGTGGTCAAGCACGGCCGAGGCTCGAAGATCTACGACGTGAGCGGCCGCGAGTACATCGACTACGTGATGGCCTCGGGGCCGCTCGTGCTGGGCCACGCCCATCCCGCGGTGGTGGCCGCGGTGCGCGCGCAGCTCGAGGGCGGCACCACCTACTTCATGGTGACCGAGCCGATCATCGAGCTGGCCGAGGAGATCTGCCGCGCGGTGCCCTGCGCCGAGCAGGTGCGCTTCACGTCGACGGGCTCGGAGGCCACCTTCTTCGCCCTGCGCATCGCCCGCACCGCGCGGCAGCGCGACAAGATCCTCAAGTTCGAGGGCGGCTACCACGGCTCCCACGACTACTCGATGATGAGCTCGACCCCTCGCTCGCCCAAGGCCTTCCCGGCGCCGGTGCCGGACTCCTCCGGCATCCCGCACGCCATCGAGGCCGACGTGCTCGTCGCGCCCTACAACGACCTGGCGACCGTGGAAGGTATCGTGGCCACCCACGCCGACGAGCTGGCCGCGGTGATCATCGAGCCCTTCCAGCGCCTGATCCCGCCCCAGCCCGGCTTCCTCCAGGGCCTGCGCGAGATCACCCGCCGCCACGGCATCCTGCTGGTCTTCGACGAGGTCGTCACCGGGTTCCGCCTGGCCTACGGCGGCGCCCAGCAGTACTACGGCGTGGTGCCGGACATCGCCTGCGTCGGCAAGATCGTGGGCGGCGGCTTCCCCCTGGCCGCGGTCTGCGCCTCCGCCGATCTCATGCAGCCCTTCGATCCGGGGCGGGACGGCAAGGGCGACTTCATCTCGCAGTCCGGCACGCTCAACGGCAACCCGATCGCCGCCGCCGCGGGCCTGGCCACCCTGGCCGAGCTGCGCAAGCCCGGCGCCTACGAGACCCTGCACGGCACCGGCCGCCGCCTGATGGCCGGCCTCGCCGAGCTGGCCGAGAAATCGGGCCTCGCCGCCCAGGTGGTGGGCGAGCCCGTGGTCTTCGACCTGCTCTTCACCGCCGAGCCGGTCACCGACTACCGCTCGCTCCAGAAAGCCGACGGCGCCAGGGCCCGCGCCTTCACCACCGAGCTGATCAAGCGCGGCGTGGTGAAGAACACCCAGAAGATGTACATGTCCCTGGCCCACACCGACGCCGACGTGGCCCGGACCCTCCAAGCCTGCGAAGACGCGCTGAAGACCCTGTAGCGGGGTCAGGCCGCTCTGAGGTAGCGCCCTGGTGATCCGCCTGGCCGAGTGCACCTATCGCGAGGCGGCGCGCCTGGCCCGCGACGAGCGCGCCATCGTCGTGCTCCCGCTGGGCGCCATCGAGCAGCACGGCCCCCACCTGCCGCTGCTGGTGGACTGGCTGGGCGCGGAGGAGCTGGCCCGCCACGTGGCGCCGCATCTCGAGCGCGCCGGCCATCGCGTGGTCCTGGCGCCGTCGGTCCCGTACGGCGCGAGCCCGCTGGCCGAGACCTGGCCCGGCACCGTCTCGCTCTCCCGCGCGACGTTGAAGCGCGTGATCGTGGAGGTGATCGGCAGCCTGGCCCGCCACGGCTTCCGGCGCTTCGTGCTCGCGAACTACCAGGCCGATCCCGCGCAGCTGCGGGCGATGGCCGAGGCGAAGCGAGCCCTCACGCGGGGCGGCACCGAGCGCGGCGCGCGTGGCCGGCGCCTGCGGATCCTGTTCGCGGGCTTCAGCCCGGAGAAGTCGAGCCTGGCGGCCATGCTCGACCCGCGCGTCCTGCGCCTGTCGCGGAGCCCGCGCCCCGAGCGCGAGTGGCACTCGGGCGAGCTGGAGACCGCGCTCGTCCTCGCGAAGCGGCCGGACCTAGTCCGTCGCCAGATCGCTCGGCGCCTGCCGCCGGTCTGGGTCGATTTTCGCGCGGCGCTGCAGAAAGGCGCGAAGCGCTTCGAGGAGATCGCGCCGGGCGGCCTCGGCTACTTCGGCTGGCCCGCGGCGGCCCGGGCGGCCACCGCGCGGCGCGCGCTTACGCTGCGGGGGCGCCTGATGGCGCGGGAGATCATCCGCGCCCTTGCCCGCGTCGACCGGAAGCCGTCCGCTCGACGGCGCGCGCGAGGCTGATCAGGGGAACGAGGCCGACTGGTACTCGCAGTAGCCCGCGATCAGCTCTCCCCGCCACCAGCCGCCCTGACGCTCGCAGGTCGCGCGTAGCTCGTCGTCGGTATAGGTCGGGCCCTGGGGCATGGAGCCGCAGGCGGTGAAGAGCCCGCACGCGCCGGCCGCGAGCAGTGCGCCGAGTAGAATCTTCCGAGCTGCGCCCCTGATCGTCTCGACGGTGGTCATCGGATCGCTCCCGGCCGGCGCTCACCCGTTCGCGCCCCGCCCACGCCATACAACCCAGGTGCGCGCCGACGAGTTCCCGAGGCGGGCGCCGGCCGGCGCTGCCTATTTCGCGAGCATGTACGCCTGGTCGATGAGCCGTACCGCCCGGAGGCAGTCGTGCACGCTGATCGGCGGCGCCGCGCCCCGCTGCCACGACTCCAGCGCGTCCCGGATCGCCGGGAGGTAGCGCACCTCGTTGTCGGGACACGGCGTCGTCTCGTCGCCCTGGGCGGTGGCCAGCTTCAGCACCCCGTCCTTCAGCGTGAGGATGGCGTCGCGCCCCGCGATCTTCCACTCGCCGTCGGTGCCGACGCGCGGGAAGCCGTTGCCGACCTCGATCGTGCCCAGGATGCCGGTGGTCGAGCGCAGCAGCACCGAGGCGTAGTCCTCCACGCGCTGACCGTGAGCGCGGGTGCTGATCTGGGCGCCGGTGACGCGGGCGTCCTCGCCGGTCAGGTGCAGGAACATGTCGAGGCCATGCGAGCCCAGGTTCCGGAGGCAGCCGCCCCCCGCCTCGACGGGGTCGAGCATCCAGGCGGAGTCCCAGGCCGGGTACCGCGCTGGCGCGGGCCGGTTGAGGCGGATATAGATGTGGGAGATCGGGCCGAAGCGCCCTTCGGCCAGGAGCTGGCGGGCGCGAACGGCGAAGGGCTGGTAGCGCTGGAAGAGCGGGACCGCGGCGTAGCCCTTGAGCCGCGCGGCCTTGTCCGCGACCGACTGCACCTCGTCGGCGTTGATCCCCATTGGCTTTTCCATCATGAACGGAAGGCCCCGGTCGAGCAGATCGTGGGCGATCCTCGCCATCTGCCGGTGGCGCCCCAGGCCCAGCACGAAGTCGGGCCGCGTCTCCGCCAGCATCTGGTGGTAGTCGGTGAAGGTCGGCGGGTTGCCCACCTCCGCCGCGCGCTTCTTCGCCAGCGCGGCGTCACCGTCCTGCACGCCGACCAGGGCCACGTCCGGCATCGCGGCGAGGTGGCGGAGATAGGCGGCATCGTACACCGCGTGCCAGTGACCGGCCTCGATGGCGGCGACGCGAATGGTCACCGCGTGAGTCAGCGCGGCAGGGCGCGGGCGGCGGTGAGGATCTCCTCATCCGAGGGGAACTTGCCGATGCCGGCCAGGCCTTCGGTGGCGCACTCCACGTTGGCCCAGCGGACGATGCCATCGCGGTCGATCAGGAACTGGCCCTTGAGCTGGGGCCACTGGCGCTCCAGGTCGGCCTTGTCGGTGTCGCTCTCGGTGTAGCCCTCCTGCTTGGCCATGACCACGGCGGCCTCCATGGTGAGCAGCGGCTCGGGGAAGTCACCATTGGGATTGACCCGTAGCGTCTCCATCTCCTTCATGAACTCCGGGGTCGGCGCCGGCTTCGGCAGGCCGTACGCGCGGTGGGTGGTCAGCTCGGGGTCGGCGGCGAGGCGCAGGCGGGTCGGCCGGAACTTGAAGTAGAGCCGGGCGTTCTCGGGCGCGGTGGCCACGACCCCGAGCGTCTCCACCCCGAGCGCCTTGAGCTTGCTCTCGACCTTGCCCATCTGCGCGATCGATCGCCGGCAGAACGGGCACCAGAGCCCGATGAACAGGGCGAGGAAGACGGGGCTCCGCCCCCGATAGTCGGCCAGCGAGACGGGCTCCGGCTGATCCACGGCCGGGAGGGTGAAGTCGGGCGCGGGCTCGCCCGGAGCGACGGGTAGGCGGGATTCGGTCGTGGTCATGTCGGACTCCTCCGTGTGTGGACCAGCGTCAGCAGAGAAACGGCAGCACCATCAGCGCGTCCGGCTCGAGCCCGGCCCGCTCGCACACCTCCTGGGCCTTGGCCAGGTACGTCTCGGCCAGGACCTGGTTTCCGGCATCGAGGTACAGCGTAGCCAGCCCATCGTAACAGGGGAAGAGCAGCTGGGGCTCGCCGACCCGCTCGGCCAGGC
The DNA here is from genome assembly GCA_040902305.1 of Candidatus Rokuibacteriota bacterium. Classification (GTDB taxonomy): domain Bacteria; phylum Methylomirabilota; class Methylomirabilia; order Rokubacteriales; family CSP1-6; genus CAMLFJ01. The sequence continues at coordinate 2,038 of JBBDXN010000009.1, read as the reverse complement.
CCAGCGCCTCCTCGTACATCGCGAAGGCCTGCGCCGCCTCGCCGTGGCACTGATGGATCTGGCCGAGGACGATCAGCGGCACCGCGAGGTGATCGAGCAGCTCCAGCCGGCGGTCCAGGTCGATGGCGGTCTGGGCGGCCTCGATGCCCTCCGCCTCGCACCGGTCGGTGAGCGCGCAGTAGGCCACCGCCAGATTGGCGTAGAGCCGCGACTGGAACCCGAGGTCGCCCACCTTCTTCGCGGTCTCGAGCCCGCGCAGGCAGGTCTCGATGCTCCGGCGTGGGTCGAGCGTGCTGTAGAGCACGCCTAGGTTCGTGTACCCGCGGCAGGCCGCCGGCAGCAGGTCGCCCGCCTCGGCCAGCTCGATGCTCCGCTCGATCTGGTCCACCGCCTCGCCGAGACGCCCGGTGCGCGCCAGCGCGACCCCGAGCGTGTTGTAGGCCTGCGCGCGCATGGCGGCGGCCTCGCGCCGGCGGCCGGGCTCGGTGGCGGTCTTCTCCTCGCCCGCGGCCTCGGCCAGCGCCCGCTCGGCCCACGCGATGGCGCCCGCATTGTCGCCGGCGCGGAACGCCAGCCGCCCCATCTCCTGGAAGAGGTGCGCCCGCTCGATGGGGTCGCCATCGTCGCCGAGCCGATCGAGGCCGGCCGCGAAGCAGGCGCCGGCCCGCTCGCGGTCGCCCGCGTCCCAGTAGAGGCCGCCGATCTTCCGGTGCAGGCGTGCGGGCCCGGCGCCGTCGCCGGTCGCCTCGCTCTCCTGCCGCACCGCCTCGTAGTGCGCGAGGGCCTCGGCCCGCCGCCCCGCGAGCGCCAGCAGGTCGGCGAGCCCCTCGCGCGCGGCCCGCGTCTCGCCCCCGGAGGCCTGGCACTCGGCGAGGGTGCGCAGCGCGCGCTCGTAGTGGCGGATCGCGTCGTCGTTGGCGTAGACCGTGCGCGCCCAGTCGCCGGCGGCCAGCAGGTAGCGGGCGCCCCGGGGCCTGTCCGCGCTGAGGCTCCAGTGGTGGCCGAGGGCTTCGAGATCGCTCAGCCGCTCGGGATGCGGGCCGGCGGCGCGCTCGAGCGTGCGCGCGACGCGCTCGTGAAGCTCGGTCCGCCGCGCCAGCAGGAGGTTCTGGTAGACGACCTCGTGCACGAGCGCGTGCGTGAACCGATACCGGCCGCCGTCGCGCCGCGGACCGAGGGGCTGGACGAGATCGGCCTCCACGAGCCCCTCGATCGCGGTCTCGCTCGACCCGGCGCCGCTCGCGACGGCGCGGAGGAGGGTCGCGTCGAACACCGCCCCGAGCACCGCCGCCTCCTGGAGCAGGCGCCGGGCATCGGCGGGTAGCCGGTCCACGCGCGAGAGGAGCAGGCCCTGCAGGGTGGGCGGCACGTCCAAGGCCTCGCCCGCCGCGGTGCACGCCCAGCGATCCCCCTGGCGGACGAGCACGCCCTTGCCCACCAGGCTCCGGACGATCTCCTCAACGAAGAAGGGATTGCCTCCGGCCCGCGTGGCGATGAGATCCAGGACGCTCGCGGCCACGTCCCCGACCGAGGCTCCGAACAGGCCCGCCACGAGCGCGCGGCTGTCGTCCGGGGAGAGCGGGGTGAGCCGGATGACCGATTGCGCGGCGCGGGCCACGACCGGAGGGTGCGCGTCGGGCCGCTGCGAGAGCAAGACCATCAGAGGCCGGTCCGGAAGCTGATCGACGACGTGGCGCAGCAGGTCCACCGAGGCCGCGTCGGCCCAGTGCAGGTCCTCGACGATGATCAGGAGCGGCTGCTGCTCGAGCCGCCGCTCGATCAGGGCGCGCGCCGCCAGCGCGATCTGCCGCTGGAGCTGCTCGGGCTCGATGTCGCGGGGCCTCGCCTCCTCCACGCCGAGCACGTAGCTCAGCACCGGCGCGATGGCCTCCGCCTCCTGGTCGCGGGCGCCGAGCGCCCGGAGGCCGGCGGCCAGCTTCCTCCGGGCCACGTCCAGCGAGTCCGCGGGGTCCACCTGGTACGCTTCGCGGAAGAGGGCGCCGAAGACGCCGTAGGTCGGCTCGCCCAGGGACGAGCA
>JBBDXN010000008.1:7365-53140 GCA_040902305.1 Candidatus Rokuibacteriota bacterium | reverse complement strand
GCCGCCGAGGCGCCGCGCGACGCGGGGCGCGCGACGCCTCCCCAGGCCGAGCGGGACAGACTGATCGAGCGCGGCCGCTTCGCCGACGCGCTCGCGGTCCAGACCGGCGTGGTGCAGGCGGCCCCGCGGGGGGAGCGGGCGGCCGAGGAGGCGATCCTCGCCGGGCTGCACTACGAGATCGGCCGGGAGCGGCTCGAGAAGAACGATCGGGCCGTCGCGGTGTCGCACCTGAAGGAGGCCCTGCGCGCCCAGCCGGACTTCGTGCCCGCCGCCCTGCTCCTGGGCGAGGCCCACCTCCAGGCGGGCGAGCCGCGCGAGGCGCTCCGGGTGTGGGAGCGGATCGCCGATGGCCCGCAGCCGGCCCTGCCGGTCCTGGCCCGCATCGAGCAGCTCCATCGCGCCGAGGGGCGGCCCACGCGCATGATCTCGCTCTACCAGAACACGCTCGCCCGCCAGCCCGACAACCTCGCGCTGGCCTTCGGACTGGGCCGGGTCTACTTCGAGCTGGCGATGCTCGATGAGGCGGCGGAGCAGTTCCAGAAGATGGAGGTTCGCGCCCCCGAGCTGCCGCTCATCCACGCTTATCTGGGCGCGATCCTGGAGCGGCGGGGACGGTTTCGGGACGCCATGGAGGAGTACCGGCGCGCGCTCAAGCAGAGCGATCGCATCGAGTGGCCGCATCGCTGCGCGGCGTGCGGGGCCGCTCACTCCCGCTGGGTCGACCGTTGTCCCGCCTGCCGACGCTGGAACACGTCGCGGCCCTAGACGTCGCGCGTCCCGACGCCGGCCCCTGGCTCCGATGGGCGGGCGTCCTGCTGGACCTCGTCTTTCCCCCGTTCTGCCCGGTGTGCGGGGCGCGTCTCGGCGAGGGGCGACGGGATCCGCTGTGTGGCCGTTGTTGGTCCGCGATTGGGCGGTCTGGGCCGCCGTGGTGCCGTTGCTGCGGGATGCAGCTATTCGGGTTTGGGGGCCCAGAGGTGGCCCCCGCACTGCCGTCATCGGCGGACACTGGTTTAGTTCTTCAGGCTCTTCAGCTGCGGGGGCCCCGGAATGGCCCCCGCACTCCCCCAGTGGCGGACACTCGTTCCGGCGCCGGGTCCCAGCCGGTGGACACTCGTTCCGGCGCCGTCCTCCCGCTATGCGCTTCCTGTCGGCGGCGGCGGCCGGTGTTCGACTATGCGCGGAGCGCGGCCCGGTACGAGGACGTGGTAAGAGAGGCGCTGCACGCATTCAAGTTCCGGGGGCGGCGGGCACTGGCGGCTCCGCTCGGGGACCTCGTGGTCGAGGCGGTTCGGGGGGGACTGCCGGCGGGGCTGCCGGAGCTGCTGCTGCCGGTGCCGCTGCATCCGCGGCGCGAGCGCGAGCGCGGCTTCAATCAGGCGGCGCTGGTGGCGCGCCGGGTCGGCCGGGCCTGGAGGCGACCGGTCCGCGACGACGTGCTGGTCCGCACGGTGGCCACGCCGTCGCAGACCGAGCTCGACGCGCCGGCGCGGCGGGCGAACGTGCGGAACGCCTTCCGGCTGCGCCGCCCGGAGGTGATCGCCGGCCGCCATGTCGTCCTCGTGGACGACATCTTCACCACGGGGGCGACCCTCTCGGAGTGCGCTCGGTGCCTCCGAGCCGGCGGGGCCTCCATCGTCGGGGTTCTCACGGTGGCCCGAGTCGTCTAGCCGGGCCGGGGTGGTGGCCGCACCCGGCCTTGCGCCTCACCGCCCGGGCTCGCTATAATCAGGGTCTTCGCGGACCGGAAGTATTCGACAAACCGAGACAAACAGGGAAGGAAGCGCCCATGGCCGTTCGGGTTGGAGTCAACGGGTTCGGACGCATCGGCAGGGTTTTCTTTCGAGCCGCGCTCGAGTCCCCGGAACTGGAGGTGGTGGCGGTCAATGATCTGGCGGACGCCAAGACCCTGGCCCACCTGCTGAAGCACGACTCCGTCCACGGCACGCTGAACGCCGAGGTGAAGGCCAAGGGTGAAGCCATCTTCGTCAACGGCCGCGAGGTCCGCGTCTGCTCCGCCAAGGACCCGGCCACGCTGCCGTGGGGAGAGATGGGCGTGGGGATCGTGGTGGAGTCCACCGGGATCTTCCGCGACCGGGCCACCACCTCCAAGCACCTGCAGGCCGGCGCCAAGAAGGTCGTCATCACGGCGCCCGCCAAGGATCCCGACATCACGATCGTGCTGGGCGTCAACGAGCAGAAGTACGATCCGGTCAAGCACGAGCTGGTCTCGAACGCCTCCTGCACCACCAATTGCCTGGCCACGGTGGCGAAGGTACTGCTCGACAATTTCGGGATCAAGCGCGGCTTCGCCTCGACCGTGCACTCCTACACCAACGACCAGCCGATCCAGGACTTCCCCCACAAGGATCTGCGTCGTGCCCGCGCGGGCGCGGTGAGCATGATTCCCACCACCACCGGAGCCGCGACCGCGGTGGGCCTGGTGCTGCCCGAGCTGAAAGGCAAGCTCGACGGCATCGCGATCCGGGTGCCCACCGCCAACGTCTCGGTGGTGGACCTCACGGCGGAGCTCGGCAAACCCACCACCGCCGCCGCGGTGAACGACGCCTTCCGCGCCGCCGCCGCCGGGGCGTTCAAGGGCATCCTGGACGCGACCGACGAGGAGCTGGTGTCGGTCGACTTCAACGGTAACCCGCACTCCTCCATCGTGGATCTGCCGTCGACGGCGGTCGTGGACGGCAATCTGGTCAAGGTGCTGGCGTGGTACGACAACGAGTGGGGGTATTCCTGCCGGGTACGCGACCTGATCCGCTACATGGCGCGGTCGCTGTAGTCGCGGCCGCGCGCCGCCGGGTCGCCGTGGCGAAGCTCGTCGTGGATCAGTTGGATCTGTCGGGGAAGCGGGTCTTCCTGCGGGCCGATTTCAACGTGCCGTTGGACGGCGCCCGCGTGACCGATGACACGCGCATCACCGCGGTGCTGCCGACGATTCACGGCTGCCTGAAGGCGGGGGCCTCGCTGGTCATGGCCTCCCACCTCGGGCGTCCCAAAGGCCGGCCCGACCCGAAGTATTCTCTTCGGCCGGTGGCCGAGCGAGTGGAGGCGCTGCTGGGGCATCCGGTGCCGCTGCTCCCCGACTGCGTGGGACCCGAAGTGGAGGAGCGCGCCCGCGCCCTTCGGCCCGGGGAGGTGGTGCTGCTGGAGAACCTGCGCTTTCACCCGGAAGAGGAAGCCAATGACGAGGCCTTCGCGCGCTCCCTCGCCGCGCTGGCCGACGTCTACGTCAACGATGCCTTCGCGGCGGCCCATCGCGCGCACGCCTCCACCGAGGCCATCACCCGCTTCCTCCGGCCGGCCGCCGCCGGGCTCCTGATGGCGCGCGAGCTCGAGGCCCTTGCCCGCATCTTCGAGCGCCCCGAACGGCCGCTGTGGGCCGTGCTCGGGGGGGCCAAGGTTTCGGACAAGCTGGGCCTGGTCGGGCACTTGCTCGACCGGGTGGACGGACTCGCGATCGGCGGCGGCATGGCCTTCACGTTCCTCAAAGCGATGGGCCACGGCGTCGGCCGCTCGCTGCTTGAGCCCGACCGGGTGGAGGCGGCGCGCGCGATCGTGGAGCGGGCACGTGGCCGCGGCATCCCCCTCCGGCTGCCGGTGGACGTGGTGGTTGCGCCGGCGCTGGACGCGGTGAGCGGCCTTCGCACGGTGGCCATCCGCGAGATTCCGGACGATCTCATGGGCCTCGACATCGGGCCGGCGACGGTTTCCCAATTCGCCACCGCGCTCAAGGGCGCCAAGACCATAATCTGGAACGGCCCCATGGGCGTGTTCGAGAAGGAGCCGTTCGCGGCGGGCACGCTCGGGGTGGGACGCGCGGTCGCGGACTCCGGCGCCTTCGCGGTCATCGGCGGCGGGGATACGATCGCGGCGGTGCAGCGGGCGGGCGTGATGGACAAGATCGGCTACGTCTCGACCGCGGGCGGCGCGTTCCTCGAGTTCCTCGAGGGTCGGGTGCTCCCGGGCGTGGCCGCGCTCGACGAGGCGGCGTGATGCGGCTCCCGCTCGTCGTCGGCAACTGGAAGATGCACGGCACGCAGGACGCCGCCCGCGAGCTCGCCCAGGCCGTCCGCGACGGGTTGAAGCGCCCGCGCGGAGTGGAGGTGGTGGTGTGCCCGCCCTTCACCGCGCTGCCGGTGGTGAGCGAGGTGCTCAAGGGCGCGACGGTGGCCCTCGGGGCCCAGAACTGCCACTGGGAAGCGCAGGGCGCCTTCACCGGCGAGATCTCGCCCGCCATGCTCGCGGAGCTGGGCTGCCGCTGGGTGCTGCTGGGGCATTCCGAGCGGCGCCACGTCTTCCGGGAGAGCGACGAGGAGATCAACCGCAAGGTCGGCGCGGCGCTGCGGCACGGGATGCGTCCCGTGCTGTGCGTCGGCGAGACGGAAGAGGAGCGGCGCCAGGGGCTCACCTTCACGGTGGTGGAGGGGCAGCTCCGCGCGGGCTGGGCCGGGCTCTCGCCCGACGATCTCGCGCGCTGTGTGCTCGCCTATGAGCCGGTATGGGCCATCGGCACCGGGGTCAACGCCACCCCGGGCCAGGCGGCCGAGGTGCACGGCTACCTCCGCGGCCTCGTGTCCGAGGTCGCGTCCAAGGAGCTGGCCCAGTCGATGCGCATCCTCTACGGGGGCAGCGTCAAGCCCGACAATGCCCAGGCCCTCACCGAGGAGCCGGACATCGACGGAGTCCTCGTGGGCGGAGCCAGCCTGCAGGCGCCCGTGTTCATCAACATCGCCAAGAAGTCCGCCGCCCGCAGCGGCGCTTCGAAGGAGTAGGAACCGTCATGTTCATTCTGGTCGTGACCCTTCACGTCATCGTGAGCCTGGTGATCGTCGGGCTCGTGCTGCTCCAGGCCGGCAAAGGCGCCGACATCGGCTCCGCGTTCGGCGGCAGCGGCAGCCAGGCGGTGTTCGGCTCGATGGGGACCCCCACCGTGCTCGGCAAGGCCACCGCGGTGGTCGCCATCATGTTCATGGTCACCTCGTTCGCGCTCTCGATGATGTCGCACCAGCGGAGCGTGAGCATCATGCCCGCGGCGGGCCCCGCGGCCCCCGCGCCCCCGACCCCGGCGGGGCCCGCGCCCGCCCCGGCTCCGACGGCGCCCGCCCCGCAGAAGTAGCCGTCACTCTCAATGCCGAGGCGTCGCCCGCGCGGTCGCTCCCTGGTGGTCTGGGTCGCGTGCGGCCTGCTGGGGGCGGCGTGCAACGGGCCGATCGAGAGCGGGCCGGATGAGGGCCCCACCGCGGGCGGGACCCCCGCCTACGGCGACACGTTCATCCAGGCCTCCATCGGCGACATCGGCGGGCTGATTCCGAGCCTTACCTCCGACCAGTCTTCGCACGAGGTCGGCGGGATGATCTACGACGGGCTCGTGAAGCTGGACAAGGACCTGAACACCGCGCCCTCCATGGCCGAGTCGTGGACGTACAGCCGCGACTGTCTCGAGCTGACCTTCAAGCTGCGGCGGGACGTGAAGTGGCACGACGGCCGGCCGTTCACCGCCGAGGACGTGCTCTTCACTTACCAGACCATGATCAACCCCAAGACCCCGGCGCCCTTCAAGGAGGGCTTCCTGCTCGTGAAGGACGTGCAGGCGCCCGATCCGTACACGGTGCGGGTGACCTACGACAAGCCGTACGCGCGGGCGGTGGAGACGTGGGGCACCTACGTCCTGCCCAAGCACCGGCTGCAGTCGTTCGCGGAGGCGGGGACCCTGCGCGAATCGCCCCAGAACAGCCGGCCCATCGGCACCGGTCCCTACCGCTTCCAGGAGTGGAAGCCGGGGGAGAAGGTGGTGCTGGTCGCGAGTCCGGACTACTACGAGGGCCGGCCGTACCTGGGCCGCATCGTCTACCGCGTCATTCCGAGCCAGGCCACCATCTTTCTCGAGCTGAAGGCCAGAGGCGTCGACTACGCCAGTAGCCTCACCGGCATCCAGTACGCGCGGCAGACCGAGTACCCCGCCTTCCGGAAGGCGTACCAGAAGTTCCGCTATCCGGGGAGCGGCTACACCTTCGTGGGCTTCAACCTCAAGGATCCCCGGTTTGCGGACCTCCGGGTTCGCCAGGCCTTCGCTCACGCGATCAACAAGCAGGAGCTCATCGACGGCGTTCGGCTGGGCCTGGCCCGCGAGGCCACCGGTCCCATCCGTCCCGGCACGTGGGCCTACACCGACGACGTGAAGCGATTCCCCTACGACCCGGAGAAGGCGAAGGCCTTGCTGGCGGAGGCGGGCTGGAAGGACCGCGACGGTGACGGCCTCGTCGAGGACCGGGACGGCAAGCCGTTCACCCTCACCATACGGACCAACCAGGGCAACGACGAGCGCAAGAAGATCTCCGAGATCACCCAGCAGCGCCTCAAGGAGATCGGCGTTCAGGCCGATATCCAGCTCATCGAGTGGGCCGCCTTCATCAAGGAGTTCGTCAAGCCGCGGCGCTTCGAAGTGGTGGTGCTGGGCCTGGGCAGCGGCACCGACCCGGACCAGTTCGTGGTGTGGCACTCCTCGCAGCGGGGACCGGACCAGATGAACCGCACCGGGTACTCCAACCCGGAAGTGGATCACCTCCTGGAGCTCGGCCGCGCCTCCTGTGTCCGGGAGGATCGTGTCCGCTACTACCACCGGATCCAGGAGATCCTCGCCGAGGACCTGCCGATGATCTTCCTCTACACCGCGGACGCGCTGCCGGTGGTCGCGGCGCGGGTCCACGGAGTGAGCCCGGCCCCGTCCGGCATCCTCCACAACTTCACCGAGTGGTTCGTACCGAAGCAACAGCAACGATATACCTCCGGCTAGATGGCGCTCTTCGCCCTCCGCCGGCTCCTCCTCTCGATCCCGCTCCTGCTCGGCATCACCTTCGTCTCCTACGTGGTCATCAGCCTGGCCCCCGGCGGCCCGCTCGACTTCCTGACCCCGGAGGATCCGAACGCCTCGCCCGAGGTCACCGCGCGGCTCATCCAGGAGTTCGGGCTGGACCAGCCCATTCACGTGCAGTACTGGCAGTGGCTCAAGCGGGCGGTTCGCCTCGACTTCGGCCGCTCGTTCCTGCCCGACGGGCGTCCGGTGCTCACCAAGATCGGCGAGCGGCTGCCGGTCACCCTGTTCCTCAACCTGATCGAGATGGCGATCATCGTCGGGCTCGCGGTGCCCATCGGGGTGCTGTCGGCCACGCGCCAGTACTCGCTCTACGACAAGATCACCACGATCTTCGTGTTCGTGGGCTTCGCCACCCCGGACTTCTGGCTGGCTCTGCTCCTGATGATCCTCTTCGGGGTGCAGCTCGGCTGGCTGCCGATCTCGGGCCTGCGCTCGCTAAACTGGGAGTACATGTCCTTCTGGCAGCAGCAGTGGGACTTCTTCGCCCATCTCATCCTGCCCATCGTGGTGGCCACGTTCGGGGGCCTCGCGGGCTTCTCGCGCTACATGCGACAGAGCATGCTCGAGGTGGTGCGCCAGGACTACGTGCAGACCGCGCGGGCCAAGGGGTTGTCCGAGCGGGTGGTGATCAGCAAGCACGCCCTGCGCAACGCGCTGCTGCCCGTCGTCACCATCCTGGCCCTCGCCCTGCCCGGGCTCATCGGGGGCAGCGTCATCATCGAGTCCATCTTCGCCATTCCCGGGATGGGCCAGCTCATGGTGCAGTCCGTCTTCTCCCGCGACTATCCGGTGGTGATGGGCAATCTGGTGATCGTGGCGACGCTGACCCTGGTCGCCAATCTCGTCGCCGACATCACCTACGGGCTCGTGGATCCGCGCATCCGCTTCGGCGGGCGCCGGCGGAGGCGCTGACGTGGCGGCCGCGGGCTCGCCGCGCGGGGAGATGCGCCAGTTCTGGCGCACGTTCTCCCGCAACCAGCTCGCGATGTGCGGCGGCGCGGTGGTGCTGGTCCTGGTGACCCTCGCGGTGCTGGCCCCGCTGCTCGCGCCGTGGGATCCCAACCGGCCGGACACCAAGAAGATCCTGACCGCGCCGTCTCGCAGCCACTGGCTCGGCACCGACCCCCTCGGGCGCGACGTGCTCTCCCGGGTGCTCTACGGTTCGCGGGTCTCGCTCGCGGTGGGCTTCGTCTCGGTGGGAATCGCGGCCGCGATCGGGGTGCTGCTGGGCGCGGCCGCCGGCTATCACGGCGGCGTCGTGGACAACGTGGTCATGCGACTCGTGGACCTGATGCTGGTCTTCCCCCGGTTCTTCCTCCTGCTGGCGGTGCTCGCGTTCTTGAAACCGTCGATCTGGACCATCATGACCGTGATCGGCCTCACCGGCTGGATGGGGGTGGCGCGACTCGTCCGGGCGGAGTTCCTGACCCTGCGGGAGCGGGAGTTCGTCATCTGGTCCGAGTCGGTGGGCGCGGGGGCGCCGCGCATCATCTTCCGGCACATCCTGCCCAACGCGATCGCGCCGATCCTGGTCGCCATGACCCTCGGCATCCCGGCCGCCATCCTCACCGAGGCCGGGCTGTCGTTCCTGGGACTGGGCGTCCAGCCCCCCTACGCCACGTGGGGGAATATCCTCAACGACGGCCGCGACTACATCGAGATCGCGTGGTGGATGACCCTCTATCCGGGCCTCGCGATCCTCGTCACGGTGCTCTCCTACAACTTGATGGGCGAGGGCATCCGCGACGCCCTCGATCCGCGCCTCCGCCAGTCGCGCGTGGGCCGCATCGTCCGCCTCGGCCGCTAGCGACCGGGGTCAGGTCTTGCATTCCGACATTTCCGCGCGCTGCGTATCTCAGCACCGCGATGAAAATGTCGGAATGTAAGACCTGACCCCGAATTGACAAGTTCGATGGAGGCGCGGCATACTTTCTGCTCGCCGGCGCCGAAGTGGCGGAATTGGCAGACGCGCACGTTTGAGGGGCGTGTGGGGCAACCCGTGGGGGTTCGAGTCCCCCCTTCGGCACCAATGGTCGCTCGCGATCAGCCGGGCTGCGGTCGGGCCCGGCGGGCGCGTGCCGCCGCGGCGAGCTCCTGCAGGACCGGCACCGTCATCTCCCAGCTCAAGCAGGCGTCGGTGATGCTCTGGCCGTAGACCAGACGCGAAGGATCCCCCAGGTCCTGGCGGCCCTCGACGAGGAAGCTCTCCATCAGGACGCCGATGATACCGCGCTCGCCTTGCGCGACCTGGGCCGCGATGTCGTGCGCCACCCGTGGCTGGCGTCGGTAGTCCTTCTCGCTGTTGCCGTGGCTGGTGTCGATCATCAGCCGAGGCGGCACCGCCGCGGCGCGAAGGGCGGCGAGCACCCGTCCCACGCTGGCCGCGTCGTAGTTCGGGCCACTCTGGCCCCCGCGCAGGATCACGTGGCAGTCGGCGTTCCCGCGCGTGGAAACGATGCCGGCCAGACCCTGCTCGGTGACCCCCAGGAAGCTGTGGGGATGGGCGGCGGCGCGCACCGCATCGATGGCGATCTGCACCCCGCCGTCGGTGCCGTTCTTGAAGCCGACCGGCATCGAGAGGCCGGAGGCCAGCTCGCGGTGCACCTGGCTCTCGGTCGTGCGGGCTCCGATGGCGCCCCAGCTCACGAGGTCGGTGATGAACTGGGGGGAGATCGGATCGAGGAACTCGCAGCCCGCCGGCAACCCGAGCTCGACGAGGTCGAGCAGAAGCCGGCGGCCCCGGCGCAGCCCGTGGTTGATGGCGAAGCTTCCGTCCAGATGCGGATCGTTGATGAGCCCCTTCCATCCGACCGTCGTGCGCGGCTTCTCGAAGTAGACGCGCATCAGGACGCACAGGTCCCGGCGGAGCTCGTCGGCGAGTCCGCGGAGCCGTCGCGCGTATTCGAGGGCGGCCGCCGGATCGTGGATGGAGCACGGCCCGACGACGACGATCAGCCGATCGCTCTGGCCGCTCAGGGCGTGGGACACGTCCTGCCGCGCCTGCGTCACCAGCAGCGAGCCCTCCTCGGAGAGCGGCAGCTCCTCGAGGAGCGTCGCCGGCGGCACCAGTTGCTGGATGCTGTCGATTCTAAGATCGCGAGTCTTCATCGGACGATTGTAGTCCGTGAGCGCGTCTTGGACGGCATCTGAGAGTGCCCGCCTGGGGGCCGGCCCGCCCGGTCGCGGCCGATCTTGACCCGGAGGCGGCCATCCAGGAGAATCCGGACCATGCTCAGGTGGGGGCAGGCCGCGCCGGACTTCGAGCTGCCCAGCACCGCGGGTCGCGCCATCTCGCTCGCCGAGTTCCGGGGGCGCGAGGTCGTCCTCGGTTTCTACTGCTACGACTTTGGCGGGATCTGAACGCCCGAGCTCACCGGCCTGGGTCAGGCCGCGGCGGAGCTCGCGAGGCGGGGCGCCGCGCTCCTGGCGATCAGCGGAGACAGCCCGTTCTGCCACACCGCCTTCCTCGCGGCGCATCCGTTCCCGTTCCCGCTCCTGAGCGACGTGCATCGCTCGGTCATCTCCGCCTACGGCGTGCTCGACGCGGACCGCAACGTGGCCTATCGCTCCACGTTCGTGGTCGATCGCGACGGGATGCTTCGCTGGGGGCAGGCGGGCGACCGGCACATGGTTCGCGACGGGCGCGAGCTGCTCCGGGTAGTGGATCAGGTCAACTCACTGAGACAGACCTCGTAAGGAGACATCCATGGCCTTCCCCCTCTCCCCGGCTACCCCGTCGTCCCTGGGCCTCGATCCCCGCGCGCTCGAGCGGCTCCCGGAGACGATCACGCGGCACCTGGCGGAAGGTCGGTATCCGGGCGCCCAGCTCGCGGTGGCCCGCGACGGCAAGCTCGCGCTGTTCCGGACCTTCGGCGATGCCCGCATCGAGCCGTCCCGCGCGCCCGCGCGCGACGACTCGCTGTGGCTGCTCTACTCCAATACCAAGGTCATCACCGCCTGCGCGGTCTGGGTGCTCGCCGAGCAGGGCGCCCTGCGCTTCACGGACCGGGTGGCTGAGCACGTGCCGGGGTTCGAGGCCAACGGCAAGGGCGACATCACGATCATCCAGCTCCTGAGTCACCAGGCCGGCTTCCCCAACGCCGACGTTCCGAAGGCCGCCTGGGAAGACCATGAGCTGCTGCGCCGGACGGTCTCGGGCTTCACGCTCGAGTGGACGCCCGGCTCACGGGTGCACTATCACGGCCGCGCCGCGCACTGGGTGGCCGCGGTGCTCATCGAGGCGCTCAGCAAGACCGACTACCGGGCCTTCATCCGCGAGCAGGTCGTCGAGCCGCTCGGGCTCGGGGACGAGCTGTACGTGGGGCTCCCCGACGCGCGGCACGACCGGGCCGTCGACATGCACGAGCCCGCCGCCACTGGTCAGATCAAGCGGTCCGAGGAGAACGATGCCGAGTTCCGCCGGGCGGGCACGCCGGGCGGGGGCGGCTACGCCAGCGCCCGCGCCATGGCCGCGTTCTACCAGATGCTCGCCGCCGGCGGCACCCTCGACGGCCGGCGACTGCTCTCGCCCCGGATGGTCCAGTACGTCACCCGCAGCGTCACCGGCGACCGGGTGGATGGCTACATGGGCATGCCCATGCACCGGGCCCTCGGCCCGCACGTGCGCGGGACCACCGAGTCCATCCGGGGACTCGGCAGCATCGCCTCGCCGCGGACCTTCGGTCACGGCGGGGTGGGGTCATCCTATTGCTGGGCCGACCCCGATTCGGGCGTATCCTTCGCGTATCTGACCAATAGCCGGGTCCCGGATCCCTGGCACACCGCCCGCCTGGACGTGATCAGCAATGCGGTCCACGCGGCGATCCCGGCCGGCCGCTGAGCCGGTCGCTCGCTCGGTTGGCGGCTTGTGAAAGATGTGCCATAATGGCGCCGCCCGAGGGCCCAAAGGACAATGGTGATGGGAGTTTCCCTGCCACTTCTCAACGCTGCGGGTCCGGCCGACTCGCCCAAGCCGCCATGGTTGCCCAAGCCGCCATGGTTGAAGGTGCGCGCGCCGGGCGGCCCGAAGTACATCCGGCTCAAGGGCCTGATGCGCGAGTGGAACCTCCATTCGGTCTGCGAGGAGGCGCACTGCCCGAATATCGGGGAGTGCTGGGAGGATCTCACCGCGACCTTCATGATCCTGGGCGACGTGTGCACCCGCAATTGCGGCTACTGCGCGGTCGCCCACGGCCGGCCGGTCTGGGAAGATCGCGAGGAACCGGAGCGGGTGGGGCGGGCGGTGGGGGAGTTGGGACTCGAGCACGTGGTGATCACCTCGGTGAATCGTGACGACCTCGCGGACGGCGGCGCCGCGCACTTCGCGGCGACCACCCAGGCCATTCGCCGCCACGCGCCCGGCTGCCGAGTGGAGCTGCTGATCCCGGACTTCCAGGGCAGCGCCGCCGCGCTCGAAACGGTGATCGCGGCGCGCCCGGACGTGCTGAACCACAACACCGAGACGGTGCCGCGCCTCTACAAGATGGCCCGCCACGGCGGTCGCTACGAGCGCACGCTCGAGCTGTTCCGCCGCACCCGCGCGGCCGCGCCGGGACTGGTGACCAAGTCGGGCATCATCCTGGGGCTCGGAGAGGAGCGGGACGAGCTGCTGGCCACCATGGCCGATCTGCGGGAGGCCGACGTGAAGATCCTCACGCTCGGGCAGTACCTGCGGCCGTCGGCCCAGCACCTGCCGGTGGCGAGCTTCTACCACCCGGACGAGTTCGCGGAGCTGGCGGTCCGGGGCCGGGAGATGGGCTTCGCCCACGTGGAGTCGGGGCCGCTGGTGCGCTCCTCCTATCACGCCAAGAAGCAGACCGACAACGTCAAGAACGCGGGACAGTGGCAGGGCGAGGTGCAGCCGAAGGCGAGCCGAGCGGATACAAGAGAGGGGCTCACGGAGGCGAGCCCGCCACGGGAGCGCTGAACGCAGACATGGACTACGTTCCGATCCTGATGGTCTTCGCGGTGGCGGCGCTGGTGGCGGGCGCCCTGCTCGGCATCCCGCTGCTGATCGCGCCCAAGCGCGTCCTTCCGGTCAAGCAGGAGCCGTTCGAATGCGGCCAGGACCCGGTGATGCTGCCCGAAGGCCGGTTCGCGATCAAGTTCTCCACCATCGCGATCTTCTTCATCATCTTCGACATCGAACTCGTCTTCGTCTGGCCCTGGGCGGCGATGTTCCGCCATCTGGGCTGGTTCGGTTTCGTGGAGATGCTGGTCTTCCTCGGGATCCTGATGCTGGGCTTCCTCTACATCTGGAAGAAACGAGGCCTCGAATGGGAGTAGGCGCCTTCTTCACCTCCAAGCTGGACGAGGCCATCGGCTGGGCCCGCAAGTATTCCATCTTCCAGTACCCATTCGTCACCGCGTGCTGCGGCATGGAGTACATGGCCACCGCGTGCTCGCACTACGACGTCGACCGCTTCGGGGCGGGGCTGCCGCGCTTCTCGCCCCGCCAGGCCGACGTCCTCTTCGTGGTGGGGACGATCAGCCACAAGATGGCGCCGGTCCTCAAGCGCATCTACGACCAGATGTGCGAGCCCAAGTGGGTGGTCGCCTTCGGCGTCTGCACCTGCACCGGAGGCTTTTACGACAACTACGCGACGGTCCAGGGGATCGACACCATCATTCCCGTGGACGTCTACATCCCGGGCTGTCCGCCGCGCCCCGAGAGCGTCATCGACGGCCTGATGAAGCTCCAGGACAAGATCGCGGCCGGCGCCCAGCGCTTCTGATCCGGACCCCCGCGACCGCCATGGACGGCCACGCGATTCTCACCCGGCTGCGCGAGCGCCTCGGCGACCGGGTCCTCGCCACCCACGACTATCGCGGTGATCAAACCGCGGTGCTCGCGCGGGAGGCGATCGTGCCGGCTCTGACCTTCTGCAGGGACGAGGCCGCCCTCGGCTTCGACATGCTGGTGGACATCACCGCGGTCGACTACTCCCGGTTTCCGGGCCGCGAGGACGGGCCGCGCTTCGAGGTCGTCTATCATCTGTACTCCGTCGCCCACAACCATCGCGTCCGGCTCAAGGTCTCGGTGGAGCAGGACGATCTGGTGGTCCCGACCGCCTGCGGCCTCTGGCCCATCGCGAACTGGCTCGAGCGCGAGGTCTGGGACATGTTCGGCATCCGCTTCGACGGCCACCCGGACCTGCGCCGGCTCCTGCTCTACGAAGAGTTCGAAGGGCACCCCCTGCGCAAGGACTACCCGATCAACCGCCGCCAGCCCCTGATCGGGCCGAAAGTGTAGGGCGAGGTGCAAAGTAGTGCGAGGCGCAGCCGAAGGCGAGCCGAGCGGATACGACAATGCCGTACCGGAGTAGACGGTCAGAAGGCGAGCCGAGCGGACATGAAAGAAGGGTCAGGAGCCTGATGGCCGAGCGGCAGACGCGCGAGCTGTTCCTGGGGGAGGGTACCGGCAAGAGCGGTGACAGCAGCCAGCACCTCTACGTCAACATGGGGCCGGCGCATCCGGCCATGCACGGGATCATCCGGATCTTCGCGGAGCTGGACGGTGAGACGGTGGTGAAGAGCGACGTGGAGATCGGCTACCTCCATCGGGCCTTCGAGAAGGACTGCGAGGAGGGCCCGTACAACAACGCGATCCCCTACACGGACCGCCTCAACTACGTCTCGCCGCTCATCAACAACTTCGCGTACAGCTCGGCGGTGGAAAAGCTGCTCGGCATCGAGATCACGGATCGGTGCAAGTACATCCGGGTGATCATGAGCGAGATCTCCCGGATCTGCGACCACCTCACCTGCGTGGGCGCGGGCTCCATGGAGCTGGGCGCCTTCACCGTGTTCCTCTACATGATCAAGGCGCGCGAGTTCCTCTGGGAGCTGGTGGAGGACGTCACCGGCGCGCGGCTGACCATCTCCTACGGGCGCGTCGGCGGGGTGAAGGCGGACCTGCCCGCGGGGTTCGATCTGAAGGTCAAGAAGGCGTTCGCGGAGACCCGCCAGGTGCTGGAAGAGGTGCATACCCTCGTCACCGGCAACCGCATCTTCATGGACCGGATGGTGGGGGTGGGCGCGCTCAGCCGGGAGGAGACCATCGCGTGGGGGATCACCGGGCCGCTGCTGCGCGCGGCGGGCGTGCCCTTCGATCTGCGCAAGACGCAGCCCTATTGGGCCTACGATCGGATCCCGTTCGACATCGCGCTGGGCAAGAACGGGGACAACTTCGATCGCTTCCTGGTGCGCATGGCCGAGATGGAGCAGTCGATGCGGATCGCGGAGCAGGCGCTGGACGGTCTGCCCGGCGGCGCCATTCAGGTGGACTGGGAAGGCCGGGCCATCGAGTCCGACGCCTACGTGGACCTGGGCAAGCAGGGCAAGACCGAGGGCCTGCTGCTCATGCCCATCAAGCTGTCGCCCAACCTGCTGGGACAGGACCGCGGCGCCCACGGCCGCGTCAACGCGCCGGACAAGCGAGTGATCCTTCCCACCAAGGCGGACGCCTACGGCTCCATCGAGGGGCTGATGAACCACTTCATGCTGGTGATGGAAGGCTACGGCATCCGGCCGCCCCCGGGCGAGGCCTACTTCGCGGCGGAGGGCGCCAATGGCGAGCTGGGCTTCTACGTGGTGTCCGACGGTACCGACCGCCCGTACCGCGTGCGGTGCCGGCCGCCCTGTCTCCCCCCGGTGGCCGCCATCCCGCGAATGATCGAGGGCGAGATGATCGCCGACATCATCCCCACCTTCGGCTCCGTCAACATGATCGGCGGCGAGCTCGACCGCTAGGCCATGCCAGACGCCAAGCGGCCAGAGTTCACCGCGGAGCAGCTCGACGAAGTCCGGCGGTTGCAGGGGCTCTATCCGGACAAGCAGGGCGCGCTGCTGCCCGTGCTGCGCCTGGCCCAGGACGTCTTCGGCTACGTGTCGCTTCAGATCGAGGAGTACGTGGCGGGGCTCTTCGAGATGTCGCCCGCCCACGTGCACGAAGTCGTCACGTTCTACACGTTGTTCTTCCAGCAGCCGCCGGGGCGTCACGTGGTCTCGGTGTGTCACAACCTCTCCTGCCACCTGCTCGGCGCCAAGTCGATCGTGGATCACCTGACCCAGCGCCTGGGCGTCGAGGTCGGCGAGACGACGTCCGATGGCCGCGTCACCCTGCTCACCGTGGAATGCCTCTGCGCGTGCGAGCAGGCGCCGATGATGCAGGTGGACGACCGCTACGAGGGGCTGCTCACGCCCGAGAAGGTAGACCGCATCCTGGAGGGTCTGCTGTGAGCCGCGTGTACCTAGGTCCGATCGAACCGCGGGAGTGGCGCTCCGATGTATTGTCGATACCCATCTCGCTCAAGAAGGTGAAATGAGCGTGCCGGTGACGGTTGAGAAGATCTTCACCCGCAACTTCGATCGCCCAGGCTCGCACACTCTCGGCGTCTACCGGGAGACCGGCGGCTACACCGCGCTGCCCAAGGCGCTCGGGATGGAGCCGGCCGCGATCACCGAGGAGGTGAAGCAGTCCAACCTCCGCGGGCTCGGCGGCGCCGCCTTCCCCACCGGCATGAAGTGGAGCTTCATCCCCAAGGGCTCGACCGCGCCGAAGTACCTCGTGATCAACGCGGACGAGGGGGAGCCGGGCACGTTCAAGGACCGCTACCTGCTCGAGCGCGATCCCCACGCCCTGATCGAGGGCATGATCATCGCGGCGCGGGCGATCGACTCGCACACCGGCTTCGTCTACATCCGGGGCGAATACGTGCGGCCGTGGGAGATCTTCAGCGGCGCGGTGAAGGAAGCCTACGACGCGGGGCTGCTCGGCCGGAACATCCAGGGCTCGGGCTTCGACTTCGACATCGTGGTGCACCGCGGGGCGGGCGCCTACATCTGCGGAGAGGAGACGGGCCTGCTCTCCTCCCTCGAGGGCAAGAAGGGCTGGCCCAAGATCAAGCCCCCGTTCCCCGCGATCAAGGGCGCCTTCGGGCAGCCCACCATCGTGAACAACGTGGAGACCATCGCGGCGGTGCCCCACATCATCAACCGGGGCGCCGCGTGGTTCGCGGGGCTCGGCACCAAGACCCAGGGCGGGACCCGGCTCTACTCGGTCTCCGGCCACGTGGTCAAGCCGGGGGTGGTGGAGACGTCGGTTTCGGTGACCCTGCGCTCGCTCATCTACGACCATTGCGGCGGCATCCCCGGCGGCCGGCGGCTCAAGGCGGTCGTGCCCGGCGGCTCCTCGGCTCCGATCCTCACCGCCGACGAGATCGACGTGACCATGGACGCAGACGGCCTCAAGGCGGCCGGCACCATGATCGGGTCCGCGGGCGTCATCGTGATGGACGAGACCGTCTCGATCCCGGAGGCCCTCATGGTGGTGGCCCGCTTCTACGCGCACGAATCGTGCGGGCAATGCACGCCGTGCCGCGAGTCCACCGGCTGGATCTACAAGATCTCCCACCGGATCGTGGAGGGGAAGGGCCGCAAGGACGACCTCGACACGATCCTGGACGTGGCCAAGCGCGGGGCCGGGACCACCATCTGCGCCTTCTACGACGGCGCGGTCGGCCCCTACGTCAGCTACATCGAGAAGTTCCGCGAGGAGTTCGAGGCGTTGATCCCGCGCGATGCCTAGGCTCACGGATGCCTAAATTAACCATCGACGGCAAGGAAGTCGAGGTCGCCCCGGGCACCAACCTCATCGAGGCCGCCCGGCAGGCCGGCGTCGAGGTGCCGCACTACTGCTATCACCCCGGCCTCAGCATCGCGGGGCAGTGCCGGCTCTGCATGGTGGACATCGAGAAGAACCCGCGCCCCCAGATCGGCTGCAACACCCAGGCCGCGGACGGGATGGTCGTCCACACGCAGACCGAGCGGGTGCTCGAGACCCGTAAGTCCATCATGGAGTTTCACCTCGTCAATCACCCGCTGGACTGCCCGGTGTGCGACCAGGCCGGCGAGTGCTGGCTGCAGATCTACTACATGCGGCACGGCCTCTACGACCCGCGCATGGTGGACGAGAAGGTGCACAAGCCGAAGGCGGTGCCGCTCGGGCCCCACGTCATCCTGGACGCGGAGCGATGCATCCTCTGCTCGCGCTGCGTGCGGTTCTGCGACGAGGTGACCGGCACCGGCGAGCTCGGCATCTTCAACCGGGGCGACCACTCCGAGATCGGGCTCTTCCCGGGCAAGACGCTCGAGAACAAGTATTCGGGCAACGTCATCGACATCTGCCCGGTGGGCGCGCTGACCGACCGGGAGTTCCGCTTCCAGGTGCGGGTCTGGTACCTCGACACCGCGCGGTCGGTCTGCAACGGCTGCGCGAGGGGCTGCAATATCGAGGTGCACACGAGCCGGCGCCGGGTCCATCACAACCAGGGGCGGCGGCTCGCGCGCATCAAGCCGCGCCACAACCCGGACGTCAACCGGTGGTGGATCTGCGACGACGGCCGCTACGGCTTCCGCTGGATCGACGACGACACCCGGCTGCTGGCTCCCGTCCGGCGCGCGAATGGCAAGGACGTCCAGCTCGGCTGGGACGAGGCCGTCGCGGTCCTCGCGGAAGCGCTCCGGCGCTACCGGGCCGAGGAGATCGGGATCCTCGCCTCGCCTCAGATGTCCAACGAGGATCTGTTCGCCCTGCAGCGGATCGCGGGCCGGCTCGGGATCCGCGCGGTGGACCATCGGGTGCCGCCCCGGGTGCCGGGGGACGAGGACCATCTCCTGATCCGCGCCGACAAGCATCCCAATCGGCGCGGGGCCGAGCTGATCGGCCTGGACCAGGCCGAGACGCGCGCGATCCTGGACGGTGCGCGGGACCGGCGGATCAAGCTCCTGTGGATCTTCCAGCACGATCTCCTCGACTCCGGCCTGCCGACGGCCGACGTGACCGCCGCCCTCGCGGGCGCCGAGATGGTGGTGTTCCAGGGACCGAGCGCCAACGCCACCAGCGCGGGCGCGCATCTGGTGCTGCCCAGCGCGGCCTACGTCGAGCGCGAGGGCACGTTCACCAATTTCCAGGGCCGGGTGCAGCGCTTCCGCACCGTGGTGGAGCCGCTGGGCGAGGCGGCGGCCGACTGGGACATCCTCGGCCGGCTCGGGCGGGCCCTCGGCGGCGAGGACCCGGCGCCGGTGGCCACGCGGGCCGAGCAGGTCTTCGCCGGGCTGGCCGGGCAGGTGCCCGCGTTCTCGGGCATGACCTATCGCGGGCTGGGGGACGTGGGCCTCATGGTGAAGGCGTGAGCGGGGTGGCGCTCGATCTGCTTCTTCAAGCCATCCCGGTCGGCTTCGTCATGTTCGTGGTGCTGAACTTCGGCGGGCTCCTGACCTGGGTCGAGCGCAAGCAGTCCGCGATCATGCAGGACCGGATCGGGGCCAATCGCGCGTCGATCTTCGGGATCCGCATGTTCGGGCTGCTCCACCCGCTGGCCGACGCGGTCAAGATGCTGACCAAGGAGGACTTCACGCCCGCGCGCGCGGACAAGCTGATGTTCAAGCTGGCCCCGTTCGTGTCGGTGTTCTTCGGCCTGGCCGCTTTTGCCACGATCCCGTTCGGGGACACGCTCCAGATCCTGGGGCGCGAGATCCAGCTCCAGGCGGTGACGCTCAACGTGGGTATCCTCTACGTCCTGGGGATGATCTCGCTCGGTGTCTACGGGCTCATGATGGCGGGCTGGGCCTCCGCCAACAACTACGCCCTTCTCGGTGGCCAGCGGGCGGCCGCCCTCATGATCTCCGTGGAGGTCGCGATCGGCGCCTCGATCATGGGCGTGGTCATGGTGTACGGCTCGCTGAACATGCAGGACATCGCGCGCGGCCAGGGCCAGCCGCTGCTGCCGCAGTTCTTCGGTGCCTGGATCCCGGCGTGGGGGCTCCTGACCCAGCCCGCCGCGTTCGTCCTGTTCCTGACCGCGGGCATCGCCTCCACCAAGCGGATTCCCTTCGACACCCCGGAAGGGGAGTCCGAGATCATCGGCTACTTCGTGGAGTACAGCGGGATGAAGTTCGGCATGTTCGCGATGGCCGACTTCCTGGAGACGGTGGTGATCGCGGGCATGACCACCGCGTTGTTCCTGGGCGGGTGGCAGGTCCCGTATCTCCAGGCCTCCGGCTTCGTGTTCCCCTGGGGCGCGAGCGTGGCGCTGCCGCACCTGGCGGTGGTGGGGCTCCAGGTGACCGCGTTCCTCACCAAGGTCGTGGTCGTGATCTGGTTCCTCATGCTGATCCGGTGGACGCTGCCCCGCTTCCGCTACGACCAGGCGATGCGGCTGGGCTGGCTGGCCCTCTTCCCGCTGTCGGTCCTGAACATCCTCGTCACCGGCCTCGTGCTGCTGGCGCTGGGGAAGCCCTGAGCCATGTCCTACCAGACGACCAACGATCCCGCCGATCCCAAGCACTCGAGCCGCCTCAGGCTCGGCCAGCGCTTCTACGTGGTCGAGGTGCTGCTGGGGCTGGCCCTGACCGCCCAGCACTTCTTCGTCAACATGTGGCGGCACACCCTGCGGGTCGTGTTCCGGAGCAAGAGTGCGCGCGGGGCGGTCACCATCCAGTACCCGGACGAGCGGCGGCCCTATTCCCCGCGGCTGCGCAGCCTGCACCGGCTGGTGCGCCGGGAGGACGGCTCCCCGCGGTGCGTGGCGTGCATGATGTGCGAGACGGTGTGCCCGGCCCACTGCATCTACATCGTGGCCACCGAGCACCCGAATCCCGAGATCGAGAAGGTGCCGGAGCGGTTCGACATCGATCTCGGCAAGTGCGTGTTCTGCGGCTACTGCGTCGAGGCCTGTCCCGAGGACGCGATCCGCATGGACACCGGCATCCTCGAGTTCTCGGCCTACGACCGCCAGAGCATGATCTACACGAAAGACACCCTGCTGGCCCTCGAGCCGGCGGGCCCCAGCGGCGTGCCCACCTCCCCGGTGCCCATTCCGCCCGCGCGGAGGCCCGCGTGAGCCTCTTCACGTTCCTGGTGCTGGCCCTGCTCGCGGTCGGGTCCGCGGCGGGGATGCTGCTGCGGAAGAACCCGATCCACGGCGCGCTCTTCCTCGCCGTCAATCTGACTTCGGTGGCCGCGCTGTTCCTGACCATGCGCGCGGAGTTCCTGGCCGCGGTGCAGATCATCATTTACGCGGGCGCCATCGCGGTGCTCTTCGTCTTCGCGATCATGGTGCTGATCCCGGGCAAGGAAGAGACGGGGCCCGATCCGCTGCGCCGGCAGCGCTGGCTGGCGGTCCCGGTGGCCGCCGTCTTCCTGATCCTGGTCGCGCTGGTGCTGCGCTCGGCCGTGCTGGGGGGTGACCCCAAGCCGCCGGTGCCGGGCGGGACCGAGGCGGTGGGGCGCGTGCTGTTCACCGACTACCTGTTCCCGTTCGAGGTCACCTCGGTGCTGCTCCTCACCGCCATCGTCGGAGTCGTGGCGCTGACCAAGCGCAGGGCGTAGGATGGTTCCCGAATCCTACTACGTCGCGCTCTCCGCGGTCCTGTTCACGATGGGCGTGCTCGGCGTCCTGATCCGGCGCAACCCGCTCGTGATCTTCATGTCCGTCGAGCTGATGCTGAACGCGGCGAATTTGGCGCTGGTGGCCTTTGGGCAGCGGCACGGGACGGTCGAGGGCCAGGTCCTGGTCTTCTTCGTGCTGTGCGTCGCCGCCGCCGAAGTCGCGGTGGGCCTCGCGATCATCGTGGCGATCTTCCGGCTTCGCCGCCGTCTCTCGGTGGACGAGCTGAGCACATTGCGCGGGTAAGCGACAGATCCCCTCTCCCCCGCCTCGGGGGAGAGGGAAGTTCGAGCGAAGACAAGAAGAGAAGCTTACGGCAGCCGCTGAAGAAGGGTAGCCAGAACTGCCAGGAGGAACCGGATGGCGCAGACCAAGACCGTAACGCCGCCGACCCGGCTCGATGCCGAGCTGGCCCGGCGGCTGCTCACCCAGATGGCCCTGATCCGGCGCTTCGAGGAGAAGGCGGCCGAGATGTACGCCCTGGGTAAGATCGGCGGCTTTCTCCACCTCTATATCGGGCAGGAGGCGGTGGCGGTGGGTGCCACCTCGGTGGTGAGACCCGACGACTACGCGGTGTCGTCCTATCGCGAGCACGGCCATTGCCTGGCCAAGGGGTCCGATCCGCGCCGGATCATGGCCGAGCTGTTCGGCCGCATCGACGGGTTGAGCAAGGGCAAGGGCGGGTCCATGCACCTGTTCGACAAGAGCGTCAACTTCCTGGGTGGCCACGGCATCGTGGGCGCGCACCTGCCGCTGGCCGCGGGGGCGGGCTTCGCGATCAAGTACCAGGGCGGCGACCAGGTGGTCCTGTGCTACTTCGGCGACGGCGCGGTTCCTCAGGGCGAGTTCCATGAATCCATGAACCTGGCCGCGCTCTGGAAGCTGCCGGTGATCTGGATTTGCGAGAACAACCGCTACGCCATGGGCACCGCCATCCACCGCGCGCTGGCCCAGACCGACATCTGGCGCTTCGCGGAGACCTACGGCATTCCCGGCGAGGCGGTGGACGGCATGGACGTGCTCGCGGTGCGCGACGCGGTCGGGCGGGCGGTCGAGCGGGCGCGCCGGGACAGGACCCCGGCCCTCATCGAGGCCCGCACCTACCGCTTCCGCGGCCACTCCATGCGCGATCCGGCCGGCTCGGTCTACCGCACCAAGGAAGAGGTCGAGCGTGAGAAGCTGCGGGACCCCATCGCGCTCTTCAGCGACCGCTGCCTGAAGGAGGGCGTGCTGACCGAGGCCGATTTCAAGAACGTCGAGAAGGCGGTGAACGATCTCGCGGACGAGGCGGTGGCCTTCGCGGAGGCGTCGCCGGAGCCGGCACCGGAAGAGCTGTTCCGGGACGTGTACAAGGACTGATGCCATGGCGGTCATGACCTACCGGGAGGCCCTCAACCTGGCGCTCCGCGAGGAGATGCGGCGGGACCCGCGCGTCTTCGTGATGGGTGAGGAGGTCGGTCTCTACGACGGCGCCTACAAGGTGACCCAGGGGCTGCTGAAGGAGTTCGGGGAGCAGCGCATCATCGACACGCCAATCTGTGAATCGGGGTTCACCGGCGTCGGGGTCGGCTCGGCCATGCTGGGGCTCCGGCCCGTGGTCGAGATGATGACGTTCAACTTCTCGATCCTGGCCCTCGACCAGATCGTCAACTCGGCGGCCAAGATGTGCTACATGTCCGGGGGCCAGTACAATATCCCGCTCGTGATCCGCGGCCCGGGCGGACCCGCGTCCCAGCTCGCGGCGCAACATTCGCAGTCCATGGAGACGTACTTCTACCACGTGCCCGGGCTCAAGGTGGTCCGGCCCTCGACGCCGGCCGACGCCAAGGGACTGCTCAAGTCGGCCATCCGCGACGACAACCCCGTGATCTTCATCGAGGCCGAGACGTTGTACGCGGTCAAGGGCGAGGTGCCCGAGGACCCGGAGTTCCTGATCCCGCTTGGCCAGGCGGTGGTTCGCCGCGAGGGGACCGACGTGACGGTGGTGGCGTATATGGGCATGCTCTATCGGGCGCTCGAGGTGGCGGAGGAGCTCGCGAAGGAAGGCATCTCGGTAGAGATCGTGGACCCGCGCACGCTCCGACCCATGGACACCGGCACCATCGTCGGATCTGTTCGAAAGACTCATCGAGCGGTGGTGCTCGAGGCCGGCGCGGGCTTCGCGGGCATGGGCTCGGAGATCGCGGCGGAGATCCAGGAGGAGGCCTTCGACGATCTGGACGCGCCAATCGTGCGGGTCACCGGCGAGAACGCGCCCATGCCGTACGCGAAGAACCTCGAGCTGCTCAAGACGCCGTCGAAGGCCAAGATCGCGGCGGCGATCCGTCAGGTGTGCAACGCATGATCACCAAGGTGTTCATGCCCAAGCTGTCCGACGCCATGGAGACCGGCAAGGTCATCAAGTGGCTGAAGAAGGAAGGCGACGCGGTCAAGGGCGGTGACCTCATCGCGGAGATCGAGACCGACAAGGCCAACGTGGAGCTCGAGGCCTTCGGGGCGGGCGTGCTGCGCAAGATCGTGATCGGCGAAGGCGGGCAGGTGCCGGTGGGCGATCTGATCGGGGTCATCGCGGACCCGGCCGAGGATATCTCGAGCGTGGCCGCCGCGCCCGCGAAGCCCGCCGCGCCGCCGGCCGCGGCGTCGGCTCCCGCACCGGGTCCCAAGCCGGGGCCGGCCTCGGCCCCCGCTCCCCAGCCCGCGGCGGCCGCGCCGGCGGGACCGCTGCCCGCGATGGAGAGCTATCAGTCCGTGCCCGCCACCGCCGAGGTGGTGCCGATGGCTCCGGCCGCGGCGGCCCCGGCGGCTCCCGCGGGCGGACGCGTCAAGGCGTCGCCGCTCGCCCGCAAGATCGCGGGGCAGACCGGCGTGGACCTGCGCGTCGTCCAGGGCACCGGCCCCGGCGGCCGCATCATCCGCCGCGACGTGGAGGCCGCCCCGGCGGCGCCCCGGCCCGCCGTCGTGCCCGCGGGCGCGCCGCAGCCGGCGGGCGCTCCGCGGCCGACCGCAGTCCCGGCGCGGCCGCAGTTCGTGATCCCGCCCCGGGCCGAGGCCGAGTTCGAGGACGTGCCGATGTCGCCGATGCGCGCGGCCATCGCCAAGCGCATGCCGATGTCGAAGGCGCCGGTCCCGCACTTCTACGTGACGTCCGAAGTAGCGATGGACGGGGCCTGGTCGCTGCGCGAGGGGCTCAACGCGCTCGAGGGGCAGCCCAAGATCTCGGTCACCGACCTGGTCATCAAGGCGGTGGCGCTGGCCCTGCTCAAGAACTCGGGTATCAACGCTCAGCTCAATGGCCAGGCCATCCGCGTGCACCATCGCGCCCACATCGGCATCGCGGTGGCGCTCGACCAGGGCCTGATCACCCCGGTCCTTCGCGACTGCGACATCAAGCCGCTGGGGCGGATCGCGGTCGAGTCGCGGGACCTGGCCGACCGCGCGCGCGGAGGCAAGCTGCGAGCGCAGGAAATGACCGGGGCCACCTTCTCCATCTCCAACCTCGGCATGTACGACGTGGAGGAGTTCTCGGCCATCATCAATCCGCCCGAGGGCGCCATCCTGGCGGTCGGGTCGGTGCTGCAGAAGCCGGTCGTGGAAGACGGTGAGATCCGGGTAGGGCGTCGCATGAAGATGACGATCTCCTGCGATCACCGGGTGATGGACGGCGCGATGGGCGCGCGGTTTCTGCAGGACGTCAAGCGCCTGCTGGAAGAGCCGCTGCGGCTCCTGGTCTAGTCCGGTGGCCGCTCAGCAATTCGACGTGGTGGTGGTGGGCACCGGGCCCGGCGGCTACGTGGCCGCGATCCGCTGCGCCCAGCTCGGCCTCTCGGTCGCCACCGTCGAGGACGATCGTCCGGGAGGGGTCTGCCTCAACTGGGGCTGCATCCCCACCAAGGCGCTGCTCCGCAACGCGGAAGTCGTCGGCCTCTTCAACCGCGCGAAAGAATTCGGCATCACGGTGGGGGAGTGGAAGGCCGACTACGCCCAGGCCGTACAGCGGTCGCGCCGGGTGGCCGACCGGATGGCCAAGGGCGTCGAGTTCCTCTTCCGCAAGAACAAGATCACGCTGTTCCTCGGCCGGGGCACGCTCAAGGGCGCGCGCGTGGTCGAGGTGGCGGGTAAGGACGGCACCGCTACCCTCGAGGCGAAGCGGGCGGTCATCCTGGCCACCGGGTCCGAGCCCAGGTCGCTGCCCGGCGTCACCATCGACGAGAAGCGCATAGTCTCTTCCACCGGCGCGGTGACCAACGAAGGCCGGCCCGGCTCGTTGATCGTCATCGGCGCGGGCGCGGTGGGCATCGAGTTCGCCGACGTCTTCGCGGCCTACGGGGCCTCGGTGACCGTGCTCGAAGCGCTCCCGCGGGTGCTGCCGATCGAGGACGAGGAGGTCTCCACCCAGATCGCCCGGCTCTTCTCGCGGCGCGACATCACGATCCGCACCGGGGTGAAGGTCAAGGGCGTGACGCCGGTCCGCGAAGGGGTCTCGGTCGAGGTGGAGGCCGAAGGCAAGATCGAGACGCTCAAGGCCGACCAGGTGCTGATGGCGGTGGGGCGGGCCGCGCGCACGCGCGGGCTCGGGCTCGAGACGCTCGGGGTCGCCACCGAGCACGGCTTCGTGACGGTGTCGGCGACCATGGAGACCTCGGTGAAGGGCGTCTACTCGATCGGGGACATGGCCGGCCACCAGCTCCTCGCCCACAAGGCGATGGCCGAGGGGGTCGTGGCCGCAGAGGCGATCGCGGGCCAGTCCCCGCGGCCGGTCGACTACGGCAACGTGCCGTCCTGCACCTACTGCCACCCGCAGGTGGCGTCCATCGGGCTCACCGAGGCAGCGGCCCGCGCGGGCGGGCGCGAGATCGCGGTGGGCAAGTTCCCGTTCACGGCCAGCGGCAAGGCGGTCGCGCAGGGCGAGACCGAAGGCTTCGTCAAGGTGGTGGCCGACAAGGCCACCGGCGAGATCCTCGGCGTGCACATCGTCGGGCCCGAGGCCACCGAGCTGATCCACGAGTTCGCGGTGGGCCGGACCCTCGAGGCCACGCTGGACGAGTTCGTCCACACCATGCACGCCCATCCCACCCTGTCCGAGGCCGCGTTCGAGGCCACCCTGGCCGCGCTCGGCCACCCGATCCACATCTGATGGTTGATCTCCCTCTCCCCTTTGGGGAGAGGGCAGGGTGAGGGGACCCGCGGACTATGGAGTTCAAGCTCACCGCCGAGCAGGAGGCTCTCAAGGCCCGCGCCCGCCACCTGGCCGACACGGTCTTCCGCGAGCGCGCCGCCCGCTGGGACGCCGCCGAGGAATACCCGTGGGACAACGTGAAGGACCTCGTCGCCGCCGGCTTCATGGGTCTGACCATTCCGAAGGCCTACGGCGGCCCGGGCGCGTCCATCCTGGACGTCCTGCTGGTCGTCGAGGAGATCGCGCGCGTCTGCGGAGTGACCGCGCGCATCGTGGTCGAGGGGAGCCTGGGCGTGGTCGGGGCGCTCACCGCCTACGGCAGCGAGGCGCAGAAGCGGCGCTACTTCCCGTGGGTGCTCGAGGGCGACAAGCCGGCGATCGCCATCACCGAGCCCGAGGCCGGGTCGGCGGCCACCGATCTCGTGACCCGCGCCGACGAGGCGCCCGAGGGCTACGCGCTCTCGGGCGAGAAGCGCTGGATCACCGGCGCCGGGACCTCCCGCCTCTATCTGGTCTATTGCCGGATCGGCCCGGCGGCGGGGGCGGGCGGGATCGGCGGCGTCTTCGTCGAGCGCGAGACCCCCGGGTTCCGCATAGGCGAGCGCGACCGCACCATGGGATTGCGTGGCATTCCGGAGGGCCGGTTGCACTTCGACGCCTGCCGGGTACCCAGGGATCACGTGCTGGTCGGCCCGCCCGACGGCTTCAAGAAACTGATGGCGGCCTACAACGGCCAGCGGCTCGGCGCCGCGACGGTGGCCCTGGGCCTGGCCCAGGGCAGCTATGAGCTGGCGCTGGCCTACGCGGGCAGCCGGCGGCAATTCGGCCGGCCCATCGGGGACTTCCAGGGCATCCGCTGGAAGCTGGCCGACATGGCGATCACGCTCGACGCGGCTCGCCTGCTCATCCATCGCGCCGCGGCCAATGCGGGCACCGGCTTCCCGGACGCGCTGGAGGCGGCGAAGGCCAAGACCTTCGCGGCCGAGACGGCGCAGGAGGTGACGGGCCAAGCGCTGCAAATTCACGGCGCCGCCGGCTACGGGCGCGGCCTGCCGCTCGAGCGCATGGTGCGCGACGCCCGCATGTTCGCCATCGGCGGGGGCACCGTGGAGATGATGCGCAACCTGATCGCCGACCGGCTGCTGCCTACCCGCGCTGACTTCCGGCGGTAGGGATCCCCTCACCCTGCCCTCTCCCCGGGAGGGGAGAGGAATAGGGGAATGAAAGGCTCTTTTAGTTTGAGTGGCCGCGCGTGATCTCGTCCTTCATGGCCGAGCGGCCTGCCTCGAAGGCGGAGGAGAGCCGCTGCGCCTGCTCCTCGAAGTACTCGCGGCCCTTGTCGAAGAGGTCTCCGGCGCGGTCCTGGGCCTGGCCCGCCGCGTCCTGGGCGCGCTTGAAGAGGTCGCCGCCGTGCTCGGCGAGGAGCTCGCGCGCCTCGCGCCCGGTCCTGGGCGTGAGCAGCACGGCCGCCGCCGCGCCCGCGATGGCGCCGAGGAAGAACCACCCGAGATAGCCCGCCGCGTCGCTTCCGCGCTCGTCCGCCATGGTCGTCTCCTTGGCTGCGTCGTCGATCAGTGGTGTCGCTCTTTGAGCCGGTGGAGGAAGACTTCGACCCCCCGCTTCACCCCGGCCGCCATTCCCGCGTACTGCCCGATCCGCGTGAGCCCCGCCACCGCGCCGACCACCCGCGCCACCTGG
This sequence comes from Candidatus Rokuibacteriota bacterium, assembly GCA_040902305.1. Taxonomy (GTDB): domain Bacteria; phylum Methylomirabilota; class Methylomirabilia; order Rokubacteriales; family CSP1-6; genus CAMLFJ01. The sequence goes on along the minus strand of JBBDXN010000008.1, from coordinate 24,927 downwards.
ACCGAGATGTCCTCGACCCGGTCCACCACGCCTCCGATGCGCTGGAGATTGTCGTTGGCGTTGCGCGAGAGCTTCTGCAGCTCGCCGGACAAGCTCTCGAGCTCGCTCGCCATCGGACGGATCTCGCGCTCCACCTGCGCGAGCACGCTCTCCGCGCGCGCGGCCGTCCTCTTGAGCGCGAGCAGGGTGGAGACCAGCACGATCGTGAGCGCCACGACGCAGGCGAGAATGACACCGACCGCGAGGGGGGTCATCGGGGTCCGAGTATGGCAGGGGGTCTCATGCAAGTCAATGAAAGGGGCCGAGAAGCACGTGCATTCATTGACTTTCCGGGTACCCGACTCCTATACTTCACGAGCAGAGGTCCTGGCATGTCCCTCCACGATCGCTTCGACGAGCTCAGACGGCGCAACGAGGCGGCGGAGCTCGCGGGCGGCCCCGATCGCATCGCCCGGCAGCACAAGGCGGGCAAGAAGACGGCCCGGGAGCGGATCGAGCTCCTGCTGGACAAGGGCTCCTTCGCCGAGATGGACCGGCTCGTCGTCCACCAGAGCCGCGACTTCGGCGTGGACGAGCAGCGCATCCCCGGCGACGGGGTCGTGACCGGCTCCGGCCGGATCCACGGCCGGGCCGTGTTCGTCTTCGCCCAGGACTTCACCGTCTTCGGCGGCTCGCTCGCCGAGGCCTACGCGCGGAAGATCTGCAAGATCATGGATCTGGCGATGAAGACGGGCACGCCGGTCATCGGGCTCAACGATTCGGGCGGCGCGCGCATCCAGGAGGGCGTGGTGTCGCTCGCCGGCTACGCGGACATCTTCCTGCGCAATACGCTGGCCTCGGGCGTGGTGCCCCAGATCTCGGCCATCATGGGCCCGTGCGCGGGCGGCGCGGTCTACTCGCCCGCCATCACCGACTTCGTGGTCATGGTCAAGCACAGCTCCTACATGTTCGTGACCGGTCCCGACGTGATCCGAGCGGTCACCCACGAGGAGGTGTCGTTCGAGGAGCTCGGCGGCGCGTCCGCTCACGGAGAGCGATCCGGGGTGGCCCACTTCGCGGCGGAGAACGAGGAGGAATGCCTCGCCCTCATCCGCGAGCTGCTCACGTTCCTGCCCCAGAACAACTCGGAAGACCCGCCAATTCGTCCCTCGCTCGATCCCGCCGATCGCGTGGACGAGGCGCTGCAGACGGTGGTGCCGGATCAGCCCAATCGGCCCTACGACATCAAGGACATCGTGCGGCCGGTGCTCGACGACCGCTACTTCTTCGAGATCCAGGCCGACTACGCCCCGAACCTCGTCATCGGCTTCGGCCGGCTCGGAGGCCGGCCGGTCGGGATCGTGGCCAACCAGCCCGCGCACCTGGCCGGTTGCCTGGATATCAACGCCTCGCTCAAGGGCGCGCGCTTCGTGCGCTTCTGCGACTGCTTCAACATCCCGATCGTGACCTTCGAGGACGTGCCGGGCTTCCTGCCCGGAACCGCCCAGGAGCACGGGGGCATCATCAAGCACGGGGCCAAGCTGCTGTTCGCCTACTGCGAGGCCACGGTGCCGAAGCTCACCGTGATCACCCGCAAGGCCTACGGCGGCGCCTACTGCGTGATGTCGTCCAAGCACATCCGGGGCGACGCGAACTTCGCGTTCCCCACCGCGGAGATCGCGGTGATGGGCCCCGACGGGGCGGTGAACATCCTCTACCGCCGGGAGATGGACGCGGCGGCGGACCCGGCCGCGCTCAAGGACGAGAAGGTGCGCGAGTACCGGGAGAAGTTCGCGAACCCGTACGTGGCGGCGGAGCGGGGCTACATCGACGAGGTGATCGAGCCGCGCGACACCCGGCGCCGGCTCATCCAGGCCCTCGAGGTGCTGCACACCAAGCGCGACACCAACCCGCCCAAGAAGCACGGGAACATCCCGTTGTGATTTCGCGCAATCCCTGGGCCCCTCACCCTGCCCTCTCCCCACAGGGGAGAGGGTGCCAGAAAGAACCCTCTCCCCTCTGGGGAGAGGGCAGGGCGAGGGGAGCGGGTGGCGCGTGATGACGCCCGAGGAGCAGGCGCGCTTCGAGCAGGCCCGCCGCGAATGGGAGGAGCGCACGCTCACGCCCGCGCTCGGCCGGGCCGCCGAGCGCTCCGGCCCCTTCGCGGACTCGAGCGGGGCGCCGCTCGAGCGGCTGCACACGCCCGCGGACGTGGCGGCGGTCGACTACGTGCGCGACCTGGGGTTCCCGGGCGAGTTTCCCTTCACGCGCGGGGTGCAGCCCACGATGTACCGCGGGCGACTGTGGACGATGCGCCAGTACGCGGGCTTCGGCTCGGCGGCGGAGACCAACCGGCGCTTCCGTTACCTGCTCGAGCAGGGGCAGAGCGGCCTCAGCGTGGCCTTCGACCTGCCGACCCAGATGGGCTACGACGCCGACCACGAGATGGCGCGCAGCGAGGTCGGCAAGGTCGGGGTGGCCATCTCGAGCGTGGAGGACATGGCCGCGCTCTTCGAGTCCATCCCGCTGGACCGCGTCTCCACCTCCATGACCATCAACGCCACCGCCTCGATCCTGCTGTGCCTGTACGTGGCGGTGGCCGAGCGGCAGGGGGTGGCGGCGGACCGGCTCTCCGGCACCGTCCAGAACGACATCCTGAAGGAGTACGTCGCGCGGGGCACCTACGTGTTCCCGCCCGGGCCGTCGATGAGACTTATCACGGACACGTTCGCGTTCTGCCGCGAGCGGGTGCCCCGCTGGAACACGATCTCGATCTCGGGCTACCACCTGCGCGAGGCCGGCTCCACCGCGGCCCAGGAAGTGGCCTTCACGCTCGCCAACGGCATCGCCTACGTGACCGCCGCGCAGGAGGCCGGGCTCAAGGTCGACGAGTTCGCGCCGCAGCTCTCCTTCTTCTTCAACGCCCACAACAACCTGCTCGAGGAGGTCGCGAAGTACCGGGCGGCCCGCCGGCTGTGGGCCCGCATCATGCGGGAGCGCTTCGCGGCCCGGGACCCGCGCTCCCTGATGCTGCGCTTTCACGCCCAGACCGCGGGGAGCACGCTCACCGCGCAGCAGCCCGAGAACAATATCGTGCGGGTGGCGATGCAGGCCCTGGCCGCGGTGCTCGGCGGCTGCCAGTCGCTGCACACCAACTCGATGGACGAGGCCCTCGCGCTGCCCAGCGAGGCGGCGGTGCGCGTCGCGCTCCGCACCCAGCAGGTCCTGGCCCACGAGTCTGGTGTGGCCGACATCGTGGATCCGCTCGGCGGCTCCTACACGATCGAGCGGACGACGCAGCGCCTCGAGGAGGAGGCCCTGACCTACATCGCCAAGATCGACGGTCTCGGCGGCTCGGTGCACGCGATCCCGTTCATGCAGCGCGAGATCCAGGAGGCGGCCTACCGCTACCAGCAGGAGGTGGAGGCCAAGCAGCGGGTGGTGGTGGGCGTCAACGAGTTCGTGATGGACGAGCCGACGCCCGCGAACCTGTTCCAGGTGGACCCGACCGTGGGCCAGGTCCTGGCCGAGCGCCTGGCCGTCCTGCGCCGCACGCGGGACGGATCCGCCGCCGCGCGCGCCCTCGAGGCGGTGGACCGGGCCGCACGGGGCCGCGACAACCTGCTGCCCCACATCCTGACCGCGGTGCGCGCCAGCGTGACCCTGGGTGAGATCTGCGACACGCTGAGAAAGGTATTCGGTGTCCATCAGCCATCCGTTGTTTTCTAGCTTCGCACCCTCTCCCCTCAGGGGAGAGGGCAGGGTGAGGGGTGGTCTCGCGCTCCTCATCGCGCTGCTCTTGCTTGTCAACCCGCCACCCGCGGGGGCGGGGACCGCGGACCAGGTCGGCGCCACCTTCGGTCTCCTGATCCAGGACGTGGTCGGCGCCTTCCCGCCCGCGGAAGGCCTGGTGGTGGCGGCGGAAGGAGATCGGCTCTTCATCGACCTCACCGAGCAGAACGGAGTCCGGCCGGGGCAGGAGTTCTCGGTGTTCCGTAAGGGCGAGGTCTTCCGCCATCCGGTCAACGGCCGGCCCCTCGGCCGCTACGAGGACGTCCTGGGTTATGCCCAGATCGTGCGGCTGCACCCCCAGTACTCCGAGGCGCTGTTCGTGGCCGCGGACGGAGGACCCGCGCCCGAGCCCGAGGACGGGGTGCGCATCACCAAGGGTCGGATCCGGGTCGCGGTCGCCCCGGCCACCGACATGACCAAGGCCAATGCGGACCTCAGGCGGGTGCCCTTCATGATCGCCCACGCCCTCGAGCTGACGAAGCGCTTCCAGGTCGCCGACCCCTCCGCGGTGCAGGAGCACCTCCTGAGCCAGAAGACCCGCAGCGAGGAGCTCCTGGTGAGCCCCGACAAGGCCCGGGCCGTCGGCAAGATCCTGGAGGTTTCGGGCTGGCTGGTCCCGGTGCTGATCGAGCGCCGCGGGGTCACCTACCTCGACATCACCTGGGTGTCCGCGGTGACGGGCACCGCCCTGTTCTCGCGCCGGGCGGCCCTCACGCGGTCCGAAACCGCCGCCGAGCAGCGCTTCCCCTGGGAGCCGGTTCCGACCGACTAGAGATGCCAGAAGCCGTGGTATCGCCGGAGGCTCTGGTATGCTGTTGGGCGTCATGAAGACCTACCGACACGTCTACTGGCTCGTCCTGGCGGGCTTCGTCGTGGTCACGCTCTCGGGCTGTGGCCGGAGCCTGCGGGAGTACCTGGGACTCCCGAAGCAGACCGATGCCTCCGTCCACCTCCGCAGCGCCGAGCCCAAGTGGCTCCTGATCAAGAATCCCCGCTGCTGCGACGTGGCCAGCGAGCCGGAATACATCTGGGTCGAGGAAGACAAGGTTCCCACGACCATGAAGTCGTTCGTGTTCGGCAAGTCCACCCTGATCGCCCCGACCGAGATCGTGGCCAAGTATGGGCCCCCGCCGGGGGGCGGCCGCATCAGCGCGCGGCAGGGCGGGGCGTACAAGGTGGAGAACGTGGTGCCGACGATCCCGACGTCGCGGAGCGCGGCGGCGGTGTCGACGACGACCCGGACCGACGCCGCCACCAACGCCGCGGCGCCATCGCCGACCCGCGGCTACGTGGTCTTCGTCGACACCTCCCGGGTCGTCATCGACCTCGCGGCGAGCGACGGGGTCAAGCTCGGCACGGGAGTGAGCGTCCGCCGCGAGAAGATCGCGATCGTCCATCCGATCACCGGCGAGCTGCTCGGCGAGCTGGACGAGGAAGTGGCCACCGGGCGGGTCGTGGAAGTCCGCGACAAGTTCTCGGTGGTCGAGGTCGAGAAGGCCGCCGCGGGCGTGCAGGTTCAGGTCAAGGACCGGGTGGTGCTCCGGTAGCCGGCGGCTCCCGCCCTTCTTCGGTGAAAGCGCCCACCCCGCTCGAGGCCTTGCTGAAGGATCGCGTCGCGGTCGCGATCGGCGCCGAGCTCGGCGCGATCGAGGCGGCCATCGGGCACGAGATCGCCTCGTCGGTGCCCTTGGTCCGCGAGATGGGCGAGTTCATCGCGGGCGCGGGGGGCAAGCGGCTCCGGCCGATCCTCCTCCTGATCGCGGCCCGCCTCGCGGGCTACCAGGGTCCCCGCGCCGTCCGCATGGGCTGCGTCGTGGAGCTGCTGCACACCGCCACCCTCATCCACGACGACGTGGTCGACCAGGCGCCGCTGCGCCGCGGGCGCCCGTCCGCGAACGCGCGATGGGGGGACGACGCCTCCATCCTGGTGGGCGACCACCTCTATTCGAAGTCCTTCGCCCTGATGGTGGAGGACGGCGACCCGCGCGTGCTCGAAACGCTCGCGCGCGCGACCGTCTCCATGACGGAGGCGGAGGTGTTCCAGCTCGAGCGCAAGCGCAGCGGCTCCACCGGCGAGGCGGACTACCTCCGCATCATCACCCAGAAGACCGCGTCGTTCATGTCGGCGTGTTGCCGCATCGGGGCCCTGCTGGGCCGGGCGAACGCGGAGCAGGTGGAGGGCCTGACGCGCTACGGCCTCGACATCGGAATCGCCTTCCAGATCAGCGACGACTCGCTCGACTTCGTCGCCGACCAGGCCCGCCTGGGGAAGGCCATCGGCGCCGACCTCAAGGAAGGCAAGCGGACGCTGCCGCTGATCGCCACCATCGAGCGGGCGGGCCCGGCCGATCGCGACCGCATCCACACCCTGCTGAGGCAGGCGGCGCTCACCCCCGAGGAGATCGAGGAGATCCGCCGGCTCGTGGTCAAGCACGCGGGCGTGGAGTATGCCCTGGAGCGGGCCCATGAGTACGCCCAGAGCGCCAAGGATGCGCTCCGGTCCTTCGCGAGCTCGGAGGACAAGGAGACCCTGGTGCTGGTCGCGGACTTCGTCGTCGATCGCGACCGCTGACCTCCGAGTCTCCCTCTCCCCACTGGGGAGAGGGCAGGGAGAGGAGTGAGGGGGTGAGGGGAGAGGGGGCCTCATGACGCGGATCATCACCCTCACCACGGACTTCGGCCTCCGCGATCCCTTCGTCGGGATCATGAAGGGGGTGCTCCTGTCCATCTGTCCCTCGGCTCGGCTGGTGGACCTCACCCACGAGATCGAGCCCCACGACGTCCTGAGCGGCGCCCTCGCCCTGGAGGCGGCGCTGCCGTTCTTCCCGCCCGGGACCGTGCATCTGGCCGTCGTGGACCCAGGGGTCGGGAGCGCGCGGCGCGCCATCGCGGTCCGGGTGGGCGGGTGCTATCTCGTCGGGCCGGACAATGGATTGCTCACGGGATCGCTCACGGGATTGCTCACCGCATCGTTCACGCTGCCGCTCGCGAGTGCCGGCTGGACGGCGGTCGCGCTCACTGCGCCGGAGTACCGCCTGCCCGAGGTCAGCCGCACGTTTCACGGTCGGGACGTCTTCGCGCCGGCCGCCGCCTATCTGGCCGCCGGGGTTCCGCTGGAGCGCCTCGGTCCGGCAGTGGCCGACCTGGAGCGCCTGCGGGTGCCCGGCTGCCGCCTCGAGGGACGCGAGCTATCAGGTGAGGTGCTCGCCGTCGACCGCTTCGGCAACCTGATCACCTCGATCCCGGCGGCCCGGCTCCGGGATATCCCGGGTCGCGGTCCGCTGGCGCTGGAGGTGGCGGGGCGTCGCGTCAGCGAGCCGGTGGACGCCTACGCCGACGGGGACGATGGTGCGCCGACGGCCATCGTCGGCTCGACCGGCCGGCTGGAGATCTTCGTGAAGGCGGGCAATGCCCGGACCCATCTGGGCGCGGGCCGGGGCGCGGGCGTCCGGGTGACGCGGGGCGAGTGAGTCGGCCCGTCAGGAGCCGCTGGCGGGCTTGCCGGTCGAGGAAGCGGAGCCGGTGCTGCTCTCCGTGCTAGACTTACTCTCCGATGACGCCGCCGGCTTGGATTCGGCGCTTCCGCCATCCTTGGCAGGCTGTTTCGACGCCGGGTCCTTCGACGTCGTCGAGTCCTTCGACCCTGAGTCCTTCGACGTCGAGTCCTTCGACCCCGACTCGGAGCCGCTTGCTTTCTTCCGGGCGTCGGACGGGTAGTCGGTGACGTACCAGCCGCCGCCCTTCAAGATGAAGGGCGCCGCCGAGAGAAGCCGGTGGATCGGTCCGTGGCATCGATCGCACGTCGAAAGGGCCGGCTCCGTGATCCGCTGCTTCACCTCGAAGATCCGAGGGCAGCGTGGGCATTCATATTCGTAGGTTGGCATGAAACAAAGGAATACATGGCGAGCATGAGAGTGTCAAGGTGCGCGTTCCTGGTCCTGCTGCTCACCGTGCCCCTGCTGCCCGCGTGCGCGACGACGGTCGACGACGAGATCCGGAAGCTGGAAGCGCGCTCGGCCTACGAGGCGGGCGTCAAGAGCATCGGCGACGGACGTATCTCGCTCGGGCTGTCCTCGCTGCGGCAGGCCGTCGAGGTCGAGCCCGGCAATCCGCTCTACCGCAACGCGGTCGGCGCGGTGATGCTCAATATCGGGCGCTACGCCGAGGCGCAGGCCGAGTTCCAGAAGGCGGTGGAGCTGGACCCGACCTATGCCGACGCCTACCACAATCTGGGCTCCGCGTATGCCGAACAGGGCAAGTGGGACGAGGCGATCGGCGCCTACCGGAAGGCCCTCGCCCAGACCATCTACGCGAAGACCGAGAGCACGTACAACAACCTGGGCTACGCCTACTGGGCGCTGGATCGTCGCAAGGAAGCCGAGGAGGCCTTCCGGGCCGCGCTGCAGCTCGATCCCAAGCTGGTGCCGTCGCATTTCTGGCTCGGCGTGCTGCTGCAGAAAGAAGGCCGGCAGGCCGAGGCCAAGGCCCACTTCCAGGCGGCGCGGGACCTGGAGCCGGCCTCCATGCTCGGGAAGCGGGCCGCCGAGGTGCTGAAAGCGATCGGGGACGGCGGCTAAGTAGCTGTTTTATTTGGTTCGGTGTGGTTGTCAACCCCCCGGCTTTTTTCTTGACCCGGAAACCGGGTTCGCGGTAAAAAGGTCGAGCCTTTTCCTATCCTTTCCCTTGGGAGGTGACAACGAACACACCCGTTTCTCCTGATGTACCGTCGTCGCGCGTACCGCCGGCAGTCACGAAGCACACGCTGCAGCAATGCACGTCATCGACACAGAGTGAGGAGAAATTCATGAAGAGGACGAGTCTCGCCGTCCTGATGATCGCCTTGGCCCTCGTGGCCCTGGCGGCGCCGATGGCATCCGCCCAGGCGCCCGCCCCGAAGGTGACCATCAACGGCCTCATCGACAACGTGATGAGCTACGCCAGGAATGTCCACAACTACAACGGGTTGTGGAATCGGAAGGACAGCCAGTGGTACGCCCGCACCCGCGGCCGCTTCGACTTCATCGGTGAAGTCGGGAAGGCCAAGGGCGTGCTCGGAATCGAGATCGACTCGACCTGGGGCCAGACCGGCTCCGCCGACAACGCCGGGTTCCAGGCGTTCGGCACCACGTCTTCGTGGGACCTCAACACCGACACCCGGGGCGTCGTCGAGATCAAGTGGCTGTACACGGAGCTCCCGGTGCCATTCATGCCGGTGCCGACCACGGTCCGGCTCGGCGCGCAGCCGTTCGGCTCCGCGGCCACCTACAAGCTGTCGACCTACGCCGGCGGTGACTTCGCCGGCCTCAACGCGGTCGTCGCGGCCACCCCGAACGTGAAGCTGCTGGCCACCTACGTCGCGGTCGAGGAGGGGCTCACCGGGACGAACACGAAGAATGGCTTCCCCACCATCGCGACGAACGCCACCGGCACCGAGGATCGTGGCGATGACTTCGCGTACATCTTCTCGGCCGAGGTCACCCCGTTCAAGGGCCTCGACATCAAGCCGATGTTCTCGGCCTTCCATGCCCAGGGCACGACCGCCAGTGCCGCACGTGTTGGCCGGGGCGGTATCAACGCCAGCACCGCGTTCAGCCCGGCTGGCGGACACGTTGGCAACATCAACGAGGCGCGCTACACGGTGGGCCTGGATGCGCGGCTCCGCATGGGGCCGTTCTCCCTCGACCCGACCGTCCACTACCAGTTCGGTCATCGCAGGGTGATCACTCCCGCCGGCTTCGCGGCCAGCGGCGGGGTAACGGGGCAGAAGCGCAAGGCCGACATCAGTGCCTGGCTGTTCGATGTCCGGGCCGGCTTCCAGCTCGGTCCGCTGCTCTTGCAGGGAGTGGGTGTCTACACCACGGGCAACTCGGCCCGGAACGACACCCTCGGTACGGTCCGCTATTACCAGCCGCTCAGCACCGACACCGGCTACCTGGCCGACTGGGGTACCCAGCTCACCTCGCTGGGTCTCGATTACCTGAGCGCGATGAACGAGGGCGGCCGGAACGTGGCGTACAGCGGCGCCTACATCGGCTGGGACAAGTACGGCCGTGCCCAGGTGGGTCTCAAGGCCACGTACGCCGTCACTCCGGCGCTCAGCGCGATGGCCGGCATCAACGGGCATTGGACTGCTGAGGCAGTGGATCGCAATGGTACCCCGATGGCGGGTGCTGGAATTCTCCCGGCGTTCACGGGTGGCCCGAGGGACAACAGCAACTATATCGGTACCGAGCTCATGGCCCTGATCTCGTGGCGGTTCGCCCCGGGTATAAGCTGGGACAACGCCGCGGGCTACATGTTCGCGGGTCCGGCGCTCGACGCAATCACGGATCCCGCTCAGGGTGGGCGCAACGCGAAGGACTCCGCCATCCTGACCTCTCGCGTCCGCTTCACGTTCTAGCTCGCGAGATCGCAGCAGTTTCGGGCCCGGGGGGACCTCCCCCCGGGCCCGTTGTCTTTCCGCGGTTTCTTGCCGGGGTCCGGCCGGCGACGTATAGTCGCCTCATGCAGAGACTTCTCGCGGGCCTGGCCCTCCTGGTTGCGATGGCGGGCCCCGTCGGCGCCGTCGAGTATCGTTTGCAGGTCGCCAACCTGCATCGCGACGGCTTCGTCCATTACTTCGACGGGCCGCTTGGAACGGGCTCGGGTGAGCTGGCGATGAACCGGCTGGGGCTGGCGCTCGACACCGACAAGATCCCGCCCGGGGCCCTCCTCTATGATCGGCCGCTCCGCTACGGCTGGGAGGCCGTGGCCGGGTCGTTCCGGGCGACCAAGGTGGTGGCCGAGATCAGGCCCGCGGAAGGCGGGAGGCGCGGGGACGAGGTCGTCTGGGAGGGCAATCCGGGCGAGCGGAGCGTCTGGGTGATCGCGCCGCTGACGACCCGGACCCAGGAGGTGGTCCACCTCGCGCTTCAGGGGCTCCCGCTCGGGAGCGGTGAGACGTCCGCGCTCCGCTACTACGTGCCCTATCGGGTCACGGGGGCCCCGACACCCCAGACCGCCGTGACCTATCCCCTCGATTTCCTGCGCTTCTACGAGGGGAAAGGACCCGCCCTCTGGGATCGCTATCTCTCCCGGTCGACGGCCCGCGGCCAGGGCATCGCGGCCGTGGTCGGGGAGAACTCGAACCCCACGTTCGCCGACTGGGTATATATTGTCGTCGAGCATCCACCGCGGCCGACCATCTTCAAGGCCGTGGTGGGGTGGGAGCGGCGCCGTGGTGCCGACCGCTCCGACCTCGAAGGATCCACCCTGAGGGAATGATGCCCCGACGCTTTCTCGCGAGCTTCGCGCTCCTGACCGCCGTGATCGCGGGCAGCGCCTCCGCCCAGTCGCAGGCGCCCCAGGCGCCGTCCGGCCCCGCGAGCTCGGCCCCGATGACCGCGCTCGTGGATCAGCTGCTGGACCTCTTCCCGAAGTTCGCGGGTGAGGTGATCGAGGTCCGGAGCGACGGCCTGACTTTGAGCGCCGGGGTGAAGGCGGGCGCCCGGCCCGGTCTCGAGCTGGACCTGTTCCGCGAGGGACGTGAGATCAAGCATCCCCGGACGGGCGCGCTTCTCGGGCGCACCGAGGACGCGCTGGGGACGACCCGGATCAGCCAGGCGCAGGAAGATTTTTCGACGGCGCCGCCGCCCGCGGGGGCCGCGATCAAGCCGGGGGACCGCTTCCGGGTCTCGTCGACCAAGGTCAAGATCGTGCTCCTCCCGCTGCTGGGAAGCCTCCGGGACACCCTGGTCGAGACGGCGACCCAGGAGCTGGTGGAGCGGCTGGGAGCGACGGGCCGCTTCCGCGTCACCATGGGCGATGCCATCAACGTGCACCTCGCCCAGCAACGGCTGACCGCGGCGGACTTCCTCGCCGGCAAGGGTGTCCGCGAAGCCTCCGAGCGGTTCAAGGCCGACAACATCCTGGCCATCCATTTCACCCGGGCGCAGGGCAAGCCGTTCATGGACGTGCGCTTCTTCTCCGCGCCGCGCCCGGACGCGGCCGTGACCAGCTCGTTCTTCGTCCCGCCCTCGACGCTGCGGGCGGCCAATCCGGGCCCGCGGTTCTCGCAGGGTGGGCCCGCGAACCCACCCCAGGCCAAGCCCCGGTCGCTCCTGCAGCGCCTGCTGGGCGGAGATATGGAAGCCGGCAGCTATTCCACCGGCGAGAGCTCCCTGCCGCTCCGCGAGGTGGCGAAGTTCAAGTTCCCGGTGCTGGCCATGGACATCGCGGTCGCCCCGAAGGACAAGCTGCCCCGGATGGTCGTGAGCGACGGCGACCAGGTGTACATGTACCGGATCGTGGATCAGAAGATCGAGCCCGAGTGGACCCAATCCGTCCGCAGCCTGGGGCGCGTGTTCTCGCTCCAGTTCGCGGACCTGGACGGTGACGGCATCCTCGAGGTCCTCGGCAATCGCTACGCGCCGAAGGTCGGGCTCAACTCCTTCGTGATCTCCGCGAAGGACGGCAAGCCGTCCATCGCGGTCGAGTACGTCTCCGAGTTCCTGTTCGCGGTGGATCTGAAGGGCGACGGGGTGAAGCAGACGCTGTGGACGCAGCGCTACAGCACGGAGAACTTCTTCACGGTCGGGCAGGCCGATCAGATGAGCTTGAAGGACGGGAAGCTGGTGACCGAGAAATCGGTGCGGGTGCCCGGGAGCTTCCGGCCGATGGGCGCCGCCTTCTCGAACGTGATGGGCAAGGACACCCGGGCGCTCGCCTTCATCGACGAGTCCAACCGCCTGCAGATCGTGAACGAGGGCGAGGATCTGTGGCGGTCTTCCACTTCGGTGGGAGGCGGATACATGTCGGTGGAGCTGGTGGGCGCGGTCTGGTCCTCGCGAAACGAGCGCAGCAAGTTCTTCAAGATCGAGCCAACGCCGCTGGCGGTGGACCTCGACGGTGACGCGGTGGACGAGCTGATCGTGCCCCAGAACCTGGTCCGTGAGGGCATGCTCGCGGTGGTGTTCAAGGGGCCGGCCGGCTTCCGGCTGCAGTCCATCAACTCGGGCTTCGAGGGCGGGATCACCTGCCTCGGCGCGTACCGGACCGAGGACGCGAGCCAGCCGACGATCATCGCCGCCGTCGTACGCTTCAGCAACATGCTGCTGAAGATGGGCGGTGAGACCCAGATCATCATGACCGTGCCGCAGGACTAGTCCGCCCTGACGATCCCGGAAGAGAATCGAGGGCGCGAGCCCCGGCTCGACGCCTCCCCGCCCCGCGGCATGCGGGACGTGCTCCCCGACGAAGTCGCGCTGCGCGACTGGGCCATGGCCCAGATCCTCGCGGTCTACCGGCGCCACGGCTTCGTGCGCATCGAGACGCCCGCGGTCGAGAGCCTCCGGCTGCTCCTGCGCAGCGACGGCGGCGAGAACGAGAAGCTGATCTACAAGATCCTCAAGCGCGGCGACAAGCTGGCCGCGGCGGGCGCGGAGGACCTGGCCGATCTGGGCCTCCGGTTCGACCTCACGGTGCCGCTCGTGCGCTACTACGCGCACAACCTCGCGCGCCTGCCCCAGCCGCTCAAGGCCATCCAGATCGGCCCGGTGTGGCGGGCCGAGCGGCCGCAGCAGGGCCGCTACCGGCAGTTCACCCAGTGCGACATCGACATCCTGGGGGTGGCGTCCGAGGTCGCGGAGATCGAGCTGATCCTGGCCACCAGCGAGGCGCTCGCCGCGCTGGGCCTCAAGGACTTGACGGTGCGCATCAACGACCGGCGCCTGCTGGGCGCGATGGTGGCCCACTGTGGGTTCGAGCCGGGCCGGGCCGGGTCGGTGTTCATCGCGCTCGACAAGCTCGACAAGGTCGGCCGGGACGGGGTGGCCGCGGAGCTGCGGGAGACGGGGCACGCTCCGGCCGCGGTCGAGCGCCTGCTCGACGGCCTGGCCGCGGGCGCCACGCCGGCCGCGCTCCGCGGGCTCCTGGGCGCTCGGGTGGACGAGGCGGTGTGGCGCGGCCTGCAGCGCGTCCTCGACACGGTCGAGGCGCAGGCGGCGGGCCGTTTCCGCCTCGCGTTCGACGCGACCCTGGTGCGGGGGATGGGCTACTACACCGGGCCCATCTTCGAGGTGCAGCACGGCGGGAGCACCTCGTCGATCGCGGGCGGCGGCCGGTACGATCGGATGGTCGGCAAGTTCATCGGGCGCGACGTGCCCGCCACCGGCTTCTCGATCGGCTTCGAGCGCGTGATCTCGATCCTGCTCGAGCGCGGACCGGTGGCGGAAGCCGAGGCCGAGCGCGTCGTGCTGGTGTTTCCGGAGTCGGAGGGCCTCGGTCCGGTGCTCGCGCTCGCCCGCGACCTGCGAGAGCAGGGCAAGCAGGTGCTCCTGGAGGCCCGGGCCAAGCGGCTCGGCAAGCAGCTCCAGGATCTCGAGACCCGCGGGTTCCGCCGGATCGGCGTGCTGGGCCCGGACGGCGTGGTGGAGTGGCGCGAGCCCCGGGTGGGCGGGGCGGGGGAGACGAGCGCGTGACCGAGAGCCTGGGCGGCTGGCGGCGGACCCATAGCTGCGGCGCGCTGCGGACCGAGCACGCCGGGCAGGTGGTCACGCTGATGGGCTGGGCGTATCGCCGGCGGGACCACGGCGGCCTCCTCTTCATCGACCTGCGCGACCGGGAGGGTCTGACCCAGTGCGTGTTCAACCCCGGCACCGGCGGCGCGCACGCCAAGGCGGAGGGGGTGCGGACCGAGTTCGTGCTGGCGGTGCGCGGCACCGTGGGCGCCCGGCCGCCGGGAACCGACAACGCCAAGCTGGCCACCGGCGGCGTCGAGGTGCAGGTCGCCGAGTTGCGGATCCTCAACGAGTCGCGGCCGCTCCCGTTCCAGCTCGACGACGACGCGGAGATCGACGAGACGCTGCGCCTCAAGTACCGCTATCTGGACATGCGGCGGCCCCACGTTCTGCGGGCCTTCCAGCTCCGCGACCAGATCTGCCGGGCCGCGCGGGACTACTTGCATCGCGAGGCCTTCCTCGAGGTGGAGACGCCGTTCCTGACCCGCTCGACGCCGGAAGGCGCGCGCGACTTCCTGGTGCCGAGTCGCCTGCAGACCGGCAGCTTCTACGCGCTGCCGCAGTCCCCGCAGCTCTTCAAGCAGCTCTTGATGGTGGCGGGCTTCGAGCGCTACTTCCAGATCGTGCGCTGCTTCCGGGACGAGGACCTTCGGAAGGACCGCCAGCCCGAGTTCACCCAGATCGACATCGAGACGTCCTTCCTCGACCGCGACGACTTCCTGCCCATCGTCGAGGGCCTGGTGGCCCAGGTGTGGCACACCGTGAAGGGCGTGGAGCTGCCGCGGCCGTTCCCGCGCATCCCCTACGACGAGGCGCTGGCCCGCTACGGCTCCGACAAGCCCGACCTGCGCTTCGGGCTCGAACTGCAGGACTGCTCGGCCTTGTTCGCGGACGGCGAGTTCCAGGCCTTCGCCCAGACGGTGGCCGGCGGCGGAGCCGTGAAGGGCCTGCGGGTGCCGGGCGCGGGGGGCATGAGCCGTAAGGAGCTCGACGACCTCACCGCGGAGGCCAAGCAGGCGGGCGCCAAGGGGCTGGTCTGGATCAAGGTGAACTCGGACGGCTTGCAGTCGCCGGTGGCGAAGTTCATCCAGGGGATTCAGGCGAGGCTGCTCGAGACGCTGGGGGGCACGGTGGGCGATCTCCTGCTGCTGGTGGCCGACGCGCCCGCCCTCGCGGCCACGGTGCTGGGGCGGCTGCGCGTGGATCTGGCGCGCCGCTTCGGGCTGATTCCGGGCGGGCGCGACGTCTTCGCGTGGGTGATCGACTTCCCGCTCGTGGAGTGGAACGCCGACGAGAAGCGGTGGGACGCGGTCCATCATCCGTTCACCGCGCCGCGGGACGAGGACCTGCCCCTGCTCGAGTCCGATCCGGGCCGCGCCCGCGCCAAGGCCTACGACCTCGTCCTGAACGGCCAGGAAGCGGCGGGCGGCTCCATCCGCATCCACCAGCCGAGCGTCCAGGAGCGGGTGTTCGGCCTGATCGGCATCTCGAAAGAGGAGGCGCGCGCGCGGTTCGGCTTCCTGCTGGAGGCGCTCGAGTTCGGCGCGCCGCCGATGGGCGGCATCGCCTTCGGCCTGGACCGGCTGGCCGCCAACATGGCCGGTCAGGAGTCGATCCGGGAAGTCATCGCCTTCCCCAAGACGCAGAAGGGTACCTGCCCGCTCACCGATGCGCCCGCCCCGGTCGACGCCAAGCAGCTCCGCGAGCTCGGGATCCGGCTCGTGGAAGGGCTCGGACCCGCATGATATGCTGCCGTCCAGAGGCATGAGCGTTCGTTGACTGAAGCCACCGGCGTCACCCGGCGGGTCGTCCTGCCTCCGGACCTCAACCACCTCGCTCTCCTCGGCCGTCACGACGAGCACCTGCGCCAGCTCGAAGCCCAGTTCGACGTCCGGATCACCGCGCGCGGGCACGACGTGACGCTCCGGGGAGAAGAGCGACAAGTGGGGGAGGCGGAGCGCGTGCTGCGGGAGCTGGTGGCCATGCTGCGGGAGCGTCCGTCCCTCGCCGCGGCCGACATCCGCTCGGCCCTGCGTATCGCGGGCCACGAGCCGGGCGCCGACGTCAAGTCGGTGCTGGCCGACGCGATCGCGGTGCCCTCGCGGCGCCGCTTCATCACCCCGAAGACCGCGAACCAGAAGCGCTACCTGGACGCGGTGCGGGGGCACGACCTGGTCATCTCGATCGGTCCGGCCGGGACCGGCAAGTCGTACCTGGCGGTGGCGATGGCGGTCTCCGCGCTGCTGAAGCGCGAAGTCGCGCGCATCGTGCTGACGCGGCCCGCGGTGGAGGCGGGCGAGCGCCTCGGCTTCCTGCCCGGCGACCTCGAGGAGAAAGTGCAGCCCTATCTCCGCCCGCTCTATGACGCGCTCTACGACATGATCGAGCCCGAGAAGGTGAGCGCGCTCTCCGAGAAGGGGGCCATCGAGATCGCGCCGCTCGCGTACATGCGCGGCCGCACGCTCAACGACGCCTTCATCATCCTCGACGAGGCCCAGAACACCACCTCGGAGCAGATGAAGATGTTCCTCACCCGGCTCGGCTTCAACTCCAAGATGGTGGTCACCGGGGACATCACCCAGGTGGACCTGCCCGCGAGCCGGCCGTCCGGCTTGATCGAGGTCCAGTCGGTGCTGCAGGGCATCGACGGCATCCGGTTCGTGTACTTCGACGACCGGGACGTCGTGCGCCACGATCTCGTGTCGTCCATCGTGCGCGCCTACGACCGCGTCCCGAAGCCCTCGTCGCGCCGGGAGGATCGAGCGCCATGAGGCTCCCCCCTCGAGCTCCCTCTCCCCTCTGGGGAGAGGGTGAGGGTGGAGGGGCTGGGTGAGGGTGAGGGGCTACCGGGCGTGAGGGGAGCCGGTTCGATCTGATGCCGGTCGCGGTCGCCAATCTCCAGCGCCGGTCCCGCGTCTCGCTCACGCGCGTGCGTGCGGTAGCCCGCCGGACCCTCGCGGCCCTCGGACGGGCCGATCGAGAGGTGCACGTCACCGTGGTGGACGACCGCCGCATTCGCGCGCTCAACGCGCGCTACCTCGGCTCCCGGCGCGCCACCGACGTGCTCGCGTTCGACCTGGCCGGCCCGGGCCCGGCCCGGCTCTGGGGTGAGGTGATCGTCTCCGCGGAGACGGCGGCGCGACAGGCGCGACGGCTGCGGGTGCCGCTCGCCGCGGAGATGGACCTGCTCGTGGTGCACGGGCTCCTGCATCTGGCCGGCTATGACGACCACGGTCCGCGGCGCGCCCGTCGCATGCACGAGCGCGCGCGCGAGATCCTGTCCGGCCGGTCGCCG
>JBBDXN010000008.1:0-7355 GCA_040902305.1 Candidatus Rokuibacteriota bacterium | reverse complement strand
TGGGCCGGCCTCCTCGAGGCCTGATGCCGTCGGCGCATCGCGCGGGGTTCGTCGCCCTCGTCGGCCGGCCCAACGTGGGCAAGTCCACGCTGCTCAACCGGCTGGTCGGCGAGAAGATGGCCATCGTCTCGCCTCGCCCGCAGACGACGCGCACCCGCATCACCGGCATCCGCCACTTGCCCCACGCCCAGATCGTCTTCGTGGACACCCCGGGGCTCCACGCGGGCGCGGGCCGGCTCGGCCAGCTCATGTCGAAGACGGCGGAGCGGGCGGTGGAGGACGTGGACCTCGTCTGCTTCGTGGCGGAGGCGACCGAGGATCCGGCCCGCCTCGACCGGGCCGCGCTCGACCGTCTCAAGGCGAGCCGGGCGCCGGTGTACTGCTGCCTCAACAAGACGGACCTGGTGACTCCGAAGTCTCGTCTGCTCCCGCTCATCGCGGCCTATCGGGTGGCTCATCCGTTCGTGGAGATCGTCCCCCTCTCGGCCGCGCGGGGCGAGCACTGTGACCGACTGCTCGACCTGATCGTGGCGACCCTGCCCGAGCGGCCGGCCTACTTCCCGCCCGACGCGCTCACGGATCAGCCGGAGACGTTCTGGGTGGCGGAGGCCATCCGGGAGAAGATCTTCCGGCTCACCCATCAGGAAGTGCCGTACTCGTGCGCGGTGCGGGTGGAGGAGCTGACGGAGCGCCGGCGGCCCGAATGCCTCTACATACGCGGCACCATCTTCGTGGAGCGCGACTCGCAGCGCGGGATCGTGATCGGCAAGGGAGCGGCGATGCTCAAGCGCATCGGAGCCGCCGCCCGCACCGATCTCGAGCGCTTCTTCGGCATCAAGGTCTACCTCGATCTGAGCGTGCGCGTGCGCTCCGACTGGCGCAAGGACGAGAAGGCGCTCCGAGAGTTCGGCTTCCTCCTGACCTCGTGACCGCCTTTCCCATGGTGTCGTGACGGTGGCGCTCCACAAGACCCGGGCGGTGGTGATCGGCCGGCGCGCCTTCGGGGAGAGCGACCGCCTGGTGGACTTCTACACCCGCGACTACGGCAAGATGCGGGGCATCGCCCGCTCGGCCCGCCGCCCCCGCTCGCGCTTCGGGAGCGCGCTGGAGCTGTTCACGCTCGGCGAGATGGTGTTCTTCGACACCGGCCGGAGCGAGCTGGTCCAGGTGGACCACTTCGACATCGTGCGCCCCTTCGTGGGTGTGCGGGAGCACCTGGAGCGGCTCGGCCAGGGCGCGTGGGCGGTGGAGGTGGTCGCGCGGCTCTACGCCGACCGCGACCCCCACCCCGCCCTCTTCGCCCTCCTGGTCCGGGCCCTCGCGGCCCTGGAAGCCACGCGCCGGCCTGCGCGGGTGACGGTGTGCTTCGGCCTCCGGGCGGTGGACCTGCTCGGCCATCGCCCACGGCTCGACCGCTGCGTCTCCTGTGGCCGCCTCGCTCCGTTCCCGTGCGCGGCCCTCGACGTGACCGCGGGCGGCCTGGTCTGCGCCGGTTGCCGCCCGGGCGCCGACGCGATCCCGCTCTCGGATGGGCTCCTGGGCACCCTGACGCGGCTGCGCGCCCTGTCCTGGGAGGAAGCGCTGCGGCTCAACCTGGCCGCCGAGCTCGATACGAAGCTGTCCGCGGTGCTGGAGGGATTGATGGCGCGGCTCATGGGGCGGTATCCCCTGTCCTCGCGTTTCCTCGCCCAGACGCGCCGCTCGCTCTCGATGGTGTCCGAGCCCGCCCCACCGCGTCCATGATCTCACTCTCCCCTCGGGGGAGAGGGCAGGGTGAGGGGCTCGCACTCGTCGCTGTGCTATCCTGACCGCCATGGCCTCGATGGACACGCTCGTCTCGCTCTGCAAGCGGCGCGGCTTCGTCTTCCAGTCGAGCGAGATCTACGGCGGCACCGGCTCGTGCTGGGACTACGGCCCGCTGGGGGTCGAACTCAAGAGCAACATCAAGCGGGTCTGGTGGCGGGACTTCGTGCAGCGCCGGCCGGACATGGTGGGGATCGACGCGTCGATCCTGATGCACCCCACGGTCTGGAAGGCGAGCGGTCACCTGGAGAACTTCACCGACCCCATGGTGGACTGCCGCGAGTGCAAGCTCCGCTTCCGGGCCGATCAGGTGGACGCGCTACC
Organism: Candidatus Rokuibacteriota bacterium; assembly: GCA_040902305.1. GTDB lineage: Bacteria > Methylomirabilota > Methylomirabilia > Rokubacteriales > CSP1-6 > CAMLFJ01. The sequence goes on along the minus strand of JBBDXN010000008.1, from coordinate 5,228 downwards.
GTGGACCCACTACTGCCCGGCCACCAAGGGGAACCGGTTCACGCTTCCCGCCGGGGAGCCGTGCGGCCATTGCGGGGCCCGGCGCACGGGGTGCCCGGATTGCGGCAAGGGCGAGCTGACACCTCCGCGCCAGTTCAATCTCATGTTCAAGACCTTCATGGGACCCGTCGAGGAAGACGCCGCGGTCACCTATCTTCGCCCCGAGACGGCCCAGGCCATGTTCGTCAATTTCGAGAACGTGCTGCAGTCCATGCGCCTCAAGCTGCCCTTCGGCATCGCCCAGGCCGGCCGGTCCTTCCGCAACGAGATCACGCCCGGGAACTTCATCTTCCGAACCCGCGAGTTCGAGCAGATGGAGATCGAGTACTTCGTCAATCCGCACGACCGCGTGGAGGGGCGTCCGGCCGACGAGTACTGGCACGACCGCTGGATCGGAGATTGCGTGGCGTGGTTCCGGCGCTACGGGCTGCGTGACGAGAACCTGCGGCTGCGGGAGCACGAGCGCGACGAGCTGTCGCACTACTCGAAGCGCACGGTGGACATCGACTATCGCTTCCCGATCGGTTGGAGCGAGCTGATGGGAATCGCCAACCGCACCGACTTCGATCTCAAGCAGCACGCGAAGTGGAGCGGCAAGTCCCTCACCTACTTCGACGAGGAGCGGAAGGAGCACGTGGTGCCCTACGTGGTCGAGCCCGCCGCCGGGGTGGATCGGGCCCTGCTCGCCTTCCTCGCCGACGCGTATCTCGAAGAGGAGGTGCGGGGCGAGAAGCGGGTCGTGCTGCGCTTTCACCCGGAGCTGGCCCCGGTGAAGGTGGCGGTACTTCCGCTGCTCAAGAAGCGCGAGGATATCGTGCGGACCGCGCACGCCATCCGTGACGAGCTGTCCCGGCAGTGGCGCGTGGTCTACGACGACACCGCGGCCATCGGGCGGCTCTACCGCCGGCAAGACGAGGTCGGCACGCCCTATTGCGTGACGGTCGACGTGCAGACGGTTGGCGATACGGACAGGGGCGAATCGGCGGACGGCAAGGTCACGATCCGCGACCGCGACTCGATGGAGCAGATCCGCGTTCCCGTGTCCCATCTGGTGGCGGTGTTCGGCGACCTGCTCGGCGGCAAGCGCTGGGCCGACGTCGCCGCCGCGATCGCCGCCGGCTAGGATTGCGGGAGCGGCGTCACGCTCGCGGGCGGCGGCAGGGCGGGCGCGGGCGGCGGCAGGGCGGGCGCGGGAGGCGCGATCCCCGGGGCCGGCAGCAGGGGGGGCTCGAGGCGCGGCGGGGAGACTCCGGGGGCGTAACGCGAGGGACCGCACGTCTCCTTCGGCTCCGTTCCCGCGATGAAGGCCATCGTCACCGGCCGTACGCAGCCGCCGCTCGCGTCGAGATCCACCGGGACGAGCACCACCCGCTCCGGGATCGGGAAGTCCTCCGCGGGCGTTCCCGCCAGGGCCTCCTGCATGAAGGACGTCCAGATCGGCACCGCGACGCGTGAGCCCGTCTCGTCCTTGCCCAGGCTGCGCGGGCGGTCGTAGCCGACCCACACGCCGGTCACGAGCTGCGGCGTGTAGCCGATGAACCACGCGTTCGAGTAGTCATTGGTGGTGCCGGTCTTGGCCGCGGCGGGACGGCCCAGGGCCCGGGCCGCCACTCCGGTCCCGCGCTCGATGGTGCCCCGGAGCATGTGGGTCATGACGTAGGCCAGCTCGGGCGAGACCACCTGCTTGCTGAGCGGGCTGTTCTCCTCGAGGAGCTTCCGCTGCGAATCGAGCACGTAGCGGATGGCGGTCGGGCGCATCCAGTTGCCCTGGTTCCCGAGAGCGCCGTACGCGGACGTGATCTCGAGCAGCGAGAGGTCGGACGTCCCGAGCGCGATAGAGAGGTTCTCGCCCAGGGGGCTCTCGATGCCGAGGCGCCGCGCGATGTCCACCGTGCGGCGAATCCCGTTCTTCTCTAGGATCTTCACCGCCGCGACGTTGACCGACTCCTCCAGCGCCTGCTGGTAGGTGATGGGTCCCCGGAACTTGCGGTCGTAGTTGTCGGGCTTCCACGGCTTGCCGTTGCGGCCGGAAGGGAATTCGATGGGGGAGTCGTCCACCACGCTGGCCGGGGTCTGGCCGGCCTCCAGCGCGGCCAGATAGACGAAGGCCTTGAACGCCGACCCGGGCTGGCGCCGGGCCTGGACCGCGCGGTTGAACTCGCTCTTGAAGAAGTCGTAGCCACCCACCATCGCCTTGATGTAGCCGGTCTGCGGCTCGATGGTGAGCAGCGCCCCTTCCGGCCGATCGGGGGCCTCGGCCGGCTTGTCCTTGGCCGCGGCGACCCGGCGGGACTCGAGTGCCTTGAGGCCCGCGCGCAGCGAGCGCTCGGCCTTGATCTGCATGACCGGCGACAACGTGGTGTAGACCTGCATGCCGCCCTTGAAGACGAGGTCGGCGCCGTACTGCGCCTCGAGCTGCTGCTGCACGTATTCGAGGTAGTACTGCCCGGTCGTGCGGCGTCGCTCGGGCGGGATGAGGCCGAGCGCGGAGTCGGAGGTCTTCTTGGCCTGCGCCCCGGTGAGGGAGCCGACGTCGACCATGCGGGCGAGCACGATGGCGCGGCGCCGCTTCGCCGCCTCCGGGTGCTCGAAGGGCGAATACGTCGATGGGGCTTTCGGAAGACCGGCGAGGAGCGTGCCCTCGGCCAGGCTCAGCTCGGTCACCGACTTGCCGAAGAAGGTGCGCGCGGCCGCCTCGACCCCGAACGCGCCGTGGCCGAAGTAGATCTGGTTGAGGTACATCTCGATGATGCGGTCCTTCGAGTAGCGGCGCTCCAGCTCCAGCGCCAGTACCGCCTCCTTCAGCTTTCGCTCGAGGCTCTTGTCGGGGGTGAGGAAGAGCACCTTGGCGAGCTGCTGGGTGATGGTGCTTCCGCCCTCGACGATGCGTCCGCGCCGGAAGTTCTGGTAGATCGCGCGCGCGATGCCCATGGGATCCACCCCGTAGTGGGAGTAGAAGCGCGCGTCCTCGGTGGCGATGATCGCCTCCCGGAGGGCCTTGGGGATCTGAGCGAGGGGTACGAAGATGCGGCGCTCGACGTGGAACTCGGTGATGAGCTCGTCGTTGTCGTCGTAGACCTTGGTGCCTTCGCTCGCGTCGAAGCGCTCGAGCTGGGAGACCGAGGGCAGTGACCCCGGCAGGATGGTGAGAACCCAGAAGGCGGAGGCGGCGACGCCCAGGCCGGCCACGAGGATCACCACCAGCACTGCCATCATCGCCCAGCGGATCCAGCGCCGGCGCCGGAGCGCGTCGCGTTTGGAGCGTCGGTCTCCCGCCATGGATTGCTATTATACAGGCGTGAATACGGGACCCAGCGTGGATCAGCAGCTCGCCCGCATCCGCCGGGGCGCCGCCGAGATCATCGTGGAGACCGAGCTGCGGGCCAAGCTCGAGCGCTCCGTGAAGACGGCCACGCCGCTCAAGATCAAGCTGGGCCTCGATCCCACCGCCCCCGACCTGCACCTGGGGCACACGGTGGTGCTCCAGAAGCTCCGCGACTTCCAGGACCTGGGGCACCAGGTGATCATCATCATCGGCGACTTCACCGGGATGATCGGCGATCCGACCGGCCGCTCGGAGACGCGGCGGCCGCTGACCGGGGACGAGATTCGCGCCAACGCGGAGACGTACAAGGCGCAGCTCGGCCGCGTGCTCGACATGGCCCGCACCCAGGTGCGCTTCAACTCGGAGTGGCTCGGGCCGCTCACCTTCGAGCACATCATCCGCGAGACGGCGCACCTGACGGTCGCGCGCATTCTCCAGCGGGAGGACTTCGCCACGCGCTACGCGGCGGGCCGTCCGATCAGCCTGCACGAGTTCCTCTACCCGATCGCCCAGGGCTACGACTCGGTCGCCCTCGGCGCCGACGTCGAGCTGGGCGGGACGGATCAGACGTTCAACCTCCTCGTCGGCCGTGACCTCCAGCGGGCCCACGGCCTCGAGGCCCAGGTCGCGCTCACGGTGCCCATCCTGGAGGGCCTCGACGGCGTGCAGAAGATGTCGAAGAGCCTCGGCAACTACGTGGGCATCACCGAGCCCGCGGCCGACATGTACGGCAAGCTCATGTCGCTCTCCGACGCCCTGATGTTCCGGTACTTCGAGCTGGTGACCCGCGTGGCCGCGGACGAGACCGCTGCGTTACGGCACCTGCACCCCATGGAGGCCAAGATGCGGCTGGCCCGCACCGTGACCGCCATGTATCACGGCGAGGCCGCTTCGGAGGCGGCCGCAGCCGCCTTCTCGCGGGTCGTCCAGGGGCGAGAGATACCTGATAACATTGATGAAATTACCCTGACTGCCCCCTCTGATGGCGAGCCGGTCTGGAAGATCGTCGCACGGGCAGGGATGGTCGCCTCGAACTCCGAGGCCCGCCGTCAGATCCAGCAGGGCGCCGTGGAGCTGGATGGACGCCGGGTATCCGACCCCAACGAGAGGGTCGAGGTGTCGAGCAAGAGCCGGCTCCTGCAAGTCGGCAAGCGGAAGTTCAAGCGTTTCGTGCTGGAAAAGGAATGACTTGACAGGCTAGTTGGCCATCCGTATTATCACTCCTTGCCCATCCTTCCGGCATGTACTGGAAGTGGGCGTTGAGAGAAGTCAGCCGGTCCGCAGCAGTCCGCTGGCCTCGATTCAACCTGAGGGGTTCACAACCCCGCCGCTCTTTGAAAATCGCATATGTTACTGGCTCACCGAGAAGTGTGAGCACCATCCGTAACTACTGAGTACCTTGCGCTCGACCGAAGCAACATCTTGGTTGGGCTTTTAGGGACCAGGGTTCAAGTTTGTCGATTTAATCATGGCGAGTTTGATCCTGGCTCAGAGCGAACGCTGGCGGCGTACTTAACACATGCAAGTCGAACGAGGATCGTCGGTGTAGCAATACATTGGCGGTCCTAGTGGCGCACGGGTGAGTAACACGTGGGTGACCTGCCCTTGAGCTCGGGATACCCCCTCGAAAGGGGGGCTAATACCGGATACGTTCCTCGGTCGAAAGACTGGGGAGGAAAGGTGGCGCAAGCTGCCGCTCTTGGAGGGGCTCGCGGCCTATCAGCTAGTTGGCGGGGTAACGGCCCACCAAGGCTATGACGGGTAGCTGGTCTGAGAGGACGACCAGCCACACGGGGACTGAGACACGGCCCCGACTCCTACGGGAGGCAGCAGTGGGGAATTTTCCGCAATGGGCGAAAGCCTG
>JBBDXN010000007.1:0-1474 GCA_040902305.1 Candidatus Rokuibacteriota bacterium | reverse complement strand
CGGGCGCGATCGGTCGCGCCGACCCTGCCGCACAGCGGTGCGGCGATGGGCCTGGCGAGCTCGGAACCCCGTCACTTCAAGGAGCTGGCCGAGATCGCGCGGGCCTTCCCGAGTACCGCGGCGATCCACCGTCATGACGTGCTGCGCTGGCACGCCGAGCACGAGAGCCGCGTCCGCCTGACAGCGCGGCACTTCGGCCTATCCCCCGACACCGTCTCGCGCTGGGCCCGCGCCTACGCCGAGCTCGGCACCCGCGGCCTCGAGGGCCAGAGCCGCCGGCCCAAGCGCATGCGCCAGCCGACCACGCCGACCGCGACCGTGGTGCGGATCCGCGAGCTGCGCGAGCTCTATCCGCGCTGGGGCCGCGAGAAGCTGCGGGTGCTGCTTTTGCGCGAGGGTCTCGACGTCTCGGCCAAGACCATCGACCGGACCATCAACCGGCTGCGCGCCCGCGGCGACTTGAAAGAGCCGCTTTCCGTCCGAAAAGCGCTGCGCGCGCGGGCCCGCGCGGCCCTGCGACCGCGCCGGCCGGGGGATCTGGTGGTCGACCGTCCGGGGTTCCTCCAGATCGACAGCCAGGAGCTGCGCCTGGGTCCGCACGTGATCTTCACCTTCGCCGCGGTCGACTTCTTCACCCGCAAGCGCGTGGTCGCCGCCTCCAACCGCCTGACCAGCGCCGCCGGTGCGCGCTTCCTTCAGCGCGTGCAGGAACGTGACTTTTGGGGCTTTTCCGTGCCTGGTGACCGCGGCTACGGCCCCATAAGCCCGCCCCAGAAACGTAGCCAATTTATTTGACCGGTAGCTGCTCGGTCCCTCATACTCATGCGTCGGCGCTCTTTCGGGCGATGACAGCCCTTCCGGGCTGTCATTTCGCGTATCGGCCACACCGCGATCTTGTGGTGGCGGCCGCGCTACGCCCGGGACCGATGCCCGCTTAGCGGGCTGGCGTCCCGGTACCAGGGGGAGATGTCAGAACGCGGATCCACAAGACCGTGTCTTGGCGCGTGCAGACGTAATAGAAGGAGTGACCCGTGCCGACGACCTCGCAGCTGATCCGCAAGGGTCGGAAGCCCCAGCGCAAGAAGGTGGACACGCCGGCCCTTCGCCGGACCTGGAACTCGCTCAAGGGCCGCCACTCGGTCCTCCCTAAGGGCGCGCCCCAGAAGCGGGGCGTCTGCACGGTCGTCCGCACCATGACCCCGAAGAAGCCGAACTCGGCGCTCCGCAAGATCGCCCGCGTCCGCCTGTCGAACGGCATGGAGGTGACCGCCTACATCCCCGGGATCGGCCACAACCTCCAGGAGCACTCCGTCGTGCTCGTCCGCGGCGGTGCGGTGCGCGACCTCCCGTCGGTCAAGTACCACATCATCCGCGGCACCCTCGACACCGGCGGCGTCAAGGACCGCAAGCAGGGCCGCTCGCTCTACGGCGCCAAGAACCCCAAGGGCAAGAAGGCGAAGGCCTCCTAGATGCC
>JBBDXN010000006.1:0-9803 GCA_040902305.1 Candidatus Rokuibacteriota bacterium | reverse complement strand
CCCCGCGCTCCATCTCCCCGGCGACCTCGTCGTGACGGGTGATCCGGTCCAGGGCCACGGCCGCTTCCTGCCGGTGGGCCAGGATGGCGCCCACCGAGTCGCCGTACTTGCGCTTGAGCTTTACGATGGCGTCGAGCCGCGCGTCGATCTGCTCCAGCCGCTCGGGATCGAAGACCGTGCGGTCGCGGAGGGCGCGCGCGCGGCCCACCACGTCTTCGAGATAGGCCTGGGCGCCCTCGATCGCCTCGATCGGCGCCGCCGCCTCCGGCTCGTAGCGTGAGACGTCGCGCAGCAGCGCGGCGGCCCGCGTGAGGCGCGCCGCCGCCGACTGGGGGTCTTCGTAGAGGAGGCCGAGGGCCTCCTGCAGCCCGGCGGTGATGCGCTCGGCGTGCTGCAGCCGGCCGCGCTCGGCCCGGAGCTCATCTTCTTCCCCGTCCTTGAGCTCGAGGCCGTCGATCTCGGAGAGCTGGAAGCGGTAGAGGTCTTCTTGCCGGGCGCCCTCGCGCATCTCGTCCCGCAGGCGCTGCAGGGACCCGCGGGCCTCTTCCCATCGTCGCACCAGGGCGCCCACCCGCTCGCGACGGTCCTCCGCTCCCGCGAAGCGGTCCAGGAGCAGGAGCTGGCGGGCCGGCTCCATCAGCCGCTGATGCTCGTGCTGGCCGTGCAGCTCCACCAGGAGCTCGCCGAGCCGCTCGAGCAGCCCCACGGTGGCGGCCTCGTCGTTCACGAAGGCGCGGTGGCGGCCGGAGCGCGCCAGCTCGCGCCTGACGACGACCTCCCCGTCGGCGACTCGGTGTCCCGCCTCGTCGAGGAGGGCGGCCACCGGGCCGGCGGGATCGATCTCGAATACCGCCGAGACCACCGCGGTGTCGGCTCCGGTGCGGATCCAGTCGGGCTGGGCGCGGGCCCCCGTGATGAGGAGCAGCGCGTCCACCACGATGGACTTGCCGGCACCGGTCTCGCCGGTGAGCACGTTGAGGCCGGGGGCGAAGGGCACCGCGGCCTCCTCGACCACCGCCAGATTGCGAATCGACAGCTCGCGCAGCATCGTCCCGGCCATGCTACGGCCTATGTCGCGCGGCGCTCAACTGTATCCTATCGCTCGCCCCACTTGAGCTTCGTGCGGAGCACCGAGAAGAAGTTCTTCTGGGGAACGCGGAGGAGCCGGGTCCGGGCCGTGGCCCGGCGCACCTCGACGGTGTCCTGGGCCTTGAGCGCGAAGCCCACCTGCCCGTCGAGGGTCAGCATGACGTCCTGGTCGGTCAGCAGGGTGACGGAGATGCGCTGGGTGGCGGGCAGCACGATCGGGCGGTTGGTGAGGGTGTGCGAGCAGATCGGGGTGAGCACCACCGCGTCCATCGTCGGGTACACGATGGGGCCGCCCGCCGAGAGGCAGTAGGCGGTCGAGCCGGTGGGGGTGGAGAGGATGAGGCCGTCCGCCCGGTAGCCGGTGGCGAAGGCGCCGTCCACCGCCACCTCGAGCCGGACGATGCGGCTCATGGCCGACTTGGTGATGACCACGTCGTTCAGCGCGGCGTACTCGCCCAACCGCTCGCCCTGACGGAAGACGCGGGCCTCGAGCAGCATGCGCTCCTCGATGACCAGCTCGCCGCGGAGGTAGGCCTCGAGCGCCGGGAACAGCTCCTCCAGCGTCAGCGCGGTCAGGAAGCCGAGGCCGCCCAGATTGACGCCCAGGATCGGCACGCCGAGGTCGCCTACCAGGCGCGCCATGCTGAGCAGGGTGCCGTCGCCGCCCAGCACCAGCAGGAGATCGGATTGGGCCGGGAGCTCCGGCCGACCCGCCGTCGGCACCGTCGCCTCGGGGAAGAGCCCCGCGGTTTCCTTCTCGAGCACCGGCTGGATCCCGCGGGCCGCGCACCACTCGAGAAGCTGCGGCACGACCGTGCGGGCTTCCTGCCGGTCGGTCTTGGCGACGATGCCCAGCCGCTTCACGGCGTCGGCGCCTCCTCCGCGGTGACCTGGGTGATCAGCGCGTCCAGGTCGGTGAGCGTGCGGCCGGTCTTGGTCAGCAGGAGGAAGAACTCTCGGTTTCCCTTCGGGCCCTTCAGGGGAGACGCGGTCACGCCCCGCACGTGCCAGCCGTGCAGGACCGCGAAGCGGGCCACCCGCGCGATCACCATGCGGTGATGCGAGCCGTCCCGGACCACGCCGCCCTTACCCACCTGTCCCTTGCCGACCTCGAACTGCGGCTTCACCAGCACCACCGCCTCACCCTTCGTGGTGAGCACGCCGAACACCGCCGGCAGCACCTTCTCGAGCGAGATGAACGAGATGTCCACCGTGGCCAGATCGGGAGACTCCGGGAACGAGTCGACCGGCAGGTTGCGCGCGTTCGTTTTCTCCATCACCACCACCCGCCCGTCGGCGCGCAGCTTGGCGTCGAGCTGGCCCTGCCCCACGTCCACCGCGTAGACCTTCACCGCGCCCTGCTCGAGCAGGCAGTGCGTGAAGCCGCCGGTGGAGGCACCCACGTCGATGGCGACGCGCCCCCGCGGCAGGATGGCGAAGGTGGCGAGCGCGTGGGCGAGCTTGTCCCCGCCCCGGCTCACGAAGCGCGGGCGCGCCGCCAGCTCGAGCCGGGCCCCGGGCGCCACCAGTGCCCCCGCCTTGTCCACCCGCTGGCCCTCCACCAGCACGTCGCCGGCCATGATCAGCCGGGCCGCCTTCTCGCGCGATTCGAGGAGTCCGCGCTCCACGAGCGCCACGTCCAGCCTGATCTTTGTTTTTGCGCGAGTTTCTCCGCCTGCCCTATCGGTTACCGCTGCCGCCGTGCCGCGGACACCGGAGGCGGTCTTACGCTGGGGGACAGGCTTCGACAGGCCACGCTTCTTGGGGGACCTCTTCACGCCGGCTCCTTTCTAGAGCCGTCCGCGCCTTCAGCCACCAGATAGCCGGGCGGACGATCGCAGAGAAAGACGCGCTCATCGATGGAGCGCAACGGTCACAATTATATAGCCGGACCCCCTCTCAGACCGAATTCAGCCGACGTGGGGGGCCGGGCCGTGGTCTGAGCACGAAGAGCAGCCCCAAGCCCGCCACGAAGCCACCGATGTGGGCGAAGAAGGCCACCCCGCCGCTCGCCCCGAAGCTGCCGAGCCCGCTGATCACCTGGATCACGATCCAGAACCCGAGCACGATCACCGCCGGGATCTTCACGAGACGGAAGAAGAAGCCCAGGATGATGAGCGTGGTCACGTGGGCGTGCGGGAAGAGCAGCAGGTAGGCGCCCAGCACGCCGGAGACGGCGCCGCTCGCGCCCACCATGGGCACCGGAGAGCTGGGTCCGATCGCGGTCTGAGCCAGAGCCGCCGCCGTCCCGCAGGCGAGATAGAAGAGCAGGTACCGGGCGTGGCCCAGGGTGTCCTCGATATTGTTGCCAAAGATCCACAGGTAGAGCATGTTGCCGCCGATGTGGAACAGGCCGCCGTGCATGAACATGGAGGTGACGATCGTCGCGATCGGTGACGGCAGGTCCAGCGTGGAGCGGCAGGCGCCGGTCAGCCGGCAGGGCACCAGGCCGAACTCCTCGATGAACGCCTGGCCGGCCCGCGCACCCTGGACCCCTCCCGCCTCCAGCGAAACCTGATAGAGGAAGACGAGTAGGTTGGCGACGATCAGGCCGATGGTGACGATCGGGGTGGTGCGAGCCGGGTTGTCGTCCTTGAGCGGGAACATCGGCCCTACCGCGCCGCCGGACCGAGCGTGACCACGGTGGGCGCGCCGAGGTAGGTCCGCGCCGCCCGCTGCACGTCCTGGGCGGTCACGGCCTCCACGGCCCGCGCGTAGCGCTCCGCGAACGCGGGTCCGACCTCGAGCGCTTCGAAGAACGCGTCGTACCAGGCCAGCCGCGCGTTGGTGCGCCGGTCCAGCGCGAACTGCCCGAGCAGATACCCCTTGGCGCGCGTCAGCTCGGCCGGGCTCAGGGGCTCGCGGCGAATCCGCTCGAGCTCGCCCAGCATCGCGGTCTCCGCCCGCGTCTGGTTGGCCGGCGCGGTACCGAGTTGAGTGAAGAGGATCCCGGGGCCGCGACGCGATGGGTAGGCGCCGCCGGTCGAGTAGGCCAGACCCTGCTTGTCCCGGACCTCGGTGAAGAGCCGTCCCGCCATTCCGCCGCCCAGGGCGGTGGTCAGCACCTTCACCGGCGCGTAGTCGGCGTGCGACGCAGGCGGGGCGAGGAAGCCGGCCAGGACCTGCGCCTGCGCCGACCCCTTCACGATCACGGTGCGGTCCGCCCGCGCGGCGGGGGTGGGCAGCGCCGGCTCTTCCTCCGCCGGGCCGGCGGGGGCATCCGCGAAGAGGCGCCTCGCCTCCGCCAGGACCTCGCGGGCCTTGACGTCGCCGCTCACGGCCAGGATCATGCGGGGCGCCCGGTAGAACCGCTGGTGATGCGCGTCCAGACGGGCGCGATCGATCCGCTCCAGCGCGGCTGCCCGGCCCAGGATCGGGCGGCCGTAGGGGTGGTCGCCGTAGACGCGGCTCAGGAGCGTGTCCATGGCCAGCGGGAAGGGCTGGTCCTGACGGCTGCGGAGCGCGGTGAGCATCGCGCGGCGCTCGCCGTCGATCTCGGCCGCGGGCAGCGTGGGCCGCAGGGCCACGTCGGCGAGCAGCTCGAGCATCGCCTTCCAGCTCCGCGCCAGCGCGGTGACTCGGAGCTCGGAGTAGTCCAGGTCGGCCGACGCGCTGATGCCGCCCCCCAGGCTCTCCGCGGTCTCGGCGATCTCGAGCGCCGAGCGCCGGGTGGTCCCCTTGAGCAATACCTGCTGGAGGAGATAGCTGATCCCCGCGTCGTCCTCGGTCTCCCAGCGCGAGCCCATCCGCACGACGAGCGACGCCGCGGCCACCGGCGTCGCGGTGTTCTCCCGCACCAGCACGGTGAGGCCACCGGGCAGCGCCTGGCGCAGCGGCTGGGCCGACGCGACCCCGGCCAGGGCCCACACCGCGGCCGCGGTCAGCGCGGCGATCGCGCGCCGGCTCATTGGGCCCGGCTCCGCGGCACGAAGGCCAGCCGCGCGTAGGAGCCGGTGAGATAGCGGCGCGCCGCCTCTTGCACCTGCTCCCGCGTCACCGCGCGCACGCGGTCCACGTAGCCACGCTCTCCATCCAGGCTCCAGGTGGTCTCGGCGCGGCCGTACGCGAGGGCCAGTCCTTCCACCGTCTCTCGCGAAAACTCTCGCTCGGCCTCGGACGCGATGATCGCGCGGGCCAGCTCTTCCGCCGTCACCCCGTCGGACTGGATGCGGCCGATCTCGGTCAGGATGCCGCGCTCCACCGCCTCCTGGTCTCCGCCGTTGAGCTGCGCGGTGACGCCCAGCGCACCCGCGCCCTGGAGCGCCCCGTACCAGCCGGTGATCCCGGAGACGAGCCGGGCCTTCTCACGCAGCGCCTGATTGAGCCGCGAGCTGCGGGAGCCGCCGAGGATATGGCCGAGCACGTCGGCCGCCGGCATGTCCGGATGACCGAGCGGCGGGGCCAGCCATGCGAGCCCGAGCTGCGTCTGGCGCTCCGCCCGCTCGACCGCTCGGGCGCGCACACCCTCGAGCGCGGTCGGTGGCGGCAGGAGCCGGCGCGTATGGGCCGTCGGGGGCAGCGCGCCGAACGCGGCGCCCGCGGCGGCCCGTACCTCGGCTGGGCTCACGGGACCGACCACGACGAGCGTCATGTTCTCCGGCGCGTAGTGGCGCTTGTAGTAGCCGTGCAGCGTCTCCCGGGTGGCGGCCTGCAGATCGGCCGTGTCGCCCAACACCGGGCGCCCATAAGGATGACCCTGGTAGAGAAGACCGTAGAGCTGGCGCCCGAGAGACGCGCGCGGATTGTCCTCATTCAGCCGCATCTCCTCGAAGACGACGTCACGCTCCCGCGCCAGCTCGGTGGCATCGAAGACGGAGTTGAGGACCATGTCCGCGATCAGCGCGATGCCGGGCCGCGTGCGGGTCGCCGGGAGGAGCAGATAGTAGAAGGTGTAGTCGTTCGAGGTGCCCGCGTTGGTGCGGCCGCCGACGGCCTCGACGTCGCGCTCCACGAAGCCGCGGGCGCGTGTCTCGGTGCCCTTGAAGAGCATGTGCTCGGCGAAGTGCGAGAAGCCGCGCTCGCCCACGGCCTCGTCGCGCCCGCCGACCCCGGCCCACAGATGAATCGCGACCGTCGTTGCGGCGCGATGCTCCTGGATGATGAGCCGCATGCCGTTCGGAAGCACTTCTCGGATCGGCGAGGGCAGCCCGGGGCGCGATCCCGGCGTGGGCGATGCCGTGATGCATCCACCGAGCGTATATACCAAGAGGAGGGCGACCGCGCAGACGCCTCCGCGTCTGCCGATGGAGGGGGCCATTGCTGCTACACGGTACCAGACCGCAAGACAGTTTGCCGGGTCATCTGTCGAGGGGATGCCGGGCAGAACGCCCTCGTGGGACTGGTGACGGCCCCGCTGGATGGTCGGTAAGATATTGATAATATGGACTAGTAACTCCTCCGCACCCGCTGGCATCCCGGGTGCATCCTAAGGCCGCGAGTTGGGGCTCCAGGGCCCAGGAGAGGAATACACAGTGGGAAACGAAGTGAGAACGCAGTCAGAAACGCGGTCAGAAAGGATGGAAACGATGAGAAAGTTTTTCGCGGCGACGTTGAGTGTGGTGACGGTCTTCTCTTTCTCGGCCACGGCCGGGATGGCGCAGACCTCCTGCCCCCCCGAGGTGGCGTCGGCGAAGGCCATGCTGACGCAGACGGCCAAGAGCCAGGACGTGCAGGCGCCCCGCTCGCTGGCTGGTGCTCGGTCGCAGGACGTGCAGGCCCCGCGTAGCCAGGATGTGCAGGCGCCCCGCTCGCTAGCGGGTGCGCGGTCGCAGGACGTGCAGGCCCCGCGGAGCCAGGACATCCAGGCCCCGCGCGGTCAGGACATTCAGGCTCCGCGCGGTCAGAACATCCAGGCCCCGCGCAGCCAGGACGTGCAGGCCCCGCGCGGTCAGGACATCCAGGCTCCTCGTAGCCAGGACGTGCAGGCTCCCCGCTCGCTAGCGGGTGCCCGTTCGCAGGACGTGCAGGCGCCGCGCAGCCAGGATATCCAGGCGCCGCGCGGTCAGGACGTGCAGGCTCCGCGCGGTCAGAACATCCAGGCCCCGCGCAGCCAGGACGTGCAGGCTCCTCGCAGTCAGGACGTGCAGGCTCCTCGCAGTCAGGACGTGCAGGCTCCGCGCGGTCAGGACATCCAGGCTCCTCGTAGCCAGGACGTGCAGGCTCCGCGCGGTCAGGACATCCAGGCGCCTCGGGCGCAGGACGTGCAGGCTCCTCGCAGTCAGGACGTGCAGGCTCCGCGCGGTCAGAACATCCAGGCACCGCGCAGCCAGGACGTGCAGGCCCCGCGTAGCCAGGATGTCCAGGCCCCGCGTGGTCAGGACATTCAGGCTCCTCGCAGCCAGGACGTGCAGGCTCCGCGCGGTCAGGATGTGCAGGCTCCTCGCGGTCAGAGCATCCAGGCTCCTCGGGCGCAGGACGTCCAGGCCCCGCGCAGCCAGGACGTGCAGGCTCCTCGCTCTGCCGACTTCAAGAAGGCTTCCGGTCTCGTGAGCGAGGCCGAGGCGGCTTGCAAGGCCGGGAACTCCTCGCTGGCGACCGACAAGGCCAAGGCCGCGATGGAGATGTTGAAGAAGAAGTAACGGTCCGACTGCTGCAACGACCGGCCCCGGGGCGCTCCCCCCGGGGCCGTTTTTTTTCAGGATGCGCGGGTCAGACGAGGCGGGCCCGGAGGCGGGACGACGCGAAGTCCACGATCATGACCAGCACGATCAGAACGAGAAGCACGGTCGCCGCCGCGGGATAGTTCAGCAGCCGCAGGTAGGTCTGGATGTAGAAGCCGATGCCCCCCGCGCCCACGAAGCCCAGGATGGCCGCGGCCCGGATATTCGTCTCGAAACGGTACAGCGTGAAGGACAGGAATTGCGGCACGAGCTGCGGCAGTACGCCCCAGCGAAGGACCTGCAGCGTCGTCGCCCCCGTCGCGCGCACCGCCTCCACCGGCCCCGGCTCGATGGCCTCGATCGCTTCCGAGTACAGCTTGGCCAGCACGGTGGCGGTGTAGACCATCACCGCCAGCACGCCGGGGAACGGGCCGAGGCCGACCGCGGCCACGAAGAACAGGGCGTAGACCAGGGTGTCGATCGCGCGGAAGGCATTGAGCAGGCTGCGCGCCCAGTAGAAGAGCCAGGGAGGCGCGGCGTTGCGGGCGGCCGCGAAGCCCAGCGGCAGTGCGAGCATCGCGGCCACCGCGGTACCGACCACCGCGATCTGGATGGTCTCCATCGCCCCGCGCAACGCGTTCCCCAGGACCGATAGATCGGGCGGGACCATGCGACGCAGGAAGTCCCACATGAATGGAAGGCCTTCGATCATGCGGCTCATCGAGACTTCCGTCGCCGCCGCGGACCAGACGATGGCCCCCAGGATGACGACCCAGGCCGCCCAGCGGCCGCCGCGGCTCACGCGGAGGCGCTTCCGAAGATGCGCGCCGTCGCCGCCGCGTCCAGGGAGTCGGGCGGCCCGTCGTGTACCACCCGGCCCCGGTGGAGCCCGATGACGCGACGGCCATAGGCCTGGGCGAGCTCGAGCACGTGGAGCGACGCCACGACCGTGATGCCGTCCTCCTGGTTGATCCGGCGCAGGAACTCCATCACGGTGTGGGCCAGCGCGGGGTCGAGGCTCGACATCGGCTCGTCGGCCAGGACCAGCGCCGGTTCCTGGAGCAGCGCCCGCGCGATGGCCACCCGTTGCTGCTGGCCGCCCGAGAGCGTGTCCACCCGGCGCCCGGCGAGGCCGTCGAGGCCGACCCGGGTGAGGATGGCGTGGGCCCTCGCGACCTCGGCGCGCGCGAACCAGCCCACCAACGAACGCCAACCGGGGGTGTGCGCGAGCCGCCCCAGCAGCGTGTTCTCCAGCACGGTGAGGCGGCGCAGGAGGTTGAACTGCTGGAACACGAAGCCGATGCGCGCGCGCACGCGCCGCAGCGCCTCGGGCGAGCCGCCGGTCACCACCTGGTCGCCGATCCGCACCTCACCGGCGGTCGGCGTCACGAGCCCGTTCAGGCAGCGCAGCAGGGTGGATTTCCCCGCCCCGCTCGGGCCGATGAGGGCCACGAACTCGCCGGGCCCGATGTCGAGATCGACGCCGTCCAGCGCGCGTGAGCCGCCTGGGTAGTCCTTGCGGAGCCCGCGGACGCGGATCACCGGCGGCCGGCGGTGAAGTGGAAGTGGACGTGGTCGACCACCTGCCCGCTCTCGGGCCCGGTGTTGCAGGACACGCGGTAGCCCCGCTCGGCGTAGCCGGTGCGCTCGCCCAGCAGCCGCGCCACTTGAATGCACCGGCCGATCACCTCGGTATCGCCGGCCTCGAGCCGCGCGATCGACTCGATGTGGCGCTTCGGGACGATCAGCAGATGAATCGGCGCCTTGGGGTACAGGTCCCGGAACGCCAGGACCTGATCGTCCTCGTACTCGATCTCGGCGGGGCTGTCCTTCGCGGCGATGCGGCAGAAGACGCAGTCCTGGGTCACGGGGCCTCCCGGCTCATGTATAATGCTCGACGCAACGACATCCAGTTCAGCGAATCCACTCGAGGAGAACGACATGGGCACGTGTCCCAAGTGCAAGCTGCGCATCCGGAAGAACGGCAACCACGTCAAGCTGGGCTCGGTCTGGCGTCACAAGATGTGCCCGCCGAAGCCCGGCCGGTCCGCCAAGCGCGCCTAGGAGTCTGTCCGGGTAAGCGCTGATGAGGACGAGAGGAGGGCAGTTCCAAGG
>JBBDXN010000005.1:0-1483 GCA_040902305.1 Candidatus Rokuibacteriota bacterium | reverse complement strand
AGTGCGCCAGGACCGTTGCGGGCACGTCGTGGGTGATGGCCTCGTTCACCATCCAGCGGCCTTCGCCGGAGTCCGCGACCCAGCCCTTGATCCCGGCCAGGTCGGTGCCCTCCTGCTCGAAGGCGCGCTCGGCCAGCTCGAGGAGCCACGAGCGCACGACGCTGCCGTGGTTCCAGACCCGCGCGACCTCCTGGAGGTCCATGCCGAACTCGGACGCGTGGAGGAGCTCGAAGCCCTCTCCGTAGGCCTGCATCATCCCGTACTCGATCCCGTTGTGGACCATCTTCACGAAGTGGCCCGCTCCGCTCTTCCCGAAGCGCGCCCAGCCGTTCGGCGGCGCCAGGGTGTCCAGCACGGGCCGCACGTGCGTGACTGCGTCCTCGGGACCGCCGACCATCATGCAGTAGCCGAGCTCGAGCCCCCAGATGCCGCCGGACACGCCGATATCGACGAAGCGAAAGCCTTTCGAGCCCAGCTCCCCGGCGCGGCGGATGGAATCTCGGAAGTACGAGTTGGCGCCGTCCACCAGGATGTCGCCCTTGGCGGCGTGCTCCGCGAACTCATCGAGCGTCTCCTGGGTGGCGGTGCCCGCCGGGACCATCGCCCAGAGGACGCGCGGCGGAGAGAGCTTCGCGACCATCTCTTCGATCGTGTAAGCCGCGACCGCTCCGCCCTGCTCGGCCTCGTCCACGGGCTCTCGGCTGCGGTTGCCGGCGACCACGCGGTGCCCGCCCTGCACCAGCCGAGTAACCATGTTCCCGCCCATGCGACCCAGGCCGTAGAGCCCGATCTCCATCGAGCCTGCATTGTGCGATACGGTTGCCGCGTGGCGGTGGCGGCGCCCGCGAAGCTCGAGATCTACCGCGCGCTGGCGCGACAGCTGCGCGCTGACAGCATCCGCAGCAGCACCGCGGCCGGGTCCGGCCACCCGACGTCCTCCCTGTCGGCGGCGGACCTCATGGCGGTGCTCCTGGCGGGCCACCTGCGATACGACTTCGCGAAGCCGGACCTTCCGGCCAACGATCACCTCATCTTCTCGAAGGGCCACGCCTCGCCGCTCGTCTACGCCCTCTTCCGCGCCGCCGGCGTGGTCACGGACGAGGAGCTCCTCTCGTTCCGCAAGATGGGCAGCCGCTTGGAGGGCCACCCCACGCCGATCCTCCCTTGGGTGGACGTCGCGACGGGCTCGCTCGGGCAGGGCTTCCCGATCGCCGTCGGTGTCGCCTGGGCGGGTCAGCGCGTGCTCAAGGCACCATTCCACGTGTGGGCGCTCCTCGGGGACAGCGAGACGGCCGAGGGCTCCGTCTGGGAAGCCTTCGACCGCGGTGGGCACGAGGGGCTCACGAACCTCACGGCGATCATCGACGTCAACCGGCTCGGTCAGCGTGGGCCGACGGCGCTCGAGTGGGACACCGACGCCTACGCCCAGCGCGCCGAGGCCTTCGGCTGGGAGGCGCTGGTCATCGACGGGCACGACCTCGAG
>JBBDXN010000004.1:0-9846 GCA_040902305.1 Candidatus Rokuibacteriota bacterium | reverse complement strand
GGAGCCGGCCGCGCGGGAGCCACCCCCGGCGACAGGACCCGGCCGCCTCACGCGTTCGTGAATAGCCGCGCGCGAACGTGAGGGCGGCGAGCGCCGGCGACGACCCGGCGCTCGCTCCGTGACCGGCCGCTACTTCTTCTCCATCATCTTGTCGTCCTTCTTGTCCATCATCTTCCCGTCCTTCTTCATCGTCTTGCCCTTCTCCTTCTCCATCTTCATCTTGTCGTCCATCTTCATCTTGTCGTCCTTCATCATCTTGTCGTCCTTCATCATCTTGTCGTCCTTCATCTTGTCGCCGCTCGGGGTCTGCGCGTACCCGCTCGCGGGCACCGCCACCATGAGCGCCACCGCGGTCACCATCAGCCATCGCCGCATGAACGTCCTCCCTGACGCGAAGAGTGGGTACTGGTGCGTTCCAGGGTAGGCCGCCGCGCGGGCGGGATGTCACGAGCGCGTCAACTCCTCGTCAATTCGGCGGCGGCGCCGCGGGCGGAGGTTCCGGGTCGGCCTCCGCCTCCTCGTCATCGTCCGGCGCCGGCTCGGGCAGGGCCTGCGCCGCCTCCGCCAGCTTCTCCTTCGCGGGGTCGCTCAGGTCGGACAGCTCGCGGATCGCCAGGTCGTACCAGCTATCCCATGGCATGGTGTCACCTCGCTCGGCACGGTCGCGCCGCACCCTCCGGTCGGTGGTCCCGCGAACTGGCGGGCACGCCGCGTGCCACCGTCCATCCGTCGCCAGATCAGCAACTTGGCCGGCGGATCCCATCGCCGAGCCGCAGGCAGAATGCCCGCCGGCGGGACACTTCGCCTGGCCCTCCGCGTCACGGCAAAGCCTGCTAGAATTCCGGCGCTGGCCCCATTCTGCAAGTCCCGGAGGGCGCCCCATGGCGATCACGGTATTCACCAACGCGTTCCTGATCGACTGCACCGGCAAGGACCCCGCGGAGGGCGCGGCGGTCGTGGTGGAGAGCGAGCGAATCAAGGACGTCATCGCCTCGGGCAAGGTCGGGCCGCTGCCCGGGAAGGTGGACACGGTGGACCTCCGGGGCCGCACCCTCATGCCCGGCCTGACCGACGCCCACGTCCACATCTGCGCGGTCGAGGGCAATATCCCCGAGCAGCACCGCCACAACCCGCCGAGCCTCATCGCGGCCAAGGCGCTCCGGCGCATGGAGCAGGCGCTGATGCAGGGCTTCACCACCGTGCGCGACGCGGGCGGGGCCGACTACGGCTTCCGGGAGGCTGCTGCGTCCGGCCTCTATCCGGGCCCGCGCCTGCTGGTCTCCGGCCGCCCGCTGTCGCAGACCGGCGGCCACGCCGACAAGCGGCGCCGCTCGGAGTGGATCGAGCCGGTGGACTGCTGCGTCGGCATGGCGGGCGTGATCGCCGACGGGGCGGATGAAGTCCGGAAGGCCGCGCGCGAGAACCTCCGGCACGACGTGGACCAGATCAAGATCATGGCCTCCGGCGGGGCGATGTCGCCCGGCGACGAGCTCGACACCACGCAGTACACGGTGGAGGAGATGCGCGCGGCGGTGGAGGAGGCGCGCGCGGTGGGCAAGTACGTGCTGGCCCACGCCTACTCGGGCTCGGCGATCCGCAACGCGATCCAGGCCGGCGTGCGCTGCATCGAGCACGGCAACCTCCTCGACGAGGCGGGCGCGCAGGCGATCAAGGCGGCCGGCGCCTACCTCGTGCCGACCATGGTCACCTACGAGGCCATCTCGCGCGAGGGCAAGAACTACGGAATCGGCGACCACCAGATCCAGAAGATCAACCTGGCGCTCGAGAAGAGCCTGGAGGGCCTCACCCACGCCTATCGCGCGGGCTGCCAGATCGGCTCCGGCTCCGACCTGCTGGGCGACATGCAGGCCCAGCGCGCGATGGAGTTCGAGCTGAAGGGGCAGGTCATGAAGCCGATGGAGGTGCTGCGCTCCGCGACCATGGTCAACGCGGAGATCTTCAGGATGGCCGATCGCATCGGCTCGGTCGAGCCCGGCAAGTACGCCGACCTGCTGGTGGTCGACGGCAACCCGCTCCAGAACCTGCGCGTGTTCCAGAACCCCGCCAACCTGCACGCGATCGTGAAGGGCGGCGTGTTCGTCAAGCGCGCGCTCTGACCGCTCGCTTCGTCAGCCGCGAGGCCCCTCCAGCTTCTTGCGAATCTCGTCTGCGGTCACGGTGGTGACCCGGTCGCGGTAGCCGAGGCCGGTCAGCCACCTCACCTTGTACCGGCCCTCGGCCAGGACCGCGATGACCTCCCCTTCGACGTATTCCTCGCTCCCGAGCAGGACGACGACGTCGCCCGCCCGGGGGCGCGGGCGGGGCGGGGTGGGCATGAGCCGCGTCACGGCCGCGTCGCCGCGTGGGCTTCGGCCACGACGTGGATGACCCGCAGGCCGAACTTGCGCTCGGCCCGGTGCACCAGGTCCAGCTTCAGCCAGCGGGAGATGCCCGGCGGCAAGGTGCAGATGACGAGGGCGTCGTAGCCGGGCCGCGCCAGCAGCTCGTCGGCGATCGCCTGCAGCGGATCCGGCGCCCCCACCGCGGTCCGGACGACGCGCGCCCGCGCGGTCTCCTCGAGTGACGCCCGGGCGGCTTCGGCGCGCTGCCCGGCCGCGTCCACCGTTTCGCCCTCCCAGGTCGTCGGCACCCCGGGCGCTTCCGGTACGAGCACCGCGAATTCCGCCGCGGGGTCCTCCGCCACGAGCATCCTCACTCTGCGCTGGAGGTCGGGGCTCAGGGCGGTCTGATGCGTGACAACGAGATACCTCGGCATCGCTCCACCTCCATCATGAATCTCGGTCGTCGATGGTCCTCCGATCAGTTCGCTACGGGATGGTCCACAGCAGATAGGCCGTCATGGTCGTCCCCACGATGGCGGCGCCATAGCACAGGACCGCGATGAGGGCGGTCAGGTGCGTGAGCTGCAGCCCGTCGTAGAGCGTGTAGCGGAAGCGATGAGCCCAATGGAAGAGCGGCAAGGCGATGAGCACGAGGAGATAGAGCCGCGTCACCGGATGCGTCAGGAGACGGTGGAGGAACTCGTAGCGCGGCGCCTCGAACCATCCCAGGGGAAAGGCCAGGCCGGTCAGGAAGAGATGGACGGGGAAGAGGAGCGCGGCGACCGTCCCCCCGGCGCTGAACAGGAGCCACAAGAGCGGCGTGATCCGTTCCACCATCTACCCCCGCAGCAGGATGAAGGCCACGACCCCGGAGACCACGAGCCAGGCCGCGTAGTTCGAGCCGATGACCACCCAGTCGGGCACCCGCTTGCCCCGCAGCCGCACCACCATCGCCTTCGGGGTCAGATTGAACCAGGTGATGGCGTGGAAGATGACGAAGAGGAAGGCCACCGTATCGAGGGCGAGGAAGAGTGGCGTCTTCAGCCGGGCGAGGAACTGCCCGTAGGCCTCGGGGCCCTGGGCCAGGGCGCGGAGCTGCCACAGATAGACCACGGCGAAGAAGGCCACGAAGACGCTGGTGAGCTCGCGCAGGACGAACCAGGCATACGACCGATTCTGGAGCCACCACCAGACCGACACGCGGCGGCGGTACCACCGGGGATGGTAGAGGGTATAGTGCGGCTCGGCGCTCATCGCGTGCCCCACGGAAGGAGCAGCGACTTGACCCAGTGAGTCGCGGCGGTGAGCTTGTATTGCTGGATGGCGCCCGCGGGGTCCACGTGCTTGGGGCACACCTTCGTGCACTCGCCCACGAAGGTGCACTGCCAGATGCCGTCGTGCTCGGAGAGGATGTTGAGGCGCTCCGCCGCCCCCTCGTCCCGGGAGTCCATGTTGTAGCGTTGCGCGAGGGCGATGGCGGCGGGACCGATGAAGCCCGGCTCGAGTCCGTAGATGGGGCACGCGGAGTAGCACAGCATGCAGTTGATGCACATGCTGAACTGCTTGTAGGTGTCGAGCTGGTCGGGAGTCTGCAGGTACTCGCCCTCGCCCAGCGGCTTCTCCTCCCGGCGGACGATCCAGGGCTTCACCTGCTTGAGCTTTCGCATGAAGTCGGTGAGGTCCACCACCAGGTCGCGCACCACCGGGAAATAGTCCAGGGGCTCCACGCGAACCGGGCCCGGCAGGTAGTCCGACAGGAAGGTCGCGCAGGTGAGCTTCGGT
Organism: Candidatus Rokuibacteriota bacterium; assembly: GCA_040902305.1. Lineage (GTDB taxonomy): Bacteria > Methylomirabilota > Methylomirabilia > Rokubacteriales > CSP1-6 > CAMLFJ01. The sequence goes on along the minus strand of JBBDXN010000004.1, from coordinate 5,722 downwards.
GTGCCGTTCACCTTCATGCCGCAGCTGCCGCACACGCCCATCCGGCACGACCACCGGAAGGACAGAGATCCGTCCAGGCGGTCCTTGATGTGGTTGAGGGCATCCAGGACCACCCAGTCCTTCTGAAAGGGGACCTCGTACGTCTCCCAGGTGGGCTCCGATTCCCTCTCCGGCCGATAGCGCGCGACGGTGAGCGCGACGGTGGACGGCATCCTTTCCTACCTCCCGTAGACCCGCTGGCCCGGCGGCCAGCGGGTGATCGTGACCGGCCGATACTCGATGCGGGGAGAGCCGTTCTCTCCACGGCAGGCCAGGGAGTGCGCCAGGAACCGCTCGTCGTCCCGCTCCGGATAGTCGCGGCGCTGGTGCGAGCCGCGCGACTCCGTTCGCTCGAGCGCGGACTGCACGATCGTCTGGGCCACGTCCAGCATGTAGGAGAGCTCGAGGGCGGCGGTCAGCTCGGTGTTGAAGGTGTAGCTCTTGTCGTCGAGGGCGAGATCCTGGAACCGCTCCTGGAGTCGCCGCAGCTTCCCCGTCGCCTCCTTGAGCACCGCCTCGGTCCGATAGATGCCCGCGCTCTCCTCCATGATCTGGTGCATCTCGGTGCGCAGCGTGGCGATCCGCTCCCCGCCCCCGCGCTTGCGGAGGAACCCGTCCTCGAGCCGCCGGTGCTCGTCGTTGGCCTGCGCCTCGAGGGACGGGCTCGCCCCGGCCTGCCCGGCCGCGAAGGCCGCGGCGGCCTCGCCGGCCCGCGCGCCGAAGACCAGGATCTCGGTCAGCGAGTTGGAGCCCAGCCGGTTGGCTCCGTTGATGCTCACGCACGCGGCCTCGCCCGCCGCATACAGCCCCGGGAGCGGGGTGGCCCCGTGAATATCGGTGTGAATGCCGCCCATCATGTAGTGGACGACCGGCCGCACCGGGATCATCTCGTGCACCGGATCGATTCCCACGTACTTGAGGCACAGCTCCCGAACGAAGGGGATCTTCCGGTCGATCACCTTCTCACCCAGGTGGCGAACGTCCAGGTGGACGTAGTGGCCATACGGCCCCTCGAAGGTCCGGCCCTTCTCCTGCTCCTTGACGAAGCATTGCGAGAGCCGGTCGCGCGGGCCCAGCTCCATCGAGCGCAAGACCGGCTTGAGCGTGGGCTGGCCGAGGTCGTAGTCCTGGAGGTAGCGGTAGCCGTCCTTGTTCAGGAGCCAGCCGCCCTCCGCTCGCGCCGCCTCGGTGATCAGGATCCCGGTGAACGGCAAACCGGTCGGATGGTACTGGACGAACTCCATGTCCTTGAGCGGGGCGCCGGCGCGATAGGCCAGGGCCATGCCGTCGCCGTTCTTGATGTTGGCGTTGGTGGTGAACGGGAAGACCTTGCCACAGCCCCCCGTGCAGAGGATGACCGCCTTGGCGGTGATGGCCCGGATCTGCCCGGTGCCGAGCTCGATGGCCACGACGCCTTGGCACCGTCCGTCGTCCACGAGCAGCTTCGTGACGAAGAACTCGTCGTAGCGCTGGATGCCGTCGTACTTGAGCGTGGTCTGGAACAGCGTGTGGAGCAGGTGGAAGCCGGTCTTGTCCGCCGCGAACCACGTCCGCTCGATCTTCATCCCGCCGAAGGGGCGCACCGCGATGTGGCCGTCCGGCTCCCGGTTCCAGGGACAGCCCCAGTGCTCCAGCCGCAGCATCTCCTCGGGGGCCTCCCGCACGAAGGCCTCCACCGCGTCCTGGTCGGTGAGCCAGTCGCCCCCGGAGATGGTGTCGTAGGCGTGCGCGTCCAGGCTGTCTTCCGCCTTGATCACCGCGGCGGCCCCGCCCTCCGCCGAGACGGTATGGCTGCGCATGGGATACACCTTCGAGATCACCGCGACGCGAAGGCTCGGATGCGTCTCGGCCACCGCGATGGCGGCGCGCAAGCCCGCCCCGCCGCCGCCCACTATGAGGACATCGCAGGTGGACAGGTCCATCAAGCCAGACCTCTGCGGCGGCCACTGGGATGGCCAACGAGGACGGCGAAAGGTTGTCCGAGGACGCAAATCAGGGACATGGTTCCCCCCGTGGATCGGACACGCTACTGCGTCGAAGCGGGGGAAGTATGTGCGGGGGGGCAGGCCCTGTCAATGCGATTTTCGCGGTCTCGGGGGCTGCCACTGCCGCCTTGACGCCGCGGCGCGCTCCACATACGATCCGCCCATCGACGGGAAGGAGGCCTATGCGGAGCGCCGGCGATTTCGAGAAGCTGGGCGTCTTCTACCTCGGGCGGCTCTACGACCAGGAGGGCAAGAAGCCGCAGGACGAGCTGCTGCTCTACGACTCGAAGGACCTGGTCACCCACGCGGTCTGCGTGGGCATGACCGGCAGCGGCAAGACCGGCCTCTGCCTGGCCCTGATCGAGGAAGCGGCCATCGACGGGATCCCTGCGATCCTCATCGATCCCAAGGGGGATCTGGCCAACCTGCTCCTGACCTTCCCCGGGCTCAGGCCGGAGGACTTCCGGCCCTGGATCAACGAGGACGACGCGCGCCGCAAGAATCTCTCGGCGGACGACTACGCCCGCCAGCAGGCCGAGCTGTGGCAGAAGGGGCTCGCGGCCTGGGGCGAGGACGGCGCCCGCATCCAGCGCCTGCGCGACGCGGCCGAGTTCGCGGTCTACACCCCCGGCAGCAACGAGACGCTCACCCTCAAGCCCACGCGCCAGAACATCTCGGTGCGCCTCGTCGCGCTGGCCTGGGCGCCGTGCTGGCGCGACCGCGCGGGAGCGGTGACGCCGGGCTGGGAGTAAGTCGAGCCGGGGATAAAACACCCTGGTGTATCGTGGTTGATACACCATGCGTGCGCGCTTCCTCGTTGTTCTTCTCGCGCTTGCCTCACTCGTCGCGATCGTCGCGCCGGCGTTCGACCCCTCACCTCCCCACCCCTCACCTCCCCACCCCTCACCTCCCCACCCCTCACTCCCCCCTCTCCCCAGAGGGGAGAGGGGGGAGAGCAGCGGGACGGTGGTGCGGGTGGTGGATGGGGACACCGTGCACGTGAGGCTGGGCGGCGTGGTCGAGAAGGTGCGGTATATCGGGATCGACACGCCGGAGACGCATCATCCGAGGCGCGGCGAGGAGGTGGGCGGCCGCGTCGCCACCGAGGTGAACGGCCGGCTGGTGGGCGACCGGGCGGTGCGGCTCGAGAGCGACGTGCAGCTCCGCGACCGCTACGGCCGGCGGCTGGCCTACGTCTGGGTGACGCGGCCGGACGGCGGCGAGGTGATGGTCAACGCGGAGCTGGTCCGGCTCGGCTACGCGCAGGTCATGACGATCCCGCCCAACGTGCGCCACGCCGAGATGTTCCGCAAGCTCGCCGCCGACGCCCGCGAGCACCGCCGGGGCCTCTGGGCGCCCTGAGCGGTATACTGGGCGTCCCATGAAGATCGGCTCCGTCGAGATCCCCGCGCTCGCCCGCCTGGCCCCCATGGCGGGCATCACCAACGCGCCCTTCCGGCTCATCGCGCGGGAGTGCGGCAGCGGGCTCACCACCTCCGAGGAGATGGACGCGGCCGCGCTGCTCACCGGCCATCCGCACGCCGACGCCATCGCGGCCTACTACCCCGAGGAGCGGCCCCTCGCCATGCAGCTCCTGGGCAAGGATCCCGACCTGCTCGCCCGCGCCGCCGAGCGCTGCCAGGTCCTGGGCGCCGACATCGTGGACCTCAACATGGGCTGCCCCATGCCCAAGATCACCGGCAAGGGGAAAGGGGCGGCCCTCATGCGGAACGTCGCGGCCACCGCCCTCGTCCTGCGCGCGCTGCGCAAGGCGGTGAGCGTGCCGCTCACCGTCAAGATCCGCGGCGGCTGGGACGACGAGCACCTCAACGCGGTCGAGGTGGCCCAGATGGCGGAGGCCGAGGGCGTGGACGCCATCACCGTGCACCCGCGCACCCGCTCCCAGCGCTTCACCGGCCGCGCGCCCTGGACAATCATTCAAGAAGTCGTGGCGGCGGTGAGCGTGCCGGTCACCGGCAACGGCGACGTGCGCTCGATGGCGGAGGCGCGGCGGATGGCGACCGAGACCGGCTGCCCCTCGGTGATGATCGGCCGCGGCGCCCTGGGCAGCCCCTGGATCTTCGACGAGTCCTTCGACGCGCGCTCCGGGGCGGGCCAGCGGGAGTACAAGGCCCGGGTCATCGCCCGCCACGTGGAGCTGATCCGCGAGCACTACGGGGAGAAGTACGCGCTGATCCAGATGAAGAAGCACCTGGCCTGGTACACGGAAGGGCTCGGGCACGCCGCCGAGTGTCGCGCCCGCATCTTCCAGACGCGCACACCGGCCGAAGTCTGGGACGTCTTCCAGGCCTACTGGGAGCGGCCCCGCCCGGAGATCTCCCAGACCGCCTCGACCTTGTCGCCCCGCATCGCGTAGATCCGGTCGTAGAGGTTGATGGTGGGGTCGCAGTGCGGGGGGAAGAACTCGATGAGCTGGCCGAGCCTGGGCAGCCGCCCCGGCTCGGTGGTCATGAGCCGCCCGTGCTCGTCGCCCGCCCAGGAGTACTCGACGCCCGGCCACTCGACGGCTTCGGGTACGAAGGGCCGGTCGGTGGAGAAGGCCTTGAAGCCCGCGTCCACCATCGCCATCTCCCCGCTCGGCACGCTGACCACGGTGCTGAGCACGGTGAGCGCCATCTCGAACTCGTCGTAGGCCGCCCCGCGCGGGCTGCCGATCCGCCGGTAGTCGAGGTCCATCACGCAGTAGGAGCCGGCCTGCAGCTCGGTGAGGCCGTCCAGCTCGACGTCGATGTTGAAGGTGCCGCTCGAGCCGCCGCTCACGATGTCCACCGCCATGCCGTGCTTCTCGAACAGCTCGCGCGTCTTCATGAGCCGCCCCATGCTCCGCCGCGACGTGCGCCGCCGCTCCTCGAAGCCCATCACGTGCGCGCAGTGCCCCGCGTAGCCCTGCAGCCCGCGCAGGTGGAGCGTGGGCTGCGCCAACACCTCGCGGCCCAGGTCCCGCGCGGGCTCCCCGGGCTGGACACCGGTGCGGCGGCCGAGCACGTCCACGTCCACCAGCACGTTGAGCACGAGGCCCGCCTCCTTCACCGCCCGGCCCAGCTCGTGCACGTTGTCGGGATGATCCACCACCACCAGGGTCTCGGGCTGGCGGCGGAGCACCCCGAGCAGGCGGCCGATCTTCTCGGGGCCCACCACCTCGGTGGTGATCAGAAGATTGCGCACGCCGGCCGCGGCCATCACCTCGGCCTCGCCCACCTTCGCGACGCAGACGCCGACCGCGCCGGCCGCGACCTGGCGCCGGGCGATCTCGGGGCACTTGTGGGTCTTCGAATGCGGGCGGAGCTTCTTGCCGACGGCCTTCACGTGGGCCGCCATCTTCTCGATGTTGCGCTCGAAGCGGTCCAGATCCAGCAGCAGGGCGGGGGTGGGGAGCTCGGCTCGGGTCATCGCGCAGGGAGCATATCACGCGGCGGGGTCACCCCGGCCGAGGGCCGGCCGGGGCGGGCGGCGGCGGAGCTAGAAGGCGCGCGCGCGCCGGCGGGCGTCGGCGCGGATCACCATCTTGGCGGCGGCGGACTTCGCCTGCTGCTCGATCTCGTGATCGCCGAGCCGGCCGAACGCCGCGGCCGCGGCGAGCACGCCGTCGTGCGACGCCTGGCGGCGCGCGCGAAGGAGCGCGGTCAGGTACGCGCGGCGCGCGCGGGGCGCGAAGACCTGGGGCGTCCCGGTGTCCC
>JBBDXN010000003.1:0-55485 GCA_040902305.1 Candidatus Rokuibacteriota bacterium | reverse complement strand
AAGACCTGACCCCAGGACGGCTTAGCGGCCCCGGCGCCGGTGATTGTGATCGCCGTGGATGACGTCACACCACCGCCGGTTCTCGTCGCCGCCCGCCTCGGCGCTTCCGGTCAGCATCGCGTCGGACATGACCCGCGCGTCGTCCACGCCCTCGCGCATCGGCATGTGGAGGTTACACCACTGCACTTCGAGGATTTCCAGCAGCGTGTCGGCGTCGGGCTCGCAGGCGGGGCAGTAAGCGCGGGCGATACGGGGAGTTTCGGCTGGGATGTCGCTCATGGCAGTCCCCCACGCTGGAGAACTGCGGAACTTCGTCGCGAGTGTCGAGCGATGGAACCCTCCTGTCCGGCACACCGAACCAGGCTCGAGCCTCACGATCATTCTACACACGGGATTATTTGACTCCTAATTCTGCGGGAGCCCCGCGCCCGGGCCCTACAGAAAGGTCGGGTCGGGCTCGAGGCCGAGGAGGTAACGCCCCACCGTCTCGAAGTGGGCCTGGCGCCCCTGGAGCTGCTGGGTCACGGTGTGGATGTCCCGGAAGCGCCGCTCGAAGGCGCTGCTGGTGAACACCGCGCTCGAGCCCGCCGCGTGGTGCACGGTGTCCACCACCTGCTTGGCCTGGTGGATGCCATAGGTGGACGCGAGGCGGATCTGGACGCGCTGCGCGAGGCTCAGGCTGCTGGCGGATCGGCCGACCTCGCTCCAGATGCGGGTCAGCGCGTCGAGCAGGAAGACGCGCGCCGCGCCGAGCTGCGCCTCCGCCTGGGCGACCTGCGCCTGGACCACGCCGCTGTCGCGCACCAGCCGTTTGGAGGAGCGCGGCTCCTTGTCGCGCGCCAGCTCGATGAAGGCGTCGAGGCTGCTGCGGGCCAGGCCCATCGCCACGCCCGCGAAGCCGGAGGCGTAGAGGCTGCCCGAGGGAAACCAGTAGAGCGGGCCCGGGTGGCGCCGCTCCGAGGGGTCGTCCCGGGCGACCGTCTGCTCGCGCGGCACGAAGAGGCCGGTCACCGTGAAGGTGTCGCTCCCGGTACCGCGGAGCCCGGTGACCTGCCAGACGTCGATCAGCGTCGCGCGCGCGGCCGGGAACAGCATGGTGCGCCCGTCGGGCCCGCCGTCCGGCCGCCGGCGCGGAGAGCCGTCGGGCTCGGAGATCGCGCAGTAGCCGCCAAGCCAGGTGGCGTGGCGGCAACCGCTGGCGAAGGACCACGTCCCGGTGATGCGGTAGCCGCCGTCCACGGCCACCGCCCGGGCGTCGTGGCTCGGCCCCCAGGCCAGCACCGCCTCGCGCTCGCCGAACACCGCGCGCGCCTCGGCGGGGGGCAGGTACGCCGCGGTCATCGAGCAGCCGGCCGCCTGGCACAGGCACCACGCCGCGCTGGCGTCGTGCTTGGCGACCTCCTCGATGACCCGGACGAAGGTGACCGGATCCACCTCGCCGCCGTCGAGGACGCGGGGCAGGAGCAGGCGGAAGAGTCCCGCGTCGTGGAGGGCCCGCAGCACCGGCTCGGGCAGGCGGCGCTCCTGCTCGGTGCGCTCGCTCAGGTCCTCGAGCAGCGGCCCGAGGGCGCGGGCGCGCTCGAGCGGGCCGGCCGTCTCGCGCGAATTCGTTCTAGTCGACTCCGAAGTCGAAGACCTTGCCCACGCCCGCCCCGAAGCCGCTGGCCAGGATGAAGCCGTACTCGCCGGGCGGCAGCGGCGCGGCCGGCGTCACCTTGTAGAAGCCGCGCGCATCGCGCTCGATGTTGGTCGCGATCTTGTCCTCGTTGCGCACGCCCATCTTCTGGGTGCCGCCGAACGGCATGAAGGCCCCGCTGGAGATCTTCAGGTTGCGGTCGTCGTTGCTGTCCCCCGGCTTGAGCTTCACCAGCGGCGCGTCCGTCGGCCCGTACGTGCTGAGGAAGACGGGCTGCTTGTCCGACAGCCGGTACTTCGCCTTCCGTCCCTCCAGCACGACCTCGCTCTTGCTCTGGAAGAAGACCATGTTGGTCTCGAGATTGGCCGAGTTCGGGAACATCTCGACGTACTTGCCGCCGATCAGGTGGTAGATGGTGTCGCGATCCCGGAGCGACCCGGTGGAGGCGGCCGCCGCCGGCGCCGCCGGCGCCGCGGCCACCGCGCCGCTGGACGACGTGGCCGGCGCCATCATGGCCTCCAGCACCTTGTCGGAGACGCCGTTCTTCTTGAGGCTCACCAGCGAGTCCGTTCGCAGGTCGAACTTCGTCGCGGTCGAGCGGATCTTGGAGATGACCACCGATTCCGGCAGACCCGCCTTGATCATCTGAACGACCGAATCATTGGTGAGCACTTCCTGGGCGAGCGAGGTGGCACCGGGCAGCGAGAGCGCGATCACGGCAACCAGCGCCAGCCCCAGCACGACGCGCGTCATCTTCATGAATCCTCCTGGGTAGCGGGAAACGGTCGAGACCTGCCCCCACGTTAGGGCAACTCCTAAAACCGGTCAATAGCAGGTCAAACGGCAGGTCAAACGGCAGGTCAAACGGCGGGTCAACCGCGCCCCCGGCGGGCCAGCGGCCAGGCCGCCGGCAGCATGGCCAGGAGCGCCACCACCCCGTTCAGCGCCAGCGCGGCGGGCACCCCGATCGCGGTGGCCAGGAACCCGATCCAGAGCGTACCCGCCGGCTGGGTGCCGATGCAGGCCGACAGGATGCCCATGGCCCGCCCCCGGCTCTCCGCCGGAGCGGAGAGGAGCACCAGCGTGCTCTGCATGGCCGCGAAGCCCGACTCGGCGGCGCCGATCAGCACCAGGAGGGCCAGGCAGGCCCAGCGCCAGCGGAGCCCGGTGAACGCGAGCAGCAGGAACGGCGCGACCAGTACCGCCACCGCGAAGAGGCGACCGTGCGGCAGGAAGCCGCGGCGCGAGGCGATGACCAGCGCGCCGAGCAGGGCGCCCAGGCCGTCGGCCGCGACCAGGGCCCCCAGCCACTCCGGCCCCACCTGGAGCACCTCGCGGGCGAAGACCGGCAGCATGTGCTGATAGGGGAAGAAGAGCACGTTCATCAACACCGTGATGATCAGCACCGCGCGCACGGTGGGCTCCCCCCAGGCCTCCCGGAAGCCGGTGCCCAGGCTCGAGACCACCGAGGCGGTGTCGCGGCCGCTCGGGCCGCCGATGCGGGCGGGCAGGCCGATGAAAACGAGCAGCCCGAGGGCATACAGCACCGCCACCGCCACGTAGCAGGGCGCGGGGCCGTAGCGCGCCAGCCCGATCCCGGCCAGCACCGGTCCCACCATCTTGGCCACCTGCATCGAGACCGTCTCGAGCGATACCGCGCTGGCCACGCGCCGCGAGCCGACCAGGGCATAGAGCGCGGTGCGCCGGGCCGGGAAGTCGATCGCCCAGAGCACGCCGAAGAGCACCTCGAGCCCGACCATCGGCCAGAAGCCACCCCGCCCGGCCGCGAACACCGCGGCGAGCGCGAGCCCGGTCACGAGCCCCAGCGATTGGGTGAAGAGCAGCACCCGCCCGCGGTGCATGCGATCCGCCACCAGGCCGGTGAACGGGCCCAGCAGCATCATGGGCGCCGAGCGGGCGAAGGCGGCCACCGCGACCATGAACGGCGAGTCGGTGAGCTGGAAGGCGAGCCAGCCGAGCAGGATCAGGTCCATCCAGCGCGCGCCGTTGACGCAGAGGCCGGAGAGCCAGAGCCGGCGGAAGGGAGCTTCGCGGAGCACTTCGGCGAAGGCGTGGGGGGCGGCCGGGGCGGCCGCCGGCGGAGCGACGCTGCTCACCCGCGTAGGGATAGCACGAATGCCGGCCGGGGAGGAAAGAGTCCATGGCCCCTGCCCTTGACACGACGGGCCGCGCGGACGATCATCCTCCCCTCACATCCAGCAAGGAGGCCTCACAATGACCGCTCTCAGACTGCTCGCCTTGGCCACCCTCGTGCTCGCGGGGACCACCACCGCCTTTGCCCAGCCCAAAGAGCTGGTCATGGGCAACGTCAATCCGCCCAAGCACGGCACGGCACAATCGGCCCAGCAATTCGTCGACAAGCTGGGCGAGCTCACCGGCGGCAAGACCAAGGTGGTGCATCACCACTCGGGCGCCCTGGGCGGCGAGCGCGAGGTCGGCCAGCAGGTGCAGCTCGGCACCGTGGACTTCTCCCCGATGACGACCGCGCCGCTCTCCACGCTGGTGCCGGAGATGTCCGTCTTCCAGCTCCCGTACATCTTCCGCGATTACCAGCACGTCTACGCCGCGCTGGACGGCAGCGACACGCTCAAGAAGTACTACGAGGGGGTCCTCGACAAGAAGGGGCTCAAGCTGGTCGGCTTCTTCGCGGCGGGCTACCGGGGCATCTACGGCCACTTCCCGGTCAACTCGGTGGCCGACGTGAAGGGCAAGAAGATCCGCGTCCAGGAGGACAAGATCCTGGTGGCGACCTTCAAGGCGCTCGGGATGATCTCGACGCCGATCGCGTTCCCGGAGGTGGCGACGTCGCTCCAGACCAAGGTGATCGACTCGGCGGAAGGCGGGATCAACACCTTCTACCACAACAAGTTCTACGACATCGTCAAGTACGTGGCGGACGTGCGCCACACGCACCAGTGCGTGGCGCTCATCATGGCCAAGACCTCCTGGGCCAAGCAGGACGCGGCCACCCAGAAGGCGATCATGGACGCGGCCAAGTACTCCGAGCAGTGGAACCGGAAGTTCATCCTCGACGAGGACCGCGACATCCAGCAGCAGGTGAAGGCCAAGGGCGTGACCATCACCAAGCCCGACGCCACCCCGTTCCGCCAGGCGACGATGAACGTGTACGAGGAGTTCTACGCGACCCCGGCGGGCAAGGACGCCCGCAAGATGGTGGACTACATCCTGAGCCTCAAGTAGGCGTGGTCGACGCTCCGAAAGCCTGGAGCGGGGCGCCCCTCGGCCGCGGGGGCACCCGCTTCTACGAGGGGCTCGGGCTCCTCGGCGGCGTGATCCTCGCGGTCATGACCCTGGCCGTGTTCGTCCAGGTGCTCATGCGCTTCATGGGCCTGGCCGGCATCGACGGGATCGACGAGGTCCCGCGCTACCTCTTCGTCTGGCTCGTGATGATCGGGGCCGCGGCGGCCATGCATCGGGCCGAGCACACCCGGCTCGAGTACTTCGAGCAGCGCTTCGGCCCCCGCGGCCAGGCCGCGCTCACCGTGCTGACGAACGGCATCGGCACGCTGCTCTTCCTGTCGCTCATCCGCACCAGCTTCGTGCTCGTGCCCAACTCGCAGTTTCAGACCAGCGCGGGGCTGGGCCTGCCGCTGGGCTACGTCTACGCCGCGGTCCCGGTCGGCGCCCTGCTCATTCTCCTTCCCATGGCGTGGAGGCTCATCGCCGCGCTCCGAGCTCTATGGCCGAGACCCTCCTGATCGTCTTCGTCATCTTCGTGGTCCTGGGCATGCCGATCGGCATCGCCCTCGGAGTGGGGGCCCTCGCGGCGGCGACGCTCTATCCGGCGCTGAACCCGATCATCATCCCCACGCGCTTCGTGGGGCTGCTGTCCGACTCGTTCTTGCTGCTCGCGGCGCCGCTCTTCATCCTGGCCGGCAACCTCGCGGCGCGGGGCGGGGTGGCGCGCGCGATCATCGATCTGGCCACGGTGCTGGTGGGCCGGTTCCGCGGCGGGCTCGCCTACGTCAACATCGTAGACAGCATGATCTTCGGCGGCATCTCCGGCTCGGCGGTGGCCGACGTCTCGGCGCTCGGAACCTTCCTGATCCCGCAGATGGTCCGCAAGGGCTATGACAAGGACTTCGCCACCATCCTAACCATCTCCACCGCCATCATGGCGCCGATCGTCCCGCCCTCGATCGTCGCGGTGGTCTACGCCTGGATGGCCGACGAGTCGGTCGCCGCGATCTTCGCGGGCGGCTACCTGCCGGGTCTCCTCGTCGGCATCGGCATGGCGGTGCCCACGTTCATCATCGCCAAGAAGCGCAACTATCCCAAGGAGCCGCCGCCGACCCGCGCCCAGTTCATGACCGCGCTCAAGAACGCGCTGCCCGCCATCATGATCCCGGCCATCATCATGGGCGGCATCCTCATCGGCTGGTTCACGCCGACGGAGGCCGCGGCGGTGGCGGTGGTGTACGCCCTGGTGGTCCCGCCGATCTTCTACCGTGAGCTGTCCTGGCGCGACATGCCCGGCATCTTCGCCGACTCCGCTCGCCTCTCGGGCGTGATCGGGCTCATCATCGGGCTGGTGGGCGCCTTCGGCTGGGTGCTGACCTATTCCAAGTTCCCGTTCCGGGTCGCCGAGGCCATCCAGTCCGTCGCGCCGACCTGGTGGCTCTTCCTGCTTCTCGTGATCTTTCTGTACATCTTCCTGGGCACGTTCCTCACCCCTACCGAGATCATCCTGGTCACGGTGCCGGTGCTGCTGCCCGGCGCCCAGGCGCTGGGCATCCACCCCATCCACTTCGGCATGGTCTGCGTCATCGCCTCCGCCGTCGGCCACATCACCCCGCCGGTCGGTCTGTGCCTCTTCCTCGGCATGGCCATCAGCGGGTTGCCCATGGAGAAGCTGATTCGCCCGCTCCTGCCGTTCCTGGCCGCCATCGTCGTCGTGCTGATCCTGGTGGCGTTCGTGCCGGAGACCGTCCTCTTCATCCCGCGGCTGCTGGGCTTCGTGCAGTAGGCCCGGGCCGCGACCTTCCGGCTCAAGGCGTGTTGACAGGGCCGGGGATTCAGGGATAATCGGCCGCACCTTTTCCGATCCGGACCCTTTTTCCTCGAGGAGACGTGCCCATGACCCCGCGCGCTCTTGTCCTGATCCTGGTGGCCCTGCTCGTCCTCGTGCTCCCGGCGGCGCTCCTCGCCGCGCCCGAGGGCCAGCTCACCTGGGCCGTGCACGTCTCGCTCGCCCCGACGTGGTTCGACCCGGCCGAGACGTCGGGCATGATCACCCCCTACATGGTGCTGTACGCGCTGCACGACGCGCTGGTGAAGCCCATGCCGGGCCAGCCCCGGGCGCCGGGCCTGGCCGAGTCGTGGTCGGTCTCCAAGGACGGGCTCGTCTACGAGTTCGTGCTGCGCAAGAGGGCGCTCTTCCACAACGGCGACCCGGTCACCGCGGACGACGTGAAGTTTTCGCTGGAGCGCTACCGCGGCACCGCCAGCAAGGTGCTGAAGGAGCGCGTGGCCTCCGTGGAGACGCCGGATCCCGGCCGCGTGCGCATTCGCCTGAAGCAGCCGTGGCCCGATTTCCTGACCTTCTATACCAATGCCACCGGCGCGGGCTGGATCGTGCCGCGCAAGTACGTGGAGAAGGTGGGCGACGAGGGGTTCAAGAAGGCGCCGGTCGGCGCCGGGCCCTACAAGTTCGTCTCGTTCACCCCCGGCGTCGAGCTGGTCCTGGAGGCCTTCGAGCAGTACTGGCGGAAGAGCCCGAGCGTGAAGCGCCTCGTGCTCCGGGTGATTCCCGACGAGTCCACCCGGCTGGCCGCGCTCAAGCGGGGCGAGGTGGACATCGCCTATTCGATCCGCGGCGAGCTGGCCGAGGAGATGCAGAGGACGCCGGGGCTCGCGCTCAAGCCCGCGGTGATCCAGGCGCCGTTCTGGCTCTACTTCGCGGACCAGTGGGACCCGAAGTCGCCGTGGCACGACCGGCGCGTGCGGCAGGCCGCGAGCATCGCGATCGACCGGCCGTCCATCAACCAGGCGCTGACCCTCGGCCACTCGCGGCTGAGCGGCAGCATCATCCCGACGTCGTTCGAGTACTTCTGGCGGCCGCCGGCGCCGGTGTACGATCCCGCCCGCGCCAAGCAGCTCCTGACCGAGGCGGGCCACCCCGCGGGCTTCGACGGGGGCGACTACTTCTGCGACGGCTCCTACGCCAACCTGGGCGAGGTGGTCGTCAATTCCCTGCAGACGGTGGGTATCCGCGTGAGGCTCCGGCCGCTGGAGCGCGCCGCGTTCTTCAGCGGCTACGCGGAGAAGAAGTTCAAGAACCTCATCCAGGGAGCGAGCGGCGCCTTCGGCAACGCGGCCACGCGCCTGGAGGCCTTCGTGGCCACCGGCGGCGCCTACGTCTACGGCGGGTACCCGGACATCGACGGCCTCTTCCAGGAGCAGGGCGCCGAGGCGGATCCCAAGCGGCGCGAGGCCACGCTCCAGCGGATCCAGCAGCTCGTCCACGAGAAGGTCGTGTACGCGCCGATCTGGGAGCTGGCCTTCCTCAACGGCGTCGGCCCCCGCATCCGCGAGTCCGGCCTGGGCCTGATCGCGGGCCACGCCTACTCCGCCCCCTACGAGGACATCACGCTCAAGGGCAAGTAGATGAACACGAGGTGCGGAGGCAGGTAGAGCAGCAGCGAGAACGCGATGATCAGCAGGGCGAGGTAGAGCCACTGGGGCAGCCGGGTCTGGGGCTGCCCCAGGCCGTGGACCCAGTTGACGTTCTCGGCGCGGTCGGTGAGCCGGTACGTGAGGGGCAGGACGATCAGCGCCACCAGGCTCTGGTAGGGCCACGCCCGGCGATCGTAGCCGAGCCGGCCGACGAGCCACACGAGCCCCACCGGCAGGGGCACGTGGAAGAGGGAGAGCGCGCGGAGATAGCGGGGCGTCCGCGCGTCGAACATGTAGCGGCTCATCCCGAACAGCTCGCGCCGGGTGAGCAGGCGCCAGAGGAAGTCCAGGTTCCACGCGAGCTCGGGCAGCAGGACGGCCAGCGTCATCATGCTGGCCAGCAGCGGGCTCTCCCACCAGAGCGCCACCGCCGTCGTCAGCAGCGCGATGTCGGAGAACCACAGGAAGTTCTTCGGCCCGTAGTGCGTCCAGTACACCGGAACGAGCACGAGAAGAAAGAGGGTGTAGGCGAGCTTGATCCCCAGGTGGATCTGGTCCCCCGCCACCTAGATGATCACCTTCTCCTCCACCACGAAGGTCTTGTTGCCGCCGATGAAGAGCGCCCCGTCGGCGTGGAGCGTGGCCATCTCGAGCGAGGCCAGCGCGCGGTCCATGGCCGCGCGATCCTCGAACCACAGCTCGGCGATGCCGTCCACCTCGATCGGGGTGGTCGGGATGTCGGGACGGCGGTACTCCTCGATGATGTGCGACTGCACGTAACGCCGCAGTCCCGGCACCGCGTGGGCCAGCGGGGCGTGGACCTCGAGCCAGTGGCGCGTGAACTGCTCGCGCGTCATGCCCGCCTTGCGGGTCAGGAGCGTGACCCGCTTGATCATGGCCTCCCCCTCGTTGGATGCGCGCTTGACTGCCCGGTCGGCGTCGCGCAGGATCGGCGGCGGTCGACGTGAACGCGCCGACGATACGGCAGCGCGAGAGGAGACGCAACCGCAGCGAAAGGAGGGACGCAATGGCACTGCTCGACGGCAAGGTGGCGGTGGTGACGGGCGGGGGCACGGGCATCGGGCGCGCGGTCTCGATCGGCCTCGCAACCGCCGGCGCCCAGGTCGTGGTGAACGACTACGGGGTCAGCGTGGACGGGATGGATCCGTCCAGCGAGCCCGCCAACCAGGTGGTGGCGGAGATCCGCCGGGCGGGCGGCCGGGCGGTGGCGGCGGCCGACAGCGTGGCCACCATGGCGGGCGGCCGCGCGGTGGTGGAGCTGGCCCTGCAGGAGTTCGGCGATCTCCACGTGCTGGTCTGCTGCGCGGGCATCCTGCGCGAGCGCATGATCTTCAACATGAGCGAGGAGGAGTGGGACGCGGTCATCGCGGTCCACCTCAAGGGCCACTTCACGGTCATGCAGCCGGCCACCCGGCACATGCGGGAGCGCAAGGCGGGCAGCATCATCACCTTCACCTCCGCCGCCGGCCTCGAGGGCAGCCCCGGCCAGCCCAACTACTCGGCGGCCAAGGAAGGCATCGTGGGCCTCACCCGCTCGACCGCGCTGGCCATGGCCAAGTACGGCGTGCGCTGCAACGCCATCTCCCCGACCGCCGACACGCGCATGACCCAGCGCCTGCCCGGCGAGCGCCGCGGCGCCGCCACCGCCACCCCGCCCGAGGCCATCGCCCCGGTCGCGACCTACCTGGCGAGCGACCGGGCCCGCCACATCACCGGCCAGGTGATCGGCGTGCGCGGCAGCGAGGTCAGCGTCTTCTCCCATCCGGCCCCGCTCCGCACGGTGAGCGCGCCCGGCGCGTGGACCGCCGAGCAGCTCGCGGAGACCTGGGACCGCACGCTCGGCCAGGATCGCCTGCGCCGCCTCGACGCGATGAAGATCGCCTGGCCGCCCGCGTGAATCGCGACCTCGGTCCCTCGGTCTCGCGTCAGCCGCCGAGGATCTCCCGATGATCGAGATCTCGCCGTTCGTCTCGAGCACCGCGTACTTGACCTGGTCCCTGCGCTCGAGCCGATGACGATCGCGTGGCCGCCGGTGTGAACCGCGATCTCGATCCTCCCGTCTCGCGTCAGCCCCCGAGGATCTCCCCCGCTGGCGCCGCGCGGCCGCGATCCGGCGCGGGCTCGGCCCGCCAGGGGATGATCGAGATCTCGCCGTTCGTCTCGAGCACCGCATACTTGACCTGGTCCATGCGCTCGAGCCCCTGCTGAAGGCGCGCCGCCTCCAGGATGTCGGAGACGTCCACGCGCTCCCGATCCATGCGCGGCTGGAGCGGCCGCCCGCGGTCCACCAGCACCACCGGCATGTCGTCCAGGATCTTCTCGACGCGGCGCGAGTGATGGCGCCATCGCGAGAGCCCGATGTCGATGCCGACCAGGGTGACGATCACGAGGACCGCGTTGACGATCGAGAAGTCCGGCCCGACGAGCGCCTGCTGCGTCGACTCGGCGATGATCAAGAGTAACACCATGTCGAACGGGGTGATCTGGGCGAGCGTCCGCTTGCCCACGATCCGGAACACCACGAGCAGCACCAGATACATCGCGCCCGCGCGCAGCACGCTGTCCATGGCTACGGGTACACGATCATCCAGATCGTCAGCGGGGTCAGGCCCGGGACGCCGAGGCCCGCGCGCACCAGGCCGACCGAATACGGGGTGAAGTGGAAGGTGGCCACCGCCGGGTCGGTACCGGCGCGTCGGGCGAATGCGTAGACGACCCGATCCACGAGCGCCTCGGTCAGTACGGGCTCGGGGACGACGCTGTCGATCCGGACCCGATCCAGGAAGTCGCGGCTCACGGCCAGGCGATACGCGTCGGCGGCCGGCGCGGGGATCTGGACCCGCATGGTCTGGGGCGCCTCGGCGCGGGCGAACCGCTCGTGGGCGATCCGGAGCCCTCGAGGATCCCACACCTCCGCCCGGCTCAGCGGGCCTCCGCCCAGCAGCCCGGTGACCCCGGCGAGGACGAGCAGCAGCATGCCGAATCGCCCCACGCGCCGCACACGCCATATGCGCTCGTGGAATGCGTTGTCATCTTCCAGCTGCAGTCCCGGGTCGTCGCGATCCATCGTGAGTACGTAACCCTTACCGGGTAAGGGCTTCCCGCCGGCTCCCGGCTCCGTCGGGTGCAACGCGCTCCGCCACGCCATCGCTCATCACACGGTCCTCCTGCGCGCGTCCGCTCTTGCCGTGATCGGAACGGCAAGTTGCGTGCCGTCGCGCGCCGGAGCGTTTCCGGCTGGCATCGCCATTGCTGACATGGGCATGCAGTCGGCCCTTGCGCCCGGCGGCCCCGCCGCGCAGGCGATCGCCAACCTGGCCACCGTCCTGGCGGTCGGCGCCGCGGTCATCTTCGTTCTCGTGATGGCCCTGCTCGCCTACGGGGCGCTGAGCGGCCCGAGACGGGTCCACACCGGTCTCTGGGTCGTCGGGGGTGGCATCGTGTTCCCGGTCGCGGTGCTCTCTGCGCTGCTCGTCTATGATCGGGGACTCTCCCATGCGCTGAGCACGCCGCCGCCGCGGGACGCGCCAAGGATCGAGGTCGAGGGCCGCCAGTGGTGGTGGGAGGTGCGCTACGCAGCCGGGGTGGCCGGCCGGGACGTGGTGGTCGCCGCCAACGAGATCCATCTACCGGTAGGCACGGCGGTGGATCTGGTCCTCACCACACCGGACGTGATCCACAGCTTCTGGGTGCCAAGTCTCGCCGGGAAGGTGGACATGGTGCCCGGCCGTCGGAACCGGCTCACGATCCAGGCCGATCGCGCCGGGATCTATCGCGGCCAGTGCGCGGAGTTCTGCGGCGTCCAGCACGCCCGGATGGCGCTGCTGGTCGTGGCCGCTCCGCCGGCCGAGTTCGAGGGCTGGCTGGCCCGGGAAGCCGCGCCGGCGGCTCCCCCCACCACGCCGGAGCTGACGCAGGGGCACGACGCCTTCCTCGCCCACGGCTGTGGCGGCTGCCACACCATCCGGGGTACCACCGCGCTCGGCCTTCTCGGGCCCGATCTCACGCACGTAGGGAGCCGGCGGACGCTGGCCGCGGCCACCATCCCCAACCACGTCGAGGCCATGGCCGCGTGGATCTCGGCCAGCGATCGACTCAAGCCCGGCAATCGGATGCGGTCCTTCGCCCACCTGGATCAGGGCACGGTGGCCGCCATCGCCGCCTACCTCGCCAGCCTCCAGTGACCCTGCCGAATCCGCTGCCTCGCCCGCCCGACGAGCTGCGGCGACTCGAGGAGGTGTGGGCGCCCCCGCGGGGCTGGCGAATCCTGTCCGCGGTGAACAACACCCAGGTCGGCCTGTTCTACATCGGCACCGCGCTGCTCTTCTTCCTGATCGGCGGCAGCCTCGCCATGCTGGTCCGCGCGCAGCTCGCGGTGCCCGGCAACACGCTGCTGGGGCCCGACACCTACAACCAGGTCTTCACGATGCACGGCACCATCATGATGTTCCTGTTCGCGGTGCCCATCGTCGAGGCCATGGCCGTCTATCTCCTGCCCGCCATGCTCGGAACCCGCGATCTGCCCTTCCCGTGGCTCGGCGCGTATGCCTTCTGGGCGTACGCGATCGGCGGCCTGGCCTTCTGCTGCTCGATCCTCTTCGCGGTCGCGCCCGACGGCGGCTGGTTCATGTACCCGCCGCTCACGAGCAGCCGCTTCTCGCCCACGATCAACGCGGACTTCTGGCTGCTCGGGATCGGCTTCATCGAGATCTCGGCCATCGCGGGCGCCGTCGAGCTGGTGGTGGGGATCCTGCGAACCCGGCCCCCCGGCATGACGCTCGGCCGCATGCCCGTCTTCGCGTGGGCCATGCTGGTGGTCGCGGGCATGGTGATCTTCGCCTTCCCGCCGGTGATCCTGGGCACGCTGCTGCTGGAGCTGGAGCGCGCCTTCGGCTGGCCCTTCTTCATCGCCGAGCAAGGCGGCGACCCGTTGCTGTGGCAGCACCTCTTCTGGTTCTTCGGTCATCCCGACGTCTACATCATCTTCCTCCCCGCCGCCGGCATGGTGTCCACGATCGTGCCCACCCTGGCCCAGACGCCGCTCGTCGGCTATCGACTCGTGGTGGGCGCCATCCTGACGATGGGCGCGTTCAGCTTCGCGCTCTGGGCCCACCACATGTTCGCGGCCGGGCTCTCCATCCACTCGATGAGCCTGTTCTCCGCGGCCAGCATGGCGGTGGCCATCCCGAGCGGCGTCCAGGTCTTCGCGTGGATCGCCACGCTGTGGCGCGGCCGGCGCCTCCGGCTCACCACGCCCGCCCTCTTCGTGCTGGGCTTCTTCTTCGTGTTCACGATCGGCGGGCTCACCGGCGTGATGGTGGCGCTCCTGCCCTTCGACTGGCAGACCCACGACACGTACTTCGTGGTCGCTCACCTGCACTACGTCCTCCTCGGCGGCATGGTCTTCCCGCTCTTCGCCGCGTTCTACTACTGGGCGCCCACCGTGAGCGGGCGGACCCTGTCGCCGCGGCTCGGGGCCTGGGTGTGCGGGCTGCTATTCGCGGGCGTGAACCTGACCTTCTTCCCCATGCACCTGAGCGGCCTGCTCGGCATGCCGCGGCGGGTCTACACGTATCCGCCGGGGCTTCACTGGGAGTGGCCGAACCTGCTCTCGAGCCTGGGCGCGGGCCTGCTCGCGATCGGGGTCGTGCTGTTCCTGCTCGACCTCGTCCTGCACCTGCGCGTGACCGGGAAGGTGGACACCAATCCCTGGAACGCGTCGACGCTGGAATGGCTGCCGCTCGACAACTACGGGGCGCGGAGCATCCCGCAGATCGAGAGCCGCGAGCCGCTCTGGGATCGGCCGGCGCTGCGCGAGGAGGTCGCCGGCGGGCGGCACTACCTGCCCGGCACCGTCACCGGCGAGCGGGAGGCGCTGGTGACGAGCCCCTTCGACGCGCGGCCCCAATACGTCGTCATCCTGCCGCGTGACGGCTGGACCCCGCTGCTCGCGGCCGCCGGGACCGCGGCCTTCTTCCTGCTCCTGACCGTGAAGCTGGTGACGCTGGCTGCGATGACGGGCGCGTTCACGCTGGCCATGCTCGTGCGCTGGCTATGGACGACCGACCGAGGCCCGGTAACGCCCCCGGTCGACATCGGCGGCGGGATCCGGGTCCCGGTCTACGTCACCGGCTCCCGCTCGCACTCGTGGTGGGCCATGGTGGTCCTGATCCTGGTGGCCGGGGCGACCTGGGCCTCGCTCCTGTTCTCGTACTTCTACCTCTGGACCATCGCCCCCGAATGGCCCCCTCCGGCGCAGCGACTGCCGGGATGGGGCTGGCCCGCCGCGGCGGGAACGGCCTGGGCGGTGAGCAGCGGGCTGATCCTCGGCGCGAGCCGCGCGCTCGCGACCGGCGCCACCACCCGGTTCCGCGGGTGGCTCGCGACCGGGGGGCTGGCGATGCTCGCGGCCCTGGCGCTGGACCTGGCCGGCCAGTGGCAGGCGGGCCTCGCGCCAACCCGTCACGGATACGGCGCGACGGTCGCGGTAGCGCTCCTGGTCCAAGGGCTCTTCGTCGCGACGCTCGTCATCATGGCGGCGTACTCGCTTGCGCGGTCCTGGCGGGGGCTGCTGAACGCGACCCGGCGGGTGACCTTCGACAACACGATGCTCCTGTGGCACTACGCCGCGGTGCAGGCCGTCATCGGGCTCGCCGCGCTCCACGCGCTGCCCCGCTGGCTGGGCTGAGGCGTGCGCCCGGCACTCCGCGCCGCGCCCTGGCTCGGCCCCGGCCTGGCGCTCCTGGCCTGGGCGGTGGACTTCGCGGTCATGTACGCGCTGGTGACGTTCGCGTGCGCGCGGCCGATGCTCGGCTGGATCGCGACGGCGGTGTGCGCGGCCGTCGCCCTGGCGGTGCTGCTCCGCGCGCTCCGTGCGGCGCCCGCGGCGCGCGACGGGAACGGAGACCTGGAGACCTCGCGCCTGGGGCGCGACGTCTCGGCCCTCACCGCGCTCCTGTCGCTGATCGCCATCCTGTGGCTCGGGGTCGCGGTGCTGTCGCCGGCGGCCTGCTGGCCGACCGCGTGAGGACTAGGACTCAGCGCGGCTCCGCGTCCCGATCGGCGCGGCTACCCGGGATCCGGTAGTAGCCGAGCACGGCCAGGATGATCACCGCGATCGCCACGCCGACCACGGGCAGCCAGACGCGGCCGGTCCCCACCGCCATCCCGATGGCCGCGGTCATCCAGATGCCGGCCGCGGTGGTGAGGCCCACGACCTGCCCCTGGTCGCTCATCTTGAGGATGGCGCCCGCCCCCACGAAGCCGATGCCCGCCGCCACTCCCTGCATCACGCGGGTGAGATCGCCCAGGGGCACGCCCGCCTCGAGCGGCGCCATCACGAACAGGGCCGCGCCCACCGCGACCAGCATGTGCGTGCGGAGCCCGGCCGCCTTGCCCTTGAGCTCGCGCTCCCAGCCCATGGCGCCGCCGAGGAGCGCGGCCAGGACCAGCTTGATCGTGACGCGCGCGATCTGTACGCCGTCGGGTACGTCGAGCCCCAGCTGCTGCCAGACCGTATCCATGGCCTTCATACTGCCTATGGGACGGAAGCATTGACAAGCGGGGGTCGCCAAGCGCGGCTGACGGTCTGACGGCCAGCGTCCATCGTCGGGGTCCGTCGGCGGGCCCCGGCGTCGCAATCCGGGCCCCCAGCCGGTCCTTCCCCTCCCGGAGCCCGTACCCCTCGTGGCACAACCGATGCACTTTCCTGAGCCATGGCTCGCCGCGCAATCCTTGCCATCATCGCTCTGGCCTGGCTCTTCGCGACCGGCGCCGAGGCGGGTCCGCCGACCGACACGCTGCGGGCAACGTTCGCCCAGGCGAACAAGATCATCAACGACCGGGCCACCGAGGATCGGCCGCTCGAGCGCCTGGTCGCGATCCGCGCGCTCTTCAGCAAGGTCTTCGACTTCCGTGGCGCGGCGGAGCGCGTGCTGGGGCCCGAGTGGCGGGCGCGCACCGCGGTCGAGCAGCGGGAGTTCACGTCGATCTTCTCCGGCTTCGTCCAGCGCGGCTTCGTGTACTGGCTCGCCTCGGTGGCCGAGGTCGACGCCAATGCCGGGGGTATCACGGTCTTCTACCTGGGCGAGGCGGCGGATCGCGACCAGGCCGCGGTGCAGACCGCCATCGTCGGGCGGGGCGGGCGGCACATCCGCCTCGACCACCAGATGGTCTACCAGGGCCAGCGCTGGATGGTAAGCGACGTCACGATCGACGGGATCAGCCTGGTGACGAACTACCGGGCGCAGTTCGAACGGGTGATCCGCGCCTCGTCCTATCGCGAGCTGGTCACGCGCATGCGGGACCGCGTCGCCGGTGAGCTGCCGCGCCCCGCGTCGGCCCGCCCCGAGCCGCTCGGCGCCGAGATCAAGCTGCTCCCCGTCGAAACCCACTGACCGTCTCGCCCGATCAGGCCGCGCCCTGCCGCCAGAGCCGGGAGCGCAGCCCGGCGAGCACCAGCAGCATGCAGGCGGCGGGATAGATCGCCGCGCCGCGCGGACCGGTGAGCGCGGCCAGATAGCCGATCAACAGGGCGCCGACCGGCGCGCCGCCCATCAATCCGAGCTGGAAGAGCGAGAGAATCCGCGCCCGGTGGGTCTCGGGGGCCGCCGACTGCACCAGCGTCCGCGCCTGGGTCATCACCACCCCCGCCCCGAGCCCCCAGATGAGGCAGAGCCCCACGAAGGCCGGGAACGGGCTCGGCCAGGCCATGGCGGCGAGCACGATGGCCCCGAGCGCCACCGCGAGCACGATGGCCCGACCGGGGCGCCGCATGGCACCCAGGCGAATCTGAGCGAGAGTCGAGCCGATCGTGCCGCCCCAGAAGCCCAGGCTCACCAGGGAGAGCTCGACCGAGCCCCCGCCGTAGACGTCGCGGACGATCAGCGGCAGGATCACGAGGAAGGCGCCCACGTAGAGCACGCCCACCGCCAGGTTCGCGATCAGCACGGGCGCGAGGACCGCCGAGTCGGCCGCGGCGCGCAGCCCCTCACGCATGGCGTGGAGGCGGCTTTGACCCGGGGCCGCGGCCACCGGCGGCGCCGCGGGGAGCCGCCACGCCGCGAGCGCCCCGAACGCCAGCACCGCGGCCTGCAGGATCAAGAGCCCGGGCGCCCCGATCGCGCCCGCGGCGCCACCCACCATGATCCCGGCGATCTGGGCCGCGAACTGTGTCGCGGTCATCACCGCCACCGCGCGGCCGAGGTGGCCGGTCGCCACCCGCGTCAGCAGCGCATCGCGCGCCGGCATGACGAAGGCGCCGGTGGTGCCGACCGCGAGCGCGTAAGCGATCAGGCCGCCGTACGCGAGCCAGCCCTGCGCGATGGCCACGCCCAGCAGGAGCGGCGGCAGGGCCGCCACGACGTGGCCGCGCACGAGCAGCCGGCGACAATCCGCGCGGTCGGCCACGGCCCCGCCCAGCAGCATGAACAGGATCGACGGCGCCATCAGCGACATCTGGGCGATGCCGACCCGGGCCGCCGGCTCGTGGAGCACGACCGTGACGAGCCACGGGAACACGATGGTCTGCATGCCCGCGCTCGCGAACCACGAGCTGACCCCGGCGAGGTACCAGGGAAAGGCACGGACGGGCGGGGGCACCGCGGGGTCAGACCAGCCGGGTGCGGATGTCGATCTCCGAGACGAGCGTTCGGTGCACGGGGCAACGGTTGGCGATCTCGAGCAGCCGCCCCCGCTGCTCGGGCGTGAGCGGCCCGGTCAGGCGGATCTCCCGCTCGATGCGATCGAGCAGGCCCTCCTTGGTCTCGCATTCCGCGCAGTCCTCGGCGTGAATCTTGGCGTGCTCGAGCCGCACCGTCACGCCCTCGAGCGGCCACTGCTTCCGGCGCGCGTACATGGAGACCGTCATGGAGGTGCAGGAGCCGAGCGCGGCCAGGAGCAGGTCGTAGGGCGACGGCCCCGTATCCGCGCCGCCCGCCCCCACCGGCTCGGCGGCGGCGAGCCGGTGCCGCCCCGCCTCGATCTCCTGCGCGAATCCGGTCGCTCCGCCCCTGACGATCACGGTGGTCATGCGCCCCTCCTCGGCCGAGTGGTGGACGTCACCAAACTTCTATACCATCGAAGGCGCTCGATGGTCCCTCCCCCCAACCCGGACGCGGTCGCTCCGCCGGTATCGGATTCCAGACCGGGCGCCTCGCCCTGGCCGTCTCCCGAGCCCGAGCTCCGCGTCCTCGACGCGGACGACGCCCGCGCCTGCGCCGCCTGGGTGGCGCTCTGGCACGCCTGGCCGGATCGGGAAGTCATGGCGCATCCCGAATTCGTCCGGCTCTTCGCCCGGAAGGGAGACCTCGTCCTGGCCGCCACCGCCCGCACGGAGCAGGGAGGCGTCCTGTACCCGTTCATTCTCCGGCCTCTCGCGGCGGAGCCCTGGGCCCCGCCGGACCTGACGGGATGGGATCTCACCTCGCCCTATGGATACGGTGGAGCGTTTGCCTGGAACCTGGGGACCGAAGCCGCCCGCTCCTTCTGGGGGCAGCTCGACGGCTGGGCCCGCGCGCGGCAGGTGGTCACATCCTTCACCCGTCTTTCCCTCTTCCCCGATCAGCTCTTGCCGTTCGACGGCGAGGTCGCCGTCAACAGTCCGAACATCGTCCGCAGCCTGGAGCTGTCCGAGGAGGAGCTGTGGAACGACTACGAGCCCAAGGTGCGCCAGAACGTCCGGCGGGCTCGCTCGCGCGGATGCTCCCTCCAGGTGGACCCCGACGGGGCCCGACTGGAGGAGTTCCACCATGTCTACACCACGACCATGCAGCGCCGGAACGCGTCGAGCCACTACTTCTTCTCCCGCGAGTTCTTCGAGTCCCTCCGCCAGAGACTCACGGGCCAGTTCGTCTTCTTCCACGTCGTCCATGCGAACCGGGTGGTCTCCAGCGAGCTGGTCCTGCTCTCGCACCGTCACGCCTACTTCTTCCTCGGGGGGACGCTCGCCGACGCGTTCGATCTCCGACCCAACGACCTGCTGCAGCACGAGACGTTCGAGTGGTGCCGGAGCGCCGGGAAGACCGCGCTGGTGCTGGGCGGAGGCTATCGCGGCTCGGTCGGGCTCCTGAAGTACAAGAAGGCGTTCGCTCCCCGCGGCGAAGTGCCCTTCCGCATCGGGACGAAGGTTCACGACCCGGTGCTCGCCGGACGCCTCGTGGAGGCGCGCCGGCGGTGGGAAACGGCGCGCGGGGTCGACTGGCAGCCCGAGGCCGGCTTCTTCCCCGCCTACCGGTCGGGCTGAACGACCCCGCACCGCCGCGGGCTCAGGCGTCGACCAGGACCTTGAAGCCGCCGTAGACCATGTAGCGCATGGATCCTCCTTCGATCAGTGGATGTCCTTCACGAGATACCCGAAGCGGCTCACGAAGTCGGTTTCGCTCAGGTGGCCGGCCTGGGCCAGGGCTCGTATCCGGTCCGGGCCGGCGAAGTCATCGGGCTTGAGCCGGATCATGTAGGCGTACTGGGTCTGGTACCACTCCGACTCGACGTCCAGGTATCGCACGCGGATGCGGCCGGTGGCCGGATCCATCAGCTCCGCGAAGGGAACCGGAACGAGCCGACCGCCCTGGATGGTCGCCATCACCCCGGTCCGCCCGTCGAGCAGGAGCCGCGCGCCCCAGTAGCCGAGGCTTCGGCAGTACTGGATGTCGAAGGCCCCCGGCGGCGCGCAGCGGAGCTCGAAGCCCAGGTCCTTCGGGATGATCCCGGTGTCGAGACCCCGCGCCCGCAGGCTCGCGGTGACGCGCGCCTTGAGCAGCCGGCCGAGGTCCACCTCCGCGAGCATCACGTTCCCGTAGGGATCGCGCTCCACCGGACCGAGCGTGGCCATGTCGACCTTCTCCGCGATCCCCTCCGCCACCAGCGCGACCCCGTGGTCGCGCCCGTCGGCCAGGCGCTTGATGATGGCGCCCTCGATGATGTCCGCGGGTAGCTGAAGCGAGACCGGCGGTGGCGGGAGCTCCTCGCCGATCACGGTGAGGGTCGCGCGGGCGCCGGCGCCGATGCCCATGGCGAGGTGCCCGGCGTGGCGCCCCATGACCGTCACCAGGAACCACTTCCCGGTCGCGGCGGCGTCCGCCATCAGGTCACGCACGATGTCCTTGCCCACATTGACCGCGGTCGTGAAGCCGAACGTGGGCACGTCCGCCGGAAGCGGCAGGTCGTTGTCGATGGTCTTCGGCACGTGGACCACACCCAGGTCTCCCGGAAAAGCCCGGGCCACGCGGGCGGCGCCCGCGGCCGTGTCGTCTCCGCCGATCGTGAGAAGGTAGGCGATGTCGAGCTGCTGGAGCGTCGCCACGACGCTGCGGAGGCTCTCCTCGGTCTGCGCCGGGTTCACCCGGGCGGTGCGGAGGATCGATCCGCCATCGAAGTGGATCCGCGACACGTCGGCGATGTCGAGCTCGCGGACCTGCGTGGGATCCCGGTTCACCAGGGGCCGAAAGCCCTCCAGACACCCGACGACGCGGACTCCGCGGTTGCGGGCCTCGATGGTCGCCGCCGCGATCACCGCGTTGATCCCGGGTGACGGTCCACCTCCCACGAGCACGGCCAAAGTCTTCATCGGCTGGCGACCGCCTGCTCAAGGGCCGGCGTGTACCGGCCGTCGCGCGCCGCCCCCGTGGCCCGCGCCCGCTGCCGGAAAGCCTTCTGGCCCGCCGGCAGGTTGGCGAGGTCCCCCTTCCAGGCCGTCATGGCCGCGCCCTGGAGCGCGCGTCCGTAGGAGAAGCTGAGCTGCCAGGGCGCGCGCTCGTCCCGCGCGTTCATCGCGTTGAGGTGCCGGGTGGCGTTCTCGTCGCTCTGCCCCCCCGAGAGGAAGACGATGCCCGGAACGGCCGACGGGACGCTGCGCCGCAGGCAGCGGAGGGTCGCCTCCGCCACCTCGGTCACGCCGGCCGGTTGCGGGCACTCGCTGCCCGCCAGGACCATGCTGGGCTTCAGCAGCATCGCTTCCGGCGCCACCCGCAGGGCGTGCAGGGCGGCGAAGACCGCGTGGAGTGTCGCCTCGGTCACCTCGAAGCACCGCGCGATCGTGTGATCGCCATCGATCAGAACCTCGGGCTCCACGATCGGAACGAGCTCTTCTTCCTGGCAGAGACTCGCGTATCGAGCGAGGGCGTGGGCATTGGCGTCGATGCCCCGAGCGGTCGGAAGCCCCGGCCCGATGCGGATCACGGCCCGCCACTTCGCGAACTTCGCCCCCAGCGCTCTGTACTCGACCAGACGATCGCGGAGCCCGTCCAGGCCCTCCGTGATCTCCTCTCCGGGGGCGCCCGCCAGCTTCGTCGTACCCCGGTCCACCTTGATCCCGGGCACGATGCCGAGACGCGCGAGCAACTGAGGGAAGGGCGTCCCGTCGTCGGCGCACTGCCGGATGGTCTCGTCGAACAGGATGACCCCGCTGATGCACTCGGCGGTGCCGGGGGTGG
Organism: Candidatus Rokuibacteriota bacterium; assembly: GCA_040902305.1. Classification (GTDB taxonomy): domain Bacteria; phylum Methylomirabilota; class Methylomirabilia; order Rokubacteriales; family CSP1-6; genus CAMLFJ01. Next base: position 33,741 of record JBBDXN010000003.1, on the reverse strand, counting down.
TGATGAGCATCTGGCGATAGGCCCGACGGGTCTCGGCGGTGCTCTCGATGCCCAGGGCGGCGAAGCGCCGCGTGAGGGTGGGTGTGCTCTCGTCGGCGGCGAGGATCCCCTTGGCGGGCGGGACGAGTGCTCGGGCCGTTCGTTCCAGATCCGGAGTCGCCATGACCGTCACCTCGTTTCACGCATAGTCCGGGCTAGAACGGTCGGACGGGGCCGGGGGCCGGGAGCACGAGGACTCGCGTCCGCCGGACACTGATGCCCTCATCCCGGTCGAGATCAGACCTCGCGATCACCAGGCGGACCCCGTGGCGGCCGGTCACCAGCACCAGGTCGGCCTGCTGCGAGCGCACGTGCCAGGCGCGGTCACCCGGCTGCAGACTCCGGCTCAACGCGAGGCCCGCCCAGCCACTGAACGGCCGCCAGCGGACCCTGATCGGGCGAACTGCCGAGCCGAGACCCCCGATGACGATTGCCAGCACGGCTCCTTCCCACGCCCATGCCGGTCCCGCGACCAGGACCACCACGCCCCAGAGAAGCGCCCAGGCCGAGACGGCATCGAGCCGACGCAGCCAGCGCATGCGCGACATCCAGCGAGCGATCCCTTCCGGTACCGGTCTGATCGGCGTCGTCATCACGGGAGCGTCCGGGGCGCGCCCGCACGCGCGGCGGCCACCGTCGCATTCGAGCGTAGGCCCGGTTGCCGAAGCCGTCAAGCTTCAGCGCCGCTCCGCACGGTCACTTCTTCCGCCGATAGTTCGCCGTCATGAACCCCTGCCACGTCCCGTCATCGCTCCGCACGTGCGAGGTCAGCACCCGGAGGTCGTCGCTCTTGAACTCGATCACGTCCCGGTACGTCGCCATCTGTCCCTCGGCGGCCATGCTGGGCCCCTCGGCCTCGAGCGTCAGCACCCGTGCGGCCGCATCCAGGGCGCCGTCGTACACCCAGAGGTGCGTCATCATGGACCCGATGAACGTGCCCACGAACCGCTTCCGGTTCGGGTCATAGCCGAGTGTCATCATCGTCGTCGCGGCGCCGCCGTCGGGCATCTCGCCCTGTCCCTCGGCCAGGATCCAGAGCCCGCCGAGCGAGCGCACGCTCTCGGTCCCCTTGAACTTCTCGGGGGGCTTCCCCGGCGCCATCGTCGCCTCGCCTTCGGACGTCCACTCGCCCACGAGCTTCTCCAGCCACCGGTGCTCCTTCTGCGGTACGGCCGTCTCCATCACTCGTCTCCTTTCTGATCGGTCCCCCGTCCCTTCAGCCTACCTCCGTCAGTAGGTCGAACGGCGGGGGGTCGTATCGACACTGCTAACGCCCCCGCGCGGCAAAAGCAAATCGGGCACCGCCGCTGCTCCGGAAGTGCCCGATTGTGTTGGCGGCATTTCGACCGAGGGTGACATGGATTATAAACGCGCGGGCGCGCGCACGGATTTGATATCAAGGAAGGAATGTCCACGGTACTGGCGAAACCCCCGACCGCCGAGCCGAAGGCCGCGGTATCGGCCACCGAGATGGGCGCCCGCCAGCGGGAGATCTCGGTCTCCGAGTTCTTCACCAAGAACCGCCACCTGCTGGGCTTCGACAACCCGAGAAAGGCGCTGCTGACCTGCGTCAAGGAAGCGGTGGACAACGCGCTCGACGCCGCCGAGGAAGCCGGCATCTTGCCGGAGGTCGTCGTCACGCTCGAGGTCGCGGCGAACGGCGAGCCGGCGCCGCCGGCCAGCCAGGCGACCCGCTTCCGGGTCACGGTCATCGACAACGGGCCCGGCATCGTCCGCCAGCAGATCCCGCCGATCTTCGCCAAGCTCCTCTACGGCTCGAAGTTCCACCGGCTGCGCATGAGCCGCGGCCAGCAGGGCATCGGCATCTCCGCGGCCGGCATGTACGCCCAGCTCACCACCGGCAAGCCGGTGCAGATCACCTCGAGCACCGGGCCGCGGGCCGCGACGCACTACTTCGAAGTCCAGATCGACACCAAGAAGAACGAGCCGAGGATCTTCGAGAGCAAGAAGATCGACTGGGACCACCCGCGCGGCACCCAGGTGACGCTCGAGATCGAGGGGCGCTACCAGAAGGGCCGCGCCTCGGTCGACGAGTTCCTCGAGCAGGTCGCCATCGCCAATCCGCACGTGACGCTCGTCTACCACACGCCGGAGGGCGAGACGCGGCAGTACCCGCGGACGATCCAGGAGCTGCCGCCCCAGCCCCGCGAGATCAAGCCGCATCCCTACGGGATCGAGTTCGGCGTGCTCTTGCGGATGCTTCACGACACCCGGAGCCACTCGCTCTCCGGGTTCCTCGCCGGCGATTTCAGCCGGGTCTCACCATCCGTCGCCCAGGAGATCTGCCGGACGGCCAAGCTCTCGGCGGACGCGCGGCCGCGCAACGTTCACGGCGCCGCCGCCGAGGCCCTCTACAAGGCCATCCAGGCCACCAAGATCATGGCGCCGCCCTCGAACTGCATCTCGCCCATCGGCGAGAAAGCGATCCTCCACGGCCTCTACAAGCAGATCAAGGGCGAGTTCTACACCGCGGTGACCCGGCCCGCCGCGGTGTACCGCGGCAACCCGTTCATCATCGAAGCGGGCCTCGCGTACGGGAAGGCCCCGGACCAGGCGGCGACCGCCAGCCCGGACGCGCCCGCGGTCCCGCTCGCGGAAGGCGAGCAGCGCGAGGACGACAACGAGCTGGCCCGCGTGATCCGGTACGCCAATCGCGTCCCGCTGCTCTACCAGCAGTCGGCCTGCGCGACCTTCAAGGCCGCGCTCGAGACCGCCTGGCGCAACTACGGCGTGGCCCAGTCCCGGGGCGCGCTCCCCGCCGGCCCCATGGTGGTGTTCGTCCACATGGGCTCGGTCTGGGTGCCGTTCACCAGCGAGTCCAAGGAAGCGATCGCCGACTACGACGAGATCCGGAAGGAGATCAAGCTCGCGCTGCAGGAATGCGGGCGCCGGCTCGGCATGTTCCTGCGGCGGCGCGAGCGCGCCAAGAGCGAGTTCCGCCGGCGCAACATCTTCGAGCTCTACATCGAGGAGGTCGTCGAGGCCTGCGGCCGGCTGAAGGGCGGCAAGCTGCCCAAGGAGAAGCTCAAGGCCCAGCTCCAGAAGATCGCCCTGAAGCGGACCGGCGGCCTCCGCACCGACGCGATCCTGGGCCACGAGGGCGGCCCGGAAGGCCTCCCCCACTCGATCATCGTCACCGCCGACGGGCCCGAGGGGGAGGCCCCGGTATTGCCCGGCGCCGAGCCGAGCGTCGTCGCGCCGCCCGAAGAACCCCGGCCGGAGAAGGCCGAGCGTGGGCGCGCGCGAAGGAAGGCCAAGGGCAAGGCCAAGCCTGCCCGCCCGGCCAAGCCGATCCGCCCGATCCGGCCGAGCAAAGCGGCGAAGCCCAAAGCCAAGGCGCCGAAGCGCAGGAAGCGGTAGAAAGACCATGCCGCGCGCAAAGGCGAAGAAGACCGGAGCCGGAGCCGTCGAGAAGAAGCTCATCAGCGTGGCGGACGCGGTCATCACCGCCGCCGATCGCAGCCGAGACCCCACGCTGTCCATCCCGATACGCAGCCTCGCCAACGTCAACGAGAAGCGCGGCATCATCGAGATGGGCAAGCGCAAGCAGGAGCGCACGTTCTTCAACGTGAGCATGGCGAAGAAGTTCATGCAGACGGTGCTGGTGGCCGACGCCCTCTCCGAGCTGCAGCGGGCCGACCTCACCACGTCGCTACGGGAGATCTACTACCGCACCAAGCACACGATGAAGGACTCGAACGAGAACACGTTCGACAACCAGAACGAATCCGACCCGCTGATCGAGGACCTCGAGGTCTCGCTCGCCGCCCTGCGCGAGGAGCTCCACGTGCGCGCCGAGAACGCGGGCAGCATCGTGGGGCCGGTCGTCTTCGGCGACGACGGCGACCGGGTGGATTGCGCCCGGCTCGGCAAGGGCGGCTACTCGGTGCCGTCCATCGTCGAGCCCGACTTCATCGAGATCCGCCGCTGCACCGCCGACTTCGTCCTGCTGGTCGAGAAGGGTACCCAGTGGAACCGACTGTCGGAGGACAAGTTCTGGCGCCGGTACAACTGCGTGCTCCTCACCGGCAACGGCCAGCCTCCCCGCGGGGTCCGGCGCCTGGCGCGCCGCCTGCACGAGGAATACAAGATCCCCGTCTATGTCCTCGTGGACAACGACCCCTGGGGCTACTACATCTACTCGGTCGTCAAGCAGGGCTCGATCAACCTCGCGTTCGAGAGCGAGCGCATGGCCATTCCCAAGGCCAAGTTCATCGGCCTCTCCAGCGCCGACCCCGACCGCTACGGCCTCCCCCGCAACGTGGGCATCAAGCTCAACGACAAGGACATCAGCCGGGCCAAGGAGCTGCTCAAGTATCGCTGGCTTCAGAAGAAGCCCTGGCAGGACGAGATCAAGCGGATGCTCGCGAGCGGCCTCAAGTACGAGCTCGACGCGCTGGCCAACAAGGACTTCCGCTACCTGACCAAGACCTACCTGCCGCGGAAGCTCAAGGAAGAGGACTGGCTGGACTAGACCCAGCCGGTTTCTTGTTGCTCCGCCTACCCGCCCTTCAGCCTGGGATCGAGAAGATCCCGGAGCGCGTCGCCCAGCATGTTGAAGCCGAACACCGAGAGGGAGAGCGCCACCGCGGGCCAGACCGCCAGCCAGGGGGCCTGATACATGTTGTCGAGGCCCGAGAGGGACAGCATGCCGCCCCAGGTGGGGTACGGAGGCGGGACGCCGAGGCCGAGAAACGACAGGCTGGCCTCGGTGAGGATGACGGTCGAGAGCCCGGTCGTCGCCACCACGATGATGGTGGGCAGCACGTTCGGCAAGATGTGGCTGACCGCGACACGGCCATGCCCGGCGCCGACCGCCCGCGCCCCCTCGACGTAGGTGTGCTCCTTGATCGAGAGCGCCATCCCGCGCACCACGCGCGAATTCTGGATGCCGAAGGCGATCCCCAGCACGAGGGTGATGTTCCAGACCCCGGGCCCGATCAGCGACATGATCGACATCAGCAGCAGCAGCCCCGGGAAGGCCATCCAGGCGTCCACCCCCCGCTGCACGAACAGATCCACCCGCCCGCCGAAGTAGGCGGAGAGGATCCCGACGGTGGTCGCGATCAGCGAGCCGAGCGCGACCGCGCCGAAGCCGACGTAGAGCGAGACCCGGGCGCCGTACAGGAGGCGCGTCAAGACGTCGCGCCCGAGGTGGTCCGTGCCGAGCCAGTGGGCCGCGCTCCCGCTCTGGAGACGCTCCCGGAGGCTGGTCTGCGAGAAGCCGTAGGGCGCGACCAGGTCCGCGAGCACGGCCGCGCCCAGCATGACCACCACGATGAGCGCGCCGGCGGTTCCGAGCGGCTTCTGGCGGAGCATCTGGACCCAGACGTCCCAGTACCAGGCGCGGGAGCGCGGCAGCACCCGCACGTCGAGGCTCCCCGCCGCGGCGAGGCCGGCGGCGCCCAGGGCGGCGCCCGGGCTACCGGTACCGGATGCGGGGGTCAAGGAAGGCATAGGTCACGTCGATGAGGAGGTTGAGCCCGACGATCAGGGCCGCGATGATCAGGTTCACCGACTGCACGACCGGGTAGTCGAGCCGGGTGAGCGCCTCGAAGAAGAAGAGGCCCACCCCGGGCAGGCGGAAGATGGACTCGATGATGACGGAGCCGCCGATATAGAGGGGCATCTGGAGGCCGACCAGGGTGATCACCGGGATCATCGCGTTCTTGAGGGCGTGACGCAGCACGATCGTGCGCTCGCCCAGCCCCTTGGACCAGGCGGTGCGGATGTAGTCCTGCCGCAGCACCTCGAGCAGGGCCGAGCGCATGATGCGCATGATGGGGCCTGCCCGGGTGACCCCGAACACGAGGGCCGGCACGGACAGGATCTTGAGGTTCTCGAGCGGATCGACCGTGAAGGGCACGTACGTGTAGACCGGCGTCCACCTGAAGTAGATGGACGGAAGGACCACCACGAGCACGGCCAGCCCGAAGTACGGCACCGAGAGGGCCAGGATCGCGAAGATCCGCCCGACATAGTCCGTCACGGTGTCCTGGCGGACCGCCGAGACGATCCCGACCCCGATGCCGATCACCACCGAGACCAGGATGGTGAGCAGGGCCAGCTCGAGCGTCACCGGGAAGCGGCGCACGAACTCGTCGAGGATCGGCTGCCGGGTCCAGTAGGACTCGCCGAAGTCGGCCTCGAGCAGGATGCCCCGGACCCACTCGAGGTACTGCACGTGCACCGGCCGGTCGAGGCCCAGATCCCGCCGGAGGGCGTCGATCGTGGGGGCGTACGCGTGGCCCTCCACCATCCGCGTCGCGACGTCACCCGGCATGAGCCGCATCAGGCCGAAGACGATCACGCTCACCAGGATCAGCGTCGGGATCGCCAGGGCCACCCGCCGGAGCACGTATTGTCTCATGAGAGGGCGCGGGCCGTCCGGCCCGACGGTCCCGCTACTTGTCCATCCAGGTGAACATGAGCTTGTAGCCGAGGCCGTAGCCGTCGTGGTGCTTGAAGCCCTTCACGTACTTCGGGTGGGCCTGGTACTGCGCCGAGCTGGGCAGGTAGGCGTAGTAGGCCTTGTCGGCGAGGTAGCGTTGGATGTCGTCCACGATCGCCTTGCGCTTCTTCGGGTCGAGCTCACGGCGCTGGGCCTGCAGCATCTTGTTGAGCTCGGCGTCGGCCACGTGGCTCCGGTTGTTCGGCTGCTCGGGATAGTACGAGCCGAACAGGAAGTCGTCCACCTCGGTGAACGGCGTGACGGGCCCGATCGCCATCTTCTCGAACTTGCCGAGATAGGTGGTCGAGATGTACTTGCCGTACTCCTCCGGCTTGAGCTCGACGGTGATGCCGATCTTGGAGAGATTGTCCGCCACGAGATCGTAGTAGCTCCGCCAGGGCGGGGCATACCCGGGCCAGTGGAACGCGGGCGTGGTGAAGCCGTTGGGATGACCCGCCTGCGCGAGGAGCCGCTTGGCCTCGGCCGGGTCGTAGCCGCTCAGGTATTTGGCCTTGGCGGGCTCGATCCGTCCCGGATCGAGGAGCCAGTCCTTCATGGCGCAGGGAAGGGGCCCCGAGACCACGCAGCCCTCCCCGTAGAGGAGGTCCGCGTTCCAGCCCTGGCGGTCGATGGCGAGCGAGATGGCCCGGCGCACGCGGATGTCGTTGAACGGCGGCTGGTCGGTCCGGAAGTAGATCATCCCCTGCGACATCACGGTCAGGAGCTGGAGCTGGATCTCGGGGTTGGTCTTCTGGAAGGCCTTCCCCTCCTCGACGCTCGCGTGTCCATAGATCTGGATCAGCTCCACCTTGCCCGCGCGCATCAGCGAGGCGCGGGCCGCGGCATCGGGGGTGATCTCGATCACGACGCCGTCGAGATACGGCAGCCCCTTGACGAAGAAGTCGGGGTTGCGCTCGAAGACGGCCCGGACCCCCTTGTCATACGTCTTCAGGACGAACGGCCCGGTGCCGATGGCGGCCTCGGGGCGATTGAAATCCTTGAACTGGGCCTCGGCCTCCTTCGGCAGGATCGCGGTGTAGGAGGGATTGGCCAGGTGGTTGAGAAACGGCGCGTAGGGCTCCTTGAGCGTGATCCGCACCGTGTACTTGTCCACCACGTCCACGGATTGCACGGGCTCGAACCGGGAGCGGAAGCCGGACTTCGCCATGAAGCGGTCGAGCGACCACTTGACGTCGTCGGCCGTGACCTCGCGGCCGTTGACGGGCGGCTTGTTGTGGAACTTCACGCCCTTGCGCAGGTGGAACACGAGCTCGGTCGGCGTCTTCTGCTCCCAGCGCTCGGCGAGGTCCGGCACGATGGTGAAGTCCCCGCCGTGCTTCTGCTCGGGCCCGTAGGCGAACCGGACGAGCTGGCTGTAGACCAGGTTCGCGTAGGAATGGGTGAGGAAGCTCACCGCCAGGTGGGGGTCGAGGTTGGGCGCCTCGCGCTCGGCGATACGCAGGACGCCCCCCCGCTTGGGCTGCTGGGCAAAGACGGGTGGGGCCGCGGCAGAGACCGCGAGGGTGAGCGCGAGAACCATGAGCGTGAGCGGTCGGGCCATCGAGCGTCCTCCTGATGTGCCGCCGGGACGGCGCCCGTCCGGCGGTCTGGGATCCTGCGTGACTCGGATCGACGGCAAAGCCCCCCATATGTCGGGCAAAGGGGCTCGCTTGTCAAGCACCGTGCAGAAACGACCACGGGGTCCCGGTGACCCGGGGCCTCCTGGAGAGGCCGTCCCGGGCCATCCTCACCGGGTGCGTGCCGCGTAGCGCACGCGGGCAAGCTCGACGATCTCGAGAATCGTGGCCGGGTGCGTGCGTCCCGCGGCGCGCGCCCCCCGGATGAACTCGGCGCCCGAGTGCAGATACGGATTGGGGTTGGCCTCGATCAGGTAGACCGCCTCCTGGGCGAGACGGAAGTCGACGCGCGCGTAGTCGCGCAGGCCCAGCGCTTGGACGGCGGTGAGCGCGTAGCGCTCCATGGTCTCGAGGACGGCCTTGGGTAGCTTCGGGATGCGCACCTTGCTGCCGCGGTAGGCGCGCGTTCCCTCGCTCCACTTCACTTCCGTGCCGGCGATCCTCGGGGTGCCCTTGGGCAGGTGGGAGAGATCCAGCTCCACGGGAGGCAGCGCCTCCGGCGGCGAGTTCCCGAGGACGCCCACGTAAATCTCCCGCCCCTCGATGTACTGCTCGATGAGGATGGGGCCGTTGAACTCGCCGGTGAGCTCGTCGATCCGCTCCATGAGCTCCTTGATATTGGCGACCAGCGCGTTGAAGCCGATGCCGATGGAGCCGTCCTCGCGCAGGGGCTTCACGATGACCGGGAAGTCGACGTCGTGCGCGTCCCAGTCGAGGCGCCCCCGCCAGAAGACGGCGAACTTTGGGCTGACCACGTTGTGGAAGCCGAGGATCTTCTTGGCCACCGCCTTGTCCATGGCGAGGGTGAGCCCACGCGCGCCCGAGCCCGTGTACGGGAGACCGAGCAAGTCGTAGTACGCCGCGACGTGAGGCTCCTTGGAGTTGTCGTCGCCGAACGACTCCACGAGATTGAAGATCAGATCGGGCTTCAGCTGCGAGAGCGCGCGCAGGCACTCGGGGGTGCCGTCGACCGCGATGCCCGACACCTCGTGGCCGGCGCCGCGCAGGACGTGCGCGACCTCCTGCACGTCCGTCTTCCGCGCCGGCCGCCGGCCCTTGGGCGGATCGATGGATTCGTCGGCCGCGTGCGCGACGACGATCTTCACGGGCGGCCGACGGGCGGGTGTGTCCTCGTGCGCGAGGTGCGGCGCGCGCGGGGCACGAAGCTGCCGTGGGTGAGGAAGTTCATGGTGAGCGTGGTCGCGTACGTGGTCAACTCGACGAGCGTGGCGGCCTCCGTGCCGGCGGGCACCGCGAGGCGGAGGCGATCGCTGGTCTCCACCATGCGATCGACGAGCGCGCGCACGACGCTGCGCCGCACCCCCGTCCAGTACTCGATCTTGTTGATGAGACCGGCCCGGTGCTCGCGCACGAAGTCCGCCGCCGGCCGCGAGCCCTTGCGGCGTCGGATGAAGAGATCGGTGAGATCGTGCTCGAGGGCGACGTCGACGGGTGGCGCCTCGGGCTTCTGGGAGCGGAAGAACTCCTCCACGGTCATGTTCATCTCTTCCACCGTGATGTCGGTGGAGGCCAGCCGCACGACCGGCTCGGTGTCGCCGACCTTGTGCGCCACGCGATCAACGTAGCGCAGCTTGTCCATGGCGGGCCAACCTCGGTAGCGCTGTCGCCACCGCGAGCGAGGCGTGAGCCACACCGCGAACGTCTCGGCGAAGTCCTCGTCCGGATGCTTCTGGGCGTACCAGCCCTCCATGTGCCGCACGAACCCGCGATGGAAGGGGACGGGTCGGTAGCGATCGCGGTAGGGCCGATTGAACGGCCCGAACCGCTCGCGCCACTCGGGTGTCTCGAAGAGCTTGTACGCGTAGTTGAAGGCGTGGCCCGCTTCGTGGCGCAGGTACATGCGGATCTCGCGGACGTCCTCGAGATCGTCGAACTGCTTCTCGAGCCGCGCCAGCTTGGCGTCGGCCAGGTAAAACGGGATCCCGATGATCGGCTCCTCGGACGGGCATCCCCACTCGTCGGTGAAGTACGTGGGCGGGCGGAAGCGCTTGAGTCCCTTGGCCTCGAGCGCACGGTAGAGGTCGGCGACGTATCGCTCCATGGGCGAGCCCTCGAGCTTGAGCCCGAGCCCGCTGATGCGCTCGCCAAGCAGCGGTTTCAGGTCGGGAGCCGCCGTTTCGAACCCGGCCATACGGTACTCTATCGTACCCCCATGGCCTCCCCGGGTCTCCTCGGCGAGGGTCCGTCGGCGGGGGCCCGGGTGTACAGCCTTGGACCCGCCGACGAAGGCCCGATCAAGCGCCCCTATGTGACGCGGATTCACTAAGTGCGCAGCAACTCGAGCTTTGGCCCTACCGGCCGTAGTCCCGCCCACATCACCAACCTCGCAAGAATGCTCGGTGGGCATCTGTAGCCATTCGCGGGCCTTAGGCAACAGAGAGGCACTCGCTAGCGACCTACTGGAGCGTCATCCTCGGCATGGACCCTCCACGAGCGGTCACGGTGGAGGGATGCTAGTGCCGTGTTCCGAGAAATTCCACCCCATTCGCGCGAGACGCGTGCCATCCTCCTGAGCGAAACGATGAGTGACGCCGGTTCAGAACCGCTCGTCGCGAACGACTCTAGACGGCGCCTCCTCCGAGATCCATTCCTCTACGGGGCCGCCGCGTTCGCACTTATCGTATGCGGCCCCGTTTCTCGCTATCTAGGATCCCTCGGTGATGAAGGAATTCTCCTCCATGGCGCCATCCGACTCCTTCGCGGCGAGGTGATCTATCGCGACTTCTTCGAGGTCGTCCCGCCCGGAGGGTTCCTGATCGTCGCCGCCTGGATGACGATCTTCGGAGTGGACTTCGGCTCCACACGGGTGCTCGCCGTGGGGATGATCGCTATCATTGCCGCGCTATCATACGCCGCGGCCACCCTCGCGTCGGGCCACCGTCTCCTGGCGGTGATGCTCGCAACTGCCTGGGCCATCCGGGCGCCCTTCGAGAACAATCACCATTGGTTCACAACCGCAGCGTCAATGGCCGCGGCGGTGTGTGTGTTCCTCGCGCTCGAGGATTCGCCCGCCCGACGCGGGGCCGCGTTCGCCGCGGGCCTGTTCGCCGGAATCGCAGTCACGGTCACTCAGACGCGCGGCGCCCTTCTTTGCGTGGCCGTGCTCGCCGTTCTTCTCACCTTGCGCGGGGCTCGCTCTCGACTCGTGAGCGCGGTCGCCGGGATGACCGTCTGGCCGACCGCGATGATCATCTACCTCGCGCTCACCGGCGCCCTCGTGAAGGCGGCGGACAGCCTCATCTGGTTCACGAGCCACCGCTATGTCGGTGTCCAGCACCTCCGGTTCGGGAGCTTCGCGACGTGGACGGATGCCGTGACCGTCGCGGTGTTCCCGGTCGCCTTCCTCCTGACCGGCGCCGCCTTCGCCCTGAAGCCGCACGGCGCGATCTGGCGTGACCCACGCGGCCGTACAGCGCTGGCGCTCGCGATCGTGGGCCTCCTCGGCGCGTTCCCGCGGCCGGATATCGCACATCTTAACTTCACGGTCCCGCTGGCCTGCCCGCTCGTCGCTCTCGTCGCCACCTACGTCATCGGTCGTCTGCGGCGTCCTGCCCGCATCACGGTGAGCGCTCTCGTGATCGGCCTCTGCATCCTCGCGGTCGCGTACGCGACGAAGCGAAGGATGGACGTCATCACCGAACCGCTCGAGACGATCTCTACGCCCCTGGGCGCTACCGTGCGTCGCGCCGCGCCGTGGACCACCGATTTCGCCCTACTCATGGCGCATCTCGATCGCGTACCGGCCGGCGATCCGCTCTTCTTCTATCCCTACCTCCCCATGCTTCCGTACCTGACCGGAAGGCAGCACGTGGCTGCCGTTGACGTGATGGTGCCCGGGTATACCACGCCGGAGCAGTTCCGCGAAACCTGCGGGCGCGTCGTCCGCGACGCTCGGTGGTTGGTTGTCGATCGGACGTGGAGCGACCCGCGCAAGCTGCACTCCCTCTTCCCGGCGATGGCTGACCACAATCCGCCCGAGAAGCGCGCCTTCGAGGCCGCCGTCGCGCAAGCCTTCGACAAGGTCGTTCATCGTTCGTCGACGTTCGAGGTGCGACAACGCGGTACCGCTGTCGCGGATACGCTGTGCCCGGGAACCGCGGCGCCAGCACGCCGCTGAGCCCAGGAGCCGCGGAGCTATGGATAGCGACGCATGATTCAGTCCGAGTAGATCTCGAGTCAAGCAACCGGGATGATACTCCGCGATGATGGGTTGCTGAACGACGGAGCCGCCCTAGCTGACTGACTTGATCGTTGCCTCCATAAGTGGCTAAATCTGGGCGGCGGTGAGGAATATCATTCCCGGAGGGTCGGCATTCATGATGCACGCATGAAGTGCGCCGGGTGCGGGCAGCAGAGTCCTCCGGGAGCGCGGTTCTGCGCGGGCTGTGGCGCGCGCCTCGTCCCCGCGTGCTCGGCGTGCGGCGCAGAACTTCCGGTCGACGCCCGGTTCTGTCCTCAGTGTGGGCAGGCCTCGCTCACGGCGCCCACCGCGGACTTCGCGAGCCCGGCGGCGTACACCCCCAAGCATCTCGCCGAACGCATTCTCACCTCCAAGGCCGCCCTCGAGGGTGAGCGTAAGCAAGTCACTGTCCTCTTCGTGGACGTCTTCGGGTTCACCGCGCTCTCGGCCCGGCTCGACCCCGAGGACGTGCACGCGCTGATGACGCACGCGTTCGGGATCATGCGGGCCGAGGTGCACCGCTACGAAGGCAGGGTGAACCAGTTCCTCGGTGACAGGATCATGGCGCTCTTCGGCGCTCCGATCAACCGTTCGGGTTGGTGTCAATCCTCCTGCATCAAATGATCGCGCTGGGTTGTCCCCGCGTAGTCCTGGCGGTACCGGTCGCGCCGCTGCAGCTCCGGCACCACGAGATCAACGAACTCCTCGATGGCCCCCGGTGAATAGATCGGCGACAGCATGAACCCGTCACCGCCCACCTTGTCGAAGTAGTCTTCCATCTGGTCGGCCACCTGCGCCGGCGTGCCCACCATCTGGACCAGCCCCACGCTCTGTCCGTGGCGCTGCGCCACCTCGCGCAGCGTGAGCAGCTCACCCGTCAACGTGCGGTACCGCGTCTGCATGCGCTGCAGCTGCGGCTCCGTGCGTCTGGCCATCACCTCGTCGAGCGACAGCGACGACAGGTCGAAGTCGAGGTGGCCCGAGAGAATCGCCATGCCGCCCTCGAGCGGCACGAGGCTATTGTGCAGCGCCTGCTTCTCGCGCGCCTCGTCCTCCGTCGCGCCGAGGATCGGCTGGATGCCGAACAGGATCCGGCACGCTTCGGGCGTGCGCCCTTCGCTCACGGCGCCGCTCTTGATGTCGTCGTAGTACGCCTTGGCGCCCGCGATGTTCGGCTGGATCGCGAAGATCGCATCCGCGTACCGCGCCGCGAACGTCCGCCCCTTGGGCGACGTCCCCGCCTGCAGGATCGCCGGGCCGCCCTGCGGGGACCGCACCACGTTGAGCGGGCCGCGCGACCTGAAGAACCGGCCCTCGTGCTCGATGCGATGCACTTTGGTAGGATCGGCGAACACGCCCGCCGCGCGGTCCATCACGACCGCGTCCGGATCCCAGCTATCCCAGAGCTTGCGGCAGACCTCGATGAACTCGTGGGCGCGGTCGTAGCGCTCGTCGGCCGACTGGCGCTCCTCGCCGTAGTTCGCGGATTGGTTGTGGTTCAGTGACGTCACCACGTTCCAGGCGGCGCGGCCGCGCGTCAGGTGATCCAGCGTCGCCCACATGCGCGCGGCGTAGAACGGGTGCGAGTGGCTGATCGAGAACGTCGCCCCGAGACCGATGTGCTTGGTGACCGCGGCCATGAACGACAGCAGCGGGATCGGGTCGTGCTCGGGCGCCTGGGTCGCGTGCCGGATCGCCGGGTCCATCGTCCCGCGATACGTGTCGGAGATATAGTTCAGGTCGGCGAAAAAGACCATGTCGAACTTGCCGCGCTCGCAGACTCGCGCGATGTGCTGATAGAGCTCCGGCCTCGCCCAGTCGAAACTGGCCTCCGCGGTGCGGGGATGCCGCCACATGGCGAGGCTGTGATAAGTCGGGCTATGGCAGAGGAACTGCGCAAGGTGCATCTTTCGCTTACGCACGATGCTTCTTTCTAGCACACGCGCGGCGGTAGCGCGGCGGGGAACTGTCCCGTCAGCCGGCCGAGGCCGAGATCCGCCAGCTCGCTATCGGCGATGCACGTGTTGTTGAGCCTGTGGACGATGTCGCGAGCGCCTGCGCGGTGAGCAGCTCGGCAGCGTGCCATACGGTGGCGATCAACCGTCTCGACGATGCGCACGGTGGCAAACCGGTCGCAAGAACGGCATCGGGCGCCCCCGATGCTCCGGGAGCGCCCGATCTGTTTGGTGGGCCGTCAAGGACTCGAACCTTGGACCCGCTGATTAAGAGACCGTTCTCGGCTAGCTTCCATCCGTCGCACTCCAGCCTACGACATATCACTCAGTGTCATATATCTCCCCGTCGCGTGTGGAGATTCCCGGACAGCGCTCATGCGCCTGTGGCAGCCTGAGTGCGATAGAGCACGACGGGTAAGCCGCACCGGGAGTAGCACCGTGATTAGCACCGGCGGACCGCCCGGGCTCCACGGGGCTTCGATTCGGAATTCAAGACCTTCTGCGGCGCTGCCGGTCCGCGGCGATGGCAGCGTCCACCTGGTCGCGGGGCCCGGTGCCCTAGGCAATGGCTCAGCCGGCCGGCGGGGCGGTGCCGAGCCGGACGCATTCCCTTGGGTCAATGAAAGCATTTGGGCCGGGACGGGATTGAACCGGAGATCTCCGCATTTTCAGACTTAGGCCCGTGTTCGTGTAAGTATGCGTACCTGCTTGCTATGAAAAGAGAGGGCCCCGACGGCGTCGTGCGCCGGAATGCGCTAGAGTGCGCCTGAGTTAGCCTCAATTTGGGCGCAAACTTCCGGACCTACTGGATCACCTGGTCGGCGCGGCCGACGAGCGACTGCGGGAGCGTGAGCCCGAGGGCCTCCGCGATCTCCTTTAACCGTCTGCGAGAGCCGCCAGGCATCACCGGCACTCAGAAGAGGATCAAGGGATTGAGCGGCGGCAGCCCCAACAGCATCCGCCCGGCGGACTCATACTGCAGGGGCGCCGCCCCGATATGCTGGGTCATCGCATGGATGTCCCGGAGCGCCCGCTGGAGCAGACTGCGCCGGTAATTCGCCGTGGCCCCGGCCGCGGTGAAGACGATGTCGACCGCCGCGGGCCGCGCTTCGCGTCGCATCGGCCGCCGCCAGCAAGACATCGGTGCGCTCGGCCAGGGAGACCTGCCCGTGGCACGGGGCGAAGTTCGACATCAGGACCGGGGCTGGCCGGGGGCCGCCCGCTGGGCAGGCAGTCAAGAGCTGCCCGGTGAGGGTCACCGGCGCTGACATTGAGATCGAGGTGTGAGGCCGCCGATCTACTTGGACAATTTCGCTTGAACGGCTCGCCGATGCCCTGGAAATCGGACCCACACACGCGCCTACCGGGTATCCGGCGGCTTTGGCGGGAGCGGCCCTCTGTCGACCTTGAGACGGGCGAGTTCGGCCGCCAGAGCCGGGAGGCGCTCGATTCTCCCGTCCGTCGCTCGGTATTCAATGAGGATGTTCTGACCCTCCACGTAGCCGTGTTCGCGCAGTCCGTGGCCGACCGCAGACCGCGGCGAACGAACATCCGATGAGCGCGCTGCGCCGTTTCATCGCTCTGTACGCGCTGATGTACGCCGCGTTCGGGGTCTCATCGCCGTTCATGCCGGCGTTCTTCGAAGCGCGAGGGCTTGTGCCAGAACAGCTTGGGCTTCTGTTCGCAACCGGCACGGCGATCCGGCTCATCTCCGGGCCGTTGTGCGGACGGCTCGCCGACCTCACGCAGGCGCTTCGCGCCGTCCTCGCCGCCTGCACGGCGCTGGCCGCGCTCGTTGCTCTTGGTCTGTTGCCGGCGGCTGGCTTCTGGACGCTGTTGATGATCAGTGTGCTCCACGCGGCTGCGCTCGCGCCGATCACGACGCTCGCCGATGCCCTCGCACTGGCCGCCGCCGTGCCGCGCGATGGAACGACGAGATTCGAGTACGGCTGGGCACGCGGAACAGGCTCGGCGGCCTTCATCGCGGGCACGCTGGTCAGTGGGCAGGTGGTGAGCGCCTGGGGACTCACCTCGATCATCGTGTCGCATGCGGCGCTGCTCTCCGCCGCGGCTTGTGCGGCGATGCTGGTGCCCGAACACGCACGGCCCGAACGCTTGCCCGCGGTCGCCGGGCATGCTCCTGCGGGGGGCGTGCTCGAACTCCTGCGGATGCGGCTGTTCCGGCGCGTGATGCTGGTTTCCGCTCTCGTGCTCGGCAGCCATGCGATGCACGACGCCTTCGCGGTCATCCGCTGGAGCGCGGCGGGCGTCACTCCGGCCATGGCAAGCGTGCTCTGGTCGGAGTCAGTTGCCGCCGAAGTGATCGTATTTTTCCTGATCGGTTCCCCGCTCGTGAAGCGCCTGAGTCCGGCCGGCGTCATGGCGCTCGCCGCCATCGCTGGCGTGCTGCGCTGGGTGGCCATGGCGCTGACCACCGACGTGATGGCTCTCGCCATGGTGCAGCCGCTGCATGGGCTCACCTTCGCGGCCCTGCATCTTGCCTGCATGCGCCTCATTGCGGCGATCGTCCCGCAACATCTGGCGGCGACGGCGCAAGCGATCTACGCGCTTGGTGCTGCGGCGACCACGGCGCTGCTGACACTCGCGTCGGGCAGGCTCTATGCGCGGCTCGGCGCTGAGGGGTTTCTGGTGATGGCGCTGCTCTGCGCGGCGGCCGCGCCGCTCACGTTGGGACTGCGCAGCGTCTACGCGAGGCCGGCCGGGTCCCGGCGACGTCAATAACGCAGGAAGCGCTTTCCCCGTGTCGCGTCGAGGTCCAGAACGCGAGCATGCCGTCGCGGAACTCGGCGGCCTCCTCACCAGTGCTGCGCGCTGGCGCCATTCCCGCCGGACGCTGGTGGAAACGAACGTGCTGGCGGGGGAGCGCGGACAGTATCGGCTGATGCAACCGGCCCAGGCGATCCAGCTCCCGGCCACCGTCCAGGTGATGCCGCCAGCGCGCATCGACCGGCTTGCTCAGGAGGACAAACGCCTCCTCCAGGTCGCCTCCGTCGTCGGCAAAGATGTCCCGTTCACGTTGCTCCAGCCGGTCGCCGAGCTCCCGACCGCGGCGCCCCGTCGTCGGCTCGACCACCTGCAGGCGGCCGAGTTCGTCTACGAGACGGGGCTGTTCCCGGATCCCGAGTACGCATCCGGCGCCATATGGAGAGCCATTCCGGCATGGGAATGACCGCGGGAGTATTGGGGGGCATGCGTTGCGAGCCCGACTCCCTTTACAAGTGCGCGAGCACACGCACTCCGCTTTCCACATGCTTCGCGGGCACAACGACGACTTCAGCGCCGATGCGCTGGAATTCCAGATCGATCCTCGCGTGATCGAACGGCAAGTCGCGTATGCAGAGTGACTCGATATCCGACGGCAGCATCGGCCGCCGGATGTGCACTTCATTGCGACGGCCGTCGATGCGAATCCCCAGGCTCGCCTGCAGCAACAGGAACACGGTGCCCGCGGACCAAGCCTGCGGCAGGCAGGCCACCGGATACGGCGCCGGACCCTGGCCGGGTATCCGCGGGAACCCGCAGTACAGCTCCGGCAGGCGCATGCCGAAGTGATTCGCCGTCTCGAAGAGTTCGCTCACGATCCGGACCACCTCGGCGCGCCCGCCGTAGCGTGAGATACCGGCAGCACACACCGATGTATCGTGCGGCCAGGTCGAGCCATTGTGATACGACATCGGGTTGTAGCGCGGTTCGCCCTCTGCCAACGTCCTGATGCCCCAGCCGCTGGAAAAGCGACTCGACAACAATTGCGTCGCGACAGCAGCGGCGCGCTCCTCGCTGGGAACACCGCAGAACAGCAAGTGTCCCGCGTTCGATCCGTACACTTTGCACGGCTCGCCGTCGCCATCAAGCGCGATCGCGTAGTAATTCATCTCCGGCACCCAGAATCTTTCCTCAATCGCCGCACGCAAACGCTGGCTCCGCTGCATCCACCGATCGCTCCTTACCTGATCACCGCGGGTCGCAGCCAGTTCCGACATTGCCTCCAGCGCTGCATAGGCGTAACCCTGGACCTCGACCACGGCGAGCGGGCCGCGCGGAAAGCGCCCGTCCGCGTGGAACATCGAATCGTGACTGTCTTTCCAAGCCTGGTTCACCAGGCCGCTTTGCTCGCCGCGGGCGTAATCGAGAAATCCCGTAGGGCTGCCGTCCAGCCGCCGCTCGATCCAATCGGTCGCCGCGAGCAAACGGGGCCAGATCCGATCGACGAGCGCGCGATCGCCGGTGCGCGCCTCGTAGGCGCCGGCGAGCATCACGAACAGCGGCGTGGTATCCACGCCGCCGTAATAGGAACCGAATGGAACCTCCCCCAACGCCGCCATCTCCCCGCGCCGCGTCTCGTGCATGATCTTGCCCGGCTGCGAATCGCGAAAGGCAGAGTCCTCCTGGGCCTGAGTCGAGGCGAGAAAGCTCAGCACCCCCGCGGCGAGTTGCGGGTTGATCCACAGGGTCTGCAACGAGGTGATGATCGCGTCGCGTCCGAACTGAGTGGCAAACCACGGGATGCCCGCGTACGGGTACGGACCCGTCGGCAGCGTGGTCGTCAGCAACGCGAGATCAGAACGCGATTTGTCGATCCACTGATTGAAGAGGCGGCCGGGCGTGCTGATCCATGCGCCTTGTCTCAAGCGCCCCTGCATGCTCGCTGACAACTCCGCCCCGGCGATGTTGAATCGTTCGGGCGAAGGCGCACCGTCGTCTTCGGCGCCGATCTCGACATACATCTGCGCGCTGGCGCCGCGTCGCAGCTCGATACGAAACGCCGCGTCGTGAGGCGATATCGACGCCGGAGGCAGGGAGAATGTTATTCCCGTCGAGCGCACGACATCGTCACGTCCACGGTACGACAACTGCACGGCTCGCTCGGTGACGAGCGCGGGCAGATGAACGCCGCGCTCCTTGCGCACGTGCCCCTGCACTTCGAATATGTCGGCGAAATCGGCGGCAAACCCCAGTTTCAGCGGGACTTCCGCGTCGTGCTCGCTGAAGTTCGTGAGCGTCAATCGCTCATACAGGCGGCTGCCCCACAGAAAGCGGCTGCGCTCGATATGAATGACGCCTCGCGGCAGCGCCAGCGCTCCGAGGGCCGCCAGGGGCCGGTTCGTGAGATGTGCCGTGAACACCGTATTGTCCTGATTGATCGCTGCGCCGAGCAACGATGGCCGCCGGCCGGCAATGGCGAGCTCCAGGCGCGACAACACGCGCGTGTCATTCGTGAACAGACCATCGTCGCTGCCCTGAATGTCACCCAGGGCATCGGCCAGCAGGAACGTGTTGGCATCCTTCAGGGTGTACCGCGGCAGCAAGCCGCGGCGGTCTGCGGGTTCATCCGCCAGGCTCATATCCGGTCTCCGTTGCCCTTACGACGCACGGCGTAACGGTCTGCGATTCAGCAACTGGGCATACACATCCAGATAGGCGCGCGCCATCATCGTCGCCGTAAAGCGCTGCTCGAAGACGGCGCGTATTCCGCGCCGCTCTATGGCGGCGATTCGCTCTATCGCCGCGAGCGCCTCTTCCTCGGAATTCACGATGAACCCGGTGATGCCGTCCTCGATCACCTCGGGTATCGCACCGCAATTCCAGGCAATGACCGGCGTCCCGCAAGCCATCGCTTCGATCATGACGAGCCCGAAAGGCTCCGGCCAATGCACCGGGGAAAGCAGCGCGAGCGCGTTGCCGAGAAATCCCGATTTGCGTTCATCGCCGATTTCGCCGACGAACTCGACCCCCGGATCATCGAGCAAGGGTTTCACGACCGTCTCGAAGTACACGGTATCGGCAGCATCCACCTTCGCCGCCAGCTTGAGCGGAATGCGCGCGCGGCGTGCGACACGGATCGCCACGTCCGGACGCTTTTCCGGTGAGATTCGTCCCAGGAAAGCGAGATACCGACCGACCGGATGCTCGCGGAAGGCGTACTGACACAGCGGTACTCCGTGCGGCACGGTTGCCAGCCAGTTCGCGTTCGGCAAGGGTTTGCGCTGCTGATCGGAGATCGATACGAGCCCGAAAGACGGCCAACGTTCGTACGCGGCCGGCAAGTCCTTCAGATCCAGGCGCCCGTGCAACGTCGTCACAGTCTTGTGGGCCTGCTGTTCGAACATCGGGAAATGCACCATATCCACGTGGAAATGCAGGACATCGAACTGCGCGGACCGCCGTTTGACTTCGTGCAGCATGACCAGATGTGCGGCGAGGTCCGATCTCAATACCGCGGCGTCGAGGCGGATCGCCTGATCGCGCACCGGGACAAGACGCGCTTTGGTACGGGCATCGGCCGCGGCGAACAAGGTGACCTCATGGCCCAGCTCGACCAGTGCGTCGCACAGATGTGCAACAACCCTTTCCGTGCCTCCGTACAACCTGGGGGGCACAGCCTCGTACAGCGGAGCAATCTGAGCGATTTTCATGCTTTCCTGCACCGCGGCGGCACGACAAAGGTTTCGGCGCCGCGAAGGCTAGTCGCGTGACCGTCCGGGACCCGGCATCGGGCGGCAGGCCAGGCCTGTTGCCGGCTCTTGAATTTCCAGTCGCCATCCCTAGCTTGACGATCGAGCGCGCGTTGGGGGGCGCATAGGACGGACAAACGCTGCTCCCTCGGCGTCCTCGCCCCGCAACCTGGGTGGGCGCGGCCTCCCCCGCGACTACCCGCTGCTCCGGGGCGAAGGCGAGCGTCGGCACCGCGATCGCCCTGTGACCCCGAGCCATCCTGCGCCATCAGTAGGCTCGCGGTCAAGAAGCGCGCGGAGGGGTGCTGTTGGTCTATAGAAATGCCATCCCGTAACTGTTCAGGAAGAGTGTCACCCCATGGAGACACGGGAGACGCTCACGATGAGCCGAAAGGAAGTGCCCCGGGCCGGCCTGCTGACGGCGCATCGCCGCGCATTCCCCCCAAGCCAAGGGCCGCATCGAGCGCTTCTGGCAAACCCTGCAGGACCGCCTCGTGAGCGAGTTGCGGCTGCGCGGCATCGCCACGCTCGAGGCGTGCCTTTCTCCCCGCCTTCCTCGCTGACCTCAACACGCGCTTCGCGTGGCCCCCCGCTGACCCCCGGGGCGCCTAGCGCCCGGCCCCGCGCGATCTCGCCGCCGGGCTGAACTGTCGGTACACGCGCCGCGTCGCCCACGACAACACCGTCCGCCTCGGCCCCCGCTGGGTGCAACTGCCCCGCCGCCGCTCCTACGCGGGCCGTCTCGTGGAACTGCGGGAGTGCCTCGACGGCCGCCTGCTCGTCTTCGCGGACGGTGCCTGCCTCGCCACCCAGCCCGCGCCCCCGGCGTTCATCCTCCGCCCGCGCCGCTCGCCCAACGGCGATCGCCCCCGGCGCCCCCGGCCCGCATCAGTCAGGACACAGTGGGAGCGGGATGGCCTTTGACACGCCCCCCGGACCCGCCTAGACTCTCGGCCAAAGCCCGCCCACCTTAGCGGGGAGCCTCCCTCATGAAGTCCCCTGATGCCCGATGGATGCATCCCCCGCCGCACCAGGCGCTCTTGCGCGTTTGCTTCGGCTGAAGCGCTGGCAATCCAGCCGAGCGGAGATCCAGATGGCCTTCCTCGTGCGGCTACTGATTAGCGCCGCGGCCTTGTTCGTTGCGGCGCGGGTAGTGCCGGGCATTCGTCTCGGGGAAGGCGACCATCTCAATACGCCCAGTGATTGGATGACTCTCCTCGTCGTTGCCGTGATCTTCGGCGTGGTGAATGCGGCGGTTTGGCCGGTCGTATTCTGGTTGACTTTGCCTCTGACCCTCGCCACGCTTGGTCTGTTCGTGCTCGTCATTAACGCGCTCATGTTCATGCTCACGAGCCGGATCACCGGGGCCCTGGGGCTGGGCTTTCGCGTCGACGGATTCGTCCCTGCGTTCGCCGGTGCGCTGGTCATGTCCATCGTGAGCCTTCTTCTGAACTACTTCCTGGCGGCGAACTGGTAGCGAATGACCGATGATGATCACTTACTCTCGCTCGGAGGTATCACATGTAGAACGTGCAGATGACGGTCGAGGGGCACAAGCTGATCATCACGGTGGACCTCTCGAAAGAGTTTGTACCGTCCGCATACGGGAAGACCATTCTCATCGCCTCAACAGAGGGGAGTGTCTCCGTCCCTGACCGAGAGGAGAAGGTTGGCCTGAACGTCCTCGGAAGAAGTGAGGTCGGCCCTTCCCATACGCGACCGCCTCGACAATGTTCCGCGACATGGACATGCAGTCCTGGCTGGATAAGGCGGAGGCCGAGCTGCAGAGTCTGGCATGACGCTGAAGGAGGCCACGATGGCTGGACAAGACAACCTTCACATCGTTCGAGAGATATTCGCGGCGTGGAACGCTCATGACGTGGAAGGCCTCGTCAAGCGATTAGACACGAAGACGACGTGGAAATCGGATGCCTTTCCCGCGCTGTTCTCGGGTATGAAGGGGCTCGGCAGTTCTTCAAGCTCTACGTCACGGCGTTTCCCGATCTTCACTTTGACATCGAGCAGATCCTCCCCGCCGGCGACAGTCATGTGGTGGGCCGCTGGCGCTCTAAGGGAACCCACGACTGTTGGTACGGTCCTTCTTGAGAGCGCAGGGGACGATCAGAGGCGGCTGGGGCGCGTGGAGGATCGTGGCCCCTGGCACTGCTCCTGGTCTCATGCTCGGTACCAGGGAGGTATCGGAGATGGCAAAGCTCATGGAGTCGCTGAGGTTACTTCTTGCCAGGATCAGAAGACTGATCGTCGGAGGACGATAGGTTCCCTTCGTCCGGACCGCTCAGGCTGCTGGAGACGACGGGAGGAAGCCCATGCCCAAGTAGAAGCATGTGTAAGCGCAGCCAGAGGGCTTTGAGCGGCTGCTCACATCGCGGAGCGGGCCGTCGCGAAGATTCGGTGCCCTTATGGGGCTGGGCACCCCGCTTTCGGCTCCCAAGCGGCGAGTGGAAGACTCCCATCGAACTCTTTAGGAGGGCAGACGATGCGGCGGTATGTCTTCCTGGCCTTGGTGTCTCTCGCGCTGTCCGTCGCCCCAGCGGCATGGGCTGGGCCGGAGGATGAGATTCGGGCACTCTTTGAGCGGTTTGTCGCAGCTCAGAACGCTCACGACCTAAGCGCGGTGGGGGATCTGCTGTGGGACTCCACGCGCTTTCTCTGGGTCACGCGCGGAACCCCGATCTGGGGCCGTCAGGCCGGGTTGAAGCGATTCGAAGCCCTCTATCATGGCACGTGGCATCTGGAGCCGAACGCGGCAGAACTCCAAGTGACCATGCTCAGTAGTGACGTGGCGCAACTGTACGTGCCCATCGTCTTCACGATCGGCTCGGCGGGGCAGGCGGCGCAGACCACGCGCTTTCTGATGAATCAGACGATCATCAAGACACCCGCCGGATGGAAGGTGGCGAGCATTCTGCCGATCACAGTTCCTGTCCGGGCCGCGGGCATCCCCTCATCGGCTGGACCCGGAGCCCGCGCGTCGGTGGGTCAATAAGGGTGAAACTCGGAAGCTTAGCGTCGACCTCGCGGTTCCCACCGACGCCCTTCCGCTTGGACCGACGATCCCGCCCTACGAACGCCCCCGTCCTCATCGACGGCACCACATGCTATGCCCGCCTGCGGAGAGGTCACTCCTTCCTGCATCTCATCTCTGGGTCGAACTTCCGGTCAAGCGGAGAGTAAGACACGGGCCAGCCGTAACGCGCTACGGCTTCAACTGTGCGCGAATCTCCCCGCTCGGGTTGGCGGCGCTGTGCACGTTGACGTAGAGATTTCCCGCCCGTAGGCGTCATATTGGGCGCTCGTTAGCTGCGCATTCGGTGGAACGGACCACACGTTGTCGGCCGTTTTGATCACTGTAATCGCTGTGCCATTCTGCCCGCTCACAAGCACCAGGTTGCACAGCGGTCAAGGGCTGTCAACGAACTACCGACGCCCTGGCTTGTAGCGCTCCTTCTGCCAGAGCTGCTCGCAGCGGCCGTGGAACGTGAACACGCGTCCATCGGGGTACGTGGACTCGCGCACGTGGGCCACTCCTTCGACCACACGTCACGGACGGGAACAAGCGGGTGCTCGCGTTCTATGAAACCTGTCTCCGGTCAATACGCGGCCGCATGACCTCCGCTCAGGCCTTGCGCGATGTTTGAGTCAGAAACGAGCTAATCAGCTGGGTTAGCTTCTTGCTGCCGCACTTCGGACAGGCTTGACGAGCTTTCTCATGCTGGGTGACTGACAACCGGAGTGTCACCTTCCGATTGCACGCCTCGCAGTGGTACTCATACCTGGGCATGGCTGATCCTCCTGCCTCTCGGCGCTCCATTACCCGTCCCGCGCATCCCGGGTCCTGCTCTCTCTCGCAAATCGGAGATGTCGCCCGCGATAATCTGTCCCGGCACCAGCCGCTAACCTTCTCGCAACGAGACCTTCACCGTGCGACCCTGCTGGACAATAGATACCTTGCCCTCCCTGGCCAGCCAGCCCACGCCCATAAGGAGAAGCTGGTCGGAGAGCTTCGTGCCCTGCCTGAGCTTGCCTAGGGTCGTCTGGCCGTGCTCGTTCAGATACTGCCAGATCATCCCCGCGGCGTCTCCAATCTCTCCTTCCATCTCCACCCTCTTGAGTGCGGAACATCTCAGCCGTCGGGCGCCCTGGATCGAGCTGAACCGCTCGGGGAACGTAGGCCGTTGCGCCGGCCAGCGTCAGGTCGGATTCGTGCCACGAAGTATCGCGTGTACCGTCTGCTCGAGACGTCGCACGCGACGTGACAGGATCGTGAGAATCCGCCTGACCAGGTCCGGGGTCTCATCCAGCAGGCGCCAGAAGTGGGAGCGATCTACGATGAGCAGCCGAAGATCGGTCGTCGCCACGATCGTCGCTGATCGAGGCTCCCCATCGAGCAGGCTCATCTCGCCAAAGAAGTCACCCGGATGTAGCTCGCTACCAGCTCCGACCGGCGTTCGCACCCCCACCGCGCCGTCGATGATGATGAAGAATGAATCACCGGGCTCTCCAATCTGCGTCACAACAGTCCCCGCCGGAGCCTCGACGATCCTCGAGAGTTCGGCGACCCGACGAAGCTCGTCCTCGTTGAACCCGCTGAAGAGCGGAACTCGCTGCAGATGTCGGATTCGCGCATCGTGGGAGGGCGCCGTCGGGTCAGCGCAGGCTTGCTCTGCCTCGTCAGGATCATGGAAGGGTAAGCGATCGGTTCGCGGATCGAGCTCCATACCCGCCTCCTCGGTGTTCCGGTCCGCCTCCGCCTGCTCCAACCAGAACCGCCGGTCCATCTCGCGGTACATGCTCGTCGCGATGGTGAGATGGTCGCCGGGGGGATCAACCGTCTGCATGCCGGTAAATTGGAAGCCTCCCAGCAGGTCGGAGCCGGGACCGGTCGGACAGGTGGCGAGAATCCTAGTCTTGCGGCTTGGATGGGTCAAGGCCCCTCCGGGTCGGAACCGGACCGTTCCACACTCGCGGGCAGAGCCCGAGGACTAAAACTCCTGTGCTCCTCCTGGCCAGCCACTGTGCCCACGTGCGTGGCGGCCGCTCCCTGCTTGTACGTCGCGTTTACGACACTCGCCAGTCGCTCTTCCACCGAGGTGGTGTATCAGAGGCCGCGCACCGCGGGTCGCCGAGCGAGGAGAGTCAGCGGGTCGCCGCCAGCCAGCCGATGACGATGGAGACGAACTGGGCGGGATCGTCGAGGATGAGGTGGTGATAGGCGCCCTTCACCTCGGCGAACTGCCCTCGCTGCACGCTCGTGGCCACGCGCAGCCACGCCTCCTTGTCCATGATCGGGCTGCCCGCCCCGCGGACCACGAGCGTGGGGCAGGCCACGCCGGGCAGGATCGGCCAGGCGTCGGGCCGGGCGTGCGCGAACACGCGCCGGTCGAAGGCGTGCTGCCAGACGCCGGGCCGGCGCTCGCACACGCCGGCCTCGGCGAGGTGGCCCAGCCATTCAGCCGGGGCCGTCGTCTCCCGTGGGCTCAGCTTGAGGCGGGCCCCCGCCTCGGCCGGACTCGCGAACTCGGGGCCCGGGCGCTCGGCCTGCTCCAGCGCCGACGCCATCTCGTGGTCGTTCCACTGGGTCATGGTGTCTACGATCACGAGGGCTCCGACCCGATCGGGATGGAGCGAGGCGAGATTGACGCCGATATAGCCACCGAGGGAATGGCCGATCACCAGCGGCGACCGCCATCCGAGCGCGTCCAGCACGGCCACGATGTCGCCGGCGTAATCCACGGCCCGGTAGGCAGCGGGCTCGACCCAGTCACTCCCGCCATGCCCCCGCAGATCGAGCGCGACCACCTGGAAGTGCTCGGCGAGCAGCGGCGCCACCCAGTCCCACCAGTGACTGTGGGCCGCCAGCGAGTGGAGGAGGAGCGCCGGCCGCAACTCCGGGCGGCCCCAGCGGTACACCTGAAGACGAAGGCCGTTGACCTGGATCGTGCTGGCGGCGCCGCACGCCATGCGCGGCGTGCTCACGCGCCGGAGAAGCGCAGGATCACGTGGCGCGCCACCAGCTCCATGGAGCGCAGCACCTGCTTGGCGCATAGGACGGACAAACGCTGCTTCCTCGGCTTCCTCGCGGTGCGACCCGGGTGCTCTTTGACCCCGCGGACCCTGTAAACAAGAATGACAGCGAGTTCACGAGTTTAGTGTGTGAGCGTCTCCTCGATCGCTCGGGGCTTGGGGGATTGATCCGCAACTCGGTTTGCGACGCCGCCGGTTTCGGTGGGCCGACGGGAAACCCCTCGGGATGTGCCACGTACGCCGTGGCAAGCATGGTCGCGCGCTCGGCCACCCGGTGCGCGGCCAGTCACTGCGGCCACACGACTCGGCCGTCAACCGCAATGGAGGTGACCATGCGCGGCTCTAGCGTCATCCTTCGACCACGCTGGGGGGACAGTAGCTCTTCGGGCTGTAGGTCGCGAACCCGGAAGAAAATCAGCTGGCCGCCTTCCATTCCCCCGAAGCTCATTCCGCCGAAACCCACATGGGCGGCACCACCGCCATCCTCGGCGAAGACGATCTGATCGGTTGGCAGGGGCACCGTTGCTCCGTCTCCGAAGACGACAGACGTTCCAGGGGGACCGTTCTGCAGGATCGGCAGTTTCGACACGACCTCCGGTTCGCGGCTGATGCGACTACCTGGAACGAAGTCGATGAGCAGCGGATAATTGTCCACTCTCGTCATCCTACGCCGTCGGCGTCGCGGCGGCGCGCCCTCGGTGGAACTTCTCCATCTCCTGGTTGGCGCGCACGATCACCGCCCGCTTCTCCTCGACCGCGCCGAGTTGCAGGCCGGGGATGGCAGCGTGGGTGAATCAATCGAGCGGCCCTGTACGCTACACGGTCGGCCGGTGCCCCGGCGTACTGTGGAAATGCCAATAGCTGAAAAGAGCAGGCGCTCGGACAATCGGGCACAGATATGACGCCTCAGTTCATCGTCGGACGTCTCGGTAATCACTAGGGCCGCCCTCTAGAGGCTGCTCCTTCGGGCTCGCTCCCGTCCTAGTTCGCGTCCAGTGGCTGCACGGCGAGCAACTGACTCCTCCCGCCAGGGCTTGTAGCACGCCTCGTGCGCGTGAAAGAACACACCTGGGCCTTCCACTTCGCGCTCGACGTCGGTGGGCCCTATCGTGCGACGGCAGACGATGCAAGGTCGGCCGGTCCCTCGATGGGACTTGGACACGCCACCGACAGAGCCCAAACGGCCATCGGACAACCAGGCGCGTATCTGCCGTCTCCGTTCATCGTCGGAGGACGCGGAAGTCACTGAGGCCGCTTCTTCCGGTCGAAGCATGATGAACTCGTCAGGCATCTTGGCGTCCTCGACACGCACGCCAGCAACAGCAGCGCACATTGTGGAGCGGGGGATCAAGCCAGATGCCACAGGTTCCGGCGCCTACGTGCGCCAACCCCGGAGAGCCCGCAGAAGGCACACGGATAGTACCCGCGCCCGCCCGTCCCTGCCTAGTTGGACTTTAGTCTAGGTGATCTACTCTCAGGGTTGGGTCGATTCGACCGCACCGCGCGGGCATGGCCGCTTCGCGTGAGGGGGCGCCACGGATCATCTGGTCTCCCTGAACGAAGGAGACTACGGATGCACTGCCAGTGCCCGCGATGGAGCGCGAGTTGTGCGAGGACGCGGCCGGCGCATCCCGCCACCGCGCCGAGAGGCCAATCCGGCTCCGCGGGCTCACGCTGAGGGGCGCAGGTGCCCCCATTCATCGCACTCCCTTGGCGAACTCGCTCTCTTGGATGAAGCGCCAGCCTGCGCGCTCCGCAGCGCCGCGGTCGTCGCTCGCACCGGAAATGCCGAGGATGTTGCCGACCATCACGTAGTCATGCCCCGGAATGTACTGCCGCAGCTGGCGCAAGAAGTCGTGCTTCTCGATGCCGCATGGCCCCACGAACGAGCAGATGTGGTGCCAGTCCGGATAGTGCAGCGTCACCATCGCCCAATTCCCACAGAGGCCGACGATATGGCCGTGCTCGCGCAGCTTGACGAGATCGAACAGCTTCACAGGACCCTTGCTGACCTCCAGTGTCTCATCCACGTCGAACGCGTACACGGCCATCGCGGTTTCCTCCAGCCACAGCGTGTACAGCGACCCGAGCGCGAGGGGCCGCCACAACTGGCCGGTTCTTGGGTGTCCATCGAGGAAGAGTGGACCGAGCGTAGCCATCTGGACGGGTATGGGCAAGGACAAACGGGTGAGGGCAGATGGCCACCCGGCCCCGTGCCATGGCTGTCGAACCGGTCCCGGCTGGCAATGACGGTAACCCTGTCTGGCCTCTCATCCAGGGTGCTGGAGGAGCGGATCCATCAGAGCTGACCGTGGTTGAGCGTGATCGGATCGCCGAGTTCAAGGAGGTGGCCGAGTTGATGCCCGACGGTCCGGTTGTCCGGTTCGGGCTGGCGGGCGGTTACCGGTGCTCCACCGGAGTCCGGACCTGGATCTCGAGCTTGTGAATCCCCGGACACCGTACGGCCCCTGCCGTCGCCGGCAAGGGCCGCCGTGCCTGGATCCGAGTGCCCGGACCTAGAAGTCCCCGTGCGACATGGGCGGGCCCGCCGCCGACTTCTCTTCGGGCAGGTCGGTGATCAGCGCCTCCGTCGTCAGCAGCAGCGAGGCCACCGACGCCGCGTTCTGCAGCGCCACCCGCTCCACCTTGGTGGGGTCGATGATACCGGCCTGGATCATGTCCACGTACTCGAGCGACTCCGCGTCGAAGCCGCGGGTCACCACCTTCTCGGCCTTCACCTTCTCCACGATCACGCTGCCCTCGAGCCCCGCGTTCTCCACGATCTGGCGGATGGGCTCCTCGAGCGCGCGCTTGACGATCATGGCCCCGACCTTCTCGTCGCCTTCCAGCTTGAGGCCGTCGATGACCAGCGCGGCCCGCAGCAGGGCGACCCCCCCGCCGGGCACGATCCCCTCTTCCACCGCCGCGCGGGTCGCGTTGAGCGCGTCCTCCACCCGGGCCTTCTTCTCCTTCATCGCCGTCTCGGTCGCCGCCCCCACCTTGATGATGGCGACGCCGCCCGCCAGCTTGGCGAGCCGCTCCTGCAGCTTCTCCTTATCGTAGTCCGAGGTGGTCTCCTCGATCTGGGCGCGGATCTGCTTGATGCGCCCCTCGATGGTCGCCGTCTTGCCGGCCCCATCGATGATCGTGGTGTTGTCCTTGTCCAGCACCACCTTCTTGGCCTTGCCCAGGTCTTCCAGCTTGATGTTCTCGAGCTTGATGCCGAGGTCCTCGGTGATGGCCTTGCCCCCGGTCAGGGTCGCGATGTCTTCCAGCATGGCCTTGCGGCGATCACCGAAGCCCGGCGCCTTGACCGCGGCGCAGTGCAGTGTGCCACGAAGCTTGTTGACGACGAGCGTGGCCAAGGCCTCCCCCTCCACGTCCTCGGCGACGATCAGGAACGGCTTGCCCACGCGGGCCACCTGCTCGAGCAGCGGCAGCATGTCCTTCATCACGCTCAGCTTCTTCTCATAGATCAGGATCAGCGCGTCCTCCAGCACGACCTCCATGCGCTCCGGGTCGGTGACGAAGTACGGCGAGAGATACCCGCGGTCGAACTGCATGCCCTCGACCACGTCCAGCGCGGTCTCGGCGGACTTGGACTCTTCAACCGTGATGACCCCGTCCTTGCCCACCTTCTCCATCGCCTCGGCGATCAGGCTGCCGATCGTCTTGTCGTTGTTGGCCGCGATGGAGGCGACCTGCTCGATCTCCTTCTTGTCCTTCGTGGACTTCGACATCCTCTTCAGGTCCTCGACCACCGCGTCCACGGCCTTGTCGATCCCGCGCTTGAGTCCCATGGGGTTGGCCCCGGCGGTGACGTTCTTGAGCCCGTCGCGGATGATGGCGTGGGCCAGGACGGTGGCGGTCGTGGTCCCGTCCCCGGCGATGTCCGAGGTCTTGGAGGCCACCTCCTTGATCATCTGGGCCCCCATGTCCTCGTAGTTGTCCTTGAGCTCGATCTCCTTCGCGACCGTCACGCCGTCCTTGGTGATAGTCGGGCTGCCGAACTTCTTGTCGATCACCACGTTGCGCCCCTTGGGGCCCATCGTGGCCTTCACGGCCGCCGCCATGATGCTGACGCCGCGGAGCAGGGCGGCCCGCCCCTCGTCACTGAATAGAATCTGCTTTGCCATCTGGTGCTCCTCCTCGATCGTTCGATGGAATGGACCGGCCCTCAGGGCCCGGTCGGGTTGGTGGTGTGCGGCTCCGCCTACTCGATGATCGCGAGCACGTCCTCTTCCTTCATGATCAGGTACTCCTGGTCGTCGACCTTCACCTCGGAACCCGAGTACTTGCCGAAGAGGATGCGATCGTGTGCCTTCACGTCCAGGGGGATCCGCTTGCCGTCCTCGTTCACCTTCCCGTTGCCCACCGCGATGACCTTGCCCTCCTGGGGCTTCTCCTTCGCGGTATCCGGAATGATGATGCCGCCCTTCTTGACGTCCTTCTCCTCCTCGCGCTTGACGAGGATGCGGTCGTGTAACGGACGAATCTTCATGGTTCACTCGCCTCCCGATGGTAAGGGGTGGAACGTGGTGGCTGATCCCGATCAGCGGGGTCTTAGCACTCACCGAGATAGAGTGCTAATGTACCCGCTGACCCAACAACAGTCAACATGAAAAGTACAATAAAATTAGGGAGGTAAACGAGATCGAACGCCCCAATACCATCGGCCGAGCGTCGGTAGGAACCAGCAAGCCAGCCCGGCTGGACGAGTGTGGCCAGGGCGCAAGGCAAGAAGCGCCGCGGACTTGATTTTAGGGGGACAGCCATGAAGCTCCGCGATCTCCAACAGGGAGCCGGGACGGCGATGGTCTCGCCGCCCCAGTGGGTGGAATCCTCTGGGCCAGGCCACACGGCCACAGTGGCCGAGGAAGGCGTGCTGAAGGGCCTTCAGCGGATGGGCAACCGGCTGTTGCTGCAGATCACGATCAACGGCCGCCGGCGCACGACCCGCATGGAGTGGGACCCGCCGCCAGCCGTCGGGGATGTCGAGGTCGCGCCACCGGGAAACGGGGGGCTCGGCGATGAGCCCTGATCTCGTCTTGTGGCTTCTGGGCGTCGGGATTGTGCTAGGCGTCGGCATGCTCCTGGGCAGGTTCATTCGAAGACGGCAGCGCGAACACATGCAGCGGCTCAAGGATGAACTCAGGGCGCGCCACCGAGAGAAAGGGGGCTAACGATGGCTCCGCCGACCGTACGGAAGGTTCTCGCGCGGCTGGTCAAGGCCGCGCGGGGTATGCGGTTGAGGCATTGCGCTGTCGGTGATTGCGGGCGAGTGCAATAGCCGAAATCGAGCGAGGAGGGCAGGCGCTCAGCCGGGAAGCGCTGCCGAAGGAGGCGGGATCTCTCGCGCATGCGTCAGACAGCTCGAGGTGGGATTGCACGATCCCTCGGTCGGGGTCCCTCCCGCCCCTGCCGATGGCGCTCGGCGTGCCGTGAACGGATCGGCTGGAATGATTGCGGGAGGCCTCCTATGGTTGATGGCCAGTTTATTCAGATGTCTTCGGTTACCCTTCACTTACATCCGGGAACGGTGAGAGAGACGACGGTCACTGTCTTATATGCGTTGGATAGTCTCGGGAACATATGGAAGCTGATGGACCAGAGCGGGCAGAAGTGGACGCTGATGACCAACGAGCGGTAAGGCGAGCGCGAGACAAAGCCGCCCGTAGCAAGCGGAGCCTTGCCGGGGGCAGGGCCCATCACGCCCGAAGCGGTCAAGCTGAACCGCGAGGCGACAGCCGTTGATAGGTGACGGTACGTCGACGTATGGTTCGGCCGGAGGAACCGGATTATGTTCGGTCTGGGTTACCAAGAGCTGCTGCTTATCCTCGTGATCGTCTTGGTGCTCTTTGGCGGCCCTTGCTGATTGGATTTCTGCTCAGCTGCTGAGAGGGTACACACGCTTAGGGGCTTCACTGCGGGAGCAACTGGCGCCCCGGCTCGGTTTTTCGGCTCCAGTCCAGCCCCTCTGTACCGCGACTGTTTCCGTCAGGCCCGACGTTTCATTCGCCTTGCCCAGTGCGCAACCCCTTGCCAGCAGGGCGCAAGTGCGCTACGTGTCGCCCTAGCAGGACACCAACGATGACCCGCGTGCAGCCAACGGCTAAGCCCAACTGGTGCCCGCAAGTGAAACCCGATGAGCCGTGGACAGGGCGCTGCGTGAAGGAGAAGCTCGCCGACGACAGCAAGCGCCATCGGTGCCACAAAACGGAGAAGCATAACGACATCATGCATGCCTGCAAGTGCAGTGTAGAGTGGAAGCCAATTCTAGGAGAATACCCTACAGGTGCCCTGTCACCGGCCTACACCGGCATGCGCCAAGGCGAGCTACTCGGACTGACCTGGGACCGGGTAGACCGCGCCCGCGGCGTGGTACTCCTCGAGCGCACGAAGTCAGGCCGCCGCCGGGAGGTTCCCTTGAACGGCCCGGCGGACGCCATCCTGGCCCGCAGGACGCCAGAGACGCCCGGTGACCGCCTCGTGTTCGAGACCCGGAGCTGGTACACCTTCCGCGGGCAATGGGGGGCCTCGGTGACGGCGGCCGGCTGGAGGACTTCCGGTTTCACGACCTTCGCCACACCTTCGCCTCGTGGGCGATTCAGCGGGGCGCGACCCTGCCCGAGCTGAAAGATCTGCTCGGCCACAGCTCCCTGGCTATGGCAATGCGCTATGCCCACCTGTCGCCAGAGCACCTGCGTTCCGCCGTCGCTCGCCTCGATACCGTACTGACCCCGCAGAAAATCACGCAAGCGATCACACATGAGCCAGATGTAGAGACGACGAAGGGGTCCCGGTAACCCGGAACCCCTTGTCTTGTTTGGTGGGCCGTCAAGGACTCGAACCTTGGACCCGCTGATTAACCCCAATCCGAAAATAAGTTAGGCGGTGAGGCGGTGGTTAATGGACGCAT
>JBBDXN010000002.1:0-55819 GCA_040902305.1 Candidatus Rokuibacteriota bacterium | reverse complement strand
AGCAGCAGCCCGGCGGCGAGCGCGCCGACGAAGGCCCGCCGGTCCGCCGCGTATCCACCGACGCGCCCAGATCGTCTAATCATGGAGTCCCGCTCTCCCCCGGGCGTAGAATAGCGTGGACCGGGACCACGTCAACAACCACGGAGAATCGCATGGGACGAGCCCGTATCCTGGTGATCGACGACGAGCGCGCGGTGCGCGAGCTGATCGCGGACGCGCTCAAGATCGAGGGCCACGACGTCCACACCGCCGACAACGGCAAGGAAGGCCTCGACCTCATCGGCCAGTACCGCTTCGATCTCGTGTTCTGCGACCTGCGCATGCCCGAGATGGACGGTCAGGCCCTCTACGAGGAGGTTCAGCGGGATCATCCGCAGGTGCTCAAGCGGATCGTCTTCGTGACCGCGCAGGCGAACTCGGCGGACTACGGCCCCTTCCTGCGCAGCACCGGGATCCCGGTCATCGAGAAGCCCTTCACGTTGAGCCAGCTCCGCCAGGCGGTCAGCAAGATGGTGGGCCAGACCAGATAGGCGGCGGTAGCCGGCCCCCGCGCGGTCAGTCCTGGCCGAGCGACTTCAGGAAGTCGGCGTTGGTCGCGGTGAGCTTGAGGCGGCCCAGGAGCGCTTCCATCGCCTCCTGCGGCTTGGCGCCGGACAGCGCGCGCCGCAGCAGGTGGATCTTCTTCATGTCGTCCTCGGAGAAGAGCAGCTCTTCGCGCCGGGTCCCGGAGCGCATCAGATCGAACGAGGGAAAGATGCGCCGGTCGGCCAGCTCCCGCGACAGATAGAGCTCCATGTTGCCGGTGCCCTTGAACTCCTCGAAGATGATCTGGTCCATCCGCGAGCCGGTGTCGACGAGCACGGTGCCGATGATGGTGAGCGAGCCGCCCTCCTCGATCTTGCGGGCCGCCCCGAAGAACGCGCGCGGCATCTGGAAGGCGCGGCTGTCGATGCCGCCCGACATGGTGCGCCCGCGCGAGGACAGCTCGTTGTTGTAGGCGCGGGTCATCCGGGTGAGCGAGTCGAAGAGGATCAGCACGTCCCGCTTCTCCTCCACGATTCGCTTCGCCTTGTCGATGACCTGCTCGGTGACCTCGATATGGCGCCGGTAGGGATTGTCGTTGCTGGAGGCGATGATCTCGGCCTGCTTGCCGATCTGCATCTTGAAGTCGGTGACTTCCTCCGGGCGCTCGTCCACCAGGAGCACCATCACCACCACCTCGGGATGGTTGGCGAGGACGGACTTGGCGATCTTCTGGAGCAGCATGGTCTTGCCGGTCCGGGGCGGGGCCACGATGAGGCCCCGCTGGCCCCGGCCGATCGGCGCGATCATGTCGAGCGCGCGCATGGACAGCTCCTCGCGGCCGAGCTCGAGCTTGAACTTCTCGTACGAATGAACCGCGGTGAGGCCTTCGAAGATGGACGGGGTGGCGGGCCGGGGCGCGGGGCGCGGGGGCATCGGTCCACGCGGCGGCTGCCCCTGGCCCTGCCCCTGCGGCGGTCGGTTTCCCGAATGGCGCCGGCGGTGAGATCGCCTACTCACGAGGGACGCTCATGGCGCAAAGCCCTTTCCGTCTCAGACAGTGGAGGAACGCCAGGCCGATCAAGCCGCGCCGCGCGATGCGGGGGCACACGCGGGGGGCCCCGCTCCGGCGGGCCCCGTGGCTGGGCCCAAGTGTACCGGAATGCGCTCGCGCGGACCAGAGAATCCGGGGCCGCCCGGCCGGCCGGTTCTTACGGGGTCGTTCGTTCCGGGCCGTGGGCGGACGGGCCGCGGCCGCGCGCCAACCACCGGCAACCACGACCCGGGTGAGGCGGCACACCGATTGCTCCTGCTCGCGACATGGCCGCGCGCTGGCAATCGGTCTGCATCGTCGTGACCCCGGGCTCCGGCGAGGGCCGCGCCCGGGGCGTCGCCCGGAGGCTGGGTCGGCTCCTCCGGCGCCGCGGGTCCGCGGTCACGATCCAGACCTTCGGCGATCTACCTTCCCTCATCGAGTGGGCGACGACGGGCGGCCCCGAGTTCTCCGCGATCTGCTGTGTCGGAGGCGACGCCACCCAGAGCGCGGCGGCAATCCTGGCGCGCCGCCACCGGATCCCTTTCGTGCCGATCCCGAACGGCTTCGGCAACCTGTTCGCCAGCGTCTTCGGCCATCCATCCTCTCCCCGCCTTGCGGCCCGGCTATTGGACCGCGGCGAGATCCGCATGGTGGACGTGGGTCTGGCGGGAGACGAGATTTTCCTCTCGCACAAGAGCTACGGCTTCCTCGACCAGGTCCAGGAGCGCGTGGAAAAGGGCCGGCGTCAACCGCGGGATCGCGCCCGCCGGCTCCTCGCGTACTACGTGACGGCGGTGCGCGCGGTCTGGAGCACGCCGCTCAGGCCGCTGGGGGTGGAGGTGGACGGCGCGCTCGCCGTCGACCAGGCCGTGCTCGTCACGGTGGCCAACGTGGAGACCTACCGCGACTTCCTGAGCCTCACGCCCGCCGCCTCCCCGATCGACGGCCGCTTCGACGTCTTCGTGATCCCCCGCACCTCGAAGCTGGGCCTGGCCTGGCGGCTGCTCCGGCTCAAGCTCCGCCTGCCCGGCCGCTGGAAGGGCGTGGCGGTCTACCGCGGGCGGGAGGTCGTGGTCGTGAGCGAGGCGGGGCGCGAAACGCTGCGAGTGGCCCGGCGGGTGCTCCCCTTGCTGCTACCGCCGGGCGCGGCCGAACAGCTCAAGCGGCGTCAGGTCGAGGTCGAGGAAGAGGTACCGGTCGAGACGGTGGCCTGACCGGCGGGGCGCGGCGTGCGCCACCCCATCGCCGCGAGCACGAGCAGGCCGATCCCGACCCACACGAGCTGACGCGCGCGGCGCACGAAGCTGAAGGCCAGCCCGGCCCCCGCGCCCAGGCCCATGGCGTCGAACGCCGCCGCGTTGGCGCTCTCGAAGGCGCCCAGGCTGGCGGGGACCAGGAAGGTGGCGAAGCGCACGCCGGCTCCGAGGGCCTCGATCACGGTGGCGGTCACGAGAGTGGCGGGAATGCCGAGGAAGAAGAGGATCACGAAGGCCTCGACCGCGCCGAGCCACCAGCCGGCCAGGTGGAACCCGGTCGAGAGCGCGAGCCGGCGCCAGTCGCGGCGGTAGTAGTCGCGCAGGGCGGCGTCGAGGCGCTCGGCCGAGTCGCCCCGCTCCACCACCCCGAACCACGCGAACAGCCGGCCCGCGCGACCCACGATCCCCGCCACCTGCACGCCCACGAAGCCCGCCACCGCCGCCACCTCGACCATGAGCAGCCAGAGCATCGCGGCGATCACGCGCGAGTCGGTCGCGAGCATGGTCCAGGCTGCCGTCACGCCGATCAGGAGGAAGAGCGCCTGGGCGATCGTGCTCGTGGTCTTGGCGATCACCACCGACGGCACGCTCTCCGCGTACGCCACGTCCCGCCGGATCAGCCAGGCCTTGACCGCCTCCCCGCCCACCGAGCCGAGCGCGGTCACCAGGTTCAGGGCCTCGCCGGCCAGTCGCGCGCCGTAGAGACGGTGAAACGGCGCCGGGTCCCGCCGGAAGGCGAACCGCCACCCGAGCGTGTCCACCGCCATGATGGCGGCGTAGGGCAGGCAGACCACGATGAGCTGCCACCAGGTGAGCCGCGCCAGCGTCTCGAGGATCGGGCCGGGACCGATCCGGTACACCGACACCGCGACGACCACGATTCCGAGCACGAGCAGGACCGCCTTCACCCGGCGCATGCCGTGCCCGAGGGTACAACTTCCATGCCACCGAGCGAGCACCGGGAGTCTGTGGCAGAATATGAGACATGAGAATCGTGACGCGATACCCGCTGGTGGCCGGCGCCCTCGGGCTCCTGGCCGCCTACCTGACCCTGGCCGTCGCCGCGGCGCAGCATCAGTTCCTGCCGCTCGATCGCAGCGTGCGGGCCTGGGTGCAGCCGATGCGGAGCGGCTGGCTCGATCTCTCGATGGAGACGGTCTCGTTCCTGGGTGAGCCGGCCGGGCTCATCCCGCTGATCCTGATCGCCTCCGCGGTGCTCTGGCGAGTGAGCCGACGCTGGGCGCTCCTCCTGCCGATGCTCATGGCCGGAACCGGAGTGCTCCAGCTCGCGGGCAAGTGGGCCGCCGATCGGCCCCGACCCAACGCCGCGCCGTGGGGCTTCCCGAGCGGCCACGTGCTGAGCCTGGCCGTCTTCTTCGGCGTGATGGCCTTCCTGCTCGTCACGTTGGCCAACCGGCCACGGCGCTGGCGGGTCCTCGCCTGCTTCACCTGCGGGGTCGCGGTGGGGCTGGTCGCGGTGAGCCGGATCTATCTCGACGTGCACTGGCTCTCCGACGTGGTCGGCGGCTTCACGCTGGGCACCGCCTATCTGCTGATCGCCATCTGGACGAGCCAGATGGCCTTCACGCCACCCTCCGTCGTCGCGGCGACCGAGCCGGCCCGGCGGGCCTGGCCGGGTTAGGCGGAAGCGGCGGCGGGCTGGGCGATGCCGCCCCGCATCGCGCCGCCCTTGATGCTGCCCCAGAGCGTCTCGAATCCCTCGGGGAGCGGACGGCTGTTCGGCGGGGCCAGCCACAGGCGCAGGAGCAGCCGATCGCGGCCGGGCTCGGGGGCGTCCTGGTAGGCGGTGCGCCCGTGGTAGATCACGTGGTTGTTCAGGAGCTGGACGTCCCCCGGCTCGAGCTCCATGTCGTAGCCGAGCTCGTCGCAGACGGTGGCCAGCAGGTCGAGCGCCTCGTCCTGGGCGGCGGTGATCCGCGGGACCGTGGCGATCTCCTGCGCGGCCTCCACGAAGGTGCGCGAGTACTGAGTGGTGAACTTGCCGTCGCGCAGCGCGAAGATCGGCATCGCGTAGCAGGAGGCCTCGCCGCCCGCCTCCTCACCCTGACGGCTCCGATGGTAGTCGGAGCAGAGCAGCGCGTGCAGGTCCGGCCTCCGCTCGAGGATGGCATTGCTCACCGCGGGCACGCTCACCACGCGGCTCGTGCCGCCCCGCTGGGCCGATCGCACGCAGAGCAGCCCGACCACGTCGCAGCGGTCGGTGTGCCAGCGCAGCGGCCCGCTCGAGCGCGCCTTGGCGCGCGAAGTGACGCCGTCGCTCTTGGGCACCGCGGGCTCGACGACCTCGCCGTAGAGCCGGATCTCGTCGCGCACCTCGCCGATCAGCTCGCCGTGGGCGTTCTGGTGCACCGCGGTTCCCAGGTGGCCGCCGAGCCCCCACCAGATCGCGCGCAGCTCGTCGTCCGAATAGCGCTCGACCGGCAGCCCGCGCAGGAGCGCGAGGCCGCGCCCCCACTCCAGATCGCGATTGACCTGGGCCAGCTCGGCGGAGACGCCGGGCAGCGGGAAGTCCTTCTTCCGGATGTCCCGCCACCGCAGCCCGCGCGCCTGCACCGCGCGCAGCGCGGCGTCGATCTCGTCGAGGGCGGCGGACGACAAGGGTCGGATCCAGTCGGTCGAGCGCGCCAGCTCCTGGCCGTGCCAGACCATGGGGCCGCTGATCGGGCGATCGGTCAGGGTGCGCGCCATGGGGCACCCAGGCTAGCCGAGACAACCTCGCATCCGCAAGCCCAGGTAGCTTAGAATCGCCCCGCGATGGCGATGCCCGCTTCCGCGTCCTGGGGATGGCTGGCCGCGCTGACCGCGGTGTATTTCCTCGCCGGCAAGCTCGGTCTCTATTTCGCTTCGGTCCACGTCAGCGCCAGCGCGGTGTGGCCGCCCACCGGCCTCGCCCTGGCCGCGCTGCTCGTCCGGGGCCCGGGCATGTGGCCCGCGGTGGCGGTCGGGGCCTTCCTGGTCAACGTCACCACCGCGGGCTCGGTCGCGACCTCGGTCGGGATCGCGCTGGGCAATACGCTGGAGGCCGTCGTCGGCTACTGGCTCGTGGCGCGACTCGCCCACGGCCGCGCCGCCTTCGAACGGCCGCGCGACATCTTCTGGTTCGCGGCGGCCGTCGTGCCGGGCGCGGCGACGGCCGCGACCGTCGGCGTCGCGAGCCTCGTGCTGGGAGGCTTCGCCCCGCGCGCCGACGCGGCCGCGATCTGGATCACCTGGGCCCTGGGGGACGTGACCGGCGCGCTCATCGTGGCCCCCCTCCTCATCCTGTGGACGGCGGACCGCCGTTCGCTCGCCTTGCGCCAGCGCCCGATCGAGGCGCTGGCCTTGCTCGGGGGCGTGATCGGTGTCGCGCTCATCGTCTTCGGCGGGCTGTCCCCCGAGCCGCTCCGCCACTACCCGCTGACCTTCCTGGCGATCCCGCCGCTGCTCTGGGCCGCCGTCCGGTTCGGCCGCCGGGAGGCGGCGGCCGCGGTGATCGTGCTCATGGCCATCGCGGTGCGCGGCACGATGCAGGGCTTCGGGCCATTCACCGCCGCGCCGCCGAGCCACGCGCTGCTGATCCTCCAGTCGTTCGTGGCCACCATGGCGCTGATGACCCTGCTCGTGGCCGCGCTCGGGCGGCGCCGCGAGCAGGAGAGCCGTCTGCGGGAGGCCATCATCGACCGGATCCCGGTCATGATCACGATGTACGAGCCGGACACCCGCGTGCTCCGGCTGAACCGCGAGTTCGAGCGTCTGACCGGATGGTCGACCGAGGCCGCGCGCGGCGTGGATTTGATGGAGCGCTGCTATCCCGATCCGGCCTACCGGGCCGAGGTCCGCGAGTACATGGCCTCGCTGCAGGAAGGCTGGCGCGACGTCGAGATGACGACCCGGAACGGCGGCCGGCTCCAGACGTCGTGGTCGAACCTCCGCCTCCCGGACGAGACCCGCATCGGGATCGGCCTCGACGTGACCGAGCGCAAGCGGACCGAGGCCGAGCGCGAGCGGGGCCGCGCGGAGGCGGAGGCGGCCAGCCGCGTCAAGGACGAGTTCTTCGCCATGCTCGGCCACGAGCTGCGCAACCCGCTGGGCGCCATCACGACCGCGCTGCATGTCATCGACGCCTGCGGGCCGCTCGACGAGCGCAGCGGCCAGGCTCGGGAGATCATCGCGCGCCAGGTTCGCCATCTCGTGCGGCTGGTCGACGACCTGCTCGACGTCAGCCGGCTCACCACCGGCAAGATCACGCTGGGCCGGCGCCCGGTGGAGCTGAGCGCGGTAGCTCGGCGGATGGTCAGCGCCCTCGCCGCGACCACCTCGACGCGGCGCCTGCACTGCGAGGTGGCCGGCGCGGTCTGGATCGAGGCCGACGAGACCCGGCTCGAGCAGATCCTCGCCAACCTCCTCGGCAACGCCTTGAAGTTCACCCCGGCCGGCGGCCGGGTGGCCGTCGACATCGCGGCCCGGGACGGAGAGGCCGTGCTGCGGGTGGAAGATACGGGGGCCGGGATCGCGGCCGACCTCCAGCCGCGCATCTTCGACCTGTTCGTGCAAGGCCAGGCCGGCCTCCACCGCTCGGCGCCCGGGCTCGGCATCGGCCTCACGCTGGTGCGCCGCCTCGTCGACCTGCACGGCGGCCGCGTCGAGGCGGCGAGCGAGGGGCCCGGGCGGGGCAGCGTCTTCACGGTCTACTTCCCGCTCGGCAAGGCGCCCCGGCCGGGGGACGCGCCCTCGCCCGCGGCCGGCCGCGCGCACGTCCGGCGCCGCGTCCTCATCGTCGAGGACCACCAGGACGCGCGCCAGATGCTCCGCCACCTGCTCGAGCAGGGCGGGCACGAGGTGCACGAGGCGGCCGACGGCCTGGCCGGCCTCGACCGGGCGCTCGCGCTCCGGCCCGATGCGGCGGTCATCGACATCGGCCTGCCCGGGCTCGACGGCTACGAGCTGGCCCGGCGCATCCGGGCCGCCGGCCACGCGGGCGTGCTCCTGGTGGCGGTGACCGGATACGGGCAGGCCGGCGACCGGCAGCGCTCGGGCGAGGCCGGCTTCGACGCGCATCTCACGAAGCCGGTGGATCCCGTCGCGCTCGAGGCGCTGCTCGTGAACCTGCCGCTTGACCCACGCCGGACGGGCCGCTAGGCTCGGCTGATCATGAATTCGACCAGCCCCTCCGTGACCATTCCCGACGTGACCATCACCGACTACGTGCTGCGCCACGCCGCCCGCCTCGGCGACAAGCCGGCCCTCATCGACGGGCCCACCGGCCGCACCCTGAGCTATCACCAGCTCGCCGACGGCGCGCGGCGCGCGGCGACGGGGCTGGCCACGCGGGGCTTCGGCAAGGGCGACGTGCTCGCGATCTACTGCCCGAACCTGCCCGAGTACGCGATCGTCTTCCTCGGGGTGGCGATGGCGGGCGGCGTCAACACCACCGTGAACCCGCTCTACACCGCCGACGAGCTGGCCAAGCAGCTCAACGACTCGGGCGCCCGCTTCCTCGTCACGGTGCCCCCCTTCCTCGACAAGGCCAAGGAGGCGGCGGCCAAGAGCGGCGTCGAGGAGATCTTCGTACTGGGCGCGGCCGAAGGCGTCCGGCCCTTCACGGATCTCATGCAGGCGGGCGACCAGCCCCCCGCGGTCAGGATGACTCCGGCCGAGGACCTGGTGGCGCTGCCGTACTCGAGCGGCACCACCGGCCTGCCCAAGGGCGTGATGCTGACGCATCGCAACCTGGTCGCCAATCTCTGCCAGGCCGAGGGCATGCGGAACTTCGAGGGCTTCGGCGAGCGGGACGTCACGATGGCGGTGCTGCCGTTCTTTCACATCTACGGCATGGTCGTGATCATGATGCTCGCCCTGTCCGGCGGCGGCACCATCGTGGTCATGCCGCGCTTCGACATGGTGGACTTCCTCACCCTGGCGCAGAAGTACCGCGCGACGATCCTCCCGCTGGTGCCGCCCATCGTGCTCGGGCTCGTGAAGCATCCCGCGGTGGCCCAGTTCGACCTCTCGAGCGTGCGCCTGGTCTTCTCGGGCGCGGCGCCCCTCGGCGAGGAGATGGCGCGCGCGCTCGGCCAGAAGCTCGGCTGCCCGGTAGTGCAGGGCTACGGCATGACCGAGGCGAGCCCGGTCACCCACTTGAGCCCGACCCGCGACGAGCCGTTCAAGCCGGGCTCGGCCGGCAAGATCGTGCCGAACACGGAGGTGAAGATCGTCGAGGTGGGCTCGGGCGGAGACGCCGAGCTGCCGGTCGGCAAGGAAGGCGAGCTCTGGATCCGCGGCCCCCAGATCATGAAGGGCTATCTCAACCGCCCCGAGGAGACCGCGGGCTGCCTCGACCGCGACGGCTGGTACCACACCGGCGACGTGGGCTACGTGGACGAGCAGGGCTACTTCTTCATCGTCGACCGCACCAAGGAGCTGATCAAGTACAAGGGCATGCAGGTGGCCCCCGCCGAGCTGGAGGCGCTACTGCTCACGCATCCCGCGATCCTCGACGCGGCGGTGGTGCGAAAGGCGGACGAGGAGGCCGGCGAGGTCCCCAAGGGCTACGTGGTACGGAAGCCCGACGAGGCCTCGCAGGCGATCACCGGGGAGGCGATCATGGGCTGGGTGGCGCAGCGGGTCGCCCCGCACAAGCGCATCCGCCATCTCGAGTTCATCGACCAGATCCCGAAGTCGGCCTCCGGCAAGATCCTGCGCCGCGTCCTGATGGACCGGGACAAGTCGAGCTAGCCCCGCCCCGCGGGCCGGCGCCGGCGCTTCCGGCTTGAGTGAAATCCATGCCGAGAAGGGGTAAATCCCTGCCTCTTATCCTGGGTGCACACCCGGAAATGACTGGAAAACATGGCTGTTTCATCTGGAATGGTGCTTGCTCTCCTCCAGGCCCAGGAGGGCGCCGAATGACCCCGAAGCTCATGGCGTTGGCCGCCGTAGCCATCCTGACCGTGGTGTTCCTGAGCCCGATGGCGTATCTCGCGGGGCAGCGGGCGGGCGTGTGGCTCACCACACCGGCCATCGAGCGGACCGGCCCCTGGCCGAGCCTGGACGAGCCTGAACCCGAGCCGGGCCTCACCGATCCCGTCAAGCCGTCCATACGTCCGGGCTTCGGGCGGATCTAGACGAAACGACCGATACTGGGAGGCATGGCCATGTGGACGGCCGGCCTCGACCCGCTGCTGCAGGACAGAAGTCTCGTCTACGTCGGGCTCTTCCTGGTCGCTCTGATCGACGCGACGGGGTTCCCGTTTCCCGGCCGCCTCGTGCTGGTGGCGGTCGGCGCCACCATGGCGCAGGACTGGTGGCAGGTCGCCGCGATGACTGCGGCGGGCGCGCTCGGCGCCGCCGTCGGCGATCATCTCTGGTACCTGGCCGGGCGGCTGGGCGCGGGAGACCGCCTCACCGCGCTCTACTGCAAGCTCTCCCT
Organism: Candidatus Rokuibacteriota bacterium; assembly: GCA_040902305.1. Classification (GTDB taxonomy): domain Bacteria; phylum Methylomirabilota; class Methylomirabilia; order Rokubacteriales; family CSP1-6; genus CAMLFJ01. The sequence continues at coordinate 45,579 of JBBDXN010000002.1, read as the reverse complement.
CGCCTCCGGGCGCTGCGAGGCGCGCGCCCGCTCCCGCTTCGACCGCTTCGGCCCGCTCGCGATCGTGATCGGGCGCTTCGTGGCCGGCGTGCGCATCTTCGCGGCGCCGATGGCGGGCGGCGGGGCCATCTCCTACCCCCGCTTCCTCCTCTTCGAGCTGATCGGCGCCCTCGCCTGGTCCGGGCTCTTCATCGCCCTCGGCTACGTGCTGGGCGCGCAATGGCGCGGGCTGCTCGAGCGCTACGGCTGGGGCGCGCTGCTCACCGGCGTCGCGGTACTCATGGTGGCCGCGCCCGCCACGATCATCCTGGTGCGCCTGGCCCGGCGCCGCCGCCACGGCCCGGCCGGCGCCCCCGGACGTCTCCCCCGGTAACCGCGCACGACACGCGGGCCGCGGTCTCCTAGAGGGTGACCACCAGCCCGTCGTAGGCGCACTCCTCGGGCACCTCCGCCGCGCGGGCGAGCATCTCCCGGCTCATGTGGGTGAGGATCAGGCGCCGCGCCCCCACCCGACCGGCGTGGGCGATGATGTCCGGGTAGTTCAGGTGCCACTTCACCGGCTTCTCGTAGAAGTAGGACTCCGCGATCAGCAGATCACGCCCGAGCCGGGAAAGAGGGACTCGCGGATCCCATCCATGCGGGCGCGCAGCTCCCGCGGGCCCGCGATGGTCAGCGGGCGCGTGCGCCGCGCGGCCAGCATCGCGTCCATCAGGAGGAACGGCACCCCGGCCGCGTGATCGCCGTGCAGATGCGTGAGCAGCACCGCGTCGATGGAGTTGTGCTCGATCCCCTGCTGGGCGAGGGCGATGAGCGAGGAGGCGCCGAAGTCCACCGCGAAGCGGGAGCGCGGCCCGTCCACCAGGATGCAGGTCTGGAAGCGCCCTCCGCTGCCGAAGGAGTCGCCGGAGCCGACGAAGCGAACCGTGACCGTCACGTGGATGCTCTCCGCCGGAGATCTTACGCGAAAAAGCTCCGCGGGCGCCGCTCGGCCTGAGAGGATAGCCGCGTGCGGCTCTTCGACCGGAAGTTCGGGGCCCGCTTCCTCGAGGACGTGCCCGGGGCGCCGGGCGTCTACCGCTTCCACGATGCGGTCGGCCTCCTCCTCTACGTCGGCCGCGCCGCGAACCTGCGCCGGCGCCTCGGGCAGTACCGCCTCGCCGGGCGGCGGAAGAAGGAGCGCAAGCGCCGGGCCCTCGTGAAGGCGACGGCGCGGATCACCTGGGAAGTGTGCGAGTCACCGCTCGCCGCCGCGCTGGCCGAGATCCGCCTGATCCAGGCGCTCCGGCCGCCGCAGAACGTGGCGAGCGCCTTCCCCTTCCTCTACCCGTACGTGGGCATCGCGACGGAGGGCGGCGAGACGTATTTCTGCCTGACCACCACCCCCGAGGCCTTCCCGGCCTTCGCGTTCCACGGCGCGTTCCGCTCTCGCGACATCACCGGCGAGGCCTTCTTCTGTCTCGTGCGCCTGCTCCGCTACGTCGGCCACCCGGTGCCCCGTCACCGCTGCCGCCGCTTCGGCGCGGCGCCGCACTCCTACGTGCGCGGGTTCCGGCGTCTGCCCGCGGACAGCACGGAGGCGTGGGGCGCCCTGCTCCGCGGCGCCTCCCGCGACGCCCTGGAAGCGCTCGCCCTGCGGCTCCTGGATCATGCCGACGCCCGGGCCAAGCGCGAGGAGACGCACCGGGCGCTTCGCATGGTCGCCCGCTTCTTCCGGAGGGAGGCGCGGGCGCTGGCCCGGGTCCGGGTGGCCACCGGCTACGCAGGCTATCCAGTGCCGCAGCGGGAGCGGGACCTGCTCTTCGCCCGCTGCCGGCTCCAGACGCTGACTGACATGGCTTGTCAGGACGGCACGCGTGTTTCGTAACTCGGTAAGAATGCTAGTCTTGCAAGGCCCTGTCCTTACACGCTCCCGCCATGGCACTTTCGCTGCATGGTCCCGAGACATGCCCGCCGAGCCCCCCTCGAGGCGGATCCTCATCGTCGACGACGACGATCAGATCCGGGAGATCCTGACCGATGCTCTGAGCGACGACGGGCACACGGTGGACGGGGCGCGGGACGGCCGCGAGGCGCTGGCGCTGCTCGAGCAGCGCCCCTACGACCTGGTCCTGAGCGACCTGCAGATGCCCCGCATGGACGGCGCCTCCCTCTACGAGATGCTCCGGACGCGCCATCACTTCCCGGTCCGATTCGCCACGAAGCTGCCCCGCGTGATCTTCATGACCGGCAATCCCGCCGAGCACGCCGAGTTCCTCCGCGGCACCACCGATCCCATCCTCGAGAAGCCGTTCGCCCTGCGCATCGTCCGCAAGATGGTCCGGGTGCTCCTGACCGCGGCGCCCTAGCGCACCATGCGTCTGGCCACCAAGATCTTCCTCGTCTCGGCCCTCGTCATCCTGGTCCTGTTCGGCACGGTGGTGTGGAGCCTGTTCACGGTCCGGCGGCTCGTCACCGTGAACCAGGACGTCGTCACGCGCGCGGTACCGGCGCTGCGCCTGGAGGTTGCGCTGCGCGAGTCGCTCCACGGTCTGGTGCGCCTCGAGACCCGGGCCCTCGTGCTCCGGGACCAGGACTACGCCGCGATGTGGAGCGACCGCGCGGCCCGCGCCACCCGGGACATGGACGCGCTCGGCGGCTACCTGGAGAGCGCCTTGGAGCAGACCGCCCACCGCCGCGCCCGGGTCGCCTTCGACGAGTATCGCGGTCACGTCGAGGAGGAGCGCCGGCTCGTCGCGGTCGGGCAGGCCGCGGCGGCGCTGCGGATCGCGGAGGGTGTCGCGCGCGAGGCCGCGGAGCGCGCGGAAGCCGCGCTCACCGACACCCTCACCGCCACCGAGGCGGTGCTCGCCGCCGGGCAGGCCCGCGCGCAGGCGCTCGAAAGCTGGACCTGGCAGGCGGTGTCCACCGCGCTGCTCGCGAGCCTCGCCCTCGCGCTGGGGGCCAGCGCGCTCCTCGCGTTCCGGATGACGCGATCGCTCGAGCGCCTGGCCGCCGCCACCGCGTCGCTCGCGGCCGGGACCTGGAGCGGGCCGCTCGCGGTCGGGGGACGCGACGAGATCAGCCACCTCGGCCGCGCGTTCAATGACATGGCGGAGCGGCTGCACGAGGTGGACCGTCTCAAGGAGGAGTTCTTCTCGCACATCTCCCACGATCTGCGGAACCCGCTCGCGGCCATCCGCCTCGCGGCCGACAATCTCCAGGAGCGCGCGCAGGAGGCGGGTGACGCGAAGCAGGCCCGCTTCGCGTACCTCATCGACGCGAGCGCCGCCCGGATGCTGACCATGGTCAACCAGATCCTCGACTTCACCCGGTTGCGGGCCCGGGCCATGCCGCTGGACCGCAGACCGACCGACGTCCTGGCCGTGGTGGCCCGCGCGCTGGACGAGCTGCGGCCGCTCTCCGAGGAGAAGCGGATCCGGGTGGACCTGGCCGCCGAGGGCGGCGACTTCACGGTGCTGGGCGAGGAAGGCAGCCTGGTGCGCGTGGTCGTGAATCTGCTCGGCAACGCGGTGCACTTCACCGCGATGGGCGGCGCGGTGCGCGTGCGCCTGGTGGAAGCGGACGATCGCCTCGAGCTCCATATCGAGGACACCGGCGTCGGCATTTCCGCGGAGGCGCTGCCCTGGATCTTCGAGCCCTATCGACAGGTGCCCGGGACGCGGAAGGGCACCGGTCTCGGGCTGGCGGTGGTGAAAGGCCTGGTCGAGGCCCACGGGGGCACGGTGGACGTGCGGTCCGAGCTCGCCAAGGGGAGCTGCTTCACGGTGACGATTCCCAAGGCCACCGCCGCGGCTCCCGCATGAGATCCCACCCGCGTCGCCACCTCTGGATCGTGCCGCTCCTGCTCGTCGGCGCGGCCGCGTGCAGCACCGCCCGCCCGTCGCCGTGGGGAAGCACCGAACCCCGCGATGCGGGCGGATCGCGCGACGCCGCCTGGCTGGTCGCGCGCGCCGACGATCTCGCCGAGCGCGGCCAGGCGCCGGCCGCGCTCGCGGCCTACGAGCGCGTGCTCCGCGAGCACCGGGGCGATCCGGCCGGCGCCTCCGCGCTCTACGGCCTCGGGCGCCTGCAGGCGGACCCGGGCAACGGCCTTCGCAACTACCGCGCCGCGCATCGCGCCCTCTCGCGGCTGCTCGCCGACTACCCGGACAGCCGCTGGGACGCGGAAGCGCGCGCGTGGCGGGCGATGCTCGGCGAGCTGATCGCCCGCGAGGACGAGACGGCCCGGCTCAAGGCGCAGATCGAGCGGCTCCGGCGCACCGACCTCGATCTGGAGCGGCGCCGCTAGGGAACTCGGAGGGGGATCCGGTGTTACCGGGACAGACCGCTAGGCAAGCGCCGCGGGCCGGTGCGGTGGTCGCCGGTCTTCCGGTCCCGCTCAGCTCGCCTGGACGCGCAGGTTGTTGACCACGTCGCGGACGCCCTTCACCTGCCGGGCGATCTGGTCCGCCCGCACCCGCATGGCCTCCGACTGCACCGTCCCGTTGAGGGCCACGATCCCCTGATTGGTGTCCACGTCGATCCGGGTCACCGTGGAGATCTTCTCGGTGGCCAGCTTCGACTTGACCGCGGCGGTGATCCCCGCGTCGTCGATGTTCTCCCCCAGCGTCTTGCCGGTCATGCTGGAACACGCCGCCACCAGCATCATGACCACCGCCACCACCCCCATCACCTTGCCCACCCGCGCCAGCTCGCTCATCGTCGCCGCTCCTCCTTGCTCGCGACCCTGCCTGCTCGTGTCTCACGTGGGAGCAAGGAATGTGCCTTCGCTCGCGAAGCCCGCGCGGGCCGGCGAACACGGGAAGCGACGCGGAATCGACGAGCGCCCACCGCGGGCCGCCGGGAGACCCGGGACGAATTACCGGGTAGGTCCTGCTCTCGACGAGCGCGCCGCGCGGCTAGGACCGGTCGACGTCGCCTCGGCCGGCCCACGGCAGCGGCGTGGCCTCGGTCCACCCGTCCGGGCGGATGCCGAAGGCCTCGATCAAGCGCTGCCAGCCGGAGGCGATGGTGAGCGCGGCGCCCAGCTCGAGGATCTGGCCCTCGTCGAAGTGGCGGCGCAGCTCCGCGAAGAGCCCCTCGTCCACGCGCGGCCGTTCTCCCGCCAGGCAATCCGCCAGGCGCAGCGCCGCGATCGTCCGCGAAGGCAGCGCGGCCTGGTCGAGGTCACCGAGCGCGGCCTGGACCTCCGGCTCGCTCAAGCCCTTGCGCATCAACGATGCGCTGCGGGCGAGGCTTCAATGCACGCAGTGGTTGCGGGAGGCGAGGCGGACGCGACAGAGCTCCACCAGCGCCGGCTCGAGCGTGGAGCCCCCCGCGTAGACGAACGCGACCCAGTCGAGGAACATGTCCAGCACCGCGGGCCGCCGGGCCAGCGTGAGGAATAGGTTGTCGTCCCGGTAGGCCTTGGCGAACCACACCTCCAGGCGCCGCCGCAGCTCCGGATCGAGCCGTTCGGGGTCGGCCTTCGGCAGGGAGCCGTGCGGGTTCGCCACGGGGAGCGCGCGTCAGGCCTTGCGGAAGCGGTGAATGCCGTCGTCGCCGACGAGGCGCGCCGCCTGGCCCCGCGCTTCCAGGAAGTGCAGGTGCGCGACCGTCTCGCCGATCGCGAAGCCGAGCTGGTGGGCATCGAGCTGGCGGCGGAAGAGCACCGGCACCAGGTCGTGGGCGGTCCGCGGCTCGGCGAGGGCGTCGATCGTCTCGCTGAGCCGCTCGTCGTGATGGTGCTGCAGGTAGTCGAGCCGCTGGTGCAGGCCGCGGAAGGGTAGCCCGTGCGACGGCAGTACCAGCGTGTCCTCGGGCAGCGGCCGGAAGCGCCCGAGCGAGTCGAGATAGAGCTTGAGCGGGTTGCCGTTGGGCTGATCCGGCCACACGCTCACGTTGGTCGTGATCCGGGGCAGCACCTGGTCGCCCGAGATCAGCACGTTCGCCTCCGGAGAGAAGAGACAGGCGTGCTCCGGGGCGTGTCCCATGACGGTGAAGGCGTGCCAGCGGCGCCCCCCGATCGTGACCACGTCACCCTCGCGCACCGCGCGGAAGCTGGACGCGACCGACGGCACCAGCTTCCGGTAGTGGTTCCCGAGCCCGCGGAAGGCCTCGGCCTGCGCCTCGGGGACGCCGTGGCGCCGGTAGTGGGCGAGGCGCCGCTCCGAATCGTTGCCGCCCATGCCCTGCCAGGCCAGATGGGCCATGAGCCACTCCGCCTGCGGGCACCACACCTCCACCCCGAAGCGCCGCGCCAGCCAGTCGGCGTTGCCGATGTGATCCGGATGGAAGTGGGTGACGAGCACGCGCGCGAGGGGCCGTCCGGCCAGCTCGCCCGCGAAGAGCTGGTCCCACAGCTCGCGAGTGGGCGGCAGCCCCACCCCGGTGTCCACCACGGTGAGCCCGGCCTCGTCGTCGAGCAGCCACAGGTTGATGTGATTGAGCTGGAAGGGCAGCGGCATCCGGATCCAGCGGACGCCGGGCGCCACCAGGATGCTCGCGCCGCCCTCGGGCGGCTCGGGCCAGGGATGGACCAGGCCGGGGGCCGCGGCGGCCAGCGGGTGCTCGGGCTCGGGCTCGGGCTTCATGCCCTCACTGTACCGCGTCCGCGGACGGCGCGGCAAAACGTTGACTCGCGCGGGCTCGATTCTCTATGCTCGCGGGGAGACGCTCCCATCATGATTCGTTCCCTCGGTCTCGCCGGCGCGATCGCCGTCACCTTGCTCCTGGTCCAGGTGTGTCAGGCGAGCGAGCCGGTCTGGTGCTATCAGGTCCGCCGCGGCGACACCCTGTCGGCCATCGCCCGCCGCTTCGGGGCTTCGGTGGACGACCTGCGCGGACTCAACCGGCTCTCCCCGAAGGCGATCCCCCGCGCCCGGAGCATCCTGATGCTGCCGGCGGTTCGCGACCTGCGTCGGGGACGCCTCGACCTGTCCCCGCCCCCGCTGGTGGCGAAGCCGCGCCGGCTCAGTCGCGAGAGCGCGGCGGCGGTACGGGACCGGCTCTCTCGCATGCGCGATCTGGCGATGGTCGACCGCTTCCGCAAGTCGGGGCTCCTGGTGGACGTGCCGCTCGAGACGCGGACCTACTACGTCGAGGGCGTGGGCACCCGGCTGCGGGTGGCGCGCCCGTGGACGAGGCGATTCGTCGAGCAGCTCGGGCAGGCGTTTCACGACCTGTTCGGCAAGCCGCTCCGGATCACCAGCCTGACCCGCACGACGGCCCGGCAGCGGGCGCTGCGCCGGACGAATCCGAGCGCGGCCCCCGCGACGGGCCCGGTGCAGTCCACCCACCTCACCGGGGCGGCGGTCGACATCTCCAAGCGGTCGTTCTCCGCGCGCGAGGCCGCCTGGCTCCGGACGGTGCTCGCGCGGCTGCAGAAGCGGGGGCTGATCCACGCGGTCGAGGAGTTCCGGGAGCCCCACTTCCACGTGCTGGTTCGACGAGTCTACGAGCCGTACGGGCGGGCTCTCGCCTCGCCGCTGCTCGCGGGAGGGTGCTGAGCGCCCGGCCGCTCAGTCGACGGGGGCGGGGAGCGGGCGCACCCGCCCGGCCTCGTCGCCCCCGGCCTCGTCGCGCGGAGCCATCGGCTCGGCGTGGACGCGCCGCATGAGCGGGAGGAAGAGCGGCACGATCGAGAACAGGACCGCGAGCAGCCAGAAGTCGTCCGCGTAGGCCAACACCTGCGCCTGGCTCACCACGTCGTGGTAGAGCATGGCCATCGCGCGGCGCTGCGCGGTGAACGTATCGGCCCCCTGGGCCAGGAAGTGGCTCGTCCACTGGGCGAGGCGGGCCTGGGTCTCGGGGTCCCATACCGTGACGTGACTCACCAGGTTGTGCTGGTGGAACTGGCTGCGCTGCGCCAGATACGTGGTGGCGAGCGCGATGCCCACGCTGCCGCCGAGGTTGCGCAGGACGTTGTAGGCCGACGTGGCGTTGACGAGCTTGTCCCTCTTGATGGTGGCCAGGGTCAGGGTGGAGAGCGGGACGAAGATGAACCCGAGCGCGAAGCCCTGGACGATCCGCGGCAGCGTCAGGCTCCAGTAGTCCATCCCGAGCGTGACGTTGGACATCATGTACAGGCTGATCGCGTTCACCAGGCAGCCGAACGTCAGGAGCAGGCGCTGGTCCACCCGCGTCACGAGGCGCCCGCACAGGATGAGCGAGAACATGTTGCCGAGCCCCCCGGGGGCGAGCACGAGGCCCGAGGTCAGGGCGTCGTAGCCAAGAAGCTTCTGGGAGTAGAGCGCCAGCAGCACCATGCTCGAGAACATGCCGAGCCCGATCAGGGCGATGAAACTGGCCCCGAAGGCGAAGTTGCGATCCGCGAACACCCGCAGGTCCAGGATGGGATCCTGCGCCATCAGCTCGCGGGTGAGGAAGCCCACGAGGGCAAGGCCCGCGACCACCGCGAGCCCGACGATGAGCGAGGAGTCGAACCAGTCCTCGCCCTGGCCGCGGTCGAGCATGAGCTGCAGGCAGCCGAAGCCCAGCACCATCAGGACCAGGCCCGGCCAGTCCACCCGCGTCGGCTTCCGGAGATACGGCGGATCGAACAGGAAGGCGCTGGCCATGAAGAAGCCGAGCAGCCCGACCGGGAGATTGATGTAGAAGATCCAGCGCCAGGACCAGTTGTCCGCGATGTAGCCGCCGAGGGTGGGCCCGATGATCGGGCCCATCATGAACCCGATCCCCCACACCGCCATCGCGAGGCCGCGCTGGCCGAGCGGGAAGATCTCCCAGAGGATGGCCTGGGAGAGCGGAATGATCGGGCCGCCCCCGATCCCCTGGGCGATGCGGGCCAGGATCAGGAAGGTGAGGGTGGGGGCCATGCCCGACAGCACCGAGCTCACCGTGAACAGCACGCAGCAGACCAGGAAGAAGCGCTTCCGGCCCATCAGCCCGGCGAGCCAGCCGGTGGCCGGGATGATGATCGCGTTGGCCGCGAGGTAGGAGGTGATGACCCACGACACCTCCTCGAGTCCCGCGGAGAGCGAGCCCTGCAGGTGCGGCAGCACCACGTTGGTCACGCTGGTGTCGAGCACCTGCATGAAGGCCACCACCATCACCGACAGGGTGATGGCCCACTTGCGGGTCGGGGAGATCGGCGCTCCCTCGCCGGGCGACGCGGTCATGCCCGGCTCGCGTTACTTCACGCGGATGACGACGTAGGCGGACATCCCGGCCCGTAGCGTGAGCGGATTGCCGAATTCCCGGGCGTCGAGCCGGATCTTCACCGGGATGCGCTGGACGACCTTGACCCAGTTGCCGGTGGCGTTCTCGGGCGGCAGCAGCGAGAAGCGCGCGCCGGTGCCCGCGCTGAGCGAGTCCACGGTGCCGTGGAGCACCTTGTCGGGGAACGTGTCGATCTCGACGGTGGCCGGCATGCCCGGCTTGACGAGGGCGAGCTGCGTCTCCTTGAAATTGGCGACCACCCAGACCTCGTGCAGCGGCACGATGGCGAGCAGGGGCTGGCCCATCTGCACCACCTGCCCCGGCTCCACGCTCTTCTTCGAGATGACCCCGTCGGTGGGTGCGCGCACTTCGGTGTGCTGGAACTGCAGCTCCGCGAAAGCCAGGTCGGCCTGCGCCTGGCTCAGGCTCGCGGCGGCGCGCTCGATCTCGGCCTCCTTCACGGTGACCTGACGCCGCTGGCTCTCCACGCGGCCGAGCGCGGCGCGGGCCTCGTTGATGCGCTGCCGGGCCTGGCTGACCCCGAGGACGCGGCTGGCCAGGGCGGCCTCGGCCTGCTGGATCTCCTTCTCGGCCTGGGTGAGCCGGCGCTGCGTCGCCTCCAGGGTGGCGGCGGAGGTGGCCGAGGCCATCTCCGCCTGGTCAAAGTCGCGCTGGGCCACGAAGCCGCCCTGGAGCAGCGTGCGCATCCGCTCCATCTCCCGGGCGTTCCGGCGCAGCGTGCTCTCCGCGCCCGTCACCTCCGCGATCATGGCCGCCATCGCGGCGCGCTTGGCCTCCACGGTGGCCCGCGCCTCCGACACCGCCGACTCGGCGCCCTGCGCGGCCACCCGGGCCGACTCGAGCGCGGCGCGCGCCTCCTCCGCCTGGGCACTGGTGGTTTCGCGCGTGAGCTCCGTCTCGGAGCGGACGGCCTGGTGCTCGGCCGTCGCGACCGCGACCGCGGCCCGGGCCTGGTCGCGCCGGGCCGCGTAGTCGCGCGGATCGATGCGGAGGAGGAGGTCCCCGGCCTCGACCGCGCGGTTGTCGTCCAGGTGGACCTCGGCGACGTGGCCCGAGACCTTGGCGCTGATGATGACGATGCTGCCTTCGACGTAGGCATCGTCGGTGGAAACGTGCTTGTAGCTGTTCCACCAGACGTAGCCGCCCCAGCCGAGGGCGGCGAGGGCCACCACCACGGCCAGACCGATCAGACGCCCGTGTCTCATCCCGCCGGTATGCTACCACCGCTCCCGGCCCCTCGGAGCGGTCTCTCCCGCGGGCGCTCGCGCTCAGCGGCCCTTCGACGCGGCTCTCCCCTTCCGCACCTCGGCCACCACCTCGTGCCACCCCGGGTCGGTCGGCCCGTCCGCCATGGCGTCGAGCTGGCGGCGGGTCTCCGCGAACTCCGGAGCGTGGTGCCATCGCTCCCAGTCGGCGCGACTCTGCCACGTGCCGACGATCACCCGACCGTTCGGCGATCGCAGCAGCTGGCCTCCGACCCATCCCGGCTGCTTCTTGGCCGCGTTCAGGCGCTCGAGCATGACACTGTCCCAGTCACGCTCAGCTCCCTCCTTGAGGGCAACGTGCGTCATCACGGTCATCATCGCGGCATTCCTCCGTGGCCGTTCTCGGTCTCGATCTGGCCGGCCCGGCTGATGATCAGGTCGTCACCCCGTCCGGTCGGCTCCGCGTCGATGGTGGCGTCGGCCAGCGCATCCGCCAGCCCCTCCTCCACGAGCAAGACCTTGGTCCCGCCGTATTCGACGACCTGATCGCCCAGGGTCTCGCGGTCCGCCCGCAGGCCGAACTGGCTCTGTCCGGGCTCTCCGCTCGCCGCCAGCGAGAGGCGAAGGCCGACATCGTCGTCCTCGATCTGGGCCTGCACTTTCAGCCGGGCGAGAGTTACCTTCGCGCGCTCGGTCACCGTGAGCATGGGCGTCCTCCTCTTGTCGCGAGGTCTGCAGAGGACATGCCACCGGCCATCTCGCGCCTTGAAGTGGGACTCGGGCGGACCACCGGGATGCGATCGCCCGCGAGGGGAACGACTTACCGTGCAGAAACTCCCCGGCGTGCAGTTCTATCTGCCGGCTTGACGACCCCGGCCCGGGCGGGCCAGTATCACGCCGTGCACTTCGGGATCTTCGTCGAGGAGCTGCGCCACGGGGCCACTCAGGCCTCCGCGGCCTGGGGCGTCGACTGCGTATGGCTCGGCGAGATCCACTTCGCTCCGACCCGCTCGATCATCTCCGCCTCGCTCCAGGTCGCGAGCGCCATCGCCGCCCGCACGCGGCGCGTCCGCGTCGGCACCGCGGTCCAGGTGCTGCCGCTCCACCATCCGCTGCGCATCGCCGAGGAGGTCGCCACCGTCGACCAGATCAGCGAGGGTCGCTTCGAGTTCGGCATCGGCCGCAGCGGCGTCGTGCGCACCTACGACACCTGCGGGGTGCCCTACGGCGAGAGCCAGGCCCGGTTCCGCGAGGCGCTCGACATCGTCCGGCGCGCGTGGACATCTTCTTCCTGGAAGACCTCGCCGTCGACTGCGCGACCGACGGCCGCTACGCCTTCCTCCTGGTCGCGCCGCCGCTGCCGGTCACCCGCGCGGTGGGAACGCCGATCAACCCCTACGCCCTGAAGTGACCGGGCCGACCGGAGGAGGGCATCGATGACGACCGACCGAGACCAGGCCGGGCGGAAGGCGTTCGAGTTCTCGGAGAACCTCTGGAAGGGCGGCGACTTCTGGGAGCTGGAGAGCTCGGAGTTCGAGCGCGCCCGCTACGCGCGCCTGATCGAGGTGCTGCAGGGCGCGCGCTTCCCCCGGGCCCTCGAGCTGGGCTGCGGGGCGGGTTACTTCACCCGCCTCCTCGCCCCGCAGGTCGATCACCTCGTCGCCTACGACATCTCCCCGTCCGCGATCGCCCGGGCGCGCGCGGCGGGCGGCGCGGCGGCCACCGGCGCCATCGCCGCCGGCAACGCCATGGAGTACGCCTGGCGGACCGACGGCCCGTGGGACCTCGTGGTGATGAACGAGACGATCTGCTACCTCGGCTGGCTGTACTCGTTCTTCGACGTCGCGTGGTTCGCGGGCGAGGTGCACGCCGCGACGCGGCCGGGCGGCCGGTTCCTCATGGCCAACACGATGGACAAGCAGGGGTACGACAAGCTCCTGCTCCCCCACATCATCCGGACCTACCGGGATCTGTTTCTCAACGTCGGCTTCCGGCTCGACCGGGAGGAGATCTTCCCCGGCACGAAGAACGGGGTGGAGTACGAGGTGCTGATCTCGCTGTTCGCTCGGGCCTGACCGGGACGGTCAGGCCCCGCCGCCGTTGAGCTGCGCGACCGCGCGGGCGAGCTGGTGATAGCTGATCAGCTGCACCCCCACGTCCCGGAGCAGATCGGGCAGGCGGGGGTCGGAGAGCGTCTCGCGCTCCCATTCCCGGTCCAGGTGGTACACGTAGTCGGCGCTCGTGTCCTGGTAACCGGGATGCACGGCCAGCTCGTAGATGCCGCGGTGTAGCTCGGTCGACACGATGCTGCGGAGCGCCTCGAAGCTCACCTTGGCCGGCTGCGAGACCCCGTACTCCCACTGGCCGTAGAACCCGCCCTTGAAGGTGACCGGGGACCGGTCGCGGAGCGGCAGGCCGTGCTCCTCGGCCAGCTCGAGAAAGCTCGCCGCGCAGCCGGGGCGCCGGTGGACGTGCTGGTGCGAGTCCAGATGGGTGGGCGGCCGGCCGACCAGCTCCACGAAGCGGTCGAACTGCCGGCGCAGCTCGCGACGGCAGACCGCGGGGTCGTCGAACTCCACGAGCCGCTGGGCCTCGTTCGTGAAGTTCACGTGGATGCCGAGCGAGAGTCGGGGGCACGCCGCCGCGAGCGTCACCGCCTCCGCGGTCCCGGGGGTATTGACCATGAGCCCCGCCGAGGTCACCACCCCCCGGTCGTGGAGCTCGGCGATCGCCCGGTTCACGCCGCCGCCGTAACCGAAATCATCCGCGTTGATGATCAGGAACTTCATCCGATGTCGGCCTCCGTTCCCGCCGCTAAGCTCAACGCTCCTCCGGCATCGCGGCGGCGGCCGGCTCCGCCTCGTCCCGCTGCCAGAGATGGAAGTAGGCCCCGCGGCGGGCCATCAGCTCGTCGTGGGTGCCCTGCTCGACGATCGCGCCGGCCTCGATCACCACGATGCGGTCGGCGCGCCGCGCGGTGCTCAGCCGGTGCGCGATCACGATCGCGGTATGCCCCCGGAGGCGCTCTTCCAGGTTGCGCCAGACCTGGGCCTCGGTGGCCACGTCGAGCGCGCTGGTCGGCTCGTCCAGGATCGCGATCGGCGTGTCGCGGACCAGCGCGCGCGCCAGGGCCAGGCGCTGGCGCTGCCCGCCCGAGAGGGTGGAGCCGTCCTCGCCCAGCATCGTCTCGTATCCCTGGGGCATCGCCTGGATGAACGACTCGGCCTCGGTGCGCCGGGCCGCCTCGCGAACCGTCTCGGGATCCGGGTTCCGCGAGCCCCAGGCGATGTTCTCGGAGACGGTGGCGCGGAAGAGGATCGGCTCCTGCAGCATCAGGGTGACCTGCCGCCGGAGCGACGCGAGCGTGACCCGGCGCAGGTCGTGGCCGTCGATGGTGACGCGACCGCGCTGCGGATCGAAGAAGCGTAGGATGAGTCCGGCCAGCGTGCTCTTGCCCGCCCCGGTCCGCCCCACGAGCGCGACGCGCTCGCCGGGGGCGATTCGCAGATCGATGCCCTGCAGCACCGGCCGGCCGTCGTCGTACGCGAAGCTGACGTTCTCGAACCGGATCTCGCCGGTGATCGGTGGCAGCGGCACCGCGTCGGGCGCATCCTTGACGTCGAGCTCGGTGTCGAGCACGGAGAACACGCGGTCCAGGCCCACCCGGGCCGAGGTGATCTCGGCGAGGTTCTGGCTCAGGCTGAGGATCGGCTGGTAGAGGTCCCGCAGGTACGAGAGAAACACGGTCAGCGCGCCGATGGTCAGGGTGCCGCTCAGCACCCGCATCGCGCCGAGCCACACGATGGCCGCGGTGCCCGCGGCGAGCAGGGACTCCACCACGAGCACGAACAGGGTCTCGGTCCCGTAGAGGCGGAGAGACAGGGCGAGGCTTCGCTCGCTGCCGGCCCGGAAGTCCTGCACCACTCTGTCCTCGCGCCCGTAGGCCTGGACCAGCTTCACCGCGCCGATCGCGGTCTCCGCGCGGCTGTAGAGCTCGCTCTCCGCCTGCCGGTGCGCGGTGGCGTAGCCGTGGATCCGGACGGTCAGCCAGCGGATCGCGAGGTAGAGCGGCGGACTCACCACGAGGGCCACGCAGGCCAGCATCCAGTCGTACCGCACCATGACCACGAACATCCCGGTCAGCATCAGGGCCGCGCTGACGAGCGGCATGGCCCCGTTCATCACGATGCCCTGGATCGCGTAGGTGTCGGCCATGACCCGGAACAGCAGGTCGCCGGTCTGCTGCTGGTTGTGGAAGCGGAGCGAGAGCTTCTGCAGGTGGGTCCAGAGCGCGATGCGCAGGTCGTTGACCATGCGCTGGCCCACGTCGATGGTGAGGTGGTTGGCCAGCATGGTGGTCATGCCGCGACACACCGCGATCAGCACGATCGCGGCGGCGGCGACCCCGAGCTGGCCCGTCGGCGCCAGGTGCGCGAACCACGGCCCCAGGAACGCGGGCGGCGGCTTCTGGCCGAGGATGCTATCGAGCACGATGGCGAGCGGCAGCGGCTTGACCAGGTCGAGCGCGATGCCGAGCGCGGAGAGCCCGAACCCGACCGACATCGGCACCCGGTGCGGCCGCGCGTAGCGGGCGATCCGGGGGACGAGGGCCAGCAGGCCGCGCGGGGCGGGGCCGTCGGTCACGAGTGCCGCCTTGGCGGATCGTATCTCATTGTCGATGCGGGTTTACGACGGGCGCCGCTGCGCCGCCGTCGCGTCGTGTGAATTCTCGCACATCGTGCGGGGGCCTCACAACCTCCAAGCCCGCTCAGGGATGGATCTGTCGATAGGCCAGGCGCGCCCGCTCGCCCCCGCCGCCGAAGCGGGCATTGTAGTCCTTCGTCATCGCCCGCAGCGTGTCGGAGGCGACGAAGGCCTGCAGCGACGCCTCCGAGTCGAACTCGTAGCAGACCATGTACTGCCACGGCTCGGATCCGGCATGCGGGGTCTCGAGGGGGACCGCCGCGTAGCGGCGCATGCCGAGACAGCCCGGGACCTGGGCGGCCTCCCTCGAGCGGACGGTGTCGTACCAGTGGTTGAACGCGGCCTCGAGCTCGGGCGCGATGGTGGCCTTGACGACGAAGAGCGCGGGACGCGTCATGGGATGAGCCTCCTGGGGGGGTGAGCCTCCGGGGGGCACGGTACCAGACTCGGGGACGTTGCGAGCCCGGCGGTGGCGGGGTATAACCTCGGCCATCATGAGCCAGACCCCTCCACCGGCGGACGGCCCGTCGCTCCCCCGCGAAGGCCGGAGCTGGCCCGAGCTCGCGCAGGCCCTCCGCGACCTCAAGCGCGACGACCTCGACTGGCGTCGGGGACGGCACGCCGCCTTCGTCTGGCACGCCGACGCGGCGGTGGAGCAGGTGGCCCGCGAGGCGTACGCGCTCTTCATGACCGAGAACGGCCTCGGGCTGCGCGTGTTCCCGAGCCTGCGGCGCATGGAGGCCGACCTCGTCGCGATGGTCCGTCATCTCCTCGGAGGCGACGCCGCCGCCACCGGCCACCTGACGTCCGGCGGCACCGAGAGCATCTTCCTCGCCACCCACGCGGCGCGACAGTGGGCGCGGCAGCGGCGCCCCGAGGTGACCGAGCCCGAGATCGTGGTCCCCTGGTCCGCGCATCCCGCGGCGAACAAGGCGGCCCACTACCTCGGCATGAAGGTGCTCCGCGTGCCGACCGATGCCGGCTTCCGGGCCGACGTGGCCGCGATGGCCGCCGCCATCACACCCCGCACCGTGATGCTCTACGCCTCGGCACCCGCCTACTCGCTCGGGGTCATCGATCCCATCGCCGCGCTGGCCGATCTCGCCCGCGAGCACGACCTCTGGCTGCACGTCGACGCGTGCGTGGGCGGCATCCTCGGCCCGTTCGTGCGAGCGCTGGGCCACCCGGTGCCGGAGTTCGGCCTGGCGCTTCCCCGCGTCACCTCGATCTCGGCCGATCTGCACAAGTCGGGCTACACGGCCAAGGGGGCCTCGGTGGTCCTCTTCCGCACCGCGGAGCACCAGGCGGCGGGTCGCTACGATTTCGACGACTGGCCCACCGGACTCTACAGCGTCAACACCTTCACGGGCACGCGGCCCGGCGGGGCCAGCGCGGCGGCGTGGGCCGTGATGCATTTCCTGGGCGAGGCGGGCTACCGCCGCATCGCGGCCACCGTCATGGAGGCGAAGGCGCGCCTCGTCGAGGGGCTCGCCCGTCTCGGGAGGGGGCTCCACGTGTGGGGCGAGCCCGAGCTGTGGGCGGTGGGGTTCGGCCTCGCGGGCCACGACATCTTCACCGTCGCCGATCGGATGACGGCGCGGGGCTGGTCGGTAGGACGCATCCGCGAGCCCCGAGGGATCCACCTCATGCTGACGCCGGTGCACGCCCCGATCATCGACGAGTACCTGGCGGACCTGGCCCGGTCGGTGGACGAGGCGGAAGGAGTCACGCGCCCGTCGCGAACGCAGGCCGTCTACTGATCGCCCGCCGGGTCCGCTCGGAGCGGCGGTTGGAGGTCGCTCCGACCGCCCGATGGACCGGGCTCGCGATCGCCGCGCTCCTCCTGACCGGGTGCACCGTGTGGATCGACCACTTCGTCTTCTTTCCCGACCGGCGGGTCGGGCCGCCGCCCGCCGGCGTCGAGGAGCGCTGGATCGCGACCGAGGACGGCCGGCGCCTGCACGCCTGGTACCTGCCCCCGCGCGACGGGGGGCCGGTGCTCCTGTGGTCGCACGGCAATGCGGGAAACATCGACTCGCGCCGGGCGCTGCTGCTGGCCCTGGGCGCCCGCGCGGTCGGGGTACTCGCCTACGACTACCGGGGCTACGGGCGGAGCGACGGCTCCCCGAGCGAGTCGGGCGTGTACCTCGACGCGAGCGCCGTCTTCGACGACCTGGTGGCCCGCGGGACCGATCCGGCCACCATCGTGTGCTTCGGCGAATCCCTGGGCGGGGCGGTGTCCATCGAGGTCGCCACGCGCCGCCGGTGCGGGGCGGTGATCGCGGTCTCGACGTTCACGCGGCTGGCCGACGTGGCCCGCCGGCACTACGGCCCGCTCGGCTCGCTCGCGGGCAACCGGTTCGACTCGCTGGCGCGCATCCCGCGCGTGTCGGCGCCGATCCTCGTGGCCCACGGCGACCAGGACGGGATCGTGCCCTTCGAGCTGGGTGAGCGCCTGTTCGCGGCCGCGCCTTCGCCCAAGCGCTTCTTCCGCATCGCCGGCGCCGACCACAACGACGCGCTGGGCCGCCTCGCCCTGCTGGACGCCATCGGCCAGTTCGCGCGCGAGGCGGTGACCCGGCGCCCGCCGGCCTGAGGCGGATCAGCGCTCGTGGAGGAGGGCGAGGGCCCGCCCGACCACCCGGATCCCGCAGACCGGCGAGCCAGCCGCAGCACCTCGACGCCGCGGCCCGAGCGGAACTGACCGCGAAGATCCGGTCGGAGATGGCGGAAGCGCTGCGGTCGGTCACGGTGGGCGGCCGCGTCCAGCTGCCGTTCCACGCGCACGTGGTGCGGGCCAGCCGCTGAGGATCACCCCGACCGGATGGCTCGGCGGCGCGCGGGCGGCGGGCGTCAGGTGCCCGGCGCGCGGTATCCGGCCCCTTGCGCCAGCAGCATGGCGTCGAACCCCTCGTCGGGCGACATGAGCGCCGTCGTCTTGATCTCCTTGACGGCTCCACCTCCCGCGATGGCCATGGACGCCGCCGCGGCGTTGACGTTGCTGGGCACCTCGAACAGCACGACCACGTCGTATTCGCCGAAGGTGTAGTACCACGCGAGAAGCCTGCCATCCAGCCGCTCGATCACCGGCTTGATCGCCTCCATCCGGTTCTCGGGCCGCTGCGTGAGCTTGCTCCACGCGGTGCCGGTGTAGGCCGCCTGCACCATGTATGTGGGCATCGGGTCCTCCTTCCACGCGACGCGCGACAGCCGCCGCGAGGGATCGAGCGGAGCCCCGGTGACCGGCCAAGCGCGCGGTGGCCTGATGATAGCAGACCGAAAGTCACGCTATAGGAGCACATTGTCTTCCTGACGGCCACGCGAGCGACCGGACGGAAGGTGGGTGGTCCGTTGCGCCCGCTCGCCGCGCCGGGTAGCATCGGCCCCATGACGACGCCGCGCACCGCGGAGGTGGTGATCATCGGGGGTGGGGTGACCGGGGCCAGCACCGCGTTTCACCTGACCCGGCGCGGCGTCACCGACGTGATCATCGTGGACAAGGGGGCGATCGCCTCCGGGGGCACCGGGAAGAGCTCCGCGTGCGTGCGGCAGCATTACTCGACGGCCGAGACCTGCCGGATGATCCGGTACTCCCTCGACTTCTTCCAGCGCTTCGCCGAGCACACCGGGGGCGCCTCGTGCGGCTTCCGGCACACCGGCTACCTGCTCGGAGTGGACGGCCGGATGCGCGCGCCCATGGAAGCCTCGGTCGCGCTCCAGCGCTCGGTCGGCATCGACACGCGGCTCGTCTCCCCCACCGACATGGGCGAGATCGAGCCTCGCCTGCGCGCGGACGATCTCGTGGCCGGCTGCTACGAGCCGGCGTCGGGCTACTGCAATCCCGTCGAGACCGCCCAGGGCTTCGCCCGGGCCGCGCGCGCGGCGGGCGCGCGCATCCTGGAGGACACCGCGGTGGTCGGGCTGCTCGTGGACGGCGACCGCGTCCGTGGCGTCCGCACCGGCGCGGGCGACATCCACGCTCCGGTGGTCGTCAACGCGGCGGGGCTGTGGAGCGCCCGGGTGGGCGCCATGGCCGGCGTCGAGCTGCCGATCAGCGTATGCCGTCACAAGATCAGCATCGTGGCCTGGCCCGAGGCCGATCGGCGGCCGCACCCGATGGTGTACGACTTCGTCACCAACATCTACACCCGCCCCGAGATGGGCGAGCACATCCTGGTGGGCGGGCTCGACGCCGAGGAATCCCACGACACCGCCGACCCCGACGCCTACCGGGAAGGAGTGAGCTTCGACGAGTCGACCGAGGCCCTCGCCCGGGTGAGTCATCGCTTCCCGGTGCTCGCCGACGGCCACATCGCCCGCGGCTACGCGGGCTGCTTCGACGTCACCCCCGACTGGCATCCCATCCTCGACCGCGTGGGCCCGGAGGGCTACCACGTGGCCGCCGGCTTCTCCGGCCACGGCTTCAAGCTGTCCCCGGCGGTGGGCCACATGATGGCGACGCTCGTCACCGAGGGACCAGGCGGGCATCCGGACCTGCCCACCTTCCGCCTGGCCCGGTTCGCGGAGGGCAAGCCGATCCGAGGAACCTACGGCGACTGGCTCATGTGCTAGGGATCTGGGTCGCCGCGGTGGCGACCCGAGCCGTCAGCCCCTGCTCGGGGTCTGGCCGTTCTACCTCCGCCAGTGTCACGGGAAGCCTTACCGAGCCGTGTGCTCCACGCCAAGCGATTTGGCAGCGACGTAGCGTAGCTCGGATCGCGCCGGGCGCTTTCTCCGTGGCGCGCCCTTGACGCCCGTCTCGAGTCGACGTAGCTTTACTTTATATGGCCATTGTAAAGCGTCGCCGACAACGCGGCCGGACACGGCTCAGCGCCAAGAACCAGGCGACGATCCCAGTGGCCGCCCTCAGGCAGGCCGGCCTCAAGCCGGGCGATGAGCTGCGTGTCGAATCCGCGGGGGCTGGACGCATCGTCCTGACCCGCGTCGAGGAGACCGTTGCCGCCTACGCTGGTCGCCTGACCGGCGTCTATCCGAAGGGATCTCTTCGGAAGCTCCGGCGGGAGTGGCGATAGTCGTCCTCGACGCGAGCGTCGTCATCGCGCTCCTCGACGCGGGCGACGCACACCACGCCGCGGCCGTGGCCAGCATAGGCCAGGCGCGCCGCCAGACGCTGGTCCTGCCCGCGAGCGCGTACGCGGAGATCCTCGTGGATCCCTCTCGTCGTGGTCCCGAGGCGGTCGCCGTCGTCAGGCGTTTCGTGTCCGATCTGGGCATCCGGGTCGAGCCGATCACGACGGACGTCGCGGAGCGCGCAGCAAGGCTCCGGGCGCGCCACGCTGGCCTCCGGCTTCCGGATGCTCTCGTGCTGGCGACCGGCGACGCCCTCGACGGGACCGTCCTCACCTGCGACAGGGCCTGGCCCCGTCTGAATCGCCGCGCCCGCATGGTCTGAGCAGGCCGGTAGCCGCTGCGGGTGCGCGGCCCTGGCCCTCGCGCGCGGTGACGTGGCGATCGGGTCCCCGTCGGCAGCCCCGCTCCCGGCCACCGGACGGTTCCGTGTCATGATGCCCCGGTGCCGAACTCCGTCGCCCCGGGCCGCGCTCCCTTGCATCCCTGGATCGTGGTCGGCGCGGTCTGGATCACGCTGGCGATCGCCTCCGGCCTCTACTTCTCGTTCCCGATCTTCTTCGTGGCGCTGCTCGAGGAGTTCGGCTGGTCGCGCGGCGCCACCGCGGCGGCGTTCTCGATCTCGGCGATCACGCAAGGGGTGCTCGCCCCCGTGGTGGGGACCCTCGTGGACCGCCTGGGGCCACGCCGGGTGATGCTCGGCGGGGCGGGTCTCCTCGGGCTGGGGTGCGCGCTGTCGAGCCGGATCGACTCGCTCTGGTCGCTCTACCTCATCGTCGGCGTGCTGACCGCGGCCGGGGCGTGTGCGGTGAGCTGGGTGCCGGCGGGCGCGCTGATCGCGCGGTGGTTCGCCGAGGGGCGGGGCAGCGCGATGGGCGTGGCGTTCTCGGGCATGGGCGCCGGCGTGCTGACGGTGGGGCCCCTCGCCCAGTGGCTGATCGCCGGGTCCGGCTGGCGCGCGGCCTATCTCGTCCTGGGCCTGGGCACCCTCGTGGTGCTCCTCCCCCTCGTCTGGCTGGGCGTGCACGACGGGCCCGCTGTCCCCACGCCGCCTCGCGGCACGACCCCGGGCGCCCTCACCTGGGCCGCGGAGATCGGCGACGCGCTGCGGACGCGGGCGTTCTGGGCGCTCTTCTTCGCGTACCTCTGCACGCCGCTGGCCGTCTTCTCGGTCGTCACGCACCAGGTGGCCTTCGCGGTGGACCAGGGCTTCCCCCGGCTGTTCGTCGCCTCGATCTTCGGGCTCACCGGCCTGCTCTCGGTGGTGGGCCGCATCGGGTTCGGCATCGCGGCCGATCGGATCGGGCGCGCCACCTCGGCCACGATCTCCTACGGCTGCACCGCGCTGGGCACGCTCTGCCTGCTCGGGCTCGAGGGATGGCCGCACGCGGCGGCGCTCTACGCCTACGCGATCTTCTTCGGCCTGGGCTTCGGCGCCCGCGGCCCCATCATCACCGCGATGGCC
This sequence comes from Candidatus Rokuibacteriota bacterium, assembly GCA_040902305.1. Classification (GTDB taxonomy): domain Bacteria; phylum Methylomirabilota; class Methylomirabilia; order Rokubacteriales; family CSP1-6; genus CAMLFJ01. The sequence goes on along the minus strand of JBBDXN010000002.1, from coordinate 23,937 downwards.
GCCCAGCTCTTTCCGGGGCGCTTCGGCGCCATCTACGGCTTCCTCAGCGTCGGCAACGGCATCGGCGGCGGCGTCGCCCCGTGGTTCGCCGGCTTCGTCCACGACCTCACCGGGAGCTACCGGATCGCCTTCCTGATCGCGGTCGGCTTCTGCGCGGTGGGCGCGACGTGCTTCTGGCTCGCGCGCCCGCCCCGCGCGCGATGATCCGCCCGGAGCCGGACATTCGTGACCAGTCCGGGCTGGAGGAGAGATGGATCACGCCCTGAGCGACGTCACCGTGCTCGACCTGGGCCAGGTGATCGCGATGCCGTTCTGCACCATGCTGCTGGCCGACCTCGGCGCGCGGGTGATCAAGGTCGAGTCGCCGGAGCGCGGGCGCGAGCGCGTGTCTCTCGGCGTGAAGCGCCGCCGCGACGGCGTCGAGGAGCGGGTGCCGGCCGCGCAGTACCGCGATCGCAACAAGCTCGGCGTCACCCTCGACCTGAAGACGCCGACCGGCCTCGCGCTCTTCCGCGAGCTGGTGCGGCGCGCCGACGTGCTCACCGAGAATTTCAGCGTCGGGACGATGGAGCGTCTCGGCCTCGGGTACGAGGAGCTGCGCCGCGTCAACCCCCGGCTCGTCTACGCCTCGATCACCGCGTTCGGCCAGACCGGGCCCTACGCGTCCCAGCGCGGCTACGACATGCTCGCGCAGGCGATCAGCGGGTACATGAGCATCACCGGCGATCCGGACGGGCCGCCCACCCGGTCCGGCCAGTCCATCTCGGACTACTATGCCGGCATGCTGTGCGCCTTCAGCATCGTCTCCGCGCTGCACTACCGGCAGCGCAGCGGCCGAGGGCAGCGCATCGACCTGGCCCTGCTCGACAGCCTCCTGGTGGCGCTGGACAACCTCGGGGAGCGCTACACGGTGGGCGGCGAGATCCTCACCCGCGCCGGCAACGTCTCGTTCGCCGGCTCGGCCACCGGGATCTACGCGACGACCGACGGCCACGTGGCCATCGCCGCCGCCGCGAGCAACGCGGTGTGGGCCCGGTTCTGCGCCGTCATCGGCCGCGACGAGCTGACCCGGGCGCCCGAGTTCGCCACCGCCGCGGCCCGGCGCGACCGACGCGACGAGATCGCCGCGATCATTCAGCGGTGGACCGGGGCGCGCGGCAAGGCGGAGGTGGTGCGCACTCTCGCGACCGCCGGCGTCCCGGCCGCGCCGGTCAACAACGTGGCGGAGATGGTCGCCGATCCCCAGGTGCGGGCCCGCGAGATGTTCGTCGAGCTCGACCATCCGGTCTACGGGCCGCTGACGACCACCGGGACGCCGCTGAAGCTCTCGGAGACGCCCGGCCGGGTCCGCTGGCTGGCTCCCATGCCGGGGCAGGACAACGACGAGGTCTTCGTCCGCCTCCTGGGCCACTCGCCCGATGACCTCGAGCGCTGGCGCGCCGAGGGCGTGATCTGACGAAACCTCAGCCCATCGGGTCCACGTCCGGGAAGCCCAGCAGGATCTGGCCGAGGCGCTCGTAGGCGGAGTCGCTCACCATGAGGTGCTGGGCCCCCGCGTTGATGTCGCGCAGGCAGCGCTGCAGCACGCCGGTGCGGTAGAGGGCGCCGCCGCCCGCCGCCCGGAAGAGGCCGGTCACGACCTCCACCGCGGTCTCGGTCGCGTAGGTCGCCACGCTCCGCAGCTCGGCCTGCTGCCGGCGGCTCAGGGTGCCGCCCGCGCCGACGGTGGCCCACGCCGCCTCGAAGAGCTCGATCGCGCCCGCGCGGACCGTGCGCAGACGCATCTCTCCCAGGCCGAGCCGCGCCTGGAAGGCCGCGCGCCCGGCCAGCGGCGAGGCGGTGACGAGGCCCCGCGCCTTGGACTGCGCGAGCAGGGCGGCGGCGCCGAGAGCCCGGCCCGTCACGCCCAGCGCGAAGGCCACGTGCTCGTAGGCCACGAAGGCGGGCATGCCGAGCCGGAACAGCGCGCCGCCCCGGCGCGGCGTGGCGGTGGCCGGGTTCCAGGCGAACGCGGCGGGCACGAAGCAATCGGTGACCGAGAAGTCGCTGCTGCCCGTGCCCTCGAGTCCGGCGACCTGCCAGTTGTCGTGGATCTCCGCGGCGCCGGCCGGGATGACCACGACGTGACGCTCGCCCGGATCCTGCGCGTCGCGGCGGACCATCGCGCCGGCGGTGAGCCACTCGGCGTGGCGCACCCCGCTCGCGAAAGGCCAGCGGCCGGTGAGCCGGTAGCCGCCGTCCACCGGGGTGGCGGTGCCCGTCGGCAGGATGGCGATGGCGGCGGGCGGGACGCGGCCGCCCGCCAGGATCTTGCCGATCGCCTCGTCCGGCAGGAAGCCGGCGGGCAGGCCCACCGCGGTGGTGGCGACCATGAGGCACCAGCCGGCCGAGGCGTCGATCTGCGTGAGCGCCTCGATCACCTCGAGCTGGGTGACCGGGTCGGCCTCCGCGCCGCCCAGCGACTCCGGAACCTTCAGCGCGAGGAGCCCCGAGTCGGCGAGCGCCCGCACGGTCGCCGGCGGCAAGGTCCGCAGCCGCTCCCCTTCCTCGGCGCCGGTCGCGACGACGTCGCGAATTGCCTCCACCGCGGCGAGTAGATGGGCGCGCTTGGCCGCGCGCTCGGTGGGAAACGTCGCGCTCATCGGCAGACTATAGCCCATCGGGCCAGCTCGCGAGGACGCGAAGTCGGTCGTCCTTACCGGGAAGGACTTGGTGGAGGCCGACGCGGGCGCGGGCGCGCTCACGGCAAGCGCGAGAGCGCCGAGGAAGAGCCATCGCGGCATCGGTCTCCCGATCCTCCCGGGCCAGTCTACCGCTTGACGGGCTCTCGCGACCGCCGTTGACACTCCCGGGGTCTCGCCCGTATGGTGCGGGCTCAGGAGGCCACGCCCATGCTGCAGCGCCAGGTCGGTGAGGTCATCATCAACCGCGTCATCGAGTCCGAGCGGCCGGACTTCGACGCGGCCGGGTTCTTCCCGCAGATCACCCCCGAGCAGTGGGCCCCCTATCGGCAGCGGCTCGCGGGCTGGGCCATGGACACCGGCGTGAACGGCCTCGTCTTCCCGATGCAGTCGTTCCTGCTCCGCACGCGGCACCACACCATCGTGGTGGACACCTGCGTGGGCGACCACAAGGAGCGGACGCGGCCCAACTGGAACATGACGTCGAGCGGTGAGTTCCTCAAGCGCTTCGCCGAGACCGGCGTCCGGCCCGAGCAGGTGGACTTCGTGATGACCACGCACTTCCACACCGACCACGTCGGGTGGAACACCCGCTGGGAGAACGGGCGCTGGGTGCCCACCTTCCCCAATGCCACATACGTCATGTCCGAGAAGGAGTGGACGTACTGGTCGGCCATGCACAAGGAGACCCCGCAGAACCAGATCGCGGACAGCGTGATCCCAATCGTCGAGTCGGGCCGGGCCCAGATGGTGCGAAACGACTTCTCGCTCGACGACGAGGTCCGCTTCGAGTCCACCGCGGGGCACACCCCCGACCACATGAGCGTGCACGTCACGTCCAACGGCCAGCACGCGATCATCACCGGTGACCTGATCCACTCCCCGGTGCAGCTCCAGGAGACCGCCTGGGTGCCGCGCCCCGACTTCGACCCCAAGCAGGCCGCGGCCACCCGGCGCGCGTTCCTCGAGCGCTATTGCGAGCAGGACGTCCTCGTCTGCGCCTCGCACTTCCCGTCGCCCTCCTTCGGCCGCGTGGTGCGCGAGGGCGACGGGTTCTGGTTCGAGTACCTGAAGGCCTGAGCGGGACCGCGGCCGGCGGTGACCGCGCGGAAGAAGAATCACGACTGGCTCGCCCTGACCGTCGAGGAGCCGATCGAGCCCGGCCTGCCGATCTGCGATCCACACCACCACCTGTGGGACGGGGAGTCCGATCGCGTCGCCCCGCGCTACCTCCTCGACGAGATCCTGGAGGACGTCGGGAGCGGTCACAACATCGTCTCCACCGTGTTCATCGAGTGCGGCGCGATGTGGAAGCCCGGCGGGCCGGAAGCCCTGCGGGCCGTCGGGGAGACCGAGTTCGTGAACGGCATCGCGGCGATGAGCGCCTCCGGTCTCTACGGCCCGACGCGCGTGGCCGCCGGCATCGTGGGGACCGCGTCCCTGCGCCTGGGCGCCGCCGCGGCCCCGGTGCTCGACGCGCAGATCGCCGCCGGCGGCGGCCGGTTCCGCGGCATCCGCCTGGGCGCGGCCTGGGACCCCGACGAGGCCGTGCCCAACCACCGCACCCGGCCCCCGCAGGGGCTCCTCCGGCGGGACGATTTCCGGGCCGGCTTCGCCCTGCTGGCGCCGCGACGGCTCACGTTCGAGGCCTGGTGCTACCACCGCCAGATCCCCGACGTCACCGAGCTGGCCCGCGCCTTCCCCGATACCACGATCATCCTCGACCACTTCGGCGGGCCGGCGGGCGTCGGCTCCTACGCGGGCCGGGCCCGCGAAGTTCTCGCGGAATGGCGCGGCTACATCACCGAGCTCGCCACCTGCCCCAACGTGGTGGCCAAGCTGGGCGGGATCAACATGGAGGTCAACGGCTTCGGCTGGCACCAGCGGCCCCGGCCGCCCGGGAGCCAGGAGCTGGCCGACGCGACCCGGCCGTACTACGAGCTCACGATCGAGAAGTTCGGCCCGGGCCGCTGCATGTTCGAGTCGAACTTCCCGGTCGACGCGGTGAGCTGCAGCTACACCGTGCTGTGGAACTCGTTCAAGCGTCTGACGTCGGGGTACTCCGCGGCGGAGAAGGCCCAGCTGTTCCACGATACCGCCGCCCGGGTGTATCGCCTCGCCGATTGAAGCTTCACCCGGAAGAGCGTGTACCCTTCCCGAGAACAGGAGATGAAGCATGGCACAGCCGAAGACGGACGACTTCGTCGGGCGTCACCTGATCGTGGACGCCTCGACCTACAACAAGCGCAATCTCACCTCGACCGACAACATCCTCGGCCTCTTCGAAGCCCTGGCCCGAAACCTGGACATGACCCTGGTCCTGCCTCCCATCGTCTGCCGGTATCCGTTCGCGCACGACGAGATGACCGCCTTCTGCGACGACATCGAGGTCGAGCTCGCCAAGAAGGCCAAGGACATCAACGCGGCCGCCAACACCCCGATAGACCTCAGCCTGGCGCCCGTCCAGGTCATGAGGGACTTCCTCCGCCGGCGCCAGGCGGAGGAGAGCGGAGTGACCGGGGTGAGCATCTGGGCGGAATCTCACGCCGCCATCCACACCTGGGACGAGGACAACTACTATGCGTTCGACGCCTTCAGCTGCAAGGACTTCCGCCCGCGAGACGCGCTGCGCCTGCTGCTGAGCCACTTCGACATCGAGATCCTCAACTGCGTCAACCTGCTCCGATTCCAGCGCTCGATGCCGAAGGTCTCGAACTTCCAGATCAACGACAACTGGGAGGTCATCGTCGATGGCAAGACGATCGGCGAGCTGGACTCGGTCAACTTCGACGAGCTCTGACCTTCGACCAGGAGCGAGAGCTGGAGTAGAGTGTTCGCGTCCCATTAGCTCGAACAGTCGTGAGCAGGAGACAGCCATGAGCTCGACCGGAAAGCAGGCAGGACGCAGGAGCGACTCCTCGCCTTCCCCCACCCGGTCTGGCGCGGCGAAGGGTCCCGGGGCGGCGAAGATGCCGCCGCGCAAGGCCTGGCTATGGTTCTTGCTGGTCTTGCTCGCGAACTTCCTGGTGGTGAGGCTGATGACGCCGGGCGCGGAAGAGCCGGTCACGGTGCCCTATACCCTGTTCAAGGAAGAGGTCCGGAAGGACAACGTCCAGGCGATCTACAGCCAGGGCGACACCCTCACTGGCCGCTTCAAGGCCCCGGTCACCTACCCGGCGGCGGGCGACAAGAGTGCGGTGCCCAAAGGCGAGCCCCAAACGACGAGCGAGCGCGGTGCGGCGCCCCCCGCCCAGCCCAAGCCGGCCAGCTCCTTCACGACCACGCTCCCCTCCTTCGTGGACCCCGGTCTCGAAGCATTCTTGATCGATCACGGAGTCGAGATCAGCGCCAAACCGATCCAGGAAGGCGGTAGCCCCTGGACGACGCTCCTCTTCGGGTTCGGCCCGGCCATCCTCATCATCGGCTTCTACGTCTGGATGTTCCGGCGGGCCCAGCAGGGCGGCGGCATGGGCGGCGGCCTCATGGGCATCGGCAAGAGCAAGGCGCGTCGCTACGACCAGGAGCAGGATACGAAGGTCACCTTCGACGACGTCGCCGGCATCGACGAAGCCGAGAACGAGCTGGTCGAGATCGTGGATTTCCTCAAGGATCCCCCGAAGTACACCCGCCTGGGCGGGACGGCTCCGAAAGGTGTGCTGCTGGTCGGCCCGCCGGGGACCGGGAAGACCCTGCTGGCGAAAGCGGTCGCGGGAGAGGCCGGGGTGCCGTTCTTCTCGATGAGCGGCTCGGAGTTCGTGGAGATGATCGTGGGGGTGGGCGCGGCGCGGGTGCGCGACCTCTTCAAGCAGGCCCGCGAGCATGCGCCCGCGATCATCTTCATCGACGAGCTGGACGCCATCGGTCGCGCGCGGGGTCAGATGACCATCGGGGGCTCGAGCGAGCAGGAGCAGACCCTGAACCAGATCCTGACCGAGATGGACGGCTTCTCCAGCCGGGAGGGCATCATCGTGCTGGCGGCGACCAACCAGCCGGACGTGCTCGACAAGGCGCTCCTGCGGCCCGGACGCTTCGACCGGCGCGTGGTCGTGAACCTCCCGGACAAGACCGGACGCGAGGCGATCCTCAAGGTCCACACCCGCCGGGTGCCGCTCGCGAGCGACGCGGGCCTGGCGGACCTGGCCGCGGCGACGCCGGGGCTCTCCGGGGCGGATCTGAGAAATCTGGTCAACGAGGCGGCGCTGCTGGCGGCGCGGCGCGAGCAGGACGAGGTCCGCCACAAGGACTTCCTCGACGCGCTGGAGAAGATCGTGCTCGGCCCCGAACGCCCGCTCCTCCTGAGCCGCGCCGACAAGGAGCGCATCGCCTACCACGAGGGCGGACACACCATCCTGGGCCTGGTGGTGCCCGGCGCCGACCCGGTGAACCGGGTGTCGATCGTGCCGCGCGGCCAAGCCCTCGGCGTGACCTATCAGCGCCCCGACAGCGACCGTTACAACTACCCGGAAGCCTATCTCCGCGCGAGGATCGTCGGCATGCTGGGAGGCCGCGCCGCCGAGGAGATCGTCTACGGCACCAAGACCACCGGGGCCGAAAGCGATATCGAGCAGGCCACCGGCCTGGCCCGGCGGATGGTCACGCGCTGGGGCATGAGCGAGCGGGTCGGGATGGTGCAGCTCGCGCCCCGGGAGAACCCCTACCTGGGTGGCTCCGGCGGTTACGCGGGCGCGCGGCCATTCAGCGAGGCGACCGCTGAAGCCATCGACGCCGAGGTGCTCAGGATCATCGGCGAGAGCCACGACGAGGCCCGGCGGCTCCTGAGCGCGCACCGCAAGCAGCTCGACGCGCTCGCCGAAGCCCTGCTGTCGCGAGAGACCCTCAGCGAGCAGGAGATCCTCGAGGTCACGGGGCTTCCGCCTGCCCCGGTCCTGGAGACCGGTAGGCGGTAACCGCCCATCCGCCATGAGAGGAGAGCGAAAATGAAGACCCTTGCAAGCCTGGCCGGCGGGATCATGTTGAGCGCGCTCCCGACCGAGAAGCAGCCGCGCGGTTTCGCCATCGATCCCAAGGGCCGCACCATGGTCGTGTCCGGCGAGAAGTCGGAAACCATCTCGGTCTACGCCATCGACCCGGCGAGCGGCGCCTTGTCGCTGCGGCAGCAGTACCCGACGGGCAAGGGCTCGAACTGGGTCGAGATCGTGAGCTTCGACTAGGGGCGGGATGTATCAGGCGGCGAAGGTGGTCGCGCGCCGAGCGCTCGCCCCGGCCCCACGATGAGCCCCGCGCCCCTTCCCCGGTTCGAGACGGATCCCTATCGCCAATCGGCGGCGGAGACCCTGGCGCTGCTCGGCACCGACGCACGGCTCGGCCTGGGCGAGGCGGAGGCGCGGGCTCGACTCGAGCGCCACGGCCGGAACGAGCTGGCGGCGGAAAAGCCGGTACCCGCCTGGAGGAAGTTTCTCCGACAGTTCCAGGACGCCCTCGTCATCTTGCTGCTCGTGGCCGCGGCGGTCTCGGCCGGCCTGTGGCTGTACGAGCGCGACTCCGCGCTGCCGTACGAAGCGATCGCCATCCTCGCCGTCGTCCTGCTCAACGCGGGCATGGGCTACATCCAGCAGGCGAGGGCCGAGCAGGCAGTGGCGGCGCTCCGCCAGATGTCGGCGGCCCTCGCCCACGTCGTTCGAGGCGGGGAGCGGCAGAGTATTGCGGCGGCCGAGGTGGTGCCCGGCGACCTCATCCTCATCGAAGAAGGCGACAGGGTGCCCGCAGACGCGCGGCTGATCCAGTCCACCGCGCTCCAGACTGCGGAGGCCGCCCTCACCGGCGAGAGCCTGCCCGTATCCAAGCAGATCGACCCGATCGTCGAAGAGGCCGGCGTAGGCGACCGTCACAACATGATCTGGAGCGGCACCGCCGCAACCTATGGTCGGGGCAAAGCCGTGGTCACCGCGACCGGGATGCAGACCCAGATGGGTCGCATCGCCGGGATGCTGAAAGATGCTCCGACCGAGACCACTCCGCTGCAGAAGGAGCTGGCCCGCGTCGGCCGGCTGCTGGGGACGATCGTCATCGTCATCGCGGTAATGATGATCGCCACGATCATCCTGGTCGAGGACGTGCGCGGCTTCTCGGCGCTGTTCGACGTGCTCATCCTGGGCGTCGCGCTCGCCGTCGCGGCGGTGCCGGAAGGCCTGCCCGCGGTGGTGACCGCGGTGCTCGCCCTCGGCGTGCAGCGCATGGCGAAGCGGAACGCCATCGTGCGGCACCTGGCGGCGGTCGAGACCCTGGGCTCCGCGAGCGTCATCGCCTCGGACAAGACCGGGACCCTGACCAGGAACGAGATGACGGTGCGGGTGGTGGTGACCGCGAGCGGCCGGGTGACCCTGAGCGGCACCGGCTACGCGCCCAAAGGCCAGGTGGCCCGAGACGGACCCGGCGCCGAGGCCGGGACGGGGGCGCTCGATGGCCCTCTCCGGATCGAGCTCGAGCGTGCCCTCGCGGTGGGGGATCGCGCCAACAACGCGGTCCTGCAGGAGGTCGGCGGCCGCTGGACGGTCCAGGGTGATCCGACCGAGGGCGCCCTCGTCGTCGCGGCGCGCAAGGCCGGCCTCGAGGACGAGGTGCTCGACGCGCGCTTCGAGCGCGTGGGAGAGGTGCCCTTCTCGTCCGAACGAAAGCTGATGACCACGATCCACACCGACGCGCAGCGTGGCGATCGTCTGCTCGCCTTCACCAAGGGGGCCCCGGACGTGCTGCTCGCCCGCTGCTCGCACGAGCTCGTCGGCGAAGACCCCAGGCCCCTGGCCGACACCCGGCGCGCGGAGATCCGGAGCGCCAACGAGGGGCTCGCCCGCGAAGCCCTGCGCACCCTCGGGGTCGCCTTCCGAGTCCTGCCCGCCGACGCGCTCGCCCCCGGGGCGGTCGACGAGCGCGTCGAGCACGACCTGGTGTTCGCCGGATTGATCGGCATGATCGACCCTCCGCGCGCCGAGGCGGCCGCCGCGGTCGCCCGCGCGCGGGAGGCCGGCATTCGTCCGGTGATGATCACCGGCGACCATCCGGTGACCGCCGCGGTCATCGCGGCCGAGCTCGGGATCACCGCCGACCGACGGGCCGTCACCGGCGCCGAGATCGAGAAGATGTCGGACGACATGCTCGGACGGACGGTCCGGGACGTGTCGGTCTATGCGCGCGTCAATCCCGATCACAAGCTGCGCATCGTGAAGGCGCTGCGGCGCGAAGGCGCGATCGTGGCGATGACCGGAGACGGGGTGAACGACGCGCCCGCCCTGAAGACCGCCGACATCGGGGTGGCGATGGGCATCACCGGCACCGACGTGTCCAAGGAAGCCGCCGACATCGTGCTGGCGGACGACAACTTCGCGTCCATCGTCGCGGCGGTCGAGGAGGGGCGCGCGATCTTCTCGAACATCAGGACCTTTCTGCGCTATCTGCTGTCGTCGAACATCGGCGAAGTCATGACCATGTTCTTCGGCGTGCTGCTGGCCGACGCGATCGGCCTGTCGGCGGCCGGAGGCGCCGGGGTGGTGTTGCCCCTCCTCGCCACCCAGATCCTGTGGATCAACCTCGTGACCGACGGCGCGCCGGCACTCGCGCTCGGGGTGGATCCGGCGGACGCGGGCGTCATGACGGTACCGCCGCGTCCCCGGAGCGAAGGGGTGATCACGCCTCGAATGTGGGCCGGCATCTTCTACGTCGGGGCGATCATGGCCGCCGGAACGCTGCTCGTGCTGGACGCGAGCTTGCCCGGCGGATTGATCGACGGCGTGGGCGATCTGCGCTACGCGCAGACCATGGCCTTCACGACCCTGGTGTTCTTCTCGCTCTTCACCATCTTCAACTCGCGCTCCGACGAGCGGAGCGCCTTCGTGGGGCTCTTCGGGAACGCGTGGCTGTGGGGGGCGATTCTGCTGTCGCTGATGCTGCAGGCGGCGGTGATCCACATCCCGTTCCTGCAGCAGGCGTTCTCGACGGTCGGCCTGAGCCCGGGCGACTGGCTGCGCTGCGCCGCGGTGGGGAGCTCGGTGCTCTGGCTGCGCGAGCTGAGCAAGCTCGTGGCCCGGGCCACACGCCGCCGCGCCGTCACAGGAGGTACGGCAGGTCGGAGGTGACCGTCGGATAGGCCCACATAACCTGCTTCAGGTCGGAGGCCGCGATACCGAAGCGGATGGCCAGCGCGAACACGTTGATCTCTTCGTCGACCCGCGGGCCGAAGAGGTGGGCACCGAGGATCCGTCCGCTGCCCTCCTCGATCAGAACCTTCCCCCCGGACACTGTCTCGCCCAGGCGGCGGGTGCTGAGCCACTGCGAGGTATCGTTCCAGCTGGTCCGGAAGCGGAGTCCCCGCTGCCGGGCCGCCGCCTCGGTGAGGCCCGCCGACGCCAGCGGCGGGACGGTGAAGACGGCCGAGGCCAGGCCATCGTAGTTCGGCGTCCGGTGGTTGCCCTCCAGGAGGTTGGTGGCGACGACGTCGGCGTGCTGGCTGGCGACCGGCGTGAGCGGCGGTCCGCTCGCCGCCGAATCGCCCGCGGCGTAGACGGCGGGATTCGAAACGCTCTGCAGGTACTGGTTCACGGTGACGCCGCGCTTCTCGCGCTTCACGCTCGCCGCGTCGAGGTCCAGCTCATCGAGCTCCGGGATGCGGCCGGCGCCGTGCACGACCAGGTCGGCCTCGAGTCGCTGCGCCCGGCCATCGTGCCCGGCCCGCACCGTGAACGCCGTCCCGGTCCGGTCGACGCCGGCCACCTCGGTCGCCAGCTCCACGCGGATCCCGATCTCGCGGGTCCGCTTGACCAGGAGATCCACCAGGTCGGGATCGAAGGCCTCGAGGGGGCGCGGCCCGCGGTGCAGGATCGTCACCTGGGCCCCGGCCCTCGCCGCGACGTGAGCGAACTCGAACGAGATGTACCCGCCGCCGACGAAGACGACGCGCCCGGGGAGCGTCGCCAGCTCCATGAACTGCTCGCTGGTGGCGACATGCTCTCGGCCCGGGAACAGCAGGGGCGCCGGCGTGGCCCCGGCCGCGATCAGGACGTGGCGGCCCACCAGCCGGTCCGCCCCCGCCTCGAGCGTGCTCGGCCCGACGAAGCGGGCTCGGCCGTGGAAGAGCTCCACGCCGGCTCTGGCCCAGCCATCCTCCGTCCGGGCCGGCACCGGGTCCGTTACCTCGCGCTTGACGCCCATCAGCTCCGGCCAATCGAGCGACGCGTCCCCGGCCCGCACGCCGCGTCCGGCCATGGCCCGGACCGCGTGGAGGGCCTCGGCCGCGCTGACCAGCACCTTCTTGGGGACACACCCCCGGAGGGCGCAGGTTCCCCCGAACGGGCGGTAGTCGACCACCGCCACGGTCCATCCCGCCTCGCGACACCGAGAAGCCACCGCCGAGGCGACGCCGGTCCCGATGACCACCAGATCGAACTGCCGCTCCATCGATGCCTCCAGCAGCCGCCTCCAGGGGCTATGCCCTACTGCCAGCCCGTCGGCTCGTAACCCTTCTCGCGGAGGCAGCGGTCGACAAAGTTGGTGTAAGCCGGGCTGGGCGCGGGCCGGCGCCTGAAGATCCCGGTCAGCAGCCCGACCACGGCGCCGGTGGCCGCCCCGATGGCGGCTCCGATCCCCGCCCCTCCTCGGATCGCGCCCCCGACGGCGCCGCCCGCCGCGCCCACCCCCGCGCCCACCGCGGTCCCCGTGGCCAGCTCGCCGGCCCGGCCCGGCCGCCGGTCGGCGCCCGCCGTCTTGGCCTTGCTCTCGCACTCCTCGATGTCGCGGTCCGCCACCACCCGGCCGACCGACTCGAGATGAGCATTGGGGTAGAGCACCGGCCGGGAGGTCGAGCACCCGGTCTGGCTCAGGACGAGCGCGACCACGAGAAGTAACCGTGGCTGCCGCCCGAAGCGCCAGACATTCGACGGGACTCCGCGCACACTCACTCTTCGTCGCTGGACCTGCGGATGTCGAGGGTCGGGGGCAGTCTCTGATCGAGATTGATCAGGTACTCGATCCGGGTGACGTGATGCATCCGCGTGACGATATCGCGGATCTGGTCACACGCGGCGAGGGCCTTCTCGCTGTGGGCCCGCGGCGCGGAGCCCTTCGGCAGGCCGTCCATCAGCATCTCGAGGCGCCCCACCACCGTGGTCAGCGGATTGTTGATCTCGTGCGCGGCCGCATTGGCCAGGTGGGCGACGCTGCGCAGCGCAATCGCCTCGCGCGCCACCTCTTCCCCGCGCCGCCGCTCGGTGATATCGCTCGCCACCCCTTCGAGCACGGTGGCGGCCCCCTCGTGAATCTCCTGGACATTGACCAGGACCACCACCACGTGGCCGTCGGCGCGGCGCCAACGCATCTCATGATTGGTGACGGTCTCGCCGGTGCCTAGTCGCGCGAGGAGCCGCTCCCGCTGCGCGGGGTCCACGTGGATGTTCTTCGCGTCGACCCGCACCACCGCCTCCGGCGAGGGATAGCCCAACAGGGCGGCGAAGGACTGATTGCACTCGAGGATGCGTCCGTCCCGGGTGGTGCGAAACACCGCGGCGAGATTGCGCTCGAAGAGCAGCCGATAGCGCTCGTCGGGCGGCCGCGATGGGGGCGCGGACGCCAGCAGCCCCGCGAGACGCGCCCGCTCCGCCTCGGCGCGATCGTGCTCGATGACGATCCGGGCGAGGTGGGTCGCGATCTCGATCAGGCGCATCTCCCAGAGGCCGGGCTCGCGCGGCTCCCGGTAGTACATCGCGAACGTCCCGAGCACGCGGCCGGTCATGGACATGATGGGCGTGGACCAGCACGCCTGGAGGCCATGGCCCAGCGCGAGCTCGCGGAAGCTCACCCAGCGCGGATCGGACTGGATCTTCGAGGCCACGATGGGTTGGGCCAGGTAGGCGGCGCTGCCGCACGAGCCCACGTCCGGGCCGATCGCGGTGCCGTCGATGGCGCGGACGTAGGCCTCGGGGAGGCTCGGCGCCGCGCCGTGCCGCAGATGCACGCCGTCCTCGTCGAGCAGCAGGATCGACACGAGCATCCCGTCCGAGAGCGCCTCGATCGTCCGGGCGAGCGTCGCCAAGGCCTCGGACAGCGGGGCCCCGCTGCCGATGCACTCGAGCCCGCGGACCTGCGCGGCGGTCAGCGCGGAGAGATCGCGGTGGCGGGCCTCGCTCTTGCGTCGGGCCCGGGTCCGGCGCGATGCGCCATTGCCGGATCGGCGTCTAGACGAGGCCACGCTTCACCGCCTCCGCGACGATCGCGGTCCGTGACCGCACCGCGAGCTTGTCGCGGATCTTGTCGAGCCGGTCCTTGATCGTGTGGGGGCTCAGCCGGACCCGCTCCGCGATTCCGCGCACCGTGAGCCCCTCGGACAGGTACCGCACGATCGCGGTCTCCTGCTCGGACAGCAGCGGCGAGAGCGCGACCCTCGGACGGCCGGGCGCGGCGGGCGGGTTCTGTCCGGTCGCCCGGGCTATGACGGATCCGGTGATCTTCGGATCCAGCACGCTGTGTCCACGGTGAACCGCGCGGATGGCCGCCTTCAGCTCGGTGAGCGCGACGTCCTTGATCATGTATCCCTTCGCGCCGGCCGACAGGCTCCGCAGAATCAACGCCTCCTGAGCGTAGCTCGTGAGCATGATGACCGCCGTTTCCGGCGCGACGGCGAGGACCCGGCGGCACACCTCGGGTCCGTCCATGTCCCCGAGCTTCACGTCGAGCAGCATCACATCCGGGCGATGCTCCTGCGCCATACGGATGGCCTCCTCACCGGTGCCCGCTTCGCCGACCACGACCATATCCGCCTCCGCCTCGAGGGACCAGTGAAGACCGTACCGCACCATCTCATGGTCGTCCACCAAGGCGACACGGATCGGCAAGGGTCTTCCTCTCTAGGGAACTGGTCGCCCGCGAGCAACGCTACATTCTAGCCCGGCTCGGCGCAGGTGCGGTCCACGCGTTGCCGCCCGGCCCGCGCTCCCCGCGTCCCGCCTATCCGCCGACCCCACTTGTCGGTAGTCGGCCACCTGTTCGGGGGGCATCCGAGGCGGCCCGGCAAGCCGCTAGCGAACCCGGCGCCCGATGCGGCTCCACCGGGTGTGGCCGTCGGCATCCGAGGACCAGTAGATCCACGCCGGCCGGCCGATGATCTGGGTTTGCGCGACCGGCCCCCAGTGGCGGCTGTCCTCGCCGGCGTTCCGGTTGTCGGCCATCACGAAGACGGTGCCGGGTGGGATCTGGACAGGTCCCACGTCCTTCGCGTCGCGCACCTCGTCGGTGAAGTCCGCGTAGGGCTCCGCGACCGGGCGGCACCCGTCCACCGGAGGCTCGCAGTTGATGTACACATCGCGCCCCTGGACCACGATCTCGTCCCCGCCCAGGCCCACGATCCGCTTGACCAGGGTCTCGCTCGCGTCGCGCGGGTCGGTGAAGACGACGAGATCACCCCGCGCCCGCCAGTGCGCCCCCTTGTCGATCAGCACGTAGTCGCCCACCAGCAGCGTCGGGGCCATGGACGTAGTGTGGGTGATGGTGGGCGCCGGCGTTCTCGGGTACGCGATGCGCGGACTCGGCTATAACCCCGCGCCGCTGGTGTGGGCGTCGGCGCCGGCCGCGATCATGCTGGCCGCGACCGCGGTGGTGCTGCTGGCGCCGGCCGCTCGCGCGGGCCTGCGACTCTGGACACGCGGGCGCGCCCGATTGGAGTAACATCCCCCCAGCGACCGACCACCCGACCCTCTTGCTCTGGAGGTCTCGACATGGCGCACAACGGCCACTTGGACGCCCGGACGCTTCACGCCCGCCTCACCCACCCGGTGATCGACGCCGACGGCCACTGGCTCGAGTACGGGCCGGTGATGCGCGAGGAGTTCCGCCGTATCGGCGGCGAGGCCGCCGTCGAGGCCCTGGCCCTGGCCAGCCAGCGCGTGCCCAACTCGCTCCGGATGACGGTGGCCGAGCGGGCCCGGCGCCGCGTCGGGCAGGAGGCGTTCTGGTCCTCGCCGTGCGAGAACGTGCTCGACCGCGCCACCGCCATGCTGCCGCGGCTCATGTACGAGCGGCTGGAGGACCTCGGCATCGACTTCTCCGTGGTGTATCCGACCGCCGGCCTGAGCTACCACCGCATGCAGGACACGCGCCTGCGCCGGGCCATCTGCCGCGCCTACAACGTCTTCGCCGCCGACCAGTTCCGCGGGCTCGAGGACCGCGTCATTCCGGCCGCGATCATCCCGATGTACACGCCCGAGGAGGCCATCGAGGAGATCGAGTTCGCCGCGAAGCAGCTCGGCTACAAGGTCATCATGGTCGGCGGGCTCATGCGCCGGCCGGTGCCGGCGCTGGCCGAGGAGCGGCCCGACGCGGCGAGCCTGACGGAGTGGTACGACGTCATCGGCATCGACAGTCCCCACGACTACGACCCGGTGTGGCAGAAGTGCCGCGAGCTCCGGCTGGCGCCGAGCTTCCACAACGGCGCCCGCTCCATCCTGCTACGCAACTCGCCGTCGAACTTCTGCTACAACCACATCGGTCACTTCGCCTCCGCCGGCCACGCGGTGGCCAAGGCGATCTTCTTCGGGGGCGTCACCCGCCGCTTCCCCGATCTCAACTTCGCCTTCCTCGAGGGCGGGGTGGGCTGGGCCTGCATGCTTTACGCGGATCTCATCGGCCACTGGGAGAAGCGCAACGGGCAGGCCATCCAGTCGACGCACCCGAGCAAGCTCGACCGGGGAAAGCTGCTGGAGCTGGCGCAGAAGTACGGCCGTCCGGATGTCGTCGAGGCGGTGCGCCGCGGCGACGGGCTGGAAGGCGACTCGAACTCCACGCTGACCGGCGGGGTGGAGGACGTCGACGACTACTTCCGCTGCGCGATCGAGAAGAAGCAGGACATCCGGGACCTCTTCGTACCGCGCTTCTACTTCGGCTGCGAGGCCGACGATCGCACCAACGCCTGGGCGTTCGACGCGCGCGCGAACCCCATGCGCGCCCGCCTCAACGCGATCTTCAGCTCCGACATCGGCCACTTCGACGTGCCCGACATGACCGCGGTCGTCCCCGAGGCCTACGAACTGGTCGAGCACGGGCTGCTCACCGACGACGACTTCCGCGACTTCATGTTCGGCAACGCGGTGCGGTTCTGGGGCGAGGTCAACCCGGACTTCTTCAAGGGCACCGCGGTCGAGACGGCCGCCGCCGAGGTGCTGGCCCAGCCGGGCGCGCGGCGCTGAGCGCGGAGGCCGAACCCCGAGCCATGGTCGACGTCACTCCCGCAGTCCGCGCCGATCTCGCTCCGACCGGAATGCTCCGGGCCGCCATCAACTACGGCAACTTCATCCTCGCCACGAAGGACAGGGCCACCGGCGAGTCCAGGGGCGTGGCCGTCGACCTGATGCAGGAGATCGGGACGCGGCTCGGCGTCCCGGTCGAGATCGTCGCGTACGACAGCGTGGCCGTCATGGGCGACGCGGCCCCGAGCGGCGTGTGGGACATCGCCTTCCTCGGGTCGGACCCGGCGCGCGAGAAGCTCATGAGCTTCACCGCCGCGTATCTCGAGATCGAGGCGACCTACCTCGTGCCCGGCGCGTCGCCCCTGCGAACCGCCGCGGACGTCGACCGGGAGGGTGTGCGGCTGGCCGCGCCGGCCCGCGCGAACTACGAGCTCTACCTCAGCCGGCATCTCAAGCGGGCCCAGCTCGTGTCGGCGCCGGGCGCCGACGCGGCGTTCGAGCTGCTCGCGACCGGCAAGGTGGAGGCCCTCGCCGGGCTGACCCAGGGTCTGCTCGGCCTCGCGCCGAAGCTGTCGGGATCACGTCTGGTCGCGGGGCGCTTCATGGGGGTGCAGCAGGCCATCGCGGTGCCGAAGGGGAAGGACGCGGGCCTGCACTACCTGCGTGGCGTCGTCGAAGACGCCAAGACGTCCGGGCTCGTGGCCCGCGCCATCGAGAGGACCGGCGCGAAGAGCGTCTCGGTGGCGCCGCCCGCGCAGTAGCGGGTTCTGCACGGAAACGAATGACCCACAGCGAGATCGTCAGCTTCCTCTGGGGCGTCGCGGACCTCATCCGCGACACCTTCAAGCGTGGCAAGTATCAAGACGTGATCTTGCCGCTCACTGTCCTGCGCCGGCTCGACTGCGTCCTGACCCCCACCAAGGAGAAGGTGCTCCGCCGCAAGGAGGAGCTGCGCGGCAAGGGGCTACAAGATCTGGACGCGCAGCTCTGCAGGGCCTCCGGCTTCGCCTTCTACAACACCTCCCGCTACGATTTCGACAAGCTCCGCGCCGACGCCCCCCAGCTCGCGGCCAACCTGCGCAACTACATCGCCGGCTTCAGCCAGAACATGCGCGAGGTGCTGGAGCGCTTCGACTTCGACAACACGATCAGCAAGCTGAATGAAGCCGGCCTGCTCTTCAAGGTGCTGGAGCGCTTCAAGGCCGTGGATCTCCACCCCGAGGCGGTCGACAACTCCACGATGGGGACAATCTTCGAGGAGCTGATCCGCAAGTTCAACGAGGCGCTCGACGAGAACCCGGGCGAGCATTTCACGCCCCGGGACGTCGTGCACCTGATGGCGGACCTCATGCTGGCGGGCGACGAAGCGCGCATCCGCCGACGCGGTGTGGTCTGCACGGTCTACGATCCCTGCTGCGGGTCCGGTGGCATGCTCACGATCACGAAGGAGCACGTGACGGTCGGGGTTCGCCGGAACGGCGACATCCTTCGCCCCCCGATCAATCCCGGAGCCGAGATCCACCTGTTCGGCCAGGAGGTGAACCCGGAAACCTGGGCGGTGTCCAGGTCCGACCTCTTCATGAAAGATCCAACGGGGCGCGACGCCGATCGCATCGCCTTCGGCAGCACGCTGTCGAAGGATCGCCACGCGGCGATGCGCTTCGACTACCTCATCGCCAACCCGCCTTATGGGAAGGATTGGAAGGGCGATGAGGACGCGGTGCGCGCCGACCACGCGCGGGGCACTGCCGGGCGCTTCGGCCCCGGGCTGCCACGCATCAGCGACGGGCAGCTCCTCTTCCTGCTCCACATGCTCGCGCACGCCAAGGACCCGAAGGACGGCGGCTCCCGCATCGCCATCATCATGAACGGCTCGCCGCTCTTCACGGGAGACGCCGGCAGCGGCGAGAGCGAGATCCGCCGCTTCATCCTGGAGCACGACCTGCTGGAGGCGCTGATCGCCCTGCCCGAGCAGCTCTTCTACAACACCGGCATCGCCACGTACATCTGGGTGGTGACCAACCGCAAGGCGCCCGCGCGCCGCGGCAAGGTGCAGCTCATCGACGCCACCGCCTTCTGGGCCCCGATGCGCAAGAGCCTGGGAGACAAGCGCCGGGAGATCCCCCGGGACCGGGCCCAGGACATCGTGAAGATCATGGCCGACTTCGAGGACGGCGACACCCGCACGATCACCCGCGACGGTGTAAAGGAAGAGGCCGTGGTCAGCAAGATCTTCCCCTCCACCCACTTCGGGTTCCGCAAGATCACGGTCGAGCGGCCCCTGCGCCTCAACTTCCAGGCCAGTCCCGAACGCATCGCGCGACTGGCGCGCGAGCGCGGGTTCCTGGCGCTGGCGCAGTCGAAGAAGAAGGGCGCGGCCGGGGCCAAGGAGCAGGCCGCGGGCTGCGAGCAGCAGGGCGCCATCCGCGCGCTGGTCGAGTCGCTACCGCCAACGCTCCACCGAGAGCGGGGCGAGTTCGAGACGGCGCTGGAAGCCGCTGCCAGCCGGGCGGGTCTCAAGCTGGCGGCCCCGGTGACGAGGGCCATCCTTTCCGCCCTGTCCGAGCGTGACGAGACGGCCGCCATCTGTCGCGACCCGGCGGGCGCCACTGAGCCAGATCCCGAGCTGCGCGACACGGAGAGCGTTCCCCTCGCCGAGCGGGTCGAGGCCTTCTTCGAGCGGGAGGTCAAGCCCCACGTCCCGGACGCCTGGATCGACACCACCCGGCGCGACGAGAAGGACGGCCAGGTCGGCATCGTCGGCTACGAGATCAACTTCAACCGCTACTTCTACCGCTACATTCCACCCCGTCCCTTGGAAGAGATCGAGGCCGAGATCAAGGCGCTGGAGAAGGACATCGTCCGCATGCTGGCCGAGGTGACCGGCACCTCGCCCCGCGATGTGATCTCGTGAGTGACAACAAGGGGCTAGAAGCTAGTACCGGGAAGACAACCCTCTCTCAACACGACTTGGCCAAAGCCCTGCGACTTCAATCGTACGCGACCCGCAAGCACTCAGACATCGAGTGGCTCGGGGAGATCCCTGCCCATTGGAATGTGGCACCGGTTTACGCGCGATACGAAGTGGCACTGGGCAAAATGCTTGATGCAAAGCGAGTGACCGGTGATTTCTCCGGGTCTTACCTGCGAAACATCGATGTGCAATGGGATGCGGTGAACACAGAGGGTCTTCCCGAGATGGACTTCGCGCCCTCGGAACGCGACCGTTACCTGCTTCGTCCAGGTGATCTGCTGGTCTGTGAGGGGGGCGAGGTCGGCAGGACCGCCATCTGGCGTGGGGAGATGGCGGAGTGCTTTTACCAGAAGGCGATTCACCGAGTAAGACCACGTTCGGAGAAAGAGACACCACGGTTCTTCTACTACCTCATGTACACCCTGGCGAAGAAAGGTGTCTTCGTGGCAGGTGGCAATCCGAACACGATCGATCACCTCACCGCTGTACAGTTGAGACACTGCCGCGTGCCGTTCGCCCCGCCAAGCGAGCAGCGTACGATTGCTGGCTTTCTTGATCGGGAGACGGCGAGGATCGATGGGCTGGTGGCGAAGAAGGAGCGGCTGATCGAGCTGCTCCAGGAGAAGCGCGCCGCCCTCATCACCCAGGCGGTCACCAGGGGCCTCGACCCGACCGTCGCCATGAAGGACTCCGGCGTCGAGTGGCTCGGCCAGGTCCCAGCGGACTGGAACGTGCTTGTGGCCCGCCGGCTGATTGACCACATCGAACAAGGCTGGAGTCCTGTGGCTGAAGATCGCGAAGCGACCATTGACGAATGGGGCGTCATCAAGCTTAGCGCAGTCAACAGAGGCCGCTTCGTAGCAGTTGAGCACAAGGCTCTTCCGGCAGATCTGGCCGCCGACACCCGCTATGAGATCCGTGATGGAGATTTCCTTCTAACCCGGGCAAATACGCCGGCGCTTGTAGGAGATGTATGCACCGTTCAAAACCCTCGCCCCGGTCTGATGTTGTGTGACCTTGTATATCGCCTTCAGCTTCGGGCCAATAGGGTTGCTCCAAGGTACCTTACATACTGGTTCTTAAGCAGCGCTGGGCGATATCAGATCGAAGTAGAGGCCCGCGGATCTAGCCAGTCTATGGTAAAGGTGTCACAAGGCTTGATCCGAGCTTGGACAGTAGTTCTCCCTCCGCTCGCTGAACAACATGCCATAGTGGCGATTCTCGACGAAGAGATCGCAAGGCTCGATGGGCTCATTGCCAAGATCAGCAAGGCAATCGAGCGACTCAAGGAGCTACGGACTGCACTCATCTCTGCCGCGGTGACGGGAAAGATCGACGTCCGCGCGGCTTGAGATCGCCCTGAAGCCGATTCTCATTTTCTGCTTGACGGCGTAGCCCGGCAGCCCCGGATACGGCCGGACGCCAAGTTGCCGCTGCCCTCCAGCCGCCCGTCCACGCCACCTGCCGAACGACCGGGCGCGATCTGGCGACGAACCATCTCCCGCTCGACGATCGCCTCTCCTGGCCGTTCCACGGCGCCCCCGAATCCCGGGTTTAGAGTTGCAGCAGACCACAGGGGGAGATGCGCCATGGAAATGCCCGTACTGAAGGGCCCGTTCAACCCGAAGCGCACCGAGGAACTCGACCGGCTCGGCGACGAGATCGCCGAGCTGTCGGCGCACCTGGACGCCGCGACCGCGCGCCTGCTGGAGCTGATCCGCGAGTTCGACGCCCGCGGCGGCTGGAACACCGGGTTCCGATCGTGCGCGGCGTGGCTGAGCTGGCGGGTGGGGCTCGACCTGGGGGCGGCGCGCGAGCGCGTACGGGTGGCGCGGGCCCTGGGGACCCTGCCCCGGCTGGCCGAAGCCCTGGCCAGCGGAGAGCTGTCCTACGCCAAGGTGCGAGCGCTGACTCGGGTGGCGGCACCGGAGACGGAAGAGCGGCTGCTGGCCGTGGGGCGGGCGGGGACGGCGGCGCACGTGGAGCGCATCGTGCGGGGGTGGCGACGGGTAGACCTGGCGGCGGAGGCGCGAGAGGCGGCGCGGCAGCACCGCAGTCGCGGGCTCCAGGTGTTCGAGGACGAGGACGGCATGGTGGTGGTGCGGGGGCGGCTGACGCCGGAGGTGGGGGCGCTGCTTCGGCGCGCACTGGAGGCGGGGCGCGAGGTGCTCTACCAGCGCCGGCGGCGGGACGCGGTGGCGTGCGCGGGCGAGCCAGCGCTGGAGCCTCCGCCCCTGGCCCAGCAGCAGGCGGACGCGCTGGCGCTGGTGGCGGAAGCGGCGCTGCACCACGGGCTCGATCCGGGCGCGCCGGGCGAGCGCTACCAGGTGGTGGTCCACGTCGACGCCGCCGTGCTGGCGGACCCCGCACGACCCGGCCAATCCGTGCTGGAAGCAGGGAGCCACGTTTCCGCGGAAACGTCCCGGCGCTTGGCGTGCGATGCGAGCCGGGTGGTGATGCGGCACGACGGCGACGGGCGCGTGGTGGAGATCGGGGCGAGGACGCGAACCATTCCGCCGGCGCTCCGGCGCGCGCTCCAGCAGCGGGATCGAGGCTGCCGCTTCCCGGGCTGTGGCGTGCGGGTCGGCCAGGGCCATCATTTGCGACACTGGGCGCAGGGCGGGCCCACAACGCTCTCCAACCTGGCCTTGCTCTGTCGACGGCATCATCGCGCGGTCCACGAGGAGGGGTACCAGGTCGAGCGCCAGTCGGACGATGGGCTGCGATTCCGGCGCCCGGATGGCCGGGAGCTGCCGGAGGTGCCGGCGCCGGCCGCGGTGCCTGCGGAACCGGTGGAAGCGATCCGGGCTCGCCATGCCGCGCAGGGGCTCTCCATCGATGCCCGAACCGGGCGCCCGGGCTGGCTCGGCGAGCGTCTGGACGTGGTCTGGGCGATCGACGTGCTGCATCCGCTGGCCAGGCGAGCGCCACCCGGTCCATCCTGCGCATGACCGGTCCCCTGCCCGGGGCCGCCGATCCTGGCCACGGATATTGAGCATGTGGTTCTAAGATGGTGTAGGCGCAGGTCACGGCGACGACGTGGGGGCCGACCAGATGGAGATCTCCGAGCGGAGCTTCGAGGACGCCATCGAGCAGGGGCTGCTCCAGCACGGCCCCGATGCCGCGGCGGCTGCGGGCACGGCGCGCGAGACCCTATCTCCCTATGGCGACGTCCCGGGAGGCTACCGGGGGCGGCGGCCCGAGGACTACGATCGCGCGCTCTGCCTCCTCCCGCAGGACGTCGTGGACTTCGTCCTGGCGACCCAGCCCCGGGAATGGCAGAAGCTGGCCCAGCACCATGGCGCGGCGGCGGTGAAGGAGCAGTTCCTCGCCCGTCTGGCCGGCGAGATCGTCCGGCGGGGTGCGCTCGACGTGTTGCGCAACGGTATCAAGGACTCGGGCTGCACGTTCCGCCTCGCCTACTTCCGGCCCGCGAGTGGGCTCAACGAGGAGACGAAGCGGCTGCACGCGGCCAATCTCTTCGCCGCGGTCCGGCAGCTCCGGTACAGCACGAAGAGCGAGAAGAGCCTGGATCTGGTTCTCTCTCTCAACGGCATCCCGGTGTTCACGGCCGAGCTGAAGAACCTCCTCAACGGCCAGGATGTCGAGGACGCGATGCGGCAGTACAAGACCGACCGTGACCCGCGCGAGCCGCTGCTGACGTTCGGCCGGTGTCTCGCCCACTTCGCGGTGGATCCAGACCTGGTCTTCGTCACCACTCAGCTCGCCGGTCCCCGGACGCGCTTCCTCCCTTTCAACCAGGGCAAGTTCGGCGGCGCCGGCAACCCGCCCGTGCCGCCCACGCGGCAGGGTTACGCCACCGCCTACCTGTGGGAGGAGACCTGGGCGCGCGACAGCGTGCTCGACCTCGTTCGCCAGTTCATCCACGAGGTGGAAGAGGAGGACGACCGGAGTCGCAAGACCGGCAGCCGCCATCTGATCTTCCCCCGCTACCAGCAGCTCGACGCCGTCCGCCGGCTCGTCGCTGACGCGAGAGCGCTCGGCGCCGGCCGGCGGTATCTGATCCAGCACTCCGCGGGGAGCGGCAAGAGCTTCACCATCGCCTGGCTCGCGCACCAGCTCGCCGCGCTGCGCGACG
>JBBDXN010000001.1:0-10087 GCA_040902305.1 Candidatus Rokuibacteriota bacterium | reverse complement strand
GCGAGGAAGGTAGTTAGGGAGCGGCCTCGAAGAGGGCCTTCTCCAGCGGTTTCGGGAGGTTGATCGCGATGAAGCGATCCGCGGAGTAGGCGTAGTCCTCGCCACTCTCGTGCCCGAGCAGGATCTGGATCACGCGCAGGTCTGCGCGGCGGTTCAGCAGCTCGGTGGCGAACGTGTGGCGGAAGAGATGCGGATGCAGGCGGCGGCCGATGCGACGGCTCACCCGCTTGCAGAGGAGCACCACCACCTGCTTGGTGATACGCCCTCGCCAGCTCACGAACAGGGGCTGCTCGGGGGCGAGGCCGCGGCGGGTGGCCAGGTAGGCGTCGAGCGCGGTCTGGGCCACCGCGTGCAGCGGCACGACGCGGTCCTTGTTGCCCTTGCCGTGCACCAGGAGGCTCGGGGCCTCGCGCGAGTAGTCGCCCACGTCGGCGGCCATCACCTCGCCGCGGCGGAGGCCGCCGTAGGCGAGCAGCGCCAGGATGGCGCGGTCTCGCGGCTTGCTCTCGCCGGCCACGATCTGCTCGACCTGGCTCCAGTCGAGCACGCGGGGCAGGCGGCGCTCGCGGCGCGGGACCGAGATGCCGATCATGGGGCTGCGCTGGAGATAGCGGCGCTCCACGAGCCAGCCGGCGAAGCGATTCAGCTCGACGAGGCGGCGGCGCACCGTGTTGACGCTCCAGAGGCGGGTGGCCATGTGGGCCTGGTAGTCGCGGATGAGTGCGGTCGTGAAGGTACGGAGGCCGGGCCCCTCACCCGGCCCTCTCCCCTGAGGGGAGAGGGTTCTGGAGCGGCGGCGGAGGAACTGCAGGAAGAGGCCGAAGTCGCTCCGGTAGGACTTGATCGTCATCGGGCGGAGGCGCTTCTCCACCGCGCAGTGCTGGAGGAAGCGCGCGTGCAGGACGGCCAGGGTCATGGCGTGGCCGGAGCCTAGAGGGTGCGCTCCGCCGCGTCAATGTCACGAAGTGGAGACGGCGCCCGGGCAGACCCCTACTGCTTGCCAGGCGCGACGACCAGCGCGTTTGGCACGCCCCATCCGCCGGGTAGCGACAGCGTCAGTGCGGGGAGCTTCACCACGAGCTGTGTCGACGGGCCTCCATCGAGATTGAGGGCATCCCCGCACTCGAGCCCACCTCGGTCGGGATGATCGGCAAGGAAGCGCGCGAAGGCGGTGGCTTCGACCCTCGTCGAGACGACGAGGACGACGATGTTTCCCGCGGCGCACACCGCGGTTCGCTCGGCGACCTGAGGCTTCAGCTGCAGGACCCTTCCCCCGACAACGAGACGGGGGAGACCCTGGACGATGAGGCGATGGTCGCGCGGGTCCCGGATGTCGGCGCCGAGCATGATCCGCGCCTGCGTGCCATCGATCACGAGCGCACCCCAGGCCCGCCGGTTGCTCAGGGCCATGACTCGTCCTTCGTCGACCGCGAGGCCCATCGTACGGCCGTCCTTGTCGAAGAAGCTGGCATTGGCAGCCACGACAACGGGGTGAGGCGCCACGATCTGCTCCACGCTCCGCCGCAGCGGAGGGTCTCCGGCGGGGATCAGACGGAGCTCGGCCACATCGAGATCGATCTTGAAGGCGTGGCCCGAGAACGGCTCCGCGTCTGCCGGCCTCACCTTGAAGACCGCGTGTGCGATGCCCGGGGCCACCACCGAGAATCTCGGCGGCTCCGCGCTCACTGGGCTCATCACAGCGCCAGCCACCGTCAAGAGCACTGCCAAGACGCCGAGAAGGAGAACGAACCGGTCTTTCATGGACCGCGGTCTCGGGCCAACGTCGTTACTGGGCGGTGTAGCCGCCGTCCACCGGCAGACAGGCGCCCGTGACGAACGAGGCGTCGTCCGACGCCAGGAAGAGCGCCGCCCGGGCGATCTCGTCGGGCTGGCCGAGCCGGCCCATCGGGTGCTTGTCTTCCAGGAACTTCCGGCTCTCGGGCTTGTCGGTCAGGGCCTTCGTCAGGTTGGTGAACACGAACCCGGGGCACAGGGCGTTCACCCGCACGCCCTCCCGGGCGAAGTGCACGGCCATGTCCCGGGTGAGCTGGACCACTCCGCCCTTGCTGTGCACGTACGGGTCGAGCCCGGTCCCGATCTCCCGCGGCCGGCCCACGAGGCCGTAGATCGAGGACAGGTTCACGATCGAGCCGCCGCCCTGCTTCACCATCTGGTCCGCGACGGCCTTGCACATGAGTAACGTGCCCTTCATGTTGACGGCCATCACGTAGTCCCAGACCTTCTCCCAGTCCCAGTCGGGCGGCGCGTTCCGGGGGGCCACCCCGGCGCTGTTCACGAGCACGTCGGCTCGGCCGAATCGCTTCACCGTGTCGTCGACGAGCCGTTGCGAGTCGGAGCGGATCGTCACGTCGCCCACCATCACCAGCGCCTCGCCGCCGGTGCTCTTGACCTGGGCCGCCACGGCTTCCAGGTCTGCCGGCCGCAGGTCGTTGAGCGCCACCTTCGCGCCCTCTTGCGCGAAGAGCACCGCCGTCGCCGCGCCGATGCCCGATGCCGCTCCCGTGATCAGCGCCACCTTGTCCCGAAGCCGGCCCGCCATCTGGAGACACCTCCAAGGATGTCTTTTTGGTTGCCTCACCGTAACCAAGTGCGCACCCCCGGTCAATGTCCATACCGCGAGGGGGCTGGTCGTGACGCGCCCACGTGGGCTATTGTGGGGCGGCCGTTTTCAGTGCCAGGAGGGCTCGATGGACTTCCGCACCATCCGCTACGAACAGCTCGGCGCCGTGGTGCGCATCACCGCGAACCGGCCCGAGGTGCTCAACGCCCAGAGCCGCGTGATGATCCTCGAGCTCGACGAGGCATTCCGTGCGGCGTCGCAGGACGAGGCGACGCGCGTCATCATCGTGGCGGGCGCCGGAGCGCACTTCTCGGCGGGCCATGACCTCGGTAGCCCGGAGGAGCTCGAGGACCAGAGGGCCCACCCGGTCGGCCCCGGCCTGCCCGAGAACCTCAAGCGGCTGTCCGAGCTGTACCTCGAGACCTGCCTGCGCTGGCGCGAGGTGCCCAAGCCGACCATCGCCCAGGTGCAGGGCTACTGCATCATGGGCGGGCTCATGCTGGCCTCGTGCTGCGACCTCATCATCGCCGCCGACGACGCGCAGTTCGCCGACCGGATGGTGCGCTGGGGCGGCTCGCACGTGCAGTACTTCAGCATGCCGTGGGATCTCGGGCCGCGGAAGGCCAAGGAGTACCTCTTCACCGGCGATTACATCGACGCGGCCACGGCGCGCGAGCTCGGTCTCGTCAACCGGGTGGTGCCACGCGCGGAGCTGGCGGAGGCCACGCTCGAGCTGGCGGGCCGCATCGCGCTGCAGGATCCCTTCGCGCTGAAGCTCGCCAAGGCGTCGGTGAACGAGACGATGGACATCCAGGGTCAGCGCCGCGCCCTCGAGGCGGCGTTCAAGAACTACATGCTGACCATTCCCCACCGGCAGGCGCTCGGCACCTACGGCGCGGCGGCGCGGGCCAAGGGCGTGAAGGACCGGATCACGACGCGAGACGCGAAGTTCGGGGACGCCGCGGGCGGGTGATTCGGGCCCTCACCCTGCCCTCTCCCCCCGGGGGAGAGGGTTCGCCCGAAGCGTGCCAAACCGGCCCGCGCAAGGGGGCGGATCGGGGGTATGATCCGCGCCAGACCGAGATTTCCAGGAGGCTGTCCATGCCCACGACCGGTCAGACCGAGGCCCGGAAGCTCCACGGGAGCCTGTCCCACCCGATCATCGACGCCGACGGGCACTGGGTCGAGTACCTGCCCCACATGCGCGCCGAGTTCCGGCGCATCGGCGGGGACACCGCCGTCGAGGCGCTGGACTTCGCGAGTCGGCGCATCCCCGCCTCGCTCGGGATGTCCGTGGCGGAGAGGAGCCGGCGCCGGATCGGCCAGGAGGCGTTCTGGTTCCTGCCGACCAGGAACACGCTCGACCGGGCGACGGCCATGCTGCCGCGCCTCATGTACGAGCGGCTCGACGATCTGGGCCTCGACTTCAGCGTCATCTATCCGACCAACGGCCTCGGCTACCACCGCGTGCCCGACGCCCGGCTTCGCCGCGCGCTCTGCCGCGCCTACAACGTGTTCACCGCCGATCAGTTCCGGCCGTTCGGCGACCGGATCATCCCGGCCGCGATCATTCCCGTGCACACGCCGGAGGAGGCGATCGAGGAGCTCGAGTTCGCGTCGAGGCAGCTCGGCCTCCGGGTCGTCATGATGGGCGGCCTCGTCCGCCGCCCCGTGCCCGCGCTGGCCGAGGAGCACCCCGAGGCTTCGAAGCTCATCGAGTGGTACGACGTGCTCGGCATCGACAGCCCCCACGACTACGACCCGGTGTGGCAGAAGTGCCGCGAGCTGCGCATCGCGCCGAGCTTCCACAACGGGGCGCGCTCGATCCTCCTGCGAAACTCGCCGTCGAACTTCTGCTACAACCACATCGGCCACTTCGCCTCCGCCGGCCACGCCCTCTGCAAGGCGCTCTTCTTCGGCGGCGTCACCCGGCGCTTCCCGGACCTGAACTTCGCCTTTCTCGAGGGCGGGGTGGGCTGGGCCTCCATGCTCCTGGCCGACCTCATCGGCCACTGGGAGAAGCGCAACCCCGAGGGGCTCGAGAACACGAAGCCGGGCAACCTCGATCGGGCCCGGCTGCTGGACCTGGCCACGAAGTACGGGCGAGAGGCGGTGGTGGACCTGGTCCGCCGCGGGGAGGGGCTCGACGACAACGGCGACGGCACCGGCGGCGTCGCGGACCTGGACGACTACTCGCGCTGCGGGATCGGGAGCAAGCAGGACCTCCTCGACCGGTTCGCGCCGCGCTTCTACTTCGGCTGCGAGGCCGACGATCCGACCAACGCGTGGGCGTTCAACCGAACGATGAGCCCGATGGGTGCGCGCCTCAACACGCTCTTCAGCTCCGACATCGGCCACTTCGACGTCCCCGACATGGCCGGGGTGGTGCCGGAGGCCCACGAGATGGTCGAGCACGGGCTCATCACCGACGACGACTTCCGCGACTTCATGTTCGAGAACGCGGTGCGCTTCTGGGGCGAGGTGAACCCGGACTTCTTCAAGGGCACGGTCGTGGAGAAGGCCGCGGCCGAGGTGCTCGCCCGGATGCCCGCGCGGACCCTAGCGTCCTGAGCTCCATGATCATCGCCACCGTCCGCTAGGGTTCCAGGATGAGGGACGCCGGGCTCGTCGGCGTGGGTGTGGTCCTCGGCTGGCTGGCGAGCAAGACCTGGAGCGACCCCGGGTGCCAGCTGGGTCTGGTTGTCTTTCTGGTCGCCACGGCCGTCATGACCCTGGGCTTCCTGCTCGCGGTGGTCGGTCACCGAAGGGATCCGGGCGCTGGCGATCCCGATGAGGATGACGAGGGCGATCCGCGCTGAAGCCCCGAGTCGAGGCGGGCTGACGGCATCTCCGGCGCTCAGCGTGATGGTCGCCCCGTAGCGATGGCCGTACCGCGCGTGCGGGGCGGCCACCGGCTCCCGGTAATCTTCCAGCACTTGCCCCCCGAGATCTAGCCCACGGCTCCAGAGCTAGAGCCAGAGGCGCCGCGTGCCAGCGGCGCAGTCAATTCTTCCCGGTCAAATCGTTCGCAGTCCCGGCGTCAGTCCCCGCTTCTACTCGGAAAACCTCGCATTTACCCGGTTTTCGGTCGGCATCTCGGTTGCAATCCAGACCCCTGAAGGGCGGAGTCAATCGAGTGGGCGCGTCCGAGGCGGGGAGACCGGCCAGACGGCCCAGACACGGAGAGACACCATGTTCAGAATAGGCAAGGTGACCGCGACGGCGACCGTGATCGCGCTGGCATTCGCCGCTCCCACCGGGGTGAGTGCAGCGGACGACAAGAAGTCCACGACCGAGTCGATGAAGACGACGGTCAGCGACTCATGGCTCACCTCGAAGACCAAGATCGCCCTGTTCGCCGACAGCCGCGCGCCTGGGAGCTCGGTCAACGTGGAGACCAAGAACGGGATGGTATATCTCCGCGGCAAGGTGGAGAGCGCGGCCGAGAAGCAGGCGGCCGAAGAGATCGCCCGGGGCATCGAGGGCGTCCAGGCCGTCCGGAACGAGCTCCAGGTGGTGCCGGGGTCCGCGAAGAGGATCGTCGACGTGAAGGACGACGAGATCACCCAGCAGGTGAAGAACCGGTTCGAGCGGGACCCGAAGCTGAAGTCCGTCGACGTACGGACGGACAACGGGGTGGTGACGCTCCGGGGGCGCCTGCCCAACATCACCGACAGTGCGCGGGCCTCGCAGATGGCGCGCGAGGTTCCGGGGGTTCGCGCGGTCCGCAACGACACGACCTATGACAACCCGAAGGTGAGTCTCCAGAGTGATCGCCCTGCGCGGGCGGACGCCGATGTGCGGATGGCGCAGGAGAAGCTGAAGGACAAGGGATTCGACCCGGGCCCGGTCGACGGGATCTGGGGCCCCCGTACCGCGGACGCGGTGGGCGAGTACCAGGGGAAGGAGAACATGACGGTGACGAAGCGCCTGGACGGCGAGACGCGCGCGAAGCTCGCTTTGGCGCCCTCGAAGCCGCAGACTCCGTAGTCGGCCGAGCGCAGGGGGAGCTGGGAAGTCACCTTTCCCAGCTCCCCTTTCGTTGAGGAGGCCCCTCACCCTGCCCTCTCCCCTGAGGGGAGAGGGTTCGCCTTGACACCGCCCGTCCGCGCGACCACCCTGCCCTCTCCCCGAAGGGGAGAGGGGGAGGCCTCAGGCGTCCAGCAGTGCTCGACCCATGTCCCGGGCCAGCGCCACAACGCTACCGTGGTAACGCGCCGCCAGCTGAGCCCGGCCGCGAAGCGCGAGCTTCTGGAAGATGCGGGTGAGGTGAGCCTTCACGGTCGCCTCGGTGATCCCGAGCCGGATGGCGGCTTCCAGGTTGCTGAGTCCCCCCACGATGAGGTGCACGATCTCCTGCTCTCGGAGGGTCAGTCGTTCCTGAAGGGCCAGCTTACCCACGTGGGGGTCGACCGACCGGGCCGCCAGATCCTCGATGCTCAAGGCGATCACCCGCTTGGTTGCCCACACCTCGCCCTGGTGCACGACGCGGATCGCCTTGCGCAGATGCTCGACCGTGGCGCTCCTGGGAAGAATCCCGCGAGCACCCATCTTGAGGGCCTCGACGGCCCATCGGTCATCCCGCTCGACGCCGGCCAGGATGACCCAGGGCCGCGCCCGGTTCAGGCGAAGCTCGCGGCAGACCTCGAGAGCACCCTCGGTCTGCACGTCCAGGAGGAGGATCTGGGAGCCGCTGATGCGCAGCCGTTCCCGTACGGGTCGTGCGGTCAGCTCGGCTACCACGAGAACCGAACGATCGGCTCCCAGGAGGCGATGGATGCCGGACCGGAAGAGGGCGCTCTCACTCAGGACGGCGACGCGCACCGCCGGCGCAATGGTCGATGCCGGGGTAGCCTTTGCGAACGAGGCAGGGCTTTGACCCAGGGGCTTCTGTTGTCCGTTGCGATGGATCATGCGCGCGGTGGCTCGATGGTCGAGGGCTGGATCACCGGACCTCCTTGTTGATTCGTTGTATGCCGAGTCGTTCCATGGCCTCCGCGTCCAGTTCTGTGAGGAGCCGCCGGTAGACAGCCTCGATCTCCGTATCGCTCATGTCTTGAACCGATCTTCCCTGACCTCTGGCGCAAGCAAGATGCGCATAGAGCCGATTGTGGGTCGTCCGCGCCGTATCTCGGTTTGTGACCACGTAGTCGTGTTGCTCCAGATCCACGCGTTCGTGACACTCTGAACACAGAAGGACTTCGGGAGTCACCGCTCCCGTCCCGGCCGAAACACCTTGCTCGCCTGCGTCAGAATTTCAGGCTCTCCCCCGCTCGATTCCACGAGCCGGCGGAAGACCGCCTGCGCCGACTCCTGGTCGCCGATCGCTACGAGCGAGCGTACCGCCCCCATGAGCGCGCGCCCTTGTGATGCGGGCGCCAGGTAGGCGGCGGTCAGGTACATGTCGACGGCTTCGTCGTGGCGGCCGGCGGCGCGCGCGATCTCCGCGATCTGATACGCGGCCTCGGCCACCAGCTCGGGCTCCTCGACCTGGGCGATGAGCTCCGGGGCCGGGCGGCCGTCTCGCGGCAGGGGCCCGATCGGGGTCGACGGCAGGACGCTGCGATACACCGCGAGCGCGGCCCGCGTGCGCTTCAACGCCGCCAGCGAGCGGCCGGCGCCCAGCAAGGCGGGCCGATACCATCGCGAGCGCTCGGCGGTGCCATGTGCGGCGGCCAGGTACCAGTCCACCGCGCGCGGATGCTTGCCCCCGGCGGCCAGGACCTGGCCGAGCCGGAATGACGCCTCGGCGAGCTCCTCGCCTTCCGTGTGCTGCACGATGTCCTCCAGCAAGGCCCGGGCCTCCTTCTCCTGTCCGATGGCGTGCTGGAGCAAGCGGGCATGGGGCAGGAGGCTCTGCGCGGTCCACTCGGCGCGCGGGAAGTCGCGGCGCAGGCGCTCGTACGCGGCCAGGGCCTCGCGGGGCTCGTCGAGCGCCTCGTTCACCTCGGCCAGGAGATGCAGCGCCCGGGGCGCCTGCGGAGCCCGAGGCGTGGTGTCCACAAACCGCGTGAGCTCGACGCGGGCCTGGGTCGTCTCGCCCGTCCGGAACAGCGCTTCGGCGAAGTCGACCTGGGCCTGCGGGGCCAGGACGGCGGGCCGGGAGTGGGCCTTCGCGTACGCGTAGCTCGTCCGGACGAGGGGCCACTGCCGCTCGGGGGCCGCCTGGCCCGCTACCTGGACGAGCAGCTCGGGCGCCGGTGGATAGCTGGGGAATCGGTCGATGAGATGGCCGGCCAGCGTCTGCGCCTCCGGCCATGCCTTGTCTTCCACCGCGACGAGGAGCAGGGCGTGGAGCACGCGCGGCGTGGTCTCTGGATCGCCGGCGCCGTCGAGGAACGGGGCGGCGAACCGCTCGAGCATCCCGGCGGTCTCCGGGGCCGTCGCGCGCTCTCCGCGCCGCGGGCGTTCATCCGTCGCGGTCAACCCGGCCTGCGCGGCCGCATAGTGGCTCGTCAGGAGCATCTGGCGCTCCGGGGCTGCCTGGGCCTCCGCGGCCCGGAGCCCGTCGAGGCGCTTGCGGCGCTCTTCCGGCACCGACGGGCCGCCCGATCGGGCGAGCATTCGCAGGTCCCGGGTTGCTTCCTGCGTGCGCCCGTCACGCATGGCCATGATCGAGCGGCTCAGCCGCGCGATCTCCGCGTCCGGGGTGGCCGGATGCCCCTCCAGCGCCCGGTCGAGCAGCTTGCGAGCGACCACCGTCTCGCCCGTCTGGTCCGAGAGCTCCGCGGCCAGGATCAGCGCGATGGGGGCGTCCGGATCCGTCGGGAACTGCCGGGCGACGCGCATCCACGTCAGGCGGGCGTCCTCGCGACGCCCCAGGCGGAGCTCGGCCCAGCCCAGCGCGAGCGTGGCGTGCGGGGCGTCGGGCGGCAGCTCGTCGCTCAACAGGGCTTCGTTGTAGCGCTCGGCGGCCAGGCGATGAGCGCCCATCCCGTATGCGGCGTCCCCCGCGAGGATGAGGGCGGCCGCCCGCATGTCCGGCGAGATGCGAGCGCGCAGCACCGCGTCCGCACGCGACAGCGCCTCGGCGAACGCGCCCGCCGCCAGGTCCGCCCGGGCGAGATCCAGCATCGTGGCGAGCTGCCCCGGGCGCTCCGATGCCTTGGGCGCGGGCAACGGCGCGGGCGCTGGTGGAGGAGGAGTCCTCCTTACCACGCCGCTGCCATCCCAGCTTCCGCCGCTCCCCGACGAAGGTCCGGCTTCCCCGGCACCAGAGCTGTCGCCACCCGGCCCCGAGCCACTGCCGGCGCCGGCCGCCGCGCCTCCGCCCGCCGAGCTACCGCTGGCGGCCGCGCCGGCGCTCCCGCTCGCGCCGCCATCACCTGTACCGGCGCCGGCGCCCGCGCCAGTTCCGGCACCCGCACCGGCGGCGCCCGCCCCAGCTCCGGCACCTGCTCCGGCGCCCGCACCACCGCCGGCGCCCGCACCACCGCCACCGCCGGCGCCCGCACCACCGCCACCGCCGCCGCCAGCACCACCGCCACCGCCGCCACCCGCACCACC